>NZ_JAXCWF010000001.1:0-805706 GCF_034044945.1 Flavobacterium sp. CFBP9031
CTTTGATGCCAAATGAAAGCTTAAAATCTGCAGAGGTCTGAATGGTATAAGACAGATCGACTGAGATGTTGTTTTCATTTGTAGGGCCAATTTTATCATTGACCAATGAAGCTCCAATGCCTAATCTGCTATTGTTTATTGGCGTATTGATTGAGAAGCTGCTTGTCTCTGGCGCTCCATCAAGACCGACCCATTGGGTGCGGTAAAGGCCAAATACACTGAATACTCCACGGGAACCTGCATAGGCAGGATTTATGGCTATTGTATTGTACATATACTGTGTGTACTGCGCATCTTGCTGTGCATACCCTGAACATGTAACTAACAGAATGACGAAGAAAAATAATTTTGTTCTCATAGTAGATTTTATTAATTTAATAATTACTATTGACTATTTAAATCATTGTTTTTTAATTAATTATGTTTTGGAATTAATCAAAAAAATATAGATTTTTTAATACGCTGCAAATATTTATTTGCAGCGTATTCTAATTGCTATCTAGATAAATATAAATACCCGTCTAGTTTATGATCTTGAACATTGTTGTTTCCATCTAGAGATTTATACGTAATAATGTAAAAATAGGTTCCAGTTGGTAGTCCGTCAGATTGCTTAACAGTTGTTCTTCCTCGTGAAGTTCCATCAAAAGCATTTGTTGTATTGTTATAATTTGAAGTTTCAAAAACTAGAATTCCCCAGCGATTATATATTTCAACAGTATTGCCTGGATAACAAGTTAGTTCGTCAATATTATCAATTTTGAAGAAATCGTTCATGTTATCGCCATTAGGAGAGAAAGCATTATGCACTAACACATCACCACAAGCTAAGACTTTACAATCATCATTGATTTCCATGTTTAAAACTATGCTTCTTGGACAGTTTTGATCTGCTATTACATATTCAAAAACGTAATTGCCTAATGCTAAACCAAACGGATTAAGAATGCCTCCTTGTAACGCATTGGTATTGTTTCTATCTTGCCAAACTCCTGTTGTAGGGCTTCCTTCAGGAAGTAGGCTACTTAAGTTAACCAATGTTGAATCATCGTTACATGCTGTCGATCTGGTTTCAGTAACACCATTTGGAACTACTATAATAGTAATCGTTGCAGTGTCACAATTTTCAGAACTTAATTTATCGCAGATTCTATAGCTATAAGTATAAGTCCCGGCAGGTGTTAGACTGGATACATTTACGTTTCCAGAATTGTCAATAGTAATGTTTGGATCTGTTTTAGTATTGTTACCTTCTGTAAGAAGTGTAAAGTTTACTAATTCAAGTGATGCGCGAGTTATTCCTTTTACATCATTACTCAATACATTGCCTACTAATCCAAAAGAATTACATCCAATATTATTGAAGTTGTCATCATTCGCTACTACTGGAGTAGGTGGTGCTGGCGGATCAAGAACTACTACTGTTACAATTGCGGTATCACAATTTCCAAAATCGGCTTTTTCGCAGATTTGATAAGTCAAAGTGTATGTACCGCCTGGTGTGTTTGGTGCAACACTTATAGTTCCATCAGGATTAATAGATATTGAACCTTTTGGATCCGAAATAGTTGTGGTTAGTGTTACATCATTTATATTTACTGGGCTACCATTTAATGTATCGTTAGTTAAAACGTTGCCTACAGTAGTTTGCGTTGCACTTGCTGTTATTGGTGCAGGAGTATCATCATTAGCCACTATTGCAAATGTTGGTCTTGCAGTACAATAAGGATCTGCAGGTGGATAACTAATTGTAATAGTCTCACTTGGATTAACAGTGAAAGTTACATTGGTAGTTGGACGTAATTTTTCAAATCCATCTGCTCCTTCAATCCATCTGTTGTTTTCAAAAATCCAGCCTGGCCAATCGATTCCTTTTCCTTGCTCGTCTACAACCGCTCCTGGCCACAATACACGACCGCTTAATGGTAAATTGTTCATTGTTGTTACGACATTGTTGTTGCCGTCTGCCCAAGCAATGGTTACACCATTTACAGGAGTGAAGTTTACTGCTGTTACTACATAATCAATATATGGAACATCATTAACACATATTGAAGTTGCTGTAACGGTCATTACTGGAGCTTCAATTGTAACTGTAACTGTTGCAGTGTCGCAGTTGTCTGTTTGATCAGCTTCGCAAATTTGATATACCATTGTTAATGTTCCTACAGGAGCATTTGGTAGTACATCAACAGAACCATCAGGATTTAACTGTAAAAACTCGTTTGGTGTTACAGTTGTAATAATAACATCAGATGCAGTTATGGCATTTCCTTCTAAAGTATCATTTGGCAATACATTTAATACATTAGTTGTAGTATGGTTTACACCTGCAATTGGACCAGCATTATCATCGTTGGCAACAATATCTTTGTAATCTTTACAGCTTACACCAAAGTCGGCATCTAAATGAACCAAATCTTCTGGAGTTACCGTTACAACATAACCACTGTCTGTTGTTGTTGTACAAACGGTATGCAATTGCAATTTGCTTGTTTTAGCTGTTATTTTTTTACCAGATATTGATGGAAGAACTTTTACTAAACCAGTTGCTCCTAAAGCAGCAGCCACAGCATCAAAGTTGGCATCTCTAACCAATTTGATCGTATAGTCTCCATAAGGATTTGCTGTCTCAGGACGATCTCTCCAGAATCCTTCGATACCCACTATTACTTCTTCATGATATCCGTTTGGACCATCGATTATTACATTGGCACTTAACGCATTTCCAAAACCTGCGGCATTTAATTCGCCATTGTTTTGTGGGCCAGTATAGCTTCCGTCTCCGTTAAGGTCAATCCATTCCCATTGGCTATAGTCGATAGATCCATTTGAATCTGGAATGTTTTTGGTCACCACTCCATCATTATTAGCGTCGTACCATTCATCTTGAATTCCGTTATTGTTAAGATCATACCAAACATAATCTCCAAGAACTGGAAGGTTTGATTTTCCGTATTCAAAGTTATGAACTTGGAAAGCACATTCTTCAAGAGTAGTAAAGAACAAGCTTGAATCAACAGGATATAATTGATGTGCACTATTTAAATTAGCATCTTGAACTTGTACCAAATAGCTTCCAGCAGGCATTCCTGTAAAACTGTACATTCCATCGGCGCCAGTAATACGCATTTGTATTGGACCAGTAGTTGTTCCTTGCGGAATCAATGTCACAGGTACATTTGCAATTGGAGCATTCGTATCTACATTTATGATTTGTCCAGATATTTTAACTCTATAATCAGGCTCTGTAATCACAACTGTTGCAGTTGCTGTACAAGTTTGGTTTTCACCATTTACTACAGACGTTGCAGTAAGTGTATATGTTCCAGCTGGTAAATTAGTATTTCCAACGACCTCATTATTTTGATTTGTAATCACTACCGTAGCTCCAGGACTGCTAGTAACTGCTATCGAACCGTTGCTTTCTCCTTGACAGCTTACATTGGTAGCTATACCGCTCACAGAAACTTTATTTTCAACTGTAAAGGTTTGTACCAATTCAGTTTTATTTCCTGCACAATCTGTTAGCGTATAAGTTCTGGTTAAAATGTAAGATTCTCCATTACATCCAGTTCCTCCATTGTTAGTGTCGTTTACAGTAATATTTACCGTTCCACTACAGTTATCAGCCGCATCTTTTATGTCTTCTGGGCTTCCTGCTGGAATGTCTGCAGCATTTTGCAAATTAGCAACATCTGCTGGTGCAGTACCTGTTGGAGGTGTTGTATCTCTTACTGTAATAATTTGAGTATAAGAAATTGAATTTCCTCCACAATCACTTGTTGACCAGTTGCGAGTTAAGGTATATTCTGTACCGCATTCGTTTTTAATATCGCTTTTTGTTTCGCTGAAAACAATTGGCAAGTCTCCATTGCAATTGTCAGAAGCTTCCATATTAAATGGCTCTGGAACTGCATCACAAGAAACTGTAATATCTGAAGGCAATTCGCCAACAAAAGCAGGTTTTGTAGTATCCTGAATTGTAATTGTCTGAGTAAAGGTTTCAGAAGTATTTCCGCAATCGTCTTTTACAGTCCAAGTGTTGGTGTAAGTTCCAGCATTTCCACAGTTTTCAGATGCTACAAACTGTCCGCTTACTTTAGTAATGTTAGAAACATCAGTATCGCATAAGTCAGAAGCTGTTGGGAATTGAGCCTGAGCAGCAGCAAGTCCTTCTGTGTCACTGCACTCTAAAGTTGCGTTTAAAGTGCCAGCTTGAGTAGTCCATGTTGGCGCAGTTGTATCCTGAATTGTAATTATCTGAGTGAAAGTTTCAGAAGTATTTCCGCAGTCGTCTTTTACTGTCCAAGTGTTGGTGTAAGCCCCTGCGTTTCCACATCCTTCAGAAGCTACAAACTGTCCGCTTACTTTAGTGATATTAGAAACATCAGTATCGCATAAGTCAGAAGCAATTGGGAATTGAGTCTGAGCAGCAGCAAGTCCTTCTGTGTCACTGCACTCTAAAGTTGCGTTTAAAGTGCCAGCTTGGGTAGTCCATGTTGGCGCAGTTGTATCCTGAATTGTAATTATTTGAGTGAAAGTTTCAGAAGTATTTCCACAATCGTCTTTTACAGTCCAAGTGTTGATGTAAGTTCCTGCATTTCCGCATCCTTCAGAAGCTGTAAACTGTCCGCTTACTTTAGTGATATTAGAAACATCAGTATCGCATAAGTCAGAAGCAATTGGGAATTGAGCCTGAGCAGCAGCAAGTCCTTCTGTATCGCTACACTCTAAAGTTGCGTTTAAAGTGCCAGCTTGAGTAGTCCATGTTGGCGCAGTTGTATCCTGAATTGTAATTATCTGAGTGAAAGTTTCAGAAGTATTTCCACAATCGTCTTTTACCGTCCAAGTGTTGGTGTAAGTTCCTGCATTTCCGCATCCTTCAGAAGCTACAAATTGTCCGCTTACTTTAGTGATATTAGAAACATCACTGTCACAAGTATCATTAGCTATTGGGAATAAAGATTGAGCATTTGCTAAAGCCTGTTCGTCACTGCATTCTATAGTTTTGTCTAAAGATGCGGCTTGAGTTGTCCAAGTTGGAGCAGAATTGTCTTGCACAATTATGGTTTGACTTACAGGAAGTGAAACATTTCCACAAGCATCTTTCGCAGTCCATGTTCTTGTTTTGGTATAAGTTCCAGCGCAATTTCCTTCTGTAGTAGTATCTTCATAAGTCAATGAAGAGATCGTTCCACTGTCGTCAGTTGCTGTTGCTTGTGCAAAAACAGGTTCTGCTGGACAATTGATAGTAGAAACTGCAGGTAGTGGATCTATAACCGGTATAACAGAATCTCCATCGATAATAATTACAGTTTTTACGATGGCACATAAGTTAGCATCTTTAACCGTAACATTATAATTTCCAGCTTTTAATCCTGTAGCTGTAGCATCTGTCTGAACAGGATTAGTATCCCAAGAGTAAGTGTAAGGACTTGTTCCGCCAGATGGTATAACAGTTGCAGAACCTGTTGCTCCGCCACCACAAGCTACATTAACTTGCGTTGTTGTTGCGCTTAAAGGAGCTTGAGGCTGACCAATTGTTATTTCGCATGTAGTAGTATATCCTAATTTGTCAGTAACTTTTACAGAATGTAAACCTGCTGTTAAAGCAACTGCTTGTGCAGTTGTTTCATCATTATCCCAAAGGTAAGTATACTCTCCGTTACCGCCCACAGCTGTTACCGTCGCTTTACCAGTATTCCCTCCATAACATTTTACAGCGCTATCTTGCGAAATACTACATGAAAGTACATTAGGTTCTGTAATTAAAACAGTACATTCTGTAAAGCAGCCATTTGCATCCGTAACTTTTACGCTATGTGTTCCTGCATTTAGAGCTACTGCTTTAGGCGTATTCTCGCCATTATCCCATAAGTAAGTGTAAGTAGGAGTACCCCCAATTGGAGTTACAGTTGCTTCACCATTGCTTAAACCATTTGAGGTCACTGGTTTATTTTGTACAACAGAGCATGATAAAGCAGCACCTGGCTGTGTAATAGTTACAGAAAGTGGAGCGGCAGAACATCCGTTTGCATCTTTCACAGTTACAGTATAAGTTCCTGCAGGCAATGCTGTTCTGTCTTCAGGATCAGTGGTTCCCGCAAGATCAGCCCAATCGTACGTATAAGGCGCTACACCTCCAGAAGCTGTTATGTTGATTGCCCCTGTTGAAGAGCCAAAACACAATACATCAGTTTGGGAAGTTTTAGCTACGGATACTGCTGAAGCAGGCTGTGTAATTGTAATGGCAAGAGGCGCGGCAGAACATCCGTTTGCGTCTTTTACGGTTACGGTAAAAGTTCCTGCAATAAGTCCGGTTCTATCTTCAGTATCATTAGTTCCTGCAAGATCGGACCAGTCGTACGTATAAGGGGCAACACCTCCAGAAGCTGTTATGTTGATCGCTCCTGTTGAAGCGCCAAAGCAAAATACATCGGTTTGGGAAGTTTTAGCCACGGCTACTGCTGAAGCAGGCTGTGTAATTGTAACGGCAAGAGGCGCGGCAGAACATCCGTTTGCGTCTTTCACGGTTACGGTGTAAGTTCCTGCAATAAGTCCGGTTCTGTCTTCAGGATCAGTGGTTCCTGCAAGATCGGCCCAATCGTAAGTATAAGGCGCTACACCTCCAGAAGCTGTTATGTTAATAGCTCCAGTTGATGATCCAAAGCATAATATGTCGGTTTGTGAAGTTTTATCCACAGCTACTGTTGAAGCTGGCTGTGTAATTGTAACGGCAAGAGGCGCTGCAGAACATCCGTTTGCATCTTTCACCGTTACAGTATAAGTTCCTGCAGGCAATGCTGTTCTATCTTCAGTATCATTAGTTCCCGCAAGATCGGCCCAATCGTAAGTATAAGGCGCTACACCTCCAGAAGCTGTTATATTTATTGCTCCTGTTGAAGCGCCAAAACACAATACATCGGTTTGCGAAGTTTTAGCCACGGCTACTGCTGAAGCAGGCTGTGTAATTGTAACGGCAAGAGGCGCTGTAGAACATCCGTTTGCATCTTTCACGGTTACGGTATAAGTTCCTGCAGGCAATGCTGTTCTGTCTTCAGGATCATTAGTTCCTGCAAGATCAGCCCAGTCGTAGGTATAAGGCGCTACACCTCCAGAAGCTGTTATGTTGATCGCTCCAGTTGAAGCTCCAAAGCACAATACATCAGTTTGGGAAGTTTTAGCAACAGCCACTGCTGAAGCAGGCTGTGTTATGGTTACAGAAAGAGGCGCGGCAGAACATCCGTTTGCATCTTTCACAGTTACAGTATAAGTTCCTGCAATAAGTCCAGTTCTATCTTCAGGATCAGTGGTTCCCGCAAGATCGGCCCAGTCGTAAGTATATGGCGCTACACCTCCAGAAGCTGTTATGTTGATTGCTCCTGTTGAAGAGCCAAAGCACAATACATCAGTTTGGGAAGTTTTGACAACGACCACTGCTGACGCAGGCTGTGTTATAGTAATGGCAAGAGGCGCGGCAGAACATCCGTTTGCATCTTTCACCGTTACGGTATAAGTTCCTGCAGGCAGTGCTGTTCTGTCTTCAGGATCATTAGTTCCTGCAAGATCGGCCCAGTCGTAAGTATATGGCGCTACACCTCCAGAAGCTGTTATGTTGATTGCTCCTGTTGAAGAGCCAAAGCACAATACATCAGTTTGGGAAGTTTTAGCAACAGCCACTGCTGAAGCAGGCTGTGTTATGGTTACAGAAAGAGGACCTGAAGAACATCCGTTTGCATCTTTCACCGTTACAGTATAAGTTCCTGCAATAAGTCCGGTTCTATCTTCAGGATTAGTGGTTCCCGCAAGATCGGCCCAGTCGTAAGTATATGGCGCTACACCTCCAGAAGCTGTTATGTTGATTGCTCCTGTTGAAGAGCCAAAGCACAATACATCAGTTTGGGAAGTTTTGGCAACGACCACTGCTGAAGCAGGCTGTGTTATAGTAATGGCAAGAGGCGCTGCAGAACATCCGTTTGCGTCTTTTACGGTTACTGTGTATGTTCCGGCAATAAGTCCAGTTCTGTCTTCAGGATCGGTTGTTCCTGTAAGATCTGCCCAGTCATAAGTATAAGGTCCGACACCTCCAGAGGCTGTTATATTAATAGCTCCAGTTGAAGCTCCAAAACATAATACATCAGTTTGAGATGTTTTGGCAACGGTTACTGCTGAACCTGATTGTGTGATTGTAATGGTAAGAGGCGCAGAAGTACATCCTTTAGAATCTTTTACGGTTACGGTATATGTTCCGGCAATAAGTCCAGTTCTGTCTTCAGGATCAGTTGTTCCTGTAAGATCTGCCCAGTCATAAGTATAAGGCGCTACACCTCCAGAGGCTGTTATATTAATAGCTCCAGTTGAAGCTCCAAAACACAATACATCAGTTTGAGACGTTTTGGCAACGGTTACTGCAGCGGCAGGTTGTGTAATTACAACGCCATTTATATTTGCAGAACATCCATTTGCATCAACAACTTTGATATTGTAAGTTCCAGCAGGTAAACTTTGTAAAGTATTTACGGTTGTTTCTCCGTTAATGTAATACTTAAACGGACCCGTTCCGTTTGTTACATTAATCTGAATTTTACCATCATTACCGCCAAAACAAGTAACATTGCTTGTTGTTCCTAGTGCAACAGTGTAGAATGGTGGCAAAACGATATTAGAAGTTACAAAGTCTCGATTGGCATACCACCAAGTATTGATGGTATTTAAATTTCCATATTGAGGCGAGCTATTATTATTGTCATTAAACCCATTCCATCTATGGCAATTGCTTGGAGGAGTACCATTTGGTGTACAGCCAGTAAGATTTACTTTGGCGTCAAAAGTACCTCCAGTATAAGTAATATTGCTGTCGTCCCAGTAGAATTTTAAAACATATCCAGATGGAGCCGCAGGTCTAACCGTTGTACAGGAGAAACCATATTGATTTTCTTCTACATCATATATCGGGAAATGGAAAGCAGCTTGTCCAAAAGTAACGACTATTGGTATTGAGGTGCCTTGTGCGATAGTGTTTCCTAAACCATCTTTTCCATTCCAAGGAACACTTACGGCATAAGGAGGAGCTCCCGATGCTGTAACTGTTTGGGTACTTAATACATCTTTTGTGCCTGGAGTATAAATTCCATCTCCACCGTTAAAGTCAAGAAGTATTTCGATAGTTCCGCTTTTAAAAACACTAATGTTTATATTGCTTTCGCCAATACCGCAATTGGTAATTCCGTTAATTTGTATGTTACCGTTATAAGTTCCATTTTTCCATATATTAATATCAGGATCATTTAGGAAGACCTCATATTTTGGACTCATTTGCGTAGCATTCGGTGCATTATAAATACTTTTTTGATCATTAGCTGCATTTCCTGAATTTCCTGGGCCTGTATTATTAAAAGCCACATTGAAATACCAAGGTCTGAAACCAGCACCATTAAAATTGATTTTATTTACAAAACCGTTTTGAGTAACGGCCCCAGTTGTAGAACCGTTATCTGGAGCAAAAACATAAAAAGCGCCATTAAAGTCAGTATCAACATCATCCATAGCAAAAGCCCAGCGTTTTGAGTAAATACGTCCAGGAATTGATTTGTTTGAACTATTGGCAACTGTAATATCGTAATAGTTATAGTAAATTTCAGTACTGCTACCATCAGTTGAGCTCTCAAATTCGATATAGTAATCACCAGCAGGCATGCCATTTGGGTTAAAAACTATAGGAGTGTATCCAGCAGTAGTAACTCCGTCGATACCATTTGGACCATTTTGAGCTCTTGCAAGTTTTTGAGCCTCAGTACCTGATATGTTCGATGAGGTACCATCCAAAGTATAGTTTGCATATGCTACACTTCCATCAGGTCTTATGATTCTAAATCTAGAATTAATTTCAGTGCCAGTTGGACTTGATCTTCTAGCTCTGCTAAAACCTAAATATACTTTTTCGCTATTTGGGTTTTGAATTCGAATATACAATCGCTGTGCATCTGTCGAACCATATCTACCAAAACTTCCATAAGTGCTATTGTTTATCGCAAGTGAAGCCCTATGATTAATGTCAGGAGTTGTTTGTTTACTTCCTTCTCCAGCATAAACATTAAGAAACAAAATGCTTAATAGAAAACTTAGAAGGATTTTTATTCTTTTTTCGAAAGTAAAGTTTTTCATATTAAAATGTTTAATATTGATATAATATTTTAACTAACTGAAAACGATTTGCACCTACATAGAGTAGTAAAAAGCACTTAATGTTTTGGGAGTTGTTTTATTTTTCAGATCTAATACTGGCAAAGTAAATCCAATACCTTTTGTCTTTTTTGGGGGAATATAGGTATGCACAATAGTTTGGCTTTTGCTGTCCGGGCAAGTGGTAGAAGTTACTGTGACCGAAGTGCCGTTCCATTGATCGAGTGTAGAAATATCAGCCAAGCTTAGTTTTACATAAAACTCAGCCGTTTCTCCTGGAGAAAGTGTAAGTGTTTTATTCAGGGGAGAATAATTTTTGCTCTCCAGTCTATTGTTCATTAAAACATTGCTTTTTGTAGTACTGCCATCAGGGTTTTCTGGAAAATTTGAAAAGTTCTCAGCAGATAATTGATAAGTATCCGTATTACTTCCAGTATTTTTAACTTGCAGTAAAAACGAAACTTCAAAACCATTGTACTTTTGATAATTATCTCCGTCAATAGTTATTTCAGAATTACACGAACCAGCTTGCGAAAATGCAACTGAAGTAATTAATAAGCAAAGCAGATTAAAAATGTTTTTGCTAAAGATATTTTTCTTCGAGAAAAAAATAAACTTACAATTGCTTACAAATTTTACTGCTTTTTCAAGAGTAGATTTTGTTTTCATAACTTAAGATTTAGTTTTAAAGTATTTATGAAATTTTAACAGAATCAAAGTTATATTAGAGTTTTTCTATTATTATTTTTTTATCTATAACTAACCTAAAAACTCGTTGAAGTGTTGTTTTTTTGTCAAAAATTGACTCAAAAACGCTTTTTTTTAACTCTAAAAATTGAAATTTTTTCGTACATTTTTTTGATTTATTAGTTGAAAATGGTTTATTTGCCATCGCATAAATAGCTAATAATCAAATATTTAGTTAAAATATTACGAACTGTCACATTATCGACTAAATACTAATTTTATAGATGAAGTACATAAAATGTGATTTTTGGTTTTCTATAATTTTGTAATTGTTAACAGATTGCGAATTGTTTATTCTTGTTAAAATTTCGTTATAATGTTAACAGAAATAAAAAAAGGAGAAGGTTTAAAATTTCTTTTGTAAATTAGAACTTAATTAAAAATAGCCTGCAATTCAGGTTTTTAAATTCTGCTGTTTATGAAAAATCTTATTTTAATTCGTCATGCCAAATCTAGCTGGGAAGCACCATTAAAAGATTTTGATCGTCCGTTAATGAAAAGGGGAATTTTGGACGCGCATGATGTTTCATTAAATATTTCAGAGTATCTACCTAAAACATATATAATGTGGAGCAGTACAGCTGCGAGAGCCTCAGAAACTGCTTTAATTTTTGCGCAAAACATATCTTATCCTTTAGAAAGTATTATTTTTAGAGATGATTTATACACTTTTGATGAAAAACAACTCGAAAAAGTTATTAAATCGTGTGATAATAGTTTTGAAAGCGTTATTCTTTTCGGACATAACGAGGCTATTACAAATTTTGTTAATAAATTTGGGGATGTTTTTATAGAGAATGTTCCAACTTCGGGCTTCGTATCATTGCAATTTGATGCCGACAGTTGGGATACAATCCATAAGGGCAAAACACATAAAACTATTTTCCCCAAAGATTTAAAATAATTACAGTGTACGAACAGAAATATATCGATAGAGAAAAAAGCTGGTTAGCGTTTAATGCAAGAGTACTTCAAGAAGCTGCAGATAATACGGTGCCACTTTTAGACAGACTGCGTTTTGTTGGAATTTTTTCAAACAATTTAGACGAATTTTTTAGAGTTCGATACGCGGCCATTCGGCGATTAAGCCTCTCGGGTATTTCTGGCGAAAAATATTTAGGTGGTATTTCTGCTCATCAATTGATTAAAGATATTACCGAAATCGTAATTCAGCAACAATCTGAAAGTTTACGTATTCTCGGCAATATTGAAGCGGAGCTTGAGTCTGAGAATATTTTTATTATAAATGAAACACAGATTACACCAAAACAAGAGTGTTTCTTAAAAGATTTTTATAACCAAAAATTAAGCCCAGAGTTAGTAACCATCATTTTAAATGATCTAGCCGTTTTCCCTATTCTTAAAGACACTTTAGGCTATCTGGCTGTTCGTTTAGAATTGGCTAATGATGAGGTCCGCTATGCTTTAATAGAAATTCCAAAAACCATCAATAGGTTTGTTGTGCTTCCTTCTGAGGACGAAAAACAATATGTTATTTTAATTGATGATGTTATTCGTTTCAAACTGAAAAACATCTTTAATATATTTGATTATAAGAGTGTTTCTGCCCACATGATCAAAATTACCCGCGATGCACAATTAGATATAGATAGTGATTTGAGTAAAAGTATGCTCGAAAAAATTGCTTCTTCTGTAAAAGACCGTCGTATTGGAGAGCCTGTTCGTTTTATTTACGATAATTTAATTGAAGAAGATACGCTCCAGTTTTTCTTAGATAAAATGAAAATTGTAGAAACAGATAGTATAATTCCAGGAGGAAGATACCATAATCGTCGCGATTATATGAGTTTTCCAAACCTTGGCAGATACGATTTATTATACAAACCAAATGAACCTATGCCAGTTCCTGGTTTAAGTTTAGAAGGTAGTATTTTAGAAAAAATCAGTAAAAAAGACTATTTAGTTCATGCACCTTATCAGTCGTTTTCTTATTTGACCAAATTTTTGCGTGAAGCTGCTTTAGACCCCAAAGTTACAAGCATCAAAATAACCTTATATCGTTTAGCTAAAAACTCGCAAGTAATTAGTTCTCTAATAAATGCAGCTAAAAATGGCAAAAGAGTAGTAGTGCAAATCGAACTTCAGGCACGTTTTGATGAAGCTTCGAATATCTCTTATGCAGAACAAATGCAGACAGAAGGCATTGAACTTATTTTTGGTATTAAAGGATTAAAAGTTCACAGTAAAATTTGTGTAATCGAAAGATTAGAAGAAGGTAAAAACCGCCGTTACGGATTCATTTCAACTGGAAACTTCAACGAATCTACAGCCAAAATCTATACCGACGTAACGCTTTTAACTTGCCATCAAGGAATATTAAAAGACACCTCAAAAATATTTGAGTTTTTCGATATCAATTATAGAGTTCATAGATACAAGCATTTAATTGTTTCTCCTCATTATACAAGGACTAAATTTATAAAACTGATCGATCGTGAAATTCTACATGCTCTTGCTGGTAGAAAAACACACATCAAATTAAAAATGAATAGTTTATCCGATTTTAAAATGATCGATAAATTATACGAAGCAAGTAATGCAGGAGTAAAAATCCAGCTTCAAGTAAGAGGGATTTGCTCTTTAATTCCAGGAATTCCAGGAATGAGCGAAAACATAGAAGCAATAAGCATTGTAGACAATTACTTGGAGCATTCGAGAGTTTACATTTTCGGAAACGCAGGTTTAACCGAAGTATACATTTCGTCTGCCGATTTTATGACTAGAAACCTTGACGGAAGAGTAGAGGTAACTTGTCCAATTTATGACCTAGAAATTAAGAAAGAATTGATTGATAACTTTAATATTGCGTGGAAAGGAAACGTAAAAGTAAGATATCATTCATACAAATTAGATAATAAATATAAGCCGAAAAATCATCATGCCCCATTTAGAGCACAATTTGAAACCTATAAATATTATCAGAATAAAGTAGCCATATTAGAAGAGGTTCCTCAAAAAGTAAATTAATAATAAATACCAATTTTCAAATCATAAAGTGAGCATGATTAATATTAGGAAGTTTGCAGCGATAGATATCGGTTCGAATGCCATGAGGCTTTTGATCGCTAACGTTGTGGAACAAGAAGGCAAAGAACCGCAGTTTAACAAAAGTTCCCTTGTTCGTGTACCAATTCGTTTAGGACAAGATGCCTTTACAGTTGGAGAAATTTCACCAGAAAATATAGATCGAATGATTGATGCCATGAAAGCATTCAACCTTTTGATGAAAGTACATAAAGTAGAGCGTTATATGGCATTTGCAACTTCTGCAATGCGCGAAGCCTATAATGCCAAAGAAGTGGTGGCTTTAATTAAGAAAAAAGCCGACATTAAAATCGAGATAATCGACGGTAAAAAAGAAGCCGCAATTATTGCTTCTACAGATTTGCATCATTTAATTAAATCGGACGAAACCTATCTTTTTGTGGATGTTGGAGGTGGAAGTACCGAGTTTACCTTATTCTCTGACGGAAAAATGATTACTTCAAGATCTTTCAAAGCGGGAACTGTTCGTTTACTGAATAATATGGTTCATGATTCAGTTTGGGATGAGATCGAAAAATGGATTAAAACCAATACAGCCGATTACGATGAAGTAACGCTGATAGGTTCTGGAGGAAACATCAATAAATTGTTTAAAATGTCTGGAAAACAGCAGGAAAAACCGCTTTCGTACATTTATGTTAACTCGCAGTATGCATTTTTAAATTCGTTGACTTACGAACAGAGAATCGCCGAATTAGGTCTGAATTCTGACCGTGCCGACGTAATTATCCATGCCACTCGTATCTATCTGAACGCGATGAAATGGAGTGGTGCACGCCAGATTTATGTGCCTAAAATCGGACTTTCTGATGGTATCGTAAAAGCAATGTACTACGGTAAAATTTAATACTATTTTTTTAATGAATAAAGGCAGACTAGAAGCTTTTAGTGATGGCGTTTTGGCAATCATTATTACGATTATGATTTTGGAAATTAAAGCGCCAGAAGGACATCAATTTGCAGATTTAAAACCGCTTATACCGAAGTTTTTAAGTTATATTTTGAGCTTTATTTATGTTGGGATATATTGGAATAATCACCACTATTTGCTTCATGGATTATTAAGGGTAAACGGAAAAATCTTATGGAGCAATCTGCACTTTTTGTTTTGGCTTTCTTTAATCCCAGTTTCTACCGCTTGGATGGGAGAACATAATTTTGAAAAGGCTGCAATGACAATGTATGGCGTTGTGCTGCTTCTTTCTGCAATCTCCTACATTATTTTGCAATATACCATTATGTGCAGCGAAGGAAAAGATTCTGCTTTAAGAAGAGTGCTTAAAAAAGATTATAAAGGAAAAATCTCTTTAGTTTTATACGTAATCGGAATTGTTACTGCATTTTACAATCAGTGGATTTCTGGAGCCGCTTACTTTACAGTTGCAATGTTATGGCTTATTCCAGACAAAAGAATCGAGAATATTTTTGCTTCAAATGAATAATTTATGAAATCTGTTTTTCAGTCCATTCAAGATTTCTCTGCTGACGAATTAAGTCTTTTAGACGATTTAATTACATTTCGCACATTGAAAAAAGGGGAACTTTTATTGACTGAAAATCAGGTTTGCAATGAAATAGTTTTTATTGAAAAAGGAATTCTGCGTTCCTTTTTTGTCAATCATAAAGGAGACGAAATTACCAATTGTTTTGCTTTCGAAAATGAGTTTATGGCTTCTTTCGCCAGTTTTATTACCGAAGAAAAAGCAGAGGAAAATATTCAGGCTTTAACCGATACAGAATTGCAAATTCTAGACCGAAAAGCTTTAGAAAAACTCTATCAATCAGGATTCAATTGGCAAGAAACGGGCAGAAAATTAACCGAATTAGAATTTGTAAACCTGCATAAAAGAATGATTTCTTTTCAGAAATTATCTGGAGCACAGCGTTACGAAGAACTTCGCCAGAATCATCAAAAGTATATTCAATTAATTCCGTTGCAATATTTAGCTTCTTATTTAGGAATTACACCAAGACATTTAAGCAGAATTAGAAAAGCTGTTTTATAAACTTTGAATTTTGTTTCACGCAGATTTAAAATGATCTAAGCAGATTTTTTTTATTTCTATTTATTCTGATATTAAAATCTGCGCAAATCTTGACAGTCTTCAAAATCTCCTTTATCTGCAAAATCTGCGTGAAAAAAAAGAATAGGACATTTGTCCAGTAAAATAAAGTATACTAGTAGTATTTTTGATAAAACATTTTCAGATGAAAAAAATACTAATAATAAACGGACACCCAAATGCCGAAAGCTTCAATTTCGGAATAGCCGAATCGTATCAAAAAGGTGCAATTGCTTCTGGTGCGCAAGTAGAAGCCATCACAATTGCCAATTTAAACTTCAATCCAAATCTGAAATTCGGTTATCAAAAACGAACCGATTTAGAACCGGATTTATTGGAATCTTGGGAGAAAATAAAAAGAGCAGATCATCTAGTTTGGATTCATCCCGTTTGGTGGGGCGGGCTTCCAGCGATAACGAAAGGATTTATCGATCGTTTGTTTTTGCCTGGAATGGCTTTTCAATACCGTGAAAATTCAGTTTGGTGGGATAAATTATTAAAAGGCAAAACAGCTCACATCATTACGACCCTAGATCAGCCAAGCTGGTATTATCGTTTCTTTTTTGGAAGACCAAGTGTTAATCAATTAAAAAAATCAACTTTAGAATTCTGCGGTGTAAAACCAGTTAAAGTAAGCTACATCGGAATTATAAAAGGTTCTAAGGAAGAACAAAGAAAAAAATGGCTAGATAAAGTCTACAATTTCGGACTAAAAAATAAATAGTTTTTTATTTTCTACGACTCGAGCGATAGCGAATGGGCAAAGCAAATTCAATAAATTATTAAACAGTTTTAAGAAAGAAAAAAATTCGTGAAAATTCGAGAAATTCGTGGCCAACAAAAAAATTAATCCTTCAAATCCAATCCAAATGTTGAACGCAAAAGCTCGATGTTTGGATTGATTTCTAAGAAACGATTATAACGATCCTGGTTGTTGTAAGTTCGTTTCATTTCAGCCTGTTCATTTACAATTACTTCAATAGTAATATCGTGATTGTGTAAATGACCTTTTAAATGCCCTAATAAAGCGTTCATTTGACTTTCAAATTCTAGTTTTGAACCTTCGTTTGGCAATTCATAAGAAATTGTTGTACCGTTCAAAACAGGATCACTAATCAATAGAATCGATTCCATGATTTTAAGTCCTTTTTGACCTAAGCGTTCCGCATATTTGTTCCAATGAAGACGCATATCGGTTTCGTTAAACTCTTCAGTTGGTAAAACAGAAGATGGTTTAACATACGATTTTGTGCTAGCTTCCAATTCTTTTTTCTTACGGATACTGGCAAGAGAAAAAGCAGAAACTTTAGGAGCGCCGCTTGTATCTGCTTTTGGAACTTCTGGAGTTTGAACTTTTGGAGTTTCAACAGGAATTTGTGCTGTATTTGTAATATTTACAGCAACAGCATTATCATTGCTATTTGAAGTAGCATTGACATTATTTTTTTCTTCCGAACTTGGAGTTTGGGGTTTTACACTTGAAACTTCAACTATAGAATAACCTCCGTTTTTAAAGTAAACGGGTGGAATTATGAATTGCTCAGCTTTTTTTTTTCTCCATCAAAGTTGATAGAGGCCAATTGCATCAAGCATAATTCAACTAAAAGTCGTTGATTCTGACTTAATTTATATTTTAAATCGCAATCATTTGCAATGTCAATTCCTTTTAATAAAAATTCCTGAGAACATTTCTGCGATTGAATGGCATACATTTGCTGTGCTTGTTCTCCGACTTCTAATAAAGCAATAGTCGAAGGCGTTTTACTTACCAATAAATCTCTAAAATGCGAAGCCAAACCAGCAATAAAATGATGCCCGTCAAAACCTTTAGCTAGAATGTCGTTGTAAGCCAATAAAAGCTTCGGAATTTCATTTTCTAAAAGTAAATCGGTAATCGAAATATAAGTTTCGTAATCTAAAACGTTTAGGTTTTCAGTTACAGCCTGACGTGTTAAATTTGTTCCGCAATATGAAACTACACGGTCAAAAATAGACAAAGCATCACGCATTGCACCATCTGCTTTTTGAGCAATAATATGCAGTGCATCATCTTCAAAAACGATTCCTTGACTTTCAGCAACATCTGCCAAATGTTCTTTAGCATCTTTTACTGTAATTCTTTTAAAATCGAAAATCTGACAACGAGATAAAATCGTTGGAAGAATTTTGTGTTTTTCTGTTGTTGCTAAAATAAAAATAGCATGTTTTGGCGGTTCTTCCAATGTTTTAAGAAAAGCATTAAAAGCGGCCGAAGACAACATATGGACCTCGTCAATGATATATACTTTGTATTGTCCAGTCTGAGGTGGGATTCGAACCTGATCGATAAGGCTACGAATATCATCAACCGAGTTGTTTGAAGCAGCATCTAGCTCAAAAACGTTAAATGCAAAATCTTCGGTAGGATCATCATATCCAGGCTGATTTATTTTTCGAGCCAAGATACGCGCACAGGTAGTTTTACCAACTCCACGTGGTCCTGTAAATAAAAGAGCAGAAGCTAAGTGATTGGTTTCTATAGCGTTCAACAAAGTGTTTGTAATGGCTTTTTGCCCCACAACATCCTTAAAGGTCTGCGGGCGATATTTACGAGCCGATACTACAAATTGTTCCATA
The DNA here is from genome assembly GCF_034044945.1 of Flavobacterium sp. CFBP9031. Taxonomy (NCBI): domain Bacteria; kingdom Pseudomonadati; phylum Bacteroidota; class Flavobacteriia; order Flavobacteriales; family Flavobacteriaceae; genus Flavobacterium; species Flavobacterium sp. CFBP9031. The sequence continues at coordinate 18,678 of NZ_JAXCWF010000001.1, forward strand.
TTCTTTTTTATTCGATAGCAAATATATGACTTTTGTTTCGTTGTTTAAAACCGATTTTAGTTATTTAGCGAAATTCTTTTTCTTTAAAATAACAAAGAGTAAAGTCAGAAATAATACGATGTTGACAATCAAAGAAATGATAATATATTGACTATACGATTCTATTTTTGATTGCTTTTCTTTTTCTAAATTTTGATTTTCAAAAGTTTTATATGCTCTAAGTTTTTCTAGATGATAAATCCAATCTTGTATATTTTGATTTTCGTATTTTAGTTTCCAGACGCAATTTGATAATAAATTTATTTTTTCATCTTTTGAAATTAATAGAGGATCTTTTGGAGGTGGTGGAGGGAGGAAGTAATTTTGATATGGTTTGAATCCCATACTTGGTGAACAGCCGCTTATGTCAATAATAGTTTTATCTTTTTTAAAATTGGCATAAACAATCCAAAGTTGTTTTTGGATTGGTAAAATAGAACAGCTAGTAAATTCTTTCCCTTTAATATATTGAGAATTGTATTTTCCTTTGAATAATTCTATAATTCTAAAAGTAAAAGTTCTTTTTATTGAATCCACTTTTATGACTTCTCCGTAGAATACAATTTCAGATTGTTTTAACCCTTTTTCAATCATATTTTCTTTGTCAATAGGCATGCATTCACATGAAAAAGAATAATTAGTGAGTAGTAAGGTCGCAATAAGTAATAGGTATTTTAATTTCATAAGATCAGTTTAGAATACAATAATAAACTTTTTACGTTTATTTTTTCATCTCTAAATTGAATTTTTGTAATAAAAAATGCACTATTTTTAATCCGAAACTAAATGTCATTTAACAAAACATCCATTATTCATGAACGCAAAACAAATTGTCAGATTAAGTAATATTATCGGGATTACGTCTATACTTTTATTACTTTATTGGGTTTTTACCTTTATCGTAATTGAGGTTTTCGGACTAAAGGTTTTTAGAGAAAACATGACCGAAAGCTTTTATTTAAGCATTCTAGGTATTCTTGCTCTTATGGCGGGATCTCTAATAGTGAATCTAATGTTCAATTTGACAAGAATTGCCGAAAGAAAAAATGAAGAAGAAGTAAATTCCAAATCGACTAGACGTAAGGTTTTGACTTTACTTTTAATTTTTCCATTAATTCTAATTATACTTTTTGGAGGCAATTATCTAACTTCTGCTAAAAAAGAAAAAATGCTAATTGATTCTGCAAAATCAATCATAGAGTCAAACAAGTCAAATAGTGATAAACTTTTAAATTATACTTTTTCTAAAGCATATATCAAGGAAACCACTGGCATTTTAAGAGTTTTGTCTGAAACAGATAAAAACTTTCCGAGCGTAACCTTAATTGTAAAAGATTCTATTAAAGATTCGCCTGTTTTTCTTGGTTTTAATGCCTATTACAATGAAAGTTTAGATTCAAATGATAGCATACAGCCTAAAAAGGTAAATTATATTTATCAGACTACTAAAGAAGAAAGAGCTTATTTGAATGAAGTTTTTAGTAAAAACAGTGAGGAATTACGATATAGTTCTAGTAAAGGAAATTATGAATTGTTTTACCCATATAAAAAGAATGGAAAAACAATTATTATCTATTTTTCTGAACAGCAGCGATACGGTAAAATGTAAAGCTGATAAATTTATAATTTATGAAGAAATATTTCCTAATAATATTTTTGCTTACAGCATTTGTTATAAAAGCACAAAAAGCAACTCAAACGAGTCCCTTTTTTCAATTGCGGATCTATGAGATTTTTGAAAGCAATAAAAAAGAATTTCATGAGCGTTTTCGGGATCATGCCATGCGAATTATGAAGAAATATAACTTTAAGATTATTTCGATTTACGAATCAAAATCAGAGAAGAAAACAGAGTTTGTATATTTTCTAGAATGGCCAAATGAAGCCATAATGAAAAAAGCTTGGGAAGATTTTAGAAAAGATAAGGAATGGATTGATATCAAAAAGATGTACACTGAGAAATATGGTGATGTTGTGGGGAATATTGAAGATCGAGTTTTGACTAAGCTTAATTATTCACCTAATTAAGAATAACAATTAGAGAAGTTCCATAGTTAACTAAAATTTTATGCAACAATATCATTATCACAATAATGTTTTAAATCTGAAAGTCAAGAAATCACCTTTTTTAGTGCGAACAGTAATGTTTGTATTGGCTTTTTCTTTATTTATTTTACCTATAGGAGGAGCGATGTTTGGCATTGCACTTGGGAGCGGTCTACATATTGGCTATTTTATTGCAATCGGAATTTGTTCCTTGATTGGGTTTTATACACTACGAGTTTCTTTATGGAACACTTATGGTGAAGAGGTCATTCAAATTTTTGAAAACAAAATTATTTACGAAGCCAATTACGGATGGTTTAAAGATGGAAAAAAGGAAACTGTAATAATAAATCCCCATTTTTATACTGTGTCTGCAGGTTATGAAGAAGATAATGAAGGCGTTTTAGTTATTTCTTCTGATGATGTTATGGTTGAGTCAGTTGTCAAAATGCCTATAACTCAATTAGAACAATTAGTGAGTAAATTATCTGATAAAGATAAATAGATTTATCTTTATTGTTAGTAATAAATAGTCATTTGTGTTTTATGAAATCATAGAAGTTTTGAATTGTAAGATTCAAAACTTTTTTTATTAGCTAATTTTAAGAAATCAATAATATTTAAAAATGTAAGATTATTTTGTAATATGTGATTGATTTATTCGTTAACTTAGAAGATTAATTAATTTTAAAAAAGATATCATTATGAAAATTAAATCGATGTTATTAGGAATGAGTTTTGCTTTTTTATTAGTGGCTTGTGGACCTAAAGATGCAGATATTCAAAAGGAAATTACTGCAAAATTAAGCGAATTACCTGGAGTTTCAGTGACTGTAGAGAAAGGTGTTGCGACTATTTCGGGTACTTGTAAAGATGATGCTTTCAAGCAAAATGCAGAAAGCATTGTGAAAGGAATAAAAGGTGTTAAATCGGTCGTGAACAATTGCGAGATTCCAGCTCCAGAACCTGTAGTTGCGGCTCCTGTAGAAATTAATCCTGATGCAGTTTTAACCACTTCGGTAAATGAGGTAGTAAAAACGTACAGCGGTGTAACGGCAACAGTTAAAGATGGCGTGGTTACACTTACTGGTGATATCAAAAGAAGTCAATTGCAAAATTTGATAAAAAGTGTTCAGGAATTGAAGCCTAAAAAAGTAGAAAACAAATTAACTATTAAATAATTGATGTTATGAGTTTAAAAGATAAATACAAAGAGTTAACAGATCTAGCTTCTAATTTAGGAGTGGCTGATTTGCAAGTAAGAGAACAAGATAATGTGCTGTATGTTGATGGAACGGCAAAATCTGCAGATGATAAAGAAAAACTTTGGGCTGCTTACGGAAAAATAGATCCTGATTTTAGATCGGCAGATGTAGTAATGAATATTGAAGTTTCTGAAGGAGCTTCGATAGAATATACGGTTGTAGGTGGAGATTCTTTATCAAAAATAGGAAAAGCGCATGGTGTTTCATGGCAGACTATTTATGAAGCCAATAAAGACATTATTAAGAACCCAGATATCATACAGCCAGGTTGGAAGTTAAAAATACCAACAGCATAATTTTACTTATGGTGTGTTGCAAAAGTCCATCTCAATGGTGGGCTTTTTTTGTTGTGATTTAATCGAAAAATTTATTCTCATTATGTCACTAAAGAACCTCAGGTTAATATCCTACTTGAAAACATATAAATCTCATCACAACATTTTATAATCATTTGATAATTAATCTCTTTAATTTTAAAAAATGTAAATTACTAAAAGAGAGTATTATGAAAATGAGATCCATTTTATTAGGAATGTGCCTTACTGTTGCTTTGGTTTCCTGTAAATCTAATGATGCTGATATTGAAAAAGCAATTAATGAAAAAATAAATGATCCTGATATCCAAGTTGCTGTACACGAAGGTGTGGCTACAATTACAGGTATTTGTGACGATGAAATGTTCAAGAAAAATATTGAAAAAAGCGTAAGAGCAACCAAAGGTGTAAAATCTGTTGTCAATACCTGCGAACTCGCCAGAGCCAATCAAGAACCTGCTGCAGCGACTGTTATTATTAATTCAGACACCGATTTGGATAAAGCTGTAAGCAAAGTAGTCGATGCGTACGATGGTGTGAGTGCAACTGTTGTTGGTGGCGTTGTTACGCTTTCGGGAGAAATTGCAAAAGATAGATTGCAGCCTTTAATGCAAAGTATTCAGGAATTGCATCCTAAAAAAGTAGACAATAAATTAACTATTAAATAAGGATGTTATGAGTTTGAAAGATAAATACAAGGAAGTGATAAATTTAGCATCCGAAATTGGAATTGCTAATTTGCAGGTAAGAGAACAGGATAATGTGCTTTATATTGATGGTACAGCTAAATCGGCTTCTGATAAAGAAAAAATTTGGAATGCGTACGAAAAAATTGATCCTGAATACAGATCGGCAGATGTTGTAATGAATATTGCTGTTATAGAAGGTGCAACAAAAGAATATATTGTAAAAGGAGGAGATTCGTTATCTAAAATTGCTGCGGCATACGGTATTTCGTGGAATGATATTTTTGAAGCGAATAAAGATATTATTTCAAATCCTGATTTGATTAAACCAGGCTGGAAATTGAAAATACCAATAGCATAATTTTTTTAGTTGCAAAAGTTCAAAGTTGCAAAGTAATTTTTTTTTATTTTATGTCATTCTTAGAAATTAAAAGGAATTTAGCTTCTAAGAATGACATAGATTATTGAATGTTTTTTGTTCTCAGTTTGTTTTTACTTGATTTAAAAGATATTTTCTTCTAAAAACTACCTTCCTCTAATACTTAAATCAAATAAAAATTTTGCTGTTTCCTGATCTGAATCTGCCGAAAAGCCAGCAACATAAACTCCTTTTTTACCCGAAGTCGATTTAATTCCGTATACAACTGCCTCATCCGCTGGGTCTGACTCACCCTCGTATCGATACACATGAACAATTTCAAATTTCTCAGGATTCTTTTTAATCGCGTCTGCATTTCGATTAAAATCGCACGTAAATCCTTTTTCATTCAATTGATCTAAAGCCTTTGAAACAGTTGCGTAATGATACATTCTTTTCATGATAAACTGAATTTAAATTATAGATTTTTAAAGATAACTATTTTAAAATTAAAATGTTATGATAAAATTCATAAAATCTGAAATTTAAAATCGTTATTGTTAGTGCTTAAATCCCTACTTTTGCACCGCAGACCGCCTTATCGTCGTCCCGATTCATCGGGAGGGAGGAAAGTCCGGACACCATAGAGAAGCATAGCGGGTAACGCCCGTCGGTCCGAAAGGGATTAGGACAAGTGCAGCAGAAAGTATGTACAGGTAATGCTGTAGTGAAACCAGGTAAACTCTATGCGGTGAAATACCAAGTATATCGGCATTTAAGGGCTTCTCGTTCGTTGCCGAAGGGTAGGTAGATTGAGTCCAGCAGTAATGCTGGATCTAGATAAATGATAAGGTATTGTATCGTTGCAAAATGAGACAAGAACAGAATCCGGCTTACAGGTCTGCATTTTTTATATATTTGTGAAACTATCTAACTTGTTTTCATGAATACTGCCACTCCAAATTCTTCTTCAAAATCCAAAAGAAGCCTTTTTAGAACCATTGTAACCAATCTTACTTTTTGGGTTTTAATTGCTATTATTTCGGGTATTTTACTCGGACATTTTTCTCCAGCAAATGGTGTGAAAATGGAATTTCTGGGTAAAAAGTTTATCCAGCTAATTTCTCTTTTTATTGGCCCCATTATTTTCTTAACCATAGTTTTAGGGATTTCGGGAATGGGAAATCTAAAAAAAGTGGGAAGAATTGGCGTAAAAGCTTTAACTTATTTTGAAGTGGTTTCGACCGTTGCATTGGCAATTGGTGTCGCTGTTGCTTATTTGTTTAAACCTGGAAAAATTGATAAATCGAGTTTGACGTTTGGCGATGCAAGTCAGTATACAAAAGGAGCTTCCGAACATTTCTCGTGGTTGCAGTTTTTCTTATCCAATTTTACTTTGCAGGTTTTATTGGCTGCCATTATCTGCGGAATTGCATTGAATTTTTATCAGAAAAGAGAGCAGACTATTTTGGTTTTGGAACGATTCTCAAAAGTGGTTTTCTTCGGGTTAAAGTATGTAATGTATCTAGCTCCAATTGGTGCTTTTGGCGGAATGGCCTATACAATAGGTAAATTTGGCCTTGCAACTTTGATTCCGCTAGGAAAACTGATGCTTTGCGTTTATCTCACTATGGCATTATTTGTCTTTTTGGTTCTTGGAAGTATCTTGAGATATTATAAAATAAATATTTTTTCGATTTTAAAATATATCAAAGAAGAGCTTTTATTGGTTTTAGGAACATCGTCTTCTGAAGCCGCTTTGCCAAGTATTATGGTGAAACTGGAACGAATGGGTTGCAGTAAATCGGTTGTAGGTTTGGTTATTCCGACAGGTTATTCTTTTAATCTGGACGGAACTTCAATTTATCTTTCGATGTCGGTACTTTTTATTGCACAATTGTATGATGTTCATTTGAGTTTTTTCGAAATCCTGACCGTTATTGGAATTTTAATGATTACTTCGAAAGGCGCAGCAGGCGTAACCGGAAGCGGATTTATTGTTTTGGCCTCGACATTAACCGCTTTGCATAAAATTCCCGTTGAAGGTTTAGCCTTTTTATTGGGAGTAGATAAATTTATGAGCGAAGCCAGAGCAATCACCAATTTAATAGGAAATACAGTTGCAACGATAATAATCTCGAAAACAGAAAGAGATTTTACAGAGTTAGATTTGAGTTACAAAGTAACAGAGTGACAAAGTAACAAAGTAATCAGAACTTTGCATCTTTGGCACTTTGTTACTTTGTCACTTAAAATTACGATTCGTCCTTTGTTGTTCGCACCAGACTAATGCCCGACATGAAAAAGACAATTCCTAATATTCCGTAAATAATAAGCGATTTTATATCTCTGGTTTCTCCAGATGTGCCGGCAAAAATAACAGCCGTATAAATAAGTCCTACAATTCCGAGGATTGTAAGCAACCCACCGAAAAATCTTTTTAGGTTCATGATTGTTAGATTTAAAAGTTCTCTAACAAAGTTAAATTTCGATAAGTTAATTGCTGTTATACAATTGCTTATATAAAATTATATGATTTACAGGATGCTATTTTTCTATTTTAAACTCCAATCCGATATTTCGGACGCTTTCAATCTTGATTTTAGGATCTGAATTAAAATATTTTCTAAGTCTGCTGATAAAAACATCCATGCTTCGTCCGGAGAAATAATCGTCTTTTTTCCAGACCGACATTAAAATCTGATCTCTTTTTAATAACTGATTGTGGTTTAAATACAAGTATTCGATAAGAGAAGCTTCCATTTCTGTAAGCTGCTGCACATGATTTTTATTGTTAAGTGTCAGACGTTCGTTATCAAAAATATACGAACCAATTTCGATTATGTTATTTCCGTCAAGACTTCTCTTTTGTTCGATTCTTTTTAGAATATTCTGCAAACGCAGCACCAGTTCGTCAACTTCAAACGGCTTTACGATATAATCATCTGCGCCAAGTTTTAGACCAATTATTTTATCTTCTTTTAGCTTTCTTGCGGTGAGAAAAATAAATGGAATTTCGGGATTAATGGTAATTATTTTTTCAGCCAATGAAAATCCGTCCATTTTGGGCATCATTACATCAAAAACACAAATATCAAAAGTCTGGTTTTTAAAATAGTCTAAAGCTATTTCGCCGTTTTCGGCCCAGATTACTTCAAATTGATGCAATTCTAGATATTGTTTTAAAATCGCCGCAAAGTCAAAATCGTCTTCGGCTAATAGTAATCTTTTCAAAATAAAGGGATTAAACTTTTAATAAAATAGTAAACTGAGTTCCTTTTCCTAAATCGCTAATAACGTTTACAGAACCCTGATGCGCTTTTACGATTTGGTCAACATAATACAATCCTAAACCTAAACCTTTTGTGTTGTGCAGATTTCCTTGTTCTACTCGGTAAAACTTATCAAAAAGAAACGCTTGCTTGTTTTTGGCAATTCCAATTCCGTCATCTTCAAAACTTATTGAAAATTGTTTTTCGACAATTTTTGTTTTTACTGTAATGGTATTTGAACCATATTTTACAGCATTTTCGAGAACATTTAAGAAAGCAGTTGTCAAATGAAATTTATCCAAAACCAAAATAGTTTTCTCAGTCTGGAAATCGGTTTTAAGATTGATTTTTGGAAAAGTAATTTTAAAATCATTTGTAATAGAAAGAAGAAAATCTTCGGCTTCTATTTTTTCTTTTTGCAGTTCAATTTCATTTTCAGCCAAAGAATTTGCCATAACCTGATCAATCAGATTCTGGAGACGATTATTTTGGCGCGAAATGGTATTTACAATCGAATTGAAATTTTCATCATTGTCACGAATATTTTTCTGCGCTAAAATCTTTGTCGAAATCCCCAAAGTAGCCAATGGAGTTTTCAGTTCGTGCGTAATATTATTGATGAAATCGGTTTTAACGTCGCTTACTTTTTTCTGTTTAATTAGAGCTCTAATCGCAATTACAAACAGACTGATTAAAATGGCAATCGAGAATAAGGAAAGAATCAGAATAAACATCATTCTTCTTAGAATAATCATTTCCCAGTCAATAACAGAAACGTACATCGAATCTTCTGTCAATAATTTATATTCCTCATTTTCAAAAGTACCGTTTGTTGTTCCAACATAACTTCTTACTAAAAAGGCATGATTTAAAGAAGCCAGATTTCCGTACAATTTATTCTGGATAAAAGGTTTTTCAGAGAAAATAGTATCCGCTTCCTGTTCGTTTTTGTAAAGAATAAATTTGTTTAGAACAACGGCAAAATCGATCTTAAAATCGGGTAAATCTTTCTCAAATTTTCGTTTGATTTTTTGAGTTATGATGTTTTGAGATTGCGCATTCAAAACGCCATTTTTAATGTCCAATTTACTTTTTTTTCCTTTCATGTATTTTTCTGAAAGGCTTTTGTAAAGCACTTCTTTTCTAGAAACCAAAGCCGAATCGATATCGCTATAATTATTGGTAATTTGAGCAATTTCGTTTTTAATCTGTGTATGAAACTGCGCTACTTTATATTCATAAGCCGTCTTTACTAAATAGCATTGTACTGTCATAAGCACAAATAGCGCTACAACAGAAAATCCGATTAATAAATTGATTCTTTGCTTCATATTGGTTGAAATGACGCTTCAAAAATACAGTTTTTAGCCAACAAATAGGAGATTAACCTTGCATTAACCTACGATTAACTTTCAGAACTGGGTTTTCAAAGCATTTTTGCAGCGACACAAAACCAAATTTTATAAAATGATACAAACGAAAAGATTTGAAGGAGCTTTAATTGCTTTCCTTTTTTTTATGAATGGTCACGCAAACGGACTGATTAAAGAAAAGCATTATGAATTGAATATTGCTCCAAAACAAAAGGCTGTTTTAATTTTATTTCCTTGCTTTCCATGCAATATCGAAAACACTAAAAACGAAGCCCAATTTCTTAAAAACTTAAAACAGGAAGGTATAACTACCTTGTTGCTGAATTATAACGTGAAATTGTATTTGTCAGAATCAGAAAAAAAAGAATATTCGTTAGCACTAAATTCAATTTTTGATCGCAATAAAATAGCAAAAGAGAATATTTTTATTGGTGGTTTTTCGAGCGGTGGCAATCTGGCGCTTTTGCTTTCTAATTATCTTATTCAAACCAAAAATGCCATACAGCCCAAAGGTTTAGTTGTGGTCGATTCTCCTTTAGATTTAGAAAGACTTTATGATGGCGCACAAGAGGATGTGAAAAAGAATGTTAGTGAAGAAGCTGTTGAAGAAGGAAATTATTTAATACAACTCTTCAACGATGATCTCGGAAATCCAAAAACTAATATTGAAACCTATAAAAAAATGTCTCCTTATTTGGTTTCAAGTGATTCAAAAGTAAATATAGAATACTTAAAAGATATTAAAATTCGATTGTACTGCGAACCAGATTTAGAATGGTATTGGAAGAACAAAAAAAGAACTTATGAAGAATTGAATGCCTTTCATTTAGAAAAAACATATGATTCATTATTGAATTTAGGAGCACAAAAAGTTGAATTTATAAAGACTTCAAACAGAGGATTTGATGCGAAAGGAAATAAAAAACCTCATTCTTGGAATTTGATAGAAAGGGAGGATCTTATAAAATGGATTCTTAATTAACGAAAAATATCTAATCTAAACCCTATTCAAGAATGAATTACCTGCCATTAAAACTGCTTATTACTATTTTACTTTTTTGTCTTTCATTTATGGCAAACGCTCAGAATGAAACACCAAAAGATTCGATTTCAAATGAATTAAATGAAGTGGTTATCAGTAAGGAGAAAAAAATGTTTACCAATGCAAACGGAAATGTAAAGATTGACGTTGCCAATTCGGTTTACAGTACAATTCCAAATCCGATTGATTTGCTTTCAAAACTGCCATCGGTTCAAATAGGTAGTGATCGTGAAAGTATTTCGATTGTCGGAAAAGGAAATCCGTTAATTTATATAGATGGTCAAAAAGGAACCATAACCGATTTAAACGCTTTATCTGTTGCCGATATTAAAACAGTAGAAATTATTAAAAATCCGTCTTCTAAATACGAAGCCGAAGGCCGTGCTGTAATTTTGATTACTAGAAAAGTAAGTAAAAAAGATAGTTTTAAAACCGAAATTTCTGAAGTGGCTTCTTTTAAAAGAAATTACAATAATTATTTGGGGTTTAATTCTAGCTTTAAAAAAGATAAATTAGAATGGAAAGCCAATTTTAATTACAATCTACGAAATCCGTGGGAAAATCATAGTTTGGAATATGAAATCCCGAAGGCTTCTATAGTCTCCAATTATGATGTGACAGCAAATTCGCGTGTAAAGGAATATGTTTTTGGAGGAGGTGTGTTTTATAAAATAAATGAAGATGATTATTTGTCGGTTAATATAAATGGCAAAATGCGAAATGATACTTTTGATATCAATACTTTCACTTTTAATCAAAATCAGAGTCAGGTAAATAATGTCTTCACTTTTAGCGAAAATTCGAGCGCTAAGAATTTCTTGAATTCATTCATCAATTATTCGAAAAAAATAAAAGCTATAGACACTAAGCTTTTTATTGGTTTTCAGGGTTCCAACTACAATCAGCATTTGTTGAGTTTGGTGCAAAATAATTTTAATGAAACAGATTTTAAATTGTCGCAAAACCGGGATCAGAAATTTAATGTGGATGTTTTTTCTGGAAGGATCGATTTGGAGAAAAAGTTCAAAAATGAAATGACTCTGGAATACGGCGGATTGTATTTAAAAGCGAAATCAAAATCAAATGCTGACATTTTTGATTTTGAAGAGGGTAAAAGCGAAGTTTCAGATTATGATTTTAAAGAAGAAAACCTCGCCGCTTATGTTCAGTTTTCGGGAAAGCTGAAAAAGATCGATTTTTCATTCGGATTAAGAACAGAAAATACCAATGTGTACTCCAAGTTTAAAGTGCAAGTTTTACCCTCTATAGATAAAAACTACACCAATCTGTTTCCTAAAGCCGATCTTACAATTCCTATTGACAGCACAAAAAGCATCAATGTAAATTATTCAAAAAGTATTGTGAGGCCTAATTATTCGTCTTTAAGTCAGATTGCCACCTATATAAATCCGTATTTTTTATATGGGAGTAGCATAAATTTAGGGCCAGCATTTGTAGATGAACTTTCAAGCTCATTTCAATATCACGACAAAACTTTAAAATTGAGTTATTATCAGACGAAAGACGTAACCAATCCGAGTTTTGTTTTTAATGAGGAAACCAATGTATTAATGATTACCGACATTAATTTTAAGAGAGAAAGGGGTTTTACGATAGATTTTACACTTCCGTTTACCTATAAATTCTGGACAACAACCAGCTCTCTAATTTTTGTAAAAAGTAAGGTTGAAGACGATACGGCACTTTTGCATCCTTCAAAACCTTATTTGTATTATTACTCAAACAATACATTCAAATTACCAAGAGATTTTAGTTTCGTTTTTTCTTTCTGGGGAACAACCAAACAAAATGATGGGATTTTTGAACGTAAAGCTAATTTTGTAGTCGATATGTCTTTGGCAAAAACATTTGGCAAAAATTGGAGCTGTACCTTGAATTACAATGATATTTTTAAAGCGACAAGTTACACCGATACTTTTACGGTGAATAATATTCATTCCAAGTTTAAATATTTAGTCGATGCCAACGAGATTTCTATTGCAGTTCGTTATTCTTTCGGAAAAATAAAAGATTCTGAATATAAGCAAAAGAGCGTAAATGAAAGTGAAAATAGAATTAAATAAAATAAAGTAAGATAATTCTTAAAAAGGAACGGTTTTTGAGTGCTTGATTTTTAAGTTTAAACAATTAAAAAAATTGGGCAATGAAGTTTTATAATTTAAAAAGTGGGATTTTTTTAATCCTTATGATGTTATCATTTTCTTTTGTAAATGCGCAGGCAATTAGAGGTTTTGGAAATGTAACTGGTTATATTGTTAGCGGTGATTTCAAAAAAGGCGTCATAGTAAATCTGGGTGGAGGAGCTGAGTTTGAATTTCATCCAATATTTAAACCAGAAATAGCAATAAGTTATTCTCTTATGGGAATAAAAGATCAAAAACAATATGATTTTGATACTAATACGACAGAAATTAATACTGGGTCTGCTTATGGTTTAAACTTTTCTGTGGGGCCTAAAATATATTTTTGGCATCATGAGGATGAAGAAGACGGATTATCATATTTATACTATATAACTCCAAAAGTTAATATGTCCAGGATAATTGCAACTGGAAATTATGCATTTATTGATCATAATAATGCTTCAAATAATTTTTATAAAAATGAAAAAATTGCTGATTGGCAGCACTCTTTTGGTCTTTCTGTAGGAATGGAGTTTCCAGTGTCAGAAACAAATTCTATAGCATTAAGCATAGATATAAGCAATATAAATTTTGGTAAGACATTAAACAGGCTTCCATATAACAATGTTGATTATACTACTATAGGAGTTGGCGCAGGTCTAACATATTATTTTGGTATTAGAAAAAAATAAGAAAAAAAATCCGTTGAAGTTCTCAACGGATTTTTTTTAAATAAATTAGTTGTTATTGTCTAGTATATACACCAGGCATAAAACCTGTTGATTCGATTTGATTTTTTGAAATTCTGGTGAATATGAATTTTTTGCTTGGCGCGTTGTTGCAATTATATTTCAAACTATAGTAATCTAATAATTCAACTTCTTGAACTTCTGGATTTTGATACTGATTAGGATTATACCAATTTTTTATTGCAAGATTATATATTTCATCATCAGCAGAAATAAAGTTCTGCATTGGATAAATATATAATAAATCATCGTCTGTAAATTTAAAGCCTCTTTGTTTATCATCCATCCAGATTCCTCTAATCCAAATTGGAGGTGCTATATATTGTGGTCTTTGATAATAATCATAATCATAATCATAATCATAGTAATTATCATCATAATGATCTTGATAACAGGAAACACAACAAACTATTATAATTAATAAGCATATTTTTTTCATTTTCTTTTTTTACAAAAAAAAGAAGTTATATTCTTTGAAAAGGATAAGGAAGACTTTAATATGATAGTTTAAGACTTTTTTTTAAACTCAAAAGAAAGCCCCTTGTAAACTCAATTACAAGGGGCGCTAATATCATAAAAAGAAAGACTATCCTTCGTCTTCTTCAGATTCTTTTTTAGAAGCATCATGTGGTAATTCTTCATCATCATCGGTCGAATTCAATTCAAAAAAACTAAAGAAAGAACCGCCATAACTTTTTTGAAAAGAAAAATTACTCATATGATCCAGTTTGGTGTATTTTGAATGTTCGATAATCATCATTCCGTCGTCTTCCAATAAATCTCGTTCAAAAACGGTTAGAACGATTTTCTCAAAAGTGGCCTGATCCAATCCGTAAGGTGGATCTGCGAAAATGATATCGTAAGTAGTTTTAGAATTTTCTAAGAATTTAAAAACATCGCTTTTGGTTGCAGCAATATCAAAATCATATTCTGATGAAACTTGTTTGATAAATTTTACGCATCCAAAATCGCCATCAACAGAAGTAATGGGAGCACTTCCGCGCGAAGCGAATTCATAACTTATATTGCCAGTTCCCGAAAAAAGATCTAAAACCTTTAAACTGTCAAAACTAAAATGATTATTCAAAACATTAAACAATGCTTCTTTACTCATATCAGTCGTTGGTCTTACAGGTAGATTTTTTGGCGGAAAAATTCGGCGTCCTTTGTATTTTCCTGAAATGATTCTCATGATTGAAATAAGATATAATGTTTTTGATTTTGAGCGGTTGTAAAGCTGTTTCTTTCCTTCAGTTTTGAAACATCCATAAAAGAAATATGGCGCACGTATTTGTACGCTATGGCATAAAATGGATCATTTTCTGAAATAGTTCCTAATAATTCTAATTTGAAACTTTCCGGATTCATGCTCATTTGTTCTGCTGTAAATAAAATATAGTAGATAAAATCTTCTGGAGTATTATATTCGAATGAATTAAACAGCAAAAGTTTTTGATTCTGGACTACAATAATTTCAAAATTCTCAGGATTAAAATTGACGATCATTTTCTTATCGTCGTTATTTCTTGAGTTATCCAAAAGTTTTTCGACCAAAATACTGTTAGCGTGTTTATAATCAAAAGACCCCACATTATCGATTAAGAAATTGTTGATATTCACAAACGGAATATAAACCGAGTTCATCTGATAATTAGGAATTTGATCAAAAGTAAAAAAGTCGGTATCAAACACTTTTGTAGTGTATTGGAGATAACTTCCTAAATAATTCTCATCAAACAAAGCAGTCGGAACAAAAGTCGAAAGGTTATTGTTATGAATAACCATTACTTCATCGTAAGTATTTTTTAATTCAGGATTGCTTTTGAAAGCATCATTGAACAGATCTTCAATTCGAGATGTCTTACTGTTAGTATCAAACTTTATTTCCTTAAAAGAAGTGATGATATTATTTAAAGTATCAAAACAGCAATATGAAAATCCAGTCAGTGAAACCTGAATAGAAAGTTTTCTGTAATTTTTTGAAGTAATGTTAGTATTTTGTAATGACATAGTTGATTTACAATTCGTTACCTGTTTTAAATCAAGAAAGAATTTAAGCGACCACAAACTTACAAATTAAAAAGGAACAATTATAATTGCAATTTCAAAAAACAATTTGAATCTGAGTTTAAAACAAGGTTAAGAAAAAGTTTATTTATTTGAAAGTTAATGGGTTATGTATTTTGGAGCGCGGTTTAACTGTTTTTCGAATATTTAGCATCATTTATATTGAAATTGCCATTAAAATCGATATTGAATTTCGGCGTTGCTATTGACATTGCTATTGACATTGCCATTAAAAAAAGCGACCTTTGTATTTCAATATTACTCTATGAATTCTGCACAGTTTTACGGTACTTTACAAAAGCGATTTCCTTTTGCTCCAACATACAAACAGGATATTTTTTTTCAGAAAATTGCAATCTTTCTAACCGAACCCCAAAACGACACGATTTTCGTTTTGAAAGGATATGCGGGAACGGGAAAAACTACCGTTATTTCTACCATCGTTAATAATCTTAGCGAGATCAATAAAAAATATGTTTTGTTAGCACCAACAGGACGTGCGGCAAAAGTAATTGCCAATTATTCGAATAATCCAGCTTTTACGATTCATAAAAAAATATATTTCCCGAAGAAATCTTCTGGAGGCGGAGTGGCTTTTACAAAGCAAGTCAACAAACATAAAAACACCATTTTTATCGTCGATGAGGCCTCGATGATCTCAGACAGTACATTAGACAGCGGCTCGCTTCTAGACGACTTGATCAATTATGTTTATTCTGGAAGCAATTGCAAAATGATTCTTTTGGGAGATACTGCCCAGTTGCCTCCAGTAAATTTAGATATTAGTCCGGCGTTAGATATTCAGACTTTGGGCATTCATTATGACAAAGAAATTGAACATATCGAATTGGACGAAGTAATGCGTCAGGAAGAAAGTTCAGGAATTTTATTCAACGCAACAGAATTACGTGAATTGCTGAAAGAAAGTTTTATAACCGAATTTAAATTCAATGTAAAGAAGTTTAAGGACATTGTTCGACTAACTGACGGTTACGATATTCAAGATGCGATTAATACTGCATACAGCAATTATAGCATTGAAGATACTGCTTTTATTGTTCGTTCTAATAAACGTGCCAATCAATATAATGAGCAAATTAGAAGCCGAATTTTATTTAAAGAAAGCGAACTTTCGGTTGGAGATTTTTTGATGGTGGTAAAAAATAATTATTTCTGGCTGAAAGAAACGGACGAAGCTGGATTTATTGCCAACGGAGATATTATTGAAGTTTTAGAACTTTTCGGAATCAAAGAACTGTATGGATTTAAGTTTGCAAAAGTAAAAATAAGAATGGTTGATTATCCAGAGCAGAAGCCCTTTGAGACGGTTTTAATTCTAGATACTCTAACAAGCGAATCACCTTCTTTAACCTATGAAGAATCGAATCGTTTGTATGAAGAAGTGATGAAAGATTATGAAGACGAATCAACCAAATATAAAAGATTTCAAAAGGTAAAAGAAAACGAATATTTCAACGGATTACAGGTTAAATTCTCTTACGCGATAACTTGTCATAAATCGCAAGGTGGACAGTGGAACACTGTTTTTATCGAACAGCCATTTCTTCCAAACGGAATTGATACTGATTATATTAGATGGCTTTATACGGCGATGACACGTGCCAAAAATAAGCTATATTTGATAGGATTTAAAGACGAGAGTTTCGAGGAATAGTTTTTTTAGCCACAGATTAAAAATATTCTCACAGATTTTTTTGCAAAGAAGTATAAACGCTTATTTTTTGTCTCACGCAGATTTTACAGATTTCGCAGATTTTTTGATTAAGTTTCTCAAAGCGCAATCAATTAAATCTGCGAAATCTGCGAGAGAAATTTAAACGCATCCAAAAAAATCTTTTTAATCCTTTTAATCTGTGGCAGTAAAAAAATAAAAATGACAACACTAAACGACTTACATTCGATTTCATCAACGTTTTCGAATACCGATAAAATGCCAGTTCTCTTTTTAGGACATGGCAGTCCGATGAATGCTATTGAAGAAAATCAGTTTGTGGCTGGTTTTCGTAATCTGGCTAAAACATTGCCGCAGCCCAATGCTATTTTATGTGTTTCGGCGCATTGGTTTACCAAAGGAACAAAGGTTACAGCGATGGAAATGCCGAGAACCATTCATGATTTTGGCGGTTTTCCGCAAGCGCTTTTTGATGTGCAATATCCAGCAAAAGGAAGTCCAGAATTAGCCGTAGAAACACAAAAGATTTTAGATCCCATACTGGTCGAATTAGACGAACATTGGGGATTGGATCACGGTGCTTGGAGTGTTATCAAACATTTGTATCCAAATGCGGATGTTCCCGTAATTCAGCTGAGCATCGATTATACCCAATCGGGACAATATCATTTTGAATTGGCTCAAAAACTGAAGGCACTTCGCTATAAAGGTGTTTTAATTATCGGAAGTGGCAATATTGTGCACAATCTTCGTATGGTCGATTTTAGAAATTTTGATAAAGACAATTACGGTTACGATTGGGCAATTGAAGCTCGTGAAACTGTAAATAATTATTTGCTCGATGGAAATTTCCAGCCTTTAATAGATTTCGAAAAAATGAATAAAGCCGTGCAATTGGCAGTTCCAACCCCAGAGCATTATCTTCCGTTGTTATACACTTTAGGTTTAAAAGACAAAACAGATGAGTTAAGTCTCTTTAATGATAAATTACTAGCAGGTTCTCTGAGTATGACTTCAGTAAAACTGATGTGATATGCTTTGTGTATCTCTGCGAAACCTTTGTGAGTCTCTGTGAAATAGGTTATACCGCAAAGTTGCACAAAGATTTACACGGAGATTCGCAAAGAGATTATTTTTCTTTTTTCAAATTATAGGCATAAAGATATCCATCTGCACTTCCGTAGAAAATAACATTATTGCTTATGAATGGAGAAGAAACAATTGAACCTAATTTATAAAATTCATCCATCACCTTTTTGTTTTCGGCATAAATAGATAAATCGGCTTGTTTGGCAGCGAAACCAAAATCTAAAAGATTGTTGTTAAGAATACTTGCAGCATATTTAGTTCTATTTTCGGTTGGAATTATATGCGATTCTTTTCCATCAGAAATTAGGTTTAAGTCAAAGAAATTACCCGAAAAATCTCCAAAATAAATCGTATTGCCAGCAATTGCGGGCGAAGAATAAACGTAGCCATTGCCTTTAAAGCGATACTTTTCTTCTCCAGTTTTTGCATCCAATGCCAATAAAGCGTAAGTATCTGATGTTCCCACATAAACGGTATTATCTTTAATAACAGCCGAACTCAAAATCCAAGAGTTTTCGGCATTGTATTTCCAGATTACTTTTCCTGTTTCGGCATCAAGTGCAAATAGATACGGATCTCTTGCACCAAAATAAACAATACCATCAGAAATAGCTGCAGAAGCTTGAATTCCTGTAAAACCTGTTTTTGTTTCAGTCGAGAACTTCCATTTTTCTTTTCCTGTTTTACAATCCAAAGCATAAAAAATACCATCCCATCCGCCAAAATAAACCGTGTTTTTTTCTAAAATAGGAGTGCTATGTATAGCCGCTTTAGTTTGAAAATTCCATTTTGGACTTCCCGTTTTAGCATCAACGGCATAAAGATTCCCGTCACTACTTCCAAAAATCGCCAATGCAGAATTATGGTCTAAATAAATAACGGGAGTCGAAAGATAAAAGTCCCACAAATCAGCCATGAGTAAATCGCTAGGTTTCATACCCCACATTCCGATTTCGCTATACCAATGTTCGCCTTTGGTTTTAAAGCGCCATATTTCTTTTCCTGTTTTGGCATTTAAAGCATAATAATGACCGTCAAAACTTCCAAAATAAACAGTATCATTATAAAGGCTTGCAGAACTGTGAACCGCTCCGTTGGTTTTAAATTTCCATTTCAGGTTTCCAGATTTTTCATCGACAGCATAAAAATAACCGTCTTCGCTGCCAATATAAACAGTTCCGTTTTGTGCAATTGGAGAAGAAAAGATTTTACCTTCCGTTTTAAATTTCCATTTTAAATCTTGTATGGGCTGATAATCTTTTCCAGCAAAAATGCGATTTGAAAATGCATTTAAAACATCCGTTTTGTTCTGAGAAAAAGTATTGGAAGTAAAAATTAAAAAGAAATAGAGCAGGAGAGAAGTAAAGTTTCTTTTCATAGTTTTTCTTATAAAAGTAAAAATATTTATAAGATATTAAAATACAATGCTTTGAGGAATATGTTATAAAAATATTTTAGAAAGCTCTTTGTGAATAGTGTATTTGTTTTTATATGGAAATAACGGAAGAACTCGTCAAAGTTTTCCAATCGTTTTTATTTATGTGATATTGGTGTAAAAGTTTATAATCTGCACAATTTGTTTAAAAAATAAATTGGTGAGACAATAAAATGTTTCATCTAAATTTGTTTATTTTTGTGTAAGTAATTGTTTGTCAGTTGATTGTTTGGTTTGTGTTTTCTTTTTGAGTAGTTTTTTAAATGCCTTTTGTGATTAACTGGTGATAAATTTAAAAAACGATAGAAGATGTTTACAAATTAATTTAAAGTGCGGCATCAGCACTATAATCACTGATAAAACTAAGATGAATCCAAACAAAGCATTATGGGAAAAAGGCGATTTTACACGCGTTGCAGAATCTATGAGAGAAAGCGGTGCGGAATTGGTTGCCAAAATTGGAATAAAAGAAAATAGTGACGTTTTAGATCTCGGCTGTGGTGATGGTACTACCGCAATACCTTCTGCAAAATTAGGAGCCAATGTCTTAGGTGTTGATATAGCAAGAAATTTAGTTGAAGCTGGCAATCTTCGAGCAAAAAAAGAAGGATTAGATAATATTGTATTTAAAGAAGGGGACGCAACCGATTTAAATGAATTGAAAAATCAATCTTACGATGTGACGATGAGTATTTTTGGAGCAATGTTTGCTCCAAAACCTTTTGATGTTGCTAAAGAAATGGTTCGTGTCACACGACCTGGAGGTAAAATTATTATGGGTAATTGGATACCGGGAGATCCAACGTTGATTGCACAAATCTTGAAAATTAGTTCTGAATTTACACCACCGCCTCCTGAGGGTTTTGTAAGTCCAATGCTGTGGGGTAT
Source organism: Flavobacterium sp. CFBP9031 (assembly GCF_034044945.1). NCBI lineage: Bacteria > Pseudomonadati > Bacteroidota > Flavobacteriia > Flavobacteriales > Flavobacteriaceae > Flavobacterium > Flavobacterium sp. CFBP9031. Next base: position 39,138 of record NZ_JAXCWF010000001.1, read on the forward strand.
TGAGGATAATGTTATCGAAAGATTCACAAATGCGGGTATTCCTAAAGAAAATATTTCTTTTGAGAGAGATACCTTTACATTTAAAGCAGCGTTTCCACCTTCGGAGTGGCTAAATCGATTAAAAAATTACTATGGTCCAACTATGAATGCTTTTGAAGCTGCCGAGCAAAATGGAAAAACTTCAGATTTGTATGCTAAACTTGAAGGATTAGTGAATAGCCAAAACCAAAGTAATGACAAAAATTCTACCTTAATTCCTGCAACTTATCTTCGTGTTACGGTTTTGGCTTAATTTTTTTCTAAATACATAAGACAAGAAGTTTGTTAATAATAATCGATGTATGATTTGCTAGTAAACAGAAAATTAAAAGTAATTTTTGCATATTTGCAAACACTTAAAACCGGTGAAAATTAAATTACTAAATTTTGAGTTTTTGAAACTCAGTAAAATATAAGAATGAAAATAATAGCGGTAATTCCAGCCAGATATGCTTCAACTCGTTTTCCTGCCAAATTAATGCAGGATTTGGGAGGCAAAACAATAATTCTAAGAACCTACGAAGCAGCAGTTTCTACAAAATTGTTCGATGATGTTTTTGTAGTAACAGATTCTGATCTGATTTTTGACGAAATTGTTTCTAATGGAGGAAAAGCCATTATGAGCATTAAAGAACATGAATCTGGAAGTGACCGTATTGCAGAAGCTGTTGCGAATCTAGATGTTGATATTGTAGTGAACGTGCAAGGTGATGAGCCTTTTACAGAAGCTGGACCATTAGAGCAGGTTTTATCAGTTTTTAAAAATGATTCAGATAAAAAGATTGATTTAGCTTCATTAATGCGCGAAATCACAGATGAAGAAGAAATCGATAATCCGAATAATGTAAAAGTGGTTGTAGACCAGTCGCAGTTTGCATTGTATTTTTCAAGATCTGTAATTCCGTATCCGAGAGAGAAAAATGTTGGTGTGAGATATTTTCAGCACATCGGAATTTATGCTTTTAGAAAACAGGCTTTGTTAGACTTTTACAGCCTTCCAATGAAAACTTTAGAAGCTTCTGAGAAGTTGGAGCAGTTAAGATATTTAGAATTCGGAAAACGCATCAAAATGGTTGAAACGACGCATGTTGGAATTGGAATTGATACGGCTGAGGATTTGGAAAGAGCTCGAGCAATGTTGAGAGATATTTAATTAATATTTATATCCACAAACTTGTCATCCTGAGGAACGAAGGATCACACTCGTAAATCGGCAAAGATTGGAGACATTCTAAACAGAGTTTCTAGTGTGATCCTTCGTTCATCAGGATGACAAATAAAACAAAAAAAGCTCCAAATTTTTGGAGCTTTTTTAATATCTAAAACAATCTAAATTACTGGTATAAAGCAGGAAATTTAGAAGGATTTGCTTCGTGCATCATATCGTAAATTTTCTCGTAAATGTCTTCTGCAGAAGGTTTAGAGAAGTAATCGCCGTCAGTTCCGTATGCAGGTCTGTGCGCTTTTGCTGCTAAAGTTTGTGGTTTGCTATCCAAATGTTTGTAAGCATCTTGTTCTTCTAAAATCTGCTGTAAAATGAATGCTGAAGCTCCTCCAGGAACGTCTTCATCAATTACTAAAAGACGGTTTGTTTTGGCAACACTTTTTACGATGTCTTTGTTAATATCGAACGGAAGTAAAGATTGAACATCAATAACTTCACACTCAATTCCTTTTTCTGCCAATTCATTAGCCGCTTGCATAACCAATCTTAAAGTTGATCCGTAAGAAACTAAAGTAATATCAGAACCTTCTCTTAGCGTTTCTACAACTCCAATTGGCGTTTTGAATTCACCAAAATTCAGTGGCGTTTTTTCTTTTAAACGATATCCGTTCAAACATTCAATAACCAAAGCAGGTTCATCACATTCTAACAAAGTGTTGTAGAAACCAGCTGCTTGTGTCATGTCTCTTGGAACCAAAACATGGATTCCGCGAATAGCATTAATAATCATTCCCATTGGAGAACCAGAATGCCAGATTCCTTCCAAACGGTGCCCACGGGTTCTAATGATTAATGGTGCTTTTTGTTTTCCAACGGTTCTATATTGTAATGTAGCTAAATCATCACTCATGATCTGAATAGCGTACAATAAATAATCTAAATACTGAATTTCAGCAATCGGGCGCAAGCCTCTCAATGCCATTCCGATTCCCTGACCAATTATAGTCGCTTCACGAATTCCGACATCGGCAACACGAAGTTCTCCGTATTTTTCCTGCATCCCTTCTAAACCTTGGTTTACGTCTCCGATGTTTCCAACATCTTCACCGAAAATTAAAGTTTCGGGATATTTGGCAAATAAAGCATCAAAGTTATCACGAAGAATCATTCTTCCGTCTAAATCTGCTTTTGCATTTTCAGCATATTTAGGAAGAACTTCCTGTACTGAAAATACATTTTTAGATGATTCAGAATGTAAATTACTGCTAAATTTTTCCTGAGTTTCTGCTATGAAATCTGTAATCCAATTTGATAAAAGAACTTTGCTGTTTGGAACTTCGATAAAACGAAGAATCTTTCTAGCATAAACCAATAATTCTTTCTTTAAAGGCGCTTTAATCGCACTTAATTCAGAAATTAATTTCTTGATTCTATCTTTATGGTTAATGCTTGCATCAGCAATTTGTTCTAATAAAGTAAGAAGGTTTTTTTGATCTTCAATAATTGGATTGATAAAGCTATTCCAAGCTTCTTTTTTAGCCTCTAAAACTTCTTTCTTTAGTTCAAAATCAATTTCTGCCAATTCTTCTGGAGATGCAATATTAATTGCAATCATCCATAAACGCATTTGACGAATACAGTCAAAATCTCTTTCCCAAGCCAGTCTTTCTGCATTTTTGTAACGTTCGTGAGAACCAGAAGTAGAGTGACCTTGTGGCTGTGTTAATTCGTTTACGTGAATTAAAACTGGAATATGTTCTTCACGCGCAATTGCTCCGGCTCTTTCATAAGTAGAAACCAGTTCGGCATAATCCCAGCCTTTCACTCTAAAGATTTCATAACCTTTAGAATCTTCATCACGCTGATATCCTTTTAAAATTTCAGAAATATTCTCTTTAGTAGTCTGATGTTTAGCATGAACAGAAATTCCGTATTCATCATCCCAAACACTCATTACCATTGGAACTTGTAGCACTCCAGCAGCGTTTATAGTTTCAAAAAACAAACCTTCAGAGGTACTTGCGTTACCAATAGTTCCCCAAGCTACTTCGTTTCCGTTAACAGAAAATTTCTCTTTAATTGTTATTCCACCAACCTCTCTGTAAATTTTTGAAGCTTGTGCCAAACCAAGTAATCTTGGCATTTGTCCTGCTGTTGGAGATATATCTGAACTTGAATTTTTTTGTTTGGTTAAGTCTTTCCAAGAACCATCTTCGTTTAAACTGTGCGTTACAAAGTGTCCGCCCATTTGTCTTCCGGCAGACATCGGATCAAAAGCTAAATCAGTATGACCGTATAAACCGGCAAAAAACTGTCTGGCATTCAATTCACCAATAGCCATCATAAAAGTTTGGTCGCGATAGTATCCAGAACGAAAATCTCCGTTTTTAAAAGCTTTTGCCATTGCCAGCTGCGGAACTTCTTTTCCGTCACCGAAAATTCCAAATTTAGCCTTTCCTGTTAATACTTCTTTTCGACCTAAAAGACTACATTCACGGCTTGTTACCGCAATTCTATAGTCATTCAATACCTCAGTTTTGAAGTCTTCAAATGTCAGTGTAGTATTGCTTTTTTCTTTTATCATAATCTTGTAGCGTCATGTTGTTTATGTCGCGAAATTACTTAAAAACAATCAATAATCATAATTCTTTGAACTAAATATAATTTAATTATTTGTATTCAAATCTAAAAACTACGTATTTTATTTATGTTATTTTTATATGAAATTTAATTTTATTGATAATTTCGCAAGTTTTTGTTTAAAATTTATTTGATTAAAACCATTTTCGGGTAAAAAGAGTGACTAAAGTTTTTGGCGAAAAAGTGATTATAAATCGTATTTTTTCATTGTATTTAGGTTGTGATATTTCCCATCCATTATTCGAATAAACAGGAAAATAGAGTTCAAAGTAGTCAGGAACCAAGTTTAAACGGACTCCAGAATCGTAAGCAAAGAACTCACTTTTGTGCTTGTTTTTTAAGAAACCAATGTCACCATAAATCTCAACCCAGTTCCATATGGCGTAACTGGCATTCAAAGTTGCCATCCATTGATTAGCGTATGAAGGTTCTAGTTGCGATTTGAAACCTCCTTCAGCGATAACATACTGCTGGCTAAAAAAACCTGTGCTTTCTGATCTTCCGAATAAATTATAATCAAATAAATAATCTGTCGGACGGTCTAAGCCAAAACTAAAATAATCTGAATTTGTTGTGTTGTACAAGAAAGTTCCAACGTATAGTCTTAAATTTAGCTTTTTGTTATTTTTAAATAGTCTTCTGTATTCAACTTCTCCAGAAGCTTTTCCGAAACCGCTAGAAAATTGCAAATCAGTCATAAAATTAAAATGATCAATTAATTCTGTTTTCGTATTAGAATAGCGGGCATTAAAGATCGAATAGTTTGGTTTCGAATTATCTGTAATGTAGGTGCTTGCTTCACGATTTACAATAACCTGACGAGCTAAAAATAGCTGTTTTCTATTATCTCTAAAATCTTTTTCTCGAATACGAAACTGCACCATCGGATTTAACCTTAAATAAGTTGCATCTGGAGCGTAATGATAATAATTCTGACTGATAGAATATCGAACATTATATAAGGTGCTGTTTCTATAATATTGATTCCATGAAAAAGCAGACGAACCCGAAACGGTACCCGCTTTTATAGAATACGCCGGATTAATGTCAAAATTAAAAGGTTTGTCTAAAATGGTTTTATTATGAAAACGAATTCCTGGCGTAATACCATCATAATAATTATAGTTTAATGTCGGAATGTATAAAATCTGATTGTAGTCTGGATCTTCTAAATCTTTAGCAAAATTAAATTTAACAGGTCGGTTGAGCGCAACATGTTTTAGCGATTTCCAGTTGTTTCTTTGGTTGTATTCGGGAACTTCATTGTCATAATTAATTACAATTTTTTCTGCATTTTTACGGCTAAACTCATAAACAGAGTCTTTTTTAGTAGGCTCAATCCATTCTTTAAAAATGACTTCTTTCTTTTTAATTCCGTAAATCGGAATAGGAGCGTAGATGCCAGTTTTATTTTTAACCGAAAACATAACGCTATCTGCAGTTCTCGAAACATTCGAAAATTTATAATCGATAATATCTCTCGAATCGATAATGGTTTTAAAGAACCAATTGATATTTTTTGGGCTTTTTTGGGTTAAGATTTTCTCAAAATCATAACGATTCGATTGTCCGAATTGGTTGAGATTGTAAAATTCTTTGACACTTTTAGGAACAATATCATGATTCAGATAGTCATCTAAATAACTCAAGCTCAAACCAGCACGATATTTACTGGCAATTTGCTCGTTAAATTTTATTAAGGTGTTTTTTGGGTCGCCAAGTGGCTGATCTAAGTTTTTACGAGCCATTAGCATATAGTAATAGCTATACTGCTCGTTAAAAGTCAGGTTCGTGATATTGTAGCTTTTAAAGAGCTTCATGTTGGAAAGTCTTCCTAGCATTTTTTCCTCCTTATGATGTTCTTCCATGTACTTCATCATGGCATAAATCTGGATTCCGTCATAAATCCAATTGTCTTTTCTAGGATCTAAGCGAAGACTGTTTTTGAGATAATTGTTTAGAAAAGTCTTTAAAAACTGAATTTCAAATATAAAATCATCCTGAAACGGACTGATAAAAGAAGGTAGCTGATTTAAACCATAAAAAGGATTTCTGTCGTAATCGATCTGAGAAACGGTTATTTTTTCATGCGGATATTTGCCAATAAACTTTTCAGCATAAGAAACCACACGATTAATGATAATAGCTTTCTGGATTTCGTCTATTTTTTTATTTTTTAAATTGGTTTCAACCAGTAGAGAACCATTATCATATGTTCTAAAGCTATTTTGTTTTTCGATATAAAGACTAAAATCGGTTCTGTTTCTGCCAGAGAAAGAATAAATATTGTAACCCTGATTGCTGGTATCTTTAGAAACCGAATTTAAATCGGTAGTAATAGAGTATGGATTCGGGATTTTAATTTCAACTTCATAATCGCTCACCGCATTGGCAATATCATCCAGATTGAAATTGTTATACTTTACAAAAAGGCCATTTTCAAAACGGGCAGGACTTATAAACCAGTTTTTAAGAGCCATACCGCCATTTTGATCAAAACCAAAATGTGTGAATTTATCGTTTGGTATTTTTACAATATAATTAAGATGTAAAACGATTTTTTCGTTAGGAAGCAGTTTGCGATTCAGCTTAACCGTAATATAGTCAGGATCCTGATTGCTTCTTTCCCATTCCAGAGCCGAAAAATTAGTTTCTGTTAGGTTTATAATTGTCGTTTTTCCTCTGTCGGCAGCCTTTGCCAAATGAAAACCTCTGTAAAATTCATCAGAAAAACGTTTTGCAAGAGGCGTGTTTTTATCCGCAAAAGCGTTATTCCAATCGTTCAAAACAATCAAAGCCAAAGTATCATTTGTAGTATTATGATACGTAAGATCTTGTTTTATGTTTAGTGTTTTAAGTTCGAGATTTACCGCCACTTCCATCTTAGATTGATGTTGTGCAGTTAGTTTTATCGAAAATGATAAAGCTAAAACGAGGCAAATAATTTTATAAAGTGCTTTCAAATAGTGGCTTAAAAATTATCAGACATACTTAAATTACGGACATATTGCGGTTTCGGATTTTTGTAAAAATAGTATAAAAAAAGCTGTTTAAAAAAACAGCTTTCAATTTTTACGATACTTTACGTAATTTAACGATAAATAGTATGATGTTCACAGCGAAATGTGATCTCACACATGAAAATTAAATTTAGAAATTCGGACTTAAATCGTATTTTTTGTAGAATTTATCCAATGCTTCCACAACTTCATCTTCAGTGTCTACAATTTTAAATAAATTCAAATCTTCTGGGCTTACAGTATGCATTTTTTCAACCAAAACAGTTTTAACCCATTCGATTAAGCCAGACCAGAACTCAACTCCAACCAAAATAATCGGAAATTTTCCAATTTTCTTAGTTTGAATCAAAGTGATAGCTTCAAACATTTCGTCTAAAGTTCCAAAACCACCTGGCATCACCACAAAACCTTGCGAATATTTTACGAACATTACTTTTCTCACAAAGAAATAGTCGAAATTCAGGTTTTTGTCATGATCAATATAAGGATTAAAATGCTGCTCAAACGGAAGTTCGATATTTAAACCAACCGAAATTCCTCCGCCCAAATGCGCGCCTTTATTTCCAGCTTCCATAATTCCGGGACCACCTCCTGTAATCACACCGTAACCTGCTTTACTGATTTTATAAGCAATTTTTTCAGCCAATTGATAGTACTTATCCTCTGGTTTTGTTCTCGCCGATCCAAAAATAGAAACACAAGGACCAATACGTCCCATTGCTTCGTAACCATTTACAAACTCAGACATAATCTTAAAAATTGCCCAGCTGTCATTGGTTTTAATTTCATTCCACGTTCTTTGTTTCAAACGATCCTGAATTACTTTATCTTCATCATTATCAAAATCTTCTAATCTCATTTTAGGTATTTTAATTTATTATTTTATTTATGTTTTTGTCCCTGTAATTGTCATCCTGATCATAGTCGGAAGAAGGAGCCGTTTCCCGCTGTCAGCTATATTCCCGATAAACAAAAACTACGGCTAAAAAGCCTTGTTTTTCTAAATCGGGAGATGCCGCTCCCATCAGGGCTAGGGCAGTTGGTCTCATATAAACCATTTGGCTTAATTGAAACATATTTTCTTTAAAAAGCTTGAGTTTTTCAGAAAAAGCGGACACTAAATTAACGCTTTTTTCTAGAATTGTTATAAAAAAGAGTAATTATAATCCAAAAGTAATGCTTGGATAATGAATATGCCTAAGGTTTTGGTTCACTATCAGATGATTATAGTTTTTGGATTGTTTAGATAATATATCTGCTACTTTTTAGTTCTTGAGTTCCAAATTTCAGGGGTTCTGCTAGTATGAAAGATTGAGAAAATCTCCACTAAATTTAATTGTTCGTTAATTGAATAATGAATTATAAACGGAAATTTTTTGACTATCATGCAACGAATATTTTTATAACGAATAGCACAAATATGTGGTTGAGTTTTTAATGAGTTAATTTGAGTTTTAACTTGCTTATGAAAACGAAGCCCCAAATTTTCTAACTGGTTATTATACCATTTAACTATTTGTGTTAGATCATTTAAAGCATCCTGATCTATTTTAATATTGTACATTTCAAAAATTATTGAATTGGTAAATCGGAAACATCATCCCAGTCAAGCATTCGTTCAGGAGACGCTTTGCTTTTTTTAATTCTGCTTAAAACTATTTTTTGATGTTCTTCAGGGATTTCAATATTATCATCTTTCCAAATCACCTCATTGAGTTTTAATTTTTCAGCAGGTGATAATTGTTTTACAACTTTCATCAATTCTTTAAAATCTAAATCTACTTTCAAACTTAAACTGTTCATAAAAATAATATTTATAATAATGATACTAAGTTAGTTCTTTTTTCAAAAACTTAGCCGTATAACTCTTTTTATTCTGAGCCACTTCTTCTGGGGTTCCTTTGGCAACCAATTGTCCGCCACCTTTTCCACCTTCTGGACCAATATCGATAATATAATCGGCAAGTTTGATTACGTCCATATTATGTTCGATCACCAGAATAGTATTTCCTTTATCAACCAGTTTATTGATTACTTCCATCAAAACGCGAATGTCTTCAAAGTGTAATCCTGTTGTTGGTTCGTCTAGAATATAAAATGTATTTCCAGTATCTTTTTTAGATAATTCTCCCGCTAATTTAATACGTTGCGCTTCACCACCCGAAAGCGTTGTACTTTGTTGCCCAAGTGTAATATAACCTAAACCAACATCTTGAATTGTCTTGATTTTTCTATAAATCTTCGGAATATTTTCAAAAAATGGAACAGCTTCATCAACCGTCATATCCAAAACATCAGAAATAGATTTTCCTTTGTATCTAATTTCTAAAGTTTCTCTGTTGAAACGTTTTCCCTGACACGTTTCGCATTCTACGTAAACGTCTGGTAAAAAGTTCATTTCGATTGTTCTTACACCAGAACCTTCGCAGGTTTCGCAACGTCCACCTTTTACGTTAAAACTAAAACGTCCCGCTTTATAACCACGAATCATACTTTCAGAAGTCATTGTAAACAAATTTCTGATTTCAGTGAAAACCTCTGTATAAGTCGCCGGATTCGAACGTGGTGTTCTTCCAATCGGACTTTGGTCAATATCAATTACTTTATCAATATGTTCCAGACCTTCAATCTTTTTGTAAGGCTGTGGTTTCTTTACTCCATTAAAATAATACGCATTTAAAATTGGATACAGCGTCTCATTAATTAAAGTCGATTTACCGCTTCCTGAAACTCCTGTAACGCAGGTTAATTGCCCTAACGGAATTTCTATCGAAACGTTTTTAAGATTGTTTCCTGTTGCACCGGTTAGTTTCAAGAATTTGCCATTGCCTTTTCTTCTTTTCTTCGGAATCTCAAATTTCATTTTACCATTCAAATATTGAGCGGTTATAGTATCCGAAGCTAAAGTTTCTTTTGGAGTTCCAATACTGATGATTTCTCCTCCATATTTACCTGCTTTTGGTCCAATATCAATTACATAATCTGCTGTTTCGATCATGTCCTTGTCATGTTCAACCACAATAACCGAGTTTCCGATATCGCGTAATTGTTCCAAAGAATGAATCAACTTTTCGTTATCTCTTTGGTGCAAACCAATACTTGGTTCATCCAAAATATAAAGAACTCCAACCAACTGAGAACCAATTTGTGTTGCCAGACGAATACGCTGCGCTTCCCCGCCCGAAAGCGATTTTGAACTTCGGCTTAAAGCCAAATAATTCAAACCAACATTCATTAAAAAGTTCAAACGGTCTTTAATTTCTTTTACCACTTCAGATGCAATTAAAAGCTGTTTATCTGTCAAATGGCTATTTAAATCTTGAAACCAAGCTGTTAAATCTGAAATATCCATATCACATAATTCGGTGATATTTTTTTCGTTTACCCTAAAAAATAAAGCTTCTTTTTTAAGACGTGAACCGTCGCAAACAGGACAGTTAATTTCGTCCATAAAATCTTTTGCCCAACGTTTTATGCTGGTTGTAGCGCTTTCGTCATATTGATTTTTGATGAAATTAGAAATTCCTTCAAAGTCAATTTTATATTCTCTCGTTACGCCAAGATCTTTTGAATTGATCGAAAATTTATCTTTTCCGCCATACAAAATCATTTGCATTGCTTCTTCAGGAATTTTCTCAATTGCATCGGTAATTTTAAATCCGAATTTTTCTCCAATGGTTTCCAATTGTTTGAAAATCCAAGACGATTTGTATTCGCCAAGCGGAGCAAAACCACCAGCTTTTATCGATAATTTCGGATTTGGAATAATCTTCTTAACATTGATTTCGTGTACCGTTCCCAATCCGTTGCAATGTGGACAAGCTCCTTTTGGAGAGTTGAACGAAAATAAATTTGGTTCTGGATTCTGATACGATATTCCTGTTGAAGGACACATTAAATTTCTACTGAAATAACGCACTTCATTAGAATCTTGATCTAAAATCATCAAGACATCTTCACCGTGATGCATCGCTGTATTGATGCTTTCAGATAATCTTTTTTGTGTATCTGGATTATCTTCAATCACCATTCTGTCTACAACAATCTCAATATCGTGTGTTTTGTAACGATCCAATTTCATTCCCGCAACAAGATCTTGAACTTCTCCGTTTACACGAACTTTCAAGAATCCTTGTTTAGTTATTTGTTGGAATAATTCCGCATAATGACCTTTTCTAGCTTTAATAACCGGAGCAAGAATGTTGATGCGTTTTCCATTATAATCCTGAATAATCAGATCTTTAATCTGCTCATCAGAATACGAAACCATTTTTTCGCCAGTGTTATAACTGTAGGCATCTGCGCCACGCGCATATAACAGCCTTAAGAAATCGTAAATTTCAGTGATAGTCCCAACGGTAGAACGCGGACTTTTACTAGTTGTTTTTTGTTCAATCGCGATTACAGGCGAAAGTCCGTCGATTTTATCAACGTCTGGACGCTCTAATCCGCCAAGAAATTGCCTCGCGTAGGCAGAAAACGTTTCTACGTAACGGCGCTGTCCTTCGGCATAAATCGTATCAAAAGCCAAAGAAGATTTTCCCGAACCTGATAAACCTGTAATTACAACCAGTTTTTCACGCGGAATAGATATATCGATATTTTTTAGATTGTGAACTCTTGCACCAAGAACTTCAATAGTATTGTCTTTATCTAACATAATTTTGAGCAAAACGCAAAGTTACCACTTTGATTTGTTCTTTTAGTGCTCGATAGCAAAACTTTATGTTACAATTAGTAACAAAATAAAAGTAGTTTCTTATAGTTTTATTTTTTGCTGGAAAACATTTTAATATTGGGTGAATAAAAATTTTTAACCTATCCTATATTAAGGCTATTCAATGGTCATAGAACGAAGTTTTGTTCTATATGCTTCAAGTGCTATCGATTTTGAAATGAATCCGTGATATTTTCCGTCTCTTAGAACAGGAAGAAAAGCAGATTTTGAGGTTTCAAATTTACGCATTACAATTTCCATGCTGTCGAGTGTAGAAATTGTAGCAGTTGGTGCTTTCATTACATCTCTAATGAAAGTATATTTTACACGGTAAGAGTTAAATATAATTTCGCGAATATCATTAAAATGAACCACTCCGACTAAATCTTTATCATTGTTTACAACCGCAAAAACAACTTGATTAGAATGCGAAATCAAATCTACCAATTTGCTTAAGTTTTCGTCTGGATGAACGGTTAGGTAATCGCACTGAATGATCGTGTCAATTTCTAAAGTGGATAGAATATTAGAATCTTTATTACTTGTAAAAGCATGTCCTTTTTTAGCTAATCCTTTTACGTCAAGCGAATATTTTTCGTAACGCTTAGAAATAGCAAAACTGATTGAAGAGACAATCATAAGCGGAATCATTAATCCGTAACCTCCTGTAATTTCTGCGATTAAGAAAATAGCCGTAAGCGGAGCATGAAATAAACCGCTCAAAATTCCGGCCATTCCGACCATTGTAAAATTACTGATAGGAAGTTTAGATAAGCCAATCATCGTAACCAATTTAGAAAAGAAATAGCCTAAATATGATCCTAGAAAAAGAGAAGGAGCAAAGTTTCCTCCATTTCCACCGCTTCCAAGAGTTAGTCCCGAAGCAAAAACTTTAACCATTGCTGTTGCCCCAACAAATAAAAGTAAAACCCATTGATTGTTTCTGAAATCTGCAAACAAAGTATTATCTAATAAAAGTCCCGGATCTGCATCAGATAATGTTTTAATACTTTCGTAACCTTCACCAAATAGTGTTGGAAAAATAAAAATTAGTAACGCTAATAACGATGAACCAATCAAAGCTTTTTTGTATGGATTAATTTGCTGTTTGGCAAAATAATGCTCTACTTTCTGGAAATTTCTAGAGTAATAAATAGCGACCAATCCCGTAAGAACGCCTAAGAGAACATAGAATGGAATATTATGATAATCGAATGTTTCTTGTTTTTTGAAGCTTAATAAAATGCTTTCGTCCAGAACAATCGCAGAAACCAATGCGCCTGTCGCAGCAGAAATCATAATTGGCGTAAAGGCAGAAATACTAACATCTACCAATAAAACTTCGATCGCAAAAAGAACTCCGGCTATTGGTGCGTTAAATGCGGCAGCAATTCCGGCCGCAACGCCACAGCCAATTAACAATGTCCTGTCTTTGTATTGTAACTTATAGTTTTGGGCAAAATTAGAGCCAAAAGCGGCTCCTGTTATCACAATCGGACTCTCTAAACCAGCAGAACCTCCTAAACCAACCGTTAACGAACTAGTAACAATCTGGGCATACATCTGCTTTTTCGGAATAATACTGGCTTTTTTGGCAACCGCATAAAGTATTTGTGAAGTTCCTTTCTGAATACTTCCGTTAAGAACTTTATTTACAACAAAAACCGTTAGTGTAATACCAATAATAGGCAAAATACTATTGATGAAACTCAATTTTAGAATCCCGTTGATGTAAGTTGCAAAAGAAAAAACGCTGTGTGCAAATGTTTTAAGAACAATTACCGCAAACGCGCACGAGATTCCTGTTAATACACTGGATAAAAAAAGAAATTGTTTTGGTGTCATTAAAGATTGAGCCAAAGCAATTATACTTTCAAGTCGTCTGAAATATTTTTTTATCATTATGTTTTAAAAATTATCGATCTTACAAAATTAGATTTTAATCTTGTTTAAAAAAAATAAAATCAAGAATCACTTTAAAAACCAACCGCTGTGTCGTCTCCTCTAAAATCTGCTCCTCCTTCTAATCTATTGTCAGGTAAGACCAAAATGGCATCTACTTTTCCGATAATTGGAGTTGGCTTTTCGTTGATAATGTAACTCTTAGCTTTTAGTTTTTCTATAGTTTTCGTTTCAAAAGTATTAGGTTCGAAAGTGATTAAATCGGGTAGCCATTGATGATGAAAACGTGGAGCATTTACCGCTTCCTGCATGCTTAATTTGCATTCGTAAACATTTAAAATCGTTTGCAAAACAGAAGTAATAATGGTAGAACCACCTGGAGTTCCCACAACCATAAAAAGTTTTCCGTCTTTTTCTACAATTGTTGGGGTCATAGAGCTTAACATGCGTTTTTGCGGTGCAATGCTGTTGGCTTCATTTCCAACCAAACCAAACATATTTGGAGATCCAGGTTTGGCACTAAAATCATCCATTTCATTATTCAAAAAGAAACCTAATTCGTCACAGTAATATTTAGAACCATAACCATCATTTAAAGTGGTTGTAGCTGCAATTGCGTTTCCGAATTGGTCTACAATAGAGTAATGTGTAGTTTCTGTGCTTTCGGCATAATTTACTTTTCCTTCTTTAATTTCGGTAGACAAAGTTGCTTTTTCAGGATTAAAACTTGCCATTCTTTCGCGCAGATAGTTTGCGTCTAACAATTCTTTCATCGGAATTTTTACAAAATCAGGATCGCCTAAAAAGTAACTTCTGTCTGCATAGGCTCTTCTTTCGGCTTCAACAATAACCTGAATAGCGTCGGGAGAATTATGTCCCATTTTTGCTAAATCGTAAGGCTCAAGCATTTTTAAGATTTGCGCCAGACAAATTCCGCCACTGCTTGGAGGAGACATTGAGATGATTTTCAAATCTTTATAAGTAAACTGAAGCGGCTTTCTCCATTTTGCCTCATATTTGGCTAAATCTTGCATCGTGATAATACCGCCTTTTTTCTGAAGATAATTGACTAAGATTTTTGCAGTTTCGCCTTTGTAGAATTCATTTCTTCCTTTTTTCTGAATTCTTTTTAAAGTTTTGGCTAAAGCTAAGTATTTGATCGTGTCATTTTCTTTGAAATTGCCTGATACAAGTGAATTTTCGCCGTTAATTTTTACAATGCTTTCATGATAATCTTTTATACTTTTCTCTTGCTTTTTGGTTACTACAACACCTCTTTCTGCTAAAGCGATAACAGGCTCTAGAATTTTAGAAATAGGCATTGTTCCATATTTTTTATGTACGGCAAAAACGCCTGCAATAGTTCCAGGAACACCAATAGCAAGAGCTGTTTGTGTGCTTTTTCCTTTTATAACATTTCCTTCACTATCCAAAAACATATCTTTTGTGGCAGCAAGTGGTGCTTTTTCTCGATAATCCAACGAACCCACTTCACCATTTGCTTTTCTGTAAACCATAAATCCGCCACCGCCTATATTTCCTGCAAACGGAAAAGCAACTGCAAGAGCCAATTCTGTCCCGACCATCGCATCAAAAGCATTTCCTCCTTTTTTCATAATGTCGGCACCAATTTTTGAAGCTTCTTCACGAGCAGAAACGACCATTGCTTTTGTAACAACCAATCCTGTTGGTTTTGGAAGAGCTTCTTGTGCGTTGCTGCTATTTAAATATAAAAGGGCGATTAAAAGTGTAATTTTTTTCATGTGCAATAAAATTAAATTGGGCTAAAGAGAAAGCAGTTTTTCTTTGGCTTTTACTCTCATTTCTTCAAAGAAAAGGGTAAATTCTTCTTCAAATTCATCATAAAACTCAATAAGTTCTTCAACAGCAAATTGCATTTGAGAAATGTTTTTCGACCTTCTGTCCATTTGCGTCAAAATATGCTGAATTCCTTCTGTTGTACGATAACTTACCAACCAGTTTCTTTCGATCATGTATGGCATTAAACCTTGTGTTTTTTCGGTTAAAATCTCGTAATTATCATGCAAAGAATGATAAAATCGTTTTACAAAAAGTTCCAATTCCTCATCCGAATATTTTGTCCAGTTTTTGGCCAAAAAATGATCATAAACAATATCGACAATTACGCCGGCATAATGATGGTATCTGTCATGAAGACGTTTGGTGCTGGTTCTAAAAATATCGTGAGAATCGGTATAGGTATCTATGAATCGGTGCAGTAAAATTCCTTTTTGCACATCTTCAGGAAAATGTTCAAATTGTTTTCCGCGAATTCCGTCAGCCATAAAATTCCCTATTTTAATCAGATCATTTTCTCCAGAAAGGTATATGTGGGCTAAGAAATTCATTTTTTTGAAAGTTGCCAAGAACCTTAGAGACTAAGATTCTGAGTTATTTTAGTAAATGTATAAAAACTTTTTTAAATCATTTTGTTATAAAAATAACGAGAAATAAGTAGTTTCTTATAGATTAAATTTAAATTCTTAGAGACTTAGCGCCTTAGTAACTCGGTAACTTTTTTATATTTGTAAAAAAATAACCCTAACTCACAAAAATGACTCTAATAAAATCTATTTCTGGAATCCGTGGAACGATCGGAGGAAAAGTGGGAGACAATCTAACTCCTGTTGATGCAGTGAAATTTGCCTCGGCGTACGGAACTTTCTTAAAAAATAATATTGCTAAAGATAAATTGACAGTTGTAATTGGCCGCGACGCAAGAATTTCTGGACCAATGATTCATAATTTAGTAGTGAATACTTTAATTGGTTTAGGAATCGATGTTATCGATCTTGGACTTTCTACAACGCCAACTGTTGAAGTGGCGGTTCCTTTAGAAAAGGCTGACGGAGGAATTATTTTAACAGCATCTCACAATCCAAAACAATGGAATGCTTTGAAATTATTAAATGCAAAAGGAGAATTTTTAAGTGGCGCTGACGGTGCAAAAATTCTTGAAATTGCTGAAGCTGAAGCTTTCGACTTTTCTGATGTGGATAGTTTAGGTGAAGTTATTTCTAATGATGCGTATATGGATATTCATATCGATGAAGTTTTAAACTTGCCATTGGTTGATATTGAAGTGGTTAAAGAGGCTAAATTTAAAGTGGTTGTAGATGGTGTAAATTCATCTGGAGGAATCATCATTCCGAAATTGCTAAAATTAATGGGCGTTGAAGTGGTAGAATTATACTGCGAACCAAACGGACATTTTCCTCATAACCCAGAACCATTAAAAGAACATTTAACTGATATTTCTGAGCTTGTTGTAAAAGAAAAAGCTGATTTTGGTATCGTAGTAGATCCAGATGTTGATCGTTTGGCTTTTATTAGCGAAGACGGAGAAATGTTTGGAGAAGAATATACATTAGTGGCTTGTGCAGATTATGTTTTGAGCAAAACTCCAGGAAATACCGTTTCTAATATGTCATCTTCTCGCGCTTTAAGAGATGTTACTAAAGCACACGGCGGAAGCTACGAAGCAAGTGCAGTAGGAGAGGTGAATGTAGTTGAATTAATGAAGAAAAATAACGCAATAATTGGTGGTGAAGGTAACGGTGGAATCATCTATCCTGAATTGCACTACGGACGTGATAGTCTGGTAGGAGTTGCTTTGTTTTTAACGCATTTAGCAAACAAAAAAATGCCAGTTTCTGCTTTGAGAGCTTCTTATCCAGAATACTACATGAGTAAAAATAAAATCGAATTGACACCGCAAATAGATGTTGATGCGATTTTATCTCAAATGACAGAAAAATATAAAAACGAAGATATCTCGACAATTGACGGTGTAAAAATTGATTTTGCTACAGAATGGGTTCATTTAAGAAAATCAAACACAGAGCCAATTATTCGTATTTATACTGAAGCGCCTTCTCAAGATGCTGCAGATAAATTAGCACTTCGAATTATTGATGAAATTAAAGTAATTGCTGGAATCTAAGATTTTAGGTTTATTACATAAAAAAGCCTCTTTTGAAACTTTCGAAAGAGGCTTTTTCTATTTTGGATTATTCAATACGGTGTTTCCATCTTTTGTGCGTCCACAAATAAAATTCTGGCGCTTCTAGAATCTGTTTTTCGACTTCTTTTAAATACATCTCTGTAATTTTAAAGTTTTCAAAATCTTTCGGATTATCTGCAAGAGGAATAAATGTAGCTTCATAATACCCTCTTCTAACTTTTTTAACTTCTACAAATAGAACTGCCAAATCATATTTTTTTGCTAATGTTTCGGCGCCTGTGTGCACAGGAACTTCAACTCCCATAAATTTCATCGAATGAAAAATCCTTTCCATTTTTGGCGATTGGTCGCTTGCTAAACCATACAGACTTAAAACACCTTCACGTTGGTTCTTTGCCATTGTTGGAATTGCTTTTCGGGTTTCGATCATCTCGGTATTGTATTTAGAACGGATTTTTCGAACCAATTTATCAAAATATGGATTAGCCAGTTTCTTATAAACAGCAACTCCTTGAAATCCAAGTTTGGGATTAATTGTTAAAAGCCATTCATAACTTGCATAATGCGAAGCCACAAGAATCACGCTTTTTCCTCTTTTAGCATAATCACGAACCAGATCAATATTAGTGACATGAAATCTTCTTTCCATTTCTTCAGGAGACATGCTCATGGTTTTAATCATTTCCAAAAACATATCGCACATATGCTTGTAGAATTTCTTTTCTATAACTTTTCTCTCGGCATCGCTCAAATGAGGTAAAGTAAGCGCAAGATTTTCGCGAACCACTTTTTTACGATATCCAATAACTCTATAAACCAAAAAACAGACAAAATCTGAAAATAGGTAAAATATAGGAAAAGGAAGTATAGAGATAAGCCAAAGTAATGGGTAGGCTAAAATATAGACAAGAAACTGCATGTAATTTTTTTTGGCAAAGATAAATTAAAAATGATTATCGACTGCTATTTTGCATTCTTGCTAACTTATCTTTAAGAATGATTATATTTACAAATCATAATTCACAATACTTATTACTTATGAATATTATTTTAATAGCGATTATCATTGCGAACGTTGTTATTAGTTACAAAGGTTTTAACGATCTTTATTTTTTTAGAAAATACGAATTTCATGTCGGAAGCATTCGTTCAGGAGAACAAATTAGAATGCTGTCTTCTGGTTTTTTGCATGTAGACATGATGCATTTGATTTTTAATATGCTGACTTTGTATTTCTTTGCTCCTGTAGTTTTAAACTGGCTTGGTAATTTCTCTTTTATATTGGTTTATTTTGGGAGTTTAATTTTTGGAAGTCTTCTAACCATGCTATTTCATAAGAATGATTATAGCTATCGTGCCGTTGGTGCTTCTGGCGCTGTCACGGGAGTTTTATATTCCGCAATACTATTGCAGCCCGACATGATGCTCGGAATATTTTTTGTGATTCCGATGCCGGCTTATATTTTCGGAATTGTGTATTTATTATACTCTATTTACGGAATGAAAGCCAAAAATGACAATATTGGGCACACAGCACACTTTGGAGGTGCTATAGGAGGATATTTGATTACTTTGATCAAAATGCCATCCCTTCTTACAGACCATACCCTAATGGTTATTCTTCTCGCGATTCCGATTTTGATACTTTTTGGAATGGCAAAATTGGGAAAATTGTAATGCTGGCATAACTTTTGAAATGTCTTTTTTAAATATTAAAATTTAACAAAAATGAAAAAACTAGTATTATTTTTAACAATCATGTTTATGACTATGTCTTACGGCCAAGAAATCAAACAAGTACCTCTAATTAATGTTAATGGAGAAGGAAAAGTAAAAGTAGCACCTGATCAGGTTTGTATTTCAGCTTCGGTTGAAACAAAAGGGAATAATGCTAAAGACGTTAAAAAACAAAATGACGAAAAGATGGATGCTGTTTTAAAATTCATCAAAAAAATGAATATCCCAACAGCAGATTTCAAAACAAAACAAGTAGCTCTTAATCCGCAGTACGATTATGAGAAAAAGAAAACTTCTTATAATGCTACACAAACAGTAGAAATCGTAGTGAAAGATTTAGCTAAATACGATGAGTTAATGGAAGGTTTGGTTCAGCAAGGAATTAATAGAATCGACAAAGTTTCTTTTGAAACCTCTAAATTAGCACAATACGAGTCTGAAGCTAGAAAATTAGCGATGAAAGATGCTAAAACAAAAGCGGAAGAATATGTGTCTGTTTTAGGACAAAAAGTAGGTAAAGCTTTTACAATTTCAGACAACTCTCAAATCTATCGTCCACAGCCAATGTATGCTGCGGCTATGAGAATGAAAGAAGCAGACTCAATGGGAGCTTCAAACGAAACTCTTGCAATTGGCGAAATCGAAATTACAGCAAATGTTAGCGTAAGTTTTGTTTTAGACTAAACATTTATAAAATACCAATAATAAAAAATCCAAATTCCAATTCAAACTGGGATTTGGATTTTTTCATTTTATTCGGTTAGGATTGGAATTTGGAATTTGAGTATTAGAATTTAAACCACCTTTATCGGAAGTGTAAACTGAAATGTACTTCCTTTCCCTTGTTCGCTTTCTACCCAAATTGTTCCTTGATGAATGCTTACAAACTCTTTGCAAAGCAATAATCCAAGTCCGCTGCCTAGTTCGTTTTCTGTTCCTTTTTGTAGAACCTTTCCGTTAATTTTGAATAATTTTTCTTTTATGTAGTCGGGAACTCCAATTCCGTTATCTGTAATAGAAATTTCTACTTTTTGATTTGTTTGGACTAGTTTGACTTTAATGTCACCGTTCTTGTCTGTAAATTTAATTGCATTGCTTAGTAAATTTCGTAAGATGGTGCTAATCATATTTTTATCAACTTCAGCTTCGACAAGGTAAGCCGATTCAAACGTGATGTTGATGTTTTTATTTAAAGCAACATTTCGGCTTAGTTCTATATTTTCCTCAATCAAGGCATTTAAAAGCACATTTTTAGGATTAAAGGCAATCATTCCAGTTTGTACTCTAGACCAATCTAAAAGGTTCTCAAGTAGTTTATAAATGTTCTTATTCGAGTCGTGCAGGAGCTCTGAAATTTCTTTAATTTCTTCTCGACTGTATTGTTCGATATTCTCCAATAAAATTTCAGAAAGAGAAACAGAAGATCCTAAAGGACCTCTTAAATCGTGAGAAATAATAGAAAAGAACTGATTCTTATCGTTTAAAAGCTTTTTAATTTTATGATCCTGCTTTTCTTTTACCAAAAGCAAAAAGCCTACAATGCCAATTAAAGTCAATAAAAATAGGCAAATGCTGTATAAGCTATCGAAGGTGTCATTGGAAATAATAAGATCTTGAGGGAATAAATATCTGTGAACAATTCGTATTACAATTAGAATTTCAAATGCCATGTAACACAAAACATAAAAAGTCTTAAAAAAGCTTTTTTCCTTTTCTGTAAAATAAGTTATGGTTGGCAATAAATAGATGAAAAATACGCCAATACCTCCAATTATGACACGAGTATTCATCGATGCGTCAAAAATCGTGGAAATATTAAAGAATACTATTGATGCTGTGGTAATGGCTATTTGAAACCGATAATGCTTTTTTGCATGTGTTTTAATAAGTGAAAGCATAGCCATCGTCTCAAAGCAACAAGCGCCAACAATCATAGAATTGGCAATGTTAATAGACGCAAAATCAGGAATAATATTTCGCAAAAGCGCCAATACCCAAGCAATTGTAAGTATTAATTTGCCTAAGCCAAACCATTTTAAAGTTTTTCTATTATCGCTAGTGGCATATGAAAATGAAAAACTAAAAATAAGAATGCAGGTAAACAGATTGCCCCAAAAGTAAAGTAGAAATATTGTTTTTGGATCTACCGGTAAGAGTTCAAACATTAGAGGGATTTTGTTTTTAGAAATCGATTTAACAAATATACAAATAAAGTAAACATTCAAGCTAGAGATGACGCGACAAGCGCAGTGTTCTAGCACATTTAACAATTTGTTTTCCTTCTAATGTGCTACAACATTAAACTGTTTTTAAAAATTAACAGCAGTTTATTTTTAAATTAATTTGTGGTATTTTGAAATAACAAACATACGCTGTAAAATCTTATACTCTAAAAATAGACACTAGTTTTTACAGTTTTGTGTTATAGATTTAAAAATAACTTTTTTTCGATTTTTTTGTATGTGTTTTTTTGAGAATTATCAAAAAAGATAAAATAGAAAGAACGAATTAATTTACATATTGAATGATTTCTTAGCTTTGTAGTAAGTACCACAAAATTCTTTGTTATGCCACTAATTGAACAATCAGAATATAATTCCCCTTCTATTATTCATCGCAACAGGCATGTTTCTACCATTTATGCTGCACTGATTAAGAAATTTGAAGTGCCCGAATATACAAGAGAAAAGCATGAATTGAATGACGGAGATTTTATCAATATCGATTATATTTTAAATGGCTCAAAAAAGGCCGTTATTTTATGCCACGGTTTAGAAGGCGATTCGCGCAGAACCTATAATAACAGCTGTGCGGCCTATTTTAAGCAGAAAGGTTTTTCGGTTTTTGCTTGGAATAATCGTACTTGTGGCGGAGAAATGAATCGCCTTCCAAGGCTGTATCATCACGGTGCAGTTGATGATTTGGACGAAGTGGTTCAGTTTGCTTTGAAAAAAGGATTTGAAGATATTTATCTGATAGGATATTCAATGGGAGGCGTTCAGCTTCTAAATTATTTGGGATGGACAAAAATAGATGAGCGCATAAAAGCTGCCGTTTCAATTTCGGTGCCCACTCATATTGCCACAAGTGCAGAGGTGCTTAAGCAAGGTTTTAACAGAGTTTATTTGAAGAATTTTACCATTGATATTAAAAAGAAACTGAAATACAAAGCGGCTCAGTTTCCTGATTTTATCAACCGTGATCAAATAGATAATATTTCTACTTTTGATGAAGTTGATCAATATTTTACGGCTCCGCTTCATGGTTTTGCGAGCCGTGATGATTATTACGAGCGTGTTTCTCCAGAGTTTTCTCTTAAAAATATTACAACTCCAGTTTTAATTATTAATTCGCTAGATGACCCTTTTCTGGGCGAAAGATGTTACCCGAGAACTATTGCCAAAGACAGTGCGTTTGTTTATCTAGAAACACCAAAATACGGTGGACATTGTGCTTTTCCGCTTCGTGATTCGGAGTATTCTTATGCAGAGAAAAGAGCTTTTGAGTTTTTTGAATCTTTCAGATTTAACAGTACTTTAATTTAAAAAATAAATTTACTCATCGCCCGAATTCTCAATTTCAGAAGGCGCTTTTTTCCTGATGCTGGTACTCAAATAAAAAAACAATCGTATGGTGTGATTCATGTCATATTGATAGCCAGAATATTTTTGCTGGTATACATTCATATAGCCAAAATCGTAACTCCATTTCGGATTAATACTTTTTCTGATTCCGATAAAAAACCGGTTTTGATCAAAAGTATTGTAAACGACTTCTTCTCCAAAATGCAGCAAAATCTCATCTGAAAGAACCATTTGAGGCCACGATTTCTTATCGGAGATTCGAAAAGTAAAACTCATCAGATAACGAATTCTATTGGTAAAACGCCAATCGCCGCTGGGTTTATCGTTGACCATTTTTTCTTGCCAGCGCTGTTCATTTCGCAAGCGCTGCAAGATGCTTACATTTCCAAATTTTGTATTTAACTGTGCCTGCTGATAAATTCTGTTTTCATCAGAAAAAGTACTCCAGTCTGGATTTGACGGAGCAAGCCACATATGCGCATATCCTAGATTTAAGGAAATATTTGAATTTGGAATATAGCTGATACCTCCTCTTATAAAATAAAAACTCGGATCGGCGACAAAATCATTCCGCCTGATATGAAAATCGCCAATCACACCCCAATGTTCTGCAAATTTGGTAACCGTATTAATAGAAACCCAAGTCTGAAGCTGCTGGTTGATTTCTTTTTTTTGAGCTTGCCCTAATATACTTAATGGAAGTAATAAAATCAGGATTCTGATAAAATTGGTTTTCATATAAATACGATAGAAATTAGTTAAAGGGTAAATTTCTTTTTGAATCAGTCTAAGGCAATTATGGAAACAATTATTACAAGTAAAGGTATTCTTTTTTAATGAAGATTTATAGAGTAAGTTTAAAGTTTAATTTGTTTTATATCAGTCGTTTATGTTTTGTTGAGGTTAAGGTGTTAGCAATGATTTTTTTGTGCCAACAAGCCAAAAAGAGCTATCCTTTTGAAACAGCCCTTTTTAGTATTTTAAAATTTACTTCGATAAAATATCTTTTATGAGTTTAGTAAGTTCATCGGATTTTGATATAAACGGACTATGCCCAGAATTTATCGTATACGTATTGGTGATTCCGGCTTCTTTTGCCATTTTCTGCTGAAAACTATAAGTAATCGTATTGTCTGCTGTTGTAAAGATGTAATATTTTTTTCCTCCAGCATTATAATCCTCTGTTTTATAATTTAAAGGCGTTCCAAGAGGAATTGTCGGTTCTGCTTTGTATTTTGAAACAAGAAATTGTTTTTGCACATCTGTTGCATCCTGAGCAAATATTTTTGGAAGATTCACTTCTGGATTTACGATTCCTGCTAAAGTTTGGTCATCTGACAATTTTAATGATGCTGGCAAAAGTGAAGCCGTATCCATTTGTGAATAGTCCAAAACGCTTTTTCCGTTTTGCGGAATAAAACCAGCAACATAAATCAGTTTTTTGATTTTTTGAGGAACTTCTGCAGCAGTCTGAGTAATTACGGCTCCGCCTAAACTATGACCAATTAAAATTACAGGTTCGCTATAGGAGTTAATTGCTTTCTTGGCTTCATCTACATAAGCCTGAAAAGAAACCTGATAAGCAGGAGTTGTCTCGTCTCCATGTCCAGGAAGTTTTACCACCGTAACATTGTAGCCCGCGGCTTTTAAATCCTTTTCGGTTTGGTCCCATACGTACGATGCTTGCCATGCGCCATGTACCAATACAACTGGAGATTTTTTTATGACATTATCATCACTTGAACAAGATGCGCTGGCGAAGGAAGTAAACAATAGCAAGAATAGTTTTGATATTGATTTTAAGGGAGTTTGAGAATTCATTTTTGATGTTTTCATTGTTTTTAAAATTTTCATTGTATTATTTTTTATTAAAATTGGATGTCTTTTTTTAGTTAGGAAAGAACATCAAAACCATTTAAAACAGTTGCAAGCAAAGTATAAGCTCCCACTAAAAAGATAAGTTCGGCAACTGCATCTTGTCCTAAAATTTCTTTGGCAAGAGTATAAGAAGCGTCGGGAACGATTCTTCCTTTGGCTAATACAGAAGCGATTTCATAAGCAATAGCTTCTTCCTGATTTAATTCATTTGGGCGAATTCCTGATGCTAACGATGCAACTGCTTCGGCAGAAAAGCCAAAATGTTTAGCCATAATTTCGTGGGCATAAAGTTCAAAACGGGAACCAAATGCTGCACCAACGGTAAGAATTGCCACTTCGCGAACTTTTTTAGAAAGTGTTGCATGATGGTCTAAGGAACGCACAAAGCTTAAAGCAGGAATTCCAAATTGCGGGAAAGCAAGCATGGGCGGAAACGGACCTGTCAAAGCGCCTTCGTTATTCAGCATCGAAACTGGACCTTGGCTTGTTGTGATAAGTCTTACAACTTCGTCATGAACATAGCGAACTTCGGCGTTCATAGTTTCTGGATTTATAGGATTTACTCGCATGATAATGGTTATTAGATTTAGCGAAGATTTTCTTCAAATTGTCCATCGATTAATACGAAAACGACACGGCAGACTTTTCCAGATCGATTGCTCCAAGCATGATTGGTACCTCTTTGTACAATAATATCTCCTGTTTTTGCCGTTGTTTCGCCTTCATCTACAATTAAGGTTAATTCGCCATCCAGAACAATTCCGTAATCAATAGTTTCGGTTTTATGCATTAAAGGATGAGGTGCGTTTCCGCCAGCTTTTGAAGCGTGTTCGCCGCTCATGGTTTTAAAATGTTCTAAAGCCTGTTCTTGCGTAAGATTTCGAATTTCATCGCTTTCTGGCGGAAAATCGATCACTCGTATTCTTGTTCCTTGTTTTGGAGGGCCTAGTATAAGTCCGTTTTCTTCCGGATCTTTAGATATGCTGTCGATCAGGGCAGGAGTTTGTTTCGTATTCCAAACCTCATGAAATTTAGCTCCATTTGGCCCACCGACCATATAATTTCTCGTTGGAACTTCATCAGAAACTATAATGGCTTTTCCTTGTGCGTTATGTCCGGTTACGATGCGTCTGAATGTTGTATTTGTTTCCATGATTATCGAGATTTAGATTTTATTTTTTTTGAATACAAATACACCCAAATAGTGAAAAAGAACTCCAACTGCCCAAGCAGAGGTAGACCAAAGCGGCCAAGGATAAGTAGTGTCTGTTAAATACCAAATCAAGAAGATTATTGGAGTGGCCAATAGGAAAACTAGAAAGTGAATTTTGAATCCTAATTTTGGATTGTGTGCTTTAGCGTCGATGTTAAATTTAGTTTTCATGATTACGTTTTTTTAATGATTAGTAATAGATTGTTTTTTTAATGAAATGTTTTTTAATGAAATGTTTTTTAATGTTTTGATTTTCAATTTATTTACATGACAAAGGTAGAGCGGGTGCTTGACGAACATCGTTGACTTTGGTTAAGAACGAATCTTCTAGATTTAAAAAGAAAGCATTTTGTATTTAGCAGAATAAAATCTAATTTTAGAGAAGTTATTTCTCTTAACTTATTGCTATGGATGCACTTAAAAACGTTATAACATCATTTGTCCCAATGTCTGATGAAGAGTATGATTTGATGCTTCCTATCATCGAAAGAAGGGAAGTGCCAAAAGATATCGACCTTTTGCAACAGGGAGAAATCTGTCGTCATATCTACTTTATAGAAAGTGGCTTTTTTAGAATGTTTTATGTGGATTATAAAGGAAACGAAATCAATTGCCGATTTGCAAAACCAGATGATTTTCTGGTAGATTTCGCTAGTTTCATTACGCAGAGAACTGCTCAATACTATTGCAGAGCGATGGAAGATTCGAAAGTGATTGCTTTAGAATATGAAAAGGTAGAAAACTTATACCATAGTTCGCCCAATTGGTCCAAATTTGGAAGATTAATAGCCGAATATGCGTATTTAATCATTATCGAAAGAGAAGAAATGCTTCATTTTCAAACTCCCGAAGAACGCTACAAAACCATTTTAAAAAAAGAACCTTATCTTTTTCAGATGGTTTCGCAGAATCAGCTTTCTTCTTACATTGGTATTAAGCCAGAATCTCTAAGCAGACTTCGTAAAAGAATGATCGGTAAGTGATTCGTTAAAATAAATGATAACGGAAGACAAAATTTTATCTCCCGTTATATTTAATTCAGCAGTAATGTATCGAATTACTTTTTCTTAACTAACCAGCTTTCAACGGCTTTCGAAAAATCAGCTACATCAATCGGATGTCTGCTTGTTATTATGTTGGCATCAACTACTACGGGCTGATCAGAAACAATTCCTCCAGCATTTTTAAGGTCGATTTGAATGTTCCAATATCCCGTCAATTTTCTCCCTTTTAAAATATCAGCTGAAGCCAATACAACCGGTGCGTGACAAATGGCAGCAATCAATTTTCCTGATTTATTAAAATCCTGAATGAATTTGATAACGTCTTTGTCGTAACGAAGGTTATCGGGATTCCATGCACCTCCCGGAATAAATACAGCATCGTAATCGCTTACTTTAATCTGATCTGCTGTTCGGTCAAATTTTATCCATCCAACGGGCTGTAAATATTGAATGGACATAACGTGCGTTTTTGCCATTTCAGGACTGCTTAATCCGTATCTGGCAGGAGCAGGATTGTATTTTGGTGATACAATATCAACCTGTGCACCCAATTCTTTAAAATACCAAACAGGTCCTGTCAATTCTATTTCTTCAAAACCGTCTGCAACGAGCACTGCGATTTTTTTGCCTTTTAAAACTGTTTTATCTTTTACAGGAGTAAAAAAGAAGGCTCTCATAGCTTCGTTTCCAGGCGCATTCAACAGCGAAGAAACAGGCATTACAGAAACATGAGATGGTGTTGTCAATTGGTTTATCACGTCTAATTTGTGATCGATATCTTGTGCTTGTGCATCGGCTAATGCAACGGCGCTTAATAAACTTGCTGTCATAATTTGTCTTAATTTTTTCATGATTTTTTATTTTAACTATTACTACTGATTTTCTTTTTTATTCTCTCGTCATCGGAGCAAATTCTATAAGATTGTGCAGTCCGTTTTGAAAAGGGGGTTTCTTGATGTTGGTTTCCAAATATTCGATTACGGGTTTAATTGGAGGGAAGTTGAGGTGATACTGAAAAGCATCATTGCTTCTGAATTTTTCATAGGTGACAAACTGCGTTTGATCTCCTTCAATTTCCGAAAGCTGATAGGTTACGACACCAGGTTCACTGCGAAATTGTGGCATCGCAATATGATAGGTGTCTTTAAAATTCTGTTCTGTTCCTTTTTTACCATCAACAAACAACATAATCACAAGCTGATTGTCTTCTTTTTTGGAAGTTTTTCGCCATTGTTCTTTGGTTAAAGGTTCAAGATCTTTTACATAATAGATTTTAGGTGCAGTTTTTAAGGCTTTTTCAGTTAAAGATTGCAATGCTTTTGCCTGAGTTTTTTTACTGAAGTCTTCCAGCTGTTTTTTTCCGTTCCATCTTTCTATTAGCCATAAAATAGTAGGCTTTTCTTGTTCGTAAAAAGCTTCTGCCATAATGTTTTCTTTAGAGGAAAGCGAAGCTGTTACATAATCTTTTAGTGCTTTTCGAAATGGTTCTGAGGCATTCTCTGGTACTTCATACATTGTTAATTTCGCGATACTTTCAGAAGATGTTAACTGTTCTAAAAGTGCTTCACCAACTGCTTTTGCCGATTGCGGATTCTGTCCTGTAACCAATCGCTGATCGACCGTTACATGTGTTTGCCATAAACCCGATTTTTCAAAAATGGCTCCTCTTTCTATAAGTTTAGTTTCTAATAAAAAGGGCGCTGCTTTATCCAGTTTTACAGCGGTTTCTTCTTCATTCGTAAAAGCATTGATTTTTTTGCCATCTACAAGATATTTGTCATCTAGTTTAATATTTAAAAGACCTGCTGAACCGTGAGAAACGGCACTAATGATTCCGTTGTTTTCATAAATTTTGGAAGCTATTGCGATCAACTGTTTATTATTAGGCAAATCCCACATCGCGCCGTGACCGCCAGCAAAATGTATGGCCACATATTCGTTAGGATCAATCGTGTCTGGTTTCATTGTGTTTTCTATTCTTTGTCTGTATTTTGTATCAAGCCAAAATTTCTTGTTTGTCGAATCGCTTAAATTGAATCCTTCTACAGGTGCTTTGCCTCCTTTCGGGCTAACAAAATCAACTTCGTATCCTGCACTTGTTAGCACATCCCACGGATGTGTTACTTCAGAAAGATAAAAACCTGTTTTCTCTCCCGTATTTCCTTTTTTTTCATGATTGGTGACCACGAATAAAATTTTCTTTTTCATGCTTTCAGAATTTTTAGCTTTAACACTGGCGGTAATAGTCATAAAGGCACACAGTGCGACTGTTAAGACTTTTTGTGTAATTGAATTATATGGTATTGTTTTCATGTTCCTTCTTTTTAATATTTCAGTTATCTCTTATACAAATTTCTATTTTGAATATTCGCTAGAAGTTGATTCAAATCACTTTAAAAGTGTGATTACGATCACTTTGCATTTAAAAACAAGGCAAAAGTATATCGGTCATTCTTTCCAAATCATTGACTTTGGTTAAGAATGGATATTTTTAATTATGAATTATTAATTATGAATTATGAATTATGAATTATGAATTGTGAATTGTGAAATTGATTAACTTCTTGACAATTTTATTCAACATAGTCCAAGGTTTCAACCTTGGGTACACAAAGAAAGGCGGTTATCTGTTGCGTCACCAAGGTTGAAACCTTGCGTTATGTTTCTTAAGATTGTTTATTAATTATTAAGATAAAGTCTGCTCAGTGTTTCCCGACAGACGCCGAGATATTCTGCGATGTATTTTTTTGGTATTTTCTGCAAAATGTTTGGATAGTAACTGGCGAACTTTTCATAACGCTCTTTTGGATTGTCTGATAATAGAGAAATAATCCTTTTTTGCTGCGAAGAGTAAAGCAGAGTTAATTTCATTCTAAAAAAATGCTCCATTTTATGAAGTTCAGAAGCCAGTTTTTCTCTTGCGTAAAGGGTTAGGCATAATATTTCTGCATCTTCCATACAGACAATGTTTATGGTAGATTCCGTTTGATTGAAATAGGCGTTGTAATCTGATATCCACCAATTTTTTATGGCAAACTGAAGAATATGTTCTTTGCCATCTTTATTAATATAAAATGCTCTAAGAGTACCTTTTATAATCCAATATTCACATTGTACTTTGTCTCCACTTTGAATTAAATACTGGTGTTTTTTTATTTTCTTTTTGGTAAAAAAAGTTTTGATGTAAGCAAACTCTTCATCGCTTATGGGGGTAATTTCTTCGATATGATTTCGTAGCTGATCCATAGACAATACAATATTTTGGTGAATAAGTATTTAGATATCAATATGCTATGAGAATGACCAAGAGCATGCCAATAATTTTATGAAACAGAAAAATGAACTGAAATGAAATCTTAACTACTGCTGTTACTGTCTTGTTTAATTTTATTGTTTAAATATTAGAAAATCAAAGTTTTACATTTCTACGAAGATTTCGGAGAAACATAAATTAGTTGCGATAAAATCGTAGTAATCTCTAGTTTGAGTAATCTTCTTTTTTAATGGATAGTTTACTTATTTTTGATTCTAGTGTTGTAGGTTTAATATTAAGCATTGAAGCCGCGCCAGCTGTTCCGCGTATTCTGCCTTTTACTTTTTTTAAAATAGAAATGATGTAATCACGTTCTATTTGCTGCTGTACATTTTTTACATCTTCCAAAGTCTGAGTGTCTTCTTTAATAAGTGATTCTGAATTTGGAGAAGAAGAATTCAGATTGAGATCTAATTCAGATTTTCCGTTATTTAATATAACTGACCTCTCGATAAAATTTTCTAGTTCGCGAATATTTCCTGGCCAATCATAGTTATTCATTTGCTGCATCATTTTTGGACTGATGCCATTAAAATTTTTATTGAATTCTCGGAAGAATTTCTCCGCAAAATAATTAGCTAATTCTGGAATATCAGTTTTGCGCTCGCGTAAGGCTGGCATTGTAATAGGGAATACATTTAGGCGATAGTAAAGATCCATTCTAAAATTGCCCATAGCCACTTCTTTTTCGAGATTTCGGTTTGTTGCGGCTACAATTCGTATATCGACTTTTCTAGCTGTATTTCCTCCCACAGAATCGATTTCTTTTTCCTGTAAAACGCGCAATAATCGAATCTGCATTTCATTTGATAATTCACCAATTTCATCCAGAAAAATCGTTCCGCCATCGGCCAGTTCAAATTTTCCTTTTCTGCTTTCTACTGCACCTGTAAAAGCCCCTTTTTCATAACCAAATAATTCAGATTCTATTAAAGTTGGAGATATGGCAGCACAATTCACTTTTATAAAAGGCCCCTCTTTTCGCATGGATAGATTATGAATGGACTGAGCCGCTTTTTCTTTTCCTGTTCCGCTTTCTCCAAGTATAAGAACCGATGTGCTGTAAGGAGCAACTTGCGCAATAAGATCAAGAGTATCCAGCAAAAGAGGATGTTTCCCGATAATACCACTAAAATGATTAGAAACGGTTTGTTCAAAATTATCTTTCGTGTTCTCTTTCGACACCTTCTGTCGATTTGTAACTTGATTCATAAGCTCTTTGAAGTGCTTTTTTGCACTTGTCAGTAAGTAAATATGATATTGCGAGTAGATTTTTTTCTTTTTGCTGCAGCATATAAGTTGAACGCTCAATTGGTCATTTAATGGAAAGGGAAATACAAGAAAAGATTCTGCTCTAAAATGATTTTTTATGAAAGATAATTTTGGATTAAAATGATCCGTTTCATAAATAACGGGTTCATTTTCCAGATAATTGATTTCGGTAAAAGCTGAACTACTTTTTGAATTCGTGATGTTTTCTAATTGTCTTTCACTTATGAATTGATATTCGTCAAAACCTATCCGTAAATAAGCAGTGCATTTTTTTTGATTGGAGTTTTTTACTTCGAAAACAATAAGGTCGTAAGGGATAAAAGCTTGTAATAATCGTGCAGTTTCACTTAGATAATCTTCATATTGAAGCGTCTGCTGGCTTATTGTATTTAGCTTTTCTTGTAAAAGTTTTTCTTGTCTGGAGCGAGATTCTATGCTGTTTTTATGTCTGTATGTAGCAATTTCTAAAGTAATCAGTAAATCTTTTTCTCGAAATGGTTTTACAAGAAAACCGTAAGGATCTGTTCGTTTTGCTTCTTCAAGTATGGTTTGATTGGAGTTGGCAGAAAGATAAACAAAAGCAATGTTTTCGGCTTTTAATTTTTTTGCTATATCAATTCCAGATTGTTTGCCTTCCAAATAAATATCCAATAATACAAGATCAGGTTTATTTTTTGCAATATGTTCGTATGCCTCTTCAGCCGAAACAGCAATTCCAGTCACCATATAGCCGGCTTGTTTTAATATTAGCTGCAGGTCATTTGCGACTATAAATTCATTTTCTACAATTAAAACCTTGTTGTTCATTGTAAATCAATTATTTAGATATATAAATTTAATTATTATATGTACGCCGTTATTATTTTCGATGCTAAAACTGCCTTTTAATTGTTTTGAAAGGCCTTTTATGAGATTAAGTCCCAGAGAATTAGTATCGGTTTTGTTGGTGAAATCAGGTAGACCTATTCCATTATCTGTTATTTTAAGAACAATATTCTCTTTGTCTTCATGAAACAGACTGATTTCTATTATTCCGTTTTGCTTTTCTAAGAAGGCATATTTTATGGCGTTTACAACACTTTCAGTAATGATTAACCCGAGCGGAATTGCTTGTGAAACATGAAGATTAATTGCTTCGATATTCTTCTTGAAAACAATCTGATTTTCATTGTCAAAACTTTCATGTAAATAATGAACCAATTCATCTATATATTGAGGCATAGCAATAGTCGAAATATTATCATCATGATACAATTTCTGATGAATCATTGACACGGCCTGCATTCGACGAAGACTGTCCTTAACCGCCATTTTAGCATCGCTGTCTTTAAGATAGGCCGATTGTGAGTTAAGAAGGCTTGTCACCATTTGCAAATTATTTTTTACTCGATGATGCACCTCTTTAATAAGCCATTCTTTTTCTTTCAAGAGTTTTTGCTGTTCGTGGTTTAAGCTTTCCAGAAAACTATTTTTTTGGTCCAATTCACGTTGGTTGGCTTCAAGTTTGCGGTTGTTTTTTTGTTTAATACTATAGCTGTATAGTAAAAGAAACACAATGACAATTAATAGCAGCGAGCCTATAAGAAGAATGTTCTTTTCTCTTTCTGTTTCGCGAGACTTAATGAGCTGCAGCTGATTTTGAGTATGCAGCAGTTTAATGTTTTTGTCTTTCTTATCTGCTTCATATTTTACCAATAGTTCTGCAAACTTTTTTTGCTGTTCTTTATTGAAAGCAGAGTCTTTATACTTTTGACTTAAAAGCAGATTTTTAATAGCGTCATTGTATTTTTTTTCGGTAGAATCAATTTTAAAAAGATTGTAGTAATACTGGCTTTTTTCTGCAACTCCTATTTCAAAAGTATGCGAAATGCCATTTTTAAGCAGTTGTCTCGCTTTATCGTTTTTACCTATATTTTGGTAAAAAGAAGCGATTTGAAAAAAGGCAGCAGGAAATTCATCATGAACATATTGGAGGGGATAATTTTGGGCTATGTTTTGAAAAACAGAATAGTTTTTTTCTGCTAAGTCCATTTTTTTTAAACTAACATAGGTTTGCCCTAGTATAAAGGCAAAGTGCATCTTTTCAAAATCGGTAACAGGAGGAAATTCGTTTGCTGTTTTTTTCAGCAGAGCTAAAGCTTCGTTGTTTCGGTGCAACTCATTTAGAACCCAAGCTTTAGATAAAAATGCTTTATACCAGTAAAGTTGGGTTTCTTTGGTTTTATTTTCTAAAGCTTTAGAATACCAGAACAATGCCTCTTGATTCTTTTTTGAATGTTGATATAATTGTCCTCTTCTTAAGAAAAATAAACCTTTAAATATAGAATCTTCTTTAGATTGAATACTTTCAATGCTTTTATTGGAGTAATACAAAGCCTTGACCAAATCTCCTTTTCGATACGATAAATAGGAGAGTACATCAAAAGCATATTGATTGTGATGGTATTTTATTTCTTTTTGAAGCTGTACTATTTTATAAATCAGTTTCTGCGAGTCATCAAAACGTCTGGCAATAAAATATTCGATGTTTATCTGCGATAAGGTTTCTATTTCCTTTTCCTTTTTTTTTAGATTTTGAAATATAGAAAGTGCTTTTTGAAAATAAACCAATCTTTGCGGGTTGCCATATTGTAGTGTTTTTCCAGCTTCTAAAAATGCTCTGGCTAAATCCAGATTATTTCCAGATTGTTTGCAGCGTTTTTCAATTTCTAAATATAATTTTTGACTTTCGTCTGAATTGCCTCTTTGATTAAGAAGATTGGCTTTTAGCATCATGGCGCCAATTTTCCATTTATCCCAGTTTTTCTGCCGTAAAACTTCTTCCAGATATTTTTCGGCTTGGTCAAGATCTGCTTTTTGTTTTCCAGTTTTAAAAATGAAATAATTGCTTAGTTCAAGCAGCAGTAAAAACCGATTTTCATCTTTTAAGTTGGGGAGCACATTTTTGGCTTGAGTTACTTTATCATGCTCGAGAAGTTTAATTGCAGGAGTTGTTTTGCCATTATTATAGCTTTCATTGTAAGGAAGTAAGATGCTCAAATTATAAAGTCGGCATGAAGCTCTTACCGCACTATCTTTATCAATTTGTCCTTGACTGATGGTATGAAGATAATCTGAAGTAATGTGAACTAATAGTCTTTGTCTGGCTATATCAGTATATCCAGATTTATTATACTGTGAGTATATATTTAGCCCGCAAAAAAGTAGAACGAAAAGCGCTTTTCTGCCAATTGTAAAGTTTAAAGAAACTATATTAAAAAGCTTATGTTCCACAATAATATATTTTGGGTCAATTATAGCATTTTGCTTTTAAATTTTCAATGAAATGTAAGGTATTGTTATTTAGTGTTTTATCAAAAATACAACAAAAGTATTAGGATTGAAAAATATCGAAAAGGATATTGTCAGTTTGATTAAAATGAGAATATAGAAAGACAAACTAAATGAATTTTAGGACTTTGTTTTTATCAATATCAGCAAGTAATGTTATAGAAAAGTATTGAAAATGATATTTTTTGATTTTAATGCATAAGAAAAAAGCATTGAATTTTAATGTATTATTCTGTTTGTCAGATTGTTATGTTTTTGTATTTATGTGTTGCTGCACTGCAGTACGGGAAACCGTAATTAAATCATAATTAAAAAGATTACTTTTGCTTTTTTAACATGGAAATAATTACATCTTATGTCCCCAAATAAGTTTATTTTTTTCTTTTTATTGTTTATATCGGTATCCTATTCACAGACTAAAAGTGCTGCTGTTATGGTTAAAGCCAGAGCACAAAAGGATAAAATTTTAGTTCGCTGGGCTATCAATTCTCCGGTCGAATGGCAGAAAGCCAATAAAAAAGGATTCACAATTACTAGAACTACAATTCTACGCGACGGTAATGTTTTGCCTAAACCCGAAAAAACACTTCTTACTTCTAAACCATTAACTCCCGAACCATTAGATTCTTGGATTGATTTTGTACAGAAAGACAATAACGCAGCTATTATAGCGCAATCTATTTATGGCGAAAGTTTTGAAGTAACAGGCGCAAAAGAAGGTGATTTGGCAAAAATTGTTAATATGGCCGACGAACTAGATCAGCGATATACTTTTGCTTTGTATGCTGCAGATATGAGCTTTGAAGGAGCTGTAAAAGCGGGCTGGGGTTATGTAGATACAGATGTAAAGAAGAATGAAGTATACGCTTACCAAGTAAAGGTTTTTGAAAGTCCGCAGGTAAAAGAAGCTTCTTACATGATTGGTCTAAAAGACTATTCTATTCTTCCTGCACCAACAGATTTTATTGCTGTTCCAGATGATAGAAAAGTACTGCTTTCTTGGGATTATGAAACCTTCAAAAGAATTTATACCTCGTTTATGGTAGAAAAATCTTCAGACGGAATCAATTATAAACCAATATCAAATACTGGACTTGTTAACTTAAATGATAAAGACGAAAATCCGTCCAAAAACATGTACTTTGTTGATACACTAAGTGTAAACGACAAAGTTTATCATTATAGATTATACGGTATTACTTCGTTTGGAGAAAAAGGAGAAGTTACAAAACCTATAACTGCATCGGGTGTTGACGCCGTAGTTACTCCAGCAAGATTGGTAGATTATGCAATTATAAATTCTAATGAAGTCAATCTGGAATGGGATTATCCGAAAGAATCGGAAGGATTTATTCAAGGTTTTGAAATTAATTTGGCAAATAACGATAGAGGACCGTATAAGGTTGTTTCTAAAATTATTCCGCCATCTGAAAGAAAACTCAAGTATAAAGAAGAACTCTATCCATCCAATTATTTTACCATTTCGGTTGTTGGAAAAAA
Source organism: Flavobacterium sp. CFBP9031 (assembly GCF_034044945.1). NCBI lineage: Bacteria > Pseudomonadati > Bacteroidota > Flavobacteriia > Flavobacteriales > Flavobacteriaceae > Flavobacterium > Flavobacterium sp. CFBP9031. The sequence continues at coordinate 75,437 of NZ_JAXCWF010000001.1, forward strand.
CAATCAGAGATTAACTTCTCAAAGTATGCTGGTGCAGCCAGTCGATTCTATACCGCCAGCCAAACCAATCGGCCTAGAAGGAGTGATTGATAGTCTTGGAACGGTTAGGCTGAAATGGAAACCTAATACAGAAAAAGATCTTCGCGGATATCGAATACTAAGAGCCAATACTGAAGGAGAGGAGTTTGTAGATATTTATCATCAATCTTATATTGGGACAGAGTATAAAGACAGTGTGAGTTTAAAAATGACCAATAGCAAAGTCTATTATAGAATTGCTGCTGAAGATATGCGTTATAATATCTCTGATCCTTCTGATATCCTGGTATTGGATAAACCCGACAAAATTCCGCCGGCCGCACCTATTTTTAAAGATTATGACAATAAAGATGGTAAAGTACACTTAAAGTGGATACGAAGCTATAGCGAAGATGTTGTAAGTCATAGTTTAAGAAGAAGAGAAAAGGGACAAGAAAAATGGGTGGAAATAAAACAAATAAACGATACTATTCAGGAATTTACAGATGATCGAATAGAAAACAAAAAGATTTATCAATATGCTATTCTGGCTAAGGATAAAAGTAATCTTTGGTCTTCGTTAGATCATTCAGTCATAACGGTTAGTGTGTTAAATTTTACGCCAGTAAAAGTGATTACATTTTCGCAAGGAACAGCAGATAGAGAAAATAGAAAAATAGTTCTTTCGTGGGATTACGCAAAGAATAAAGGCAAGGTTTTAGGCCTAAGTATTTATAAAAATGAAAAAGGGCTTCCGCCAACTTTATGGAAAGAATTAAACGGAACTGTTTTTACTTTAGAAGATAAAAATTTGAACATTAATAAAGAATACGAATATCATCTGGTGCCAAGTTTAGAAAATGATAGTCCAGCAAAACCAGAGACCTTAACAGTTATTTATTAAGCCTATGAAGAAATTTTACTTATTTGTCATCTTATTGGTTTGCGGATTGGGATATGCTCAAGGTCAGACTGCGGAATTGGGTTCGTACGAAGTTATTTTTAATGGCTCAGTTTATAATGATGAACACCATAATTGCGGGACTGCATTTGTTACCTTAGAATTTAGCACTCCTGCAGATAATTATAAAGCCTTAGACATTACTTATTCTGATAATAGAAAGACTGATTACTATACTAATGTGAGAACTACATTCAAAGCGAATAAAGTTCTGCAATCTTTGTACTTTTCTGCTTCAAGATATGATAGGCAGTCTTGTAACGGAAATAGGCCTTATAATATGGGGAGACTTACGAGAAGAGATAGATTTCTTTGCTATAGTGATGATTTTCAATTTAAAGAATATAGAAATGTAGGCAGTGACGGGGATGGACTTGGTACATCTTCATTTAACATACAGATTCGTCCTGTGCTTGTAGTTGTTGATCCTGGGAGTAAAAATGATTTGCCAACCGACACAAAAGTTACGGTAAGTTCTAATACAGGGTTTGACAGTTCAGAATATAATTGGCAGTATTCATTTGATTATACCAGTCCATATGGTTGGGTCAACATGCCACAATTTGCAACAAAGTCAAGTTTTACTGCTAGTGCAAAAGATATTTTAGGTGATGCAGCGGGAGAATATCATGGTAAAAAGATTTATATAAGACAATTAGGATGTACTTCTGTTTCTAATGTGGTTACTTATATTGTTCGTCAGTCGGCTCCTTTAATTGAATCTTATCAAGAACAAGAAATGACATGTTTTGGTTCTAATGATGCTAAAGTGAACGTAAAATTTAACAGACCTCTATTTAATACCGAAAAATTGATTTTTAGTATTAAACGCTTTGATGAAATTTTAAATAAGTGGACAGACGTAATTTGTTCAGGACAAGCAGATAAGAACTCATTTAATGGAAGTAATTTTATAGCACCATGTAATTTTGAAAAAGGGAAGTATAGTCTAACTTTTGCAGGATATATTAATGATGCTACTACGAGTTCTATATATATAGATAGTAACCCTTATATATTTAATATAGGTGCGCCCGATCCTGTAGATTTTTCGATTAAGAAAAAAAATGATATTAATTGTCATGGAGGTTCAGACGGTGCAATAACTGTAACGGCCACTGGAGGAGCAAAAAGCGGCATTTTCCAATATTCTACCGATCATGGGGCAAATTGGAAAGATTTTCAAGATGGAGCTACAGCTTCTATTGAAGATCTAACTTTAGGCTATCATTATGTTAAAGTTCGAAAAATAAAAGATGCATCTGACATACTTGGTTGTATAGCGCTAACGCCAGAAAACAAGGAAAAAGAATTATCAGAAGAAATTACCCAGCCTGACGGACCGCTTGTTGTAGAAGGTAAAGTTTCAAAATCGAATCCTACTTTTCATAAAGCTGAAAATGGTACAATAACAGCTTCAATTTCTGGAGGAACACCAATAAAAGGTAATTCGTACGCTTTTATTTGGACAAATAGTAAAAACGAAACCATCGATGCAAGTAAGTCATCTACTCAATTTGCGAATAATGTTTTTACCATTTCACTAAAGAACGTTCCTGCCGATACTTATAAATTATCTGTAACAGACGAAAGAAAATGTTTGATAGATAAACAAATAGATCCAAACTTAGAAGTTGAGTTAATCGATCCTGATCCAATTGAAATTGAAATTACAGTAGAACAACAGATTTCTTGTAATTCAGAAAGCTTAAACCCGATTGGGGGCGAAGGCAAATCTTCAGACGGAATATTAAAAGCAACAGTAAAAGGCGGTGTGCCATTTGAAGGAGGAAATAATGGTGGTCAACCTTATAAAATCTTCTGGTCAAAATATAACGAGGATACAAAAGAATGGGATGAATTGGCAGACTATAAAAAACTCCTTGCCGAAAATCTTTCTCAAGGTATGTACTCTTTTAACGTTGAAGATGCTAATGGAATAGTACAGGGAACTTACGATACAGAAAAACTCTTAGAAGCAAAACCAGCTACTCAAAAAATTTCCGAACCTGATAAAATAGAGTTATTCTATACTTGGGGAGATGTTTCGTGTCATAAAGGCAATAACGGATGGGCAACTGTAACCGCAATAGGAGGAACTGGTGTTTATACTTATAAATGGTATAATACTGGGGAAGGAACTGTTGATGAAAATAAAATATCAAATTTAATTAAAGGAACATATACTGTTGATGTTACTGATGCAAATGGATGTTTTACCACATTAGAGATAGATATAGATGAGCCTGATTTTGCTGTAAGTATTAATTATGAGACATTAAAACCTCCTACTTTTTCAGGTGGTTCAAACGGTAAAATTGTAGCAGAAATAAAGGGAGGAACAGAATTTGACCCTTTGCTAAATGAAGGCAGACTATATAATTATGAGTGGAAAAATTCGGCTGGATTAGTGCAAAATCCAACTACAGAAGTAATAGATGGAATTTATACTATTACCTTGAATAACGTGCCAGCAGATTTTTATTATTTGACTGTAACAGATAAAAATTACAACGAAGCGACTGGTCAGACAGTGAATTGTACGGTTGCAGAATCTGAAGTTCAATTAACAGAACCAGATCCTATAAAAGTGGTTTTCAAAATTGTTCAGACTATTTCTTGTAATGCCAAAAATGAGTTTGGAGACAATACCGATACAACTCCAAAAGATAATCAGAGAGATGAATCTCAAGATGGGATTTTAAAGGCTTATGTTACAGGTGGAATTCCGCTTGCATTAGATGAAAATAGTGGATTACCGTATTATTTTTATTGGAAAAAACAAAAAGACGATGGTTCTTGGATTGACTTAACGAATATAAAAGGAGAAACAGCTTCAAATCTTTCTTATGGAACTTATGCGCTTAATGTAAAAGACAGAAACGGAATTGTTTTAGGAACTTATGTTAACAATGAGCTTGCAGAGGCGATAGATGTTACACAATTTATGGATCAGCCTCCAGTATTGTCTGTAAAAATTGAAAAAGGAGATGTTTTTTGTAATGGAGGTAATGACGGATGGGCAACTGCAACTGCAGAAGGAGGAAGCGGAGATTACACTTACGAATGGTCTAATGAAGTTAAATCGGATAAAAATACCGTTTTAAAAACAGGAAATTATTGGGTAATTGCAACAGACAAAAAAGGCTGTACAGCTTATGCTGAAGTTTTTATCGATCAGCCAAAAGCTCCGCTTGCCATTAAATATACTGAGGTTGTAAATCCGAGTTTCTATAAAGCAACAAACGGAAAAATTGTAGTTGAGGTTACAGGCGGAACTATCGCAGCAGACAATACCTATTGGTTTGAATGGAAAAATAGTAAAGGAACAACACAAACGAACACAAGCACGAGTTTTAGCAATAACATTTATACAATATCATTAACAGGACTTCCTGAAGAAACTTATACTTTAACGGTACGTGACGCTAATTACAATGCGGCGACAAATAAAACAAGTTGTACTGTGGCTAATTCTGTTACAGAGTTAGACGATCCAGATCCGCTTGAAGTTACGTTTGAAGTGATTCGTACTATTTCTTGTAATGTAAGCAACGAATTTGGAAACGAGATTGATGCTAATCCGCTAGATAATCAAAGAGATGAATCGCAAGATGGAATTTTAAAAGCGAATGTGAAAGGAGGTATTCAGCTTCCAGCAGAAAAAAATAATGGATTACCTTATTACTACACTTGGAAGAAAAAACAAGCCAACGGTTCTTGGGCTATCTGGAATAACACAGGAGATACAGCTGAATATCTTTCTGAAGGAACTTATGCACTAAACATTGAAGATGCCAACGGAATAAAATTGGGTACTTATGTGAATAATGTTTTAGTCAAAGAAATTGATGCCGAAAAGTATATTCCACAGCCGGATCAGTTGAAATTAACCTTTACAAAGTTTGATGTGGGCTGTACAACTGGAGATGACGGTTGGGCAGAAGTGCATGTAACAGGTGGAACGCCGCCTTATACATACGAATGGACAAACGGAGAAACAACTTCTAGAATAGAAAACATTACGACAAACAATTATTTTGTAATAGCGACAGATGCAAAAGGATGCGTAGTTCAAGGAAGTATTTTTGTGGGAGATCCTAACGGAATACTATCAACAGAAACGGTTAAAAATCCTATTTGCTATAAAGGAAACGACGGATCTATAGAACTTAATGTTACAGGAGGTAATTTGCCTTATACGTATTTATGGAATACAGGAGCCGTTACCAAAGATTTAAATAATCTTAGGGCTGGAAATTATGAAGTTACTATAACTTGTCCAGAGTGTTGCGTTTATAAAAAGCGATTTGTTTTAAAAGATCCTGAGCCAGTTATTGTCAACGTTGGTCCAGATCGAACTTTATGTATTGACCAAAGTCTAGATTTAGATGCTTCAATTAAAGATCCACAAGCAAAATACAGTTGGACTTCTACAAACGGATTCACTTCAAATGAAGCAAAAATCAATGTATCAAAAGCAGGAACATATCATGTAAAAGCTACTACGGCTTTAGGTTGTATTGGCGAAGATGAAATTGTGATAAAAACGAGCCAAATGGCCATTAGCGCAGAATTTTTATTGAGTTCTCAAGCGTATTTAGACGAGGAAGTAATTTTGGTTAATACCAGCAGTCCTTTTGGCGAAAGCACAGATTGGGTTGTTCCAAATGGAGTAAAAGTTGTTGAGCAAAAAGAAAAATACATCACCTTAAAGTTTGATGCAATTGGAGTGTATTCAATAGGCTTAAAGCAGACACAAGGAGAATGTTACGCAGTTTATACCAAGAACATTATGGTAGAACAACGCGGCACATTGCCAAATACCGAAACGGCATCTCAATTTATTATAGATTTTATTGTAACCCCAAATCCGAACAATGGTAATTTTAAAGCAATTGTAAATTTAGAAAACAACAGTGCGATAAATTTAAGACTGTTCTCCTCTTCTGGACAAAATACGATGATTCAAAAACAAGACTCAGGAAAGAAAAAGTACGAAGTAGATTTTAATACTTCACTACAATCTGGAGTATATATTGTCGTATTGGAGACGGGACAGCAAACATTGGTTAAAAAAATTATCATCAATTAAAAAATGAAGAACCTTTTCAACAACCTATATTTCTTTGTTCTATTTCTGTTTTTTAATGCAGTTGGATATGCACAATTATATCCAGTTCAATTGACACCAGTTTTTAATAGTCCGTATAGCGTCAAAATATCCGATTATGCTACAAGCATGGATACGAAGATGCAATTGTTGATTAATCCAACCGATATCTCTATCTCGCAAAGAAGAGTACGCTTAAAACTGTACATACAAGGTAACGGATTAAATATTCAAACCTCTGATTATGCGCAGGAACAAAGGCCGATTTATATAAATGGAGGGGAACTGCAAACCTTAACCAATGTCGATATTGCATCGCTTTTTAGGTTAGAAAACCTGCAAGGAATCTCTGCAACGCAATATGCGAATCCGCTGCCAGAAGGAATGTACAATTTTTGTTTTGAGATGTACGATTTTGTAACGAATCAAAAAATATCTCAAAAAAGCTGTGCTAGTTTATACCTGATATTAAATGATCCACCGTTATTAAATACACCGCAAAAAAACGAACAAATTGCTTCGACAGAGTTTCCTAATATTTTATTTACTTGGACACCGCGTCAGATCAACGCAACAAATGTTTCGTATAAATTTGAGCTAAAACAGCTTTTAGATCCAACATTAGATCCTCAAATTGGGTTTCAAATGTCGCCAACTTTATACGAAGAAACTTTATTTAGCACGGCTGTTTTATACAATTTGAGTATGCCAATACTTACTCCAGGTTTGCGTTACGCATGGAGAGTACGAGCGATTTCGACAACGGGACTTTCAGAAAATGCTGTTTTTAAAAATGACGGATATAGCGAAATATATTCTTTTAAATATACGGCTTCATGTACTGCGCCAACGTTTTTATTAAGCGAGTCCCAAAGTTCAAAAAGTGTAAAAATAACTTGGGAAGGAGTGCCAGAGCATACACGCTATCAGGTACAATACAAAAAACAAGGCGTTCGTAATGCACAATGGTTCTCTTCAAATAGTCTAAATAGACAAAGTTTAATTACCAATTTAGAGCCAGGAGTAACCTATGAATTTAGAGTGGGATCGAGCTGTGATCCAGCCGAAGACGGAGTTCAGTCCTTTACTTATTCTAACATAAGCACTTTTACCACACCAACAGAAAGTAATGGTGTGCCTGCATACAATTGTGGTATCGTTCCGCAAATCAATATTCAGAATCAAAAACCGCTAACCAATTTAATTCAAAGCGAGACATTTAGAGCTGGTGACTTTCCTGTAACTATTTTAGAACTAAGAGGAGAAAACAGCCCATATTCTGGACTCGGGTATATCATTGTTCCTTATTTAGCCGATACTAAAATTGCAGTAGAGTTTAAAGATATTGTAATCAATACCGACTATCAATTGATCAGTGGTGTTGTAGAAACGAGCTATAACCCAGATTGGAAAAATGTTACCGATATTGAAGATTTCACAGGAGAGGGCAAAGGCGGACAAATTGAAGAAAAAGTTCCTTTTATAATTAAAGATATTGTCATTAATGCTAATGGTGATATTGTTGTGAATGGCGTTGACGGCGAGCAGATAACTATTCCTGGAGGAAAAGACACTGTAATTACAGACAGTGGAGGATTAGATGCTAACGGAAAAGCTATTCCGCCAAAAGTGTACAATGTAGATAGTGGAGGAAACGGAAGTAATGAAGGCGTGCCAGTTGCCAAAGGAGGAAAACCATCACCAGAAAATACAGATGGTGTAGATAAAAGCGGTCAAGCTACAGCATTTACAGCCAAAGGTATTTCGATTGCTTTTTCTGGAAACGGAAGCAAGTATGCTTTTGATGTAATGCCAGAAGGTGCATCTGCAGCTTTAAAGAAATTGTATGCCAAAGCAGGCGATAACGTATTGCCTTATAAAGCAGTTTTAAATGGTGATTCTGATACAATGTTGGCTACGGTAACCCTTACAGATGCCAAAATAAATCTGGATAGTATAGTTTTTAAAACCCAGAATGGAGCAAAAATTGACTTTACAAGGAATGACAAAATATTTGTTCTTACTGTAAAAGGAAGTCTAACGTATGCCGAAGAACAAATATTAGCAATCGTAAAACAAGGTGAGAAATGGCAAGTTATTGGTGCATTTATGCTAGTGCATATTTCGCCAAAAGATGTTAATGTGGCCTTGGTTCCCACTGATGATGTCTCTGCTGATAAGTTAAATGTAATTATTGCTGAAACACAGAGGATTTATAGTAAAATTGGCGTTAAAATTAACTTTAAGAAGGAGGCGGTTTTAAGTATAGATAAGATAGTTTCAGGCAATGTAATTCAAACCGATAAAAATACTATTACTTCTACTTACAGTGCAGAACAGCTAAAGATAAATGCATCATATCAAGGTTCTCGTGACGGTTATGTTTTGTTTATTACAAACAAGATTTCTAGCACGAAACAAGATGGATATATGCGTTTGAATGGACAATTTGGATATGTATTCGCGAAAGCTAATAATGGCAAAGAAAATCTTGCTACTGCAGCTCATGAGTTAGGGCATGGAATCTTTAAGCTAGAACATCCTTTTGAACAGTATAAAACAGCCGAAGGCAGTACTAGTTTCTTAATGGATTATAGTACCACAAGTACTCTTTTGAACCATTTGGATTGGAAACAGATTAATGATCCTGCATTTAAATTATATGCATTTCAGAGTCAGAGTAGTGGGGAAAAAGTGGATAAGGAATTTGTACTTAAAGAAGATGGTTACTTCTTAACTCCTGCAAACAAATTAATAAAGCTTTCAAAAGGAACTGAGATTATCTTTACTTGCGATCAGCCGCAAAGTATAAATAATGGAGCACTATTTTCATTTAAAACGCCAGACGGTGTTTATTGGCATAGTACTTTAAATCCAAATAAGGGAGTCACTGAAACGTCTTTCAAAGGTTATTTTAAAGCGACTGCTGAAGGGTGGGATAAGGATAAGAAGACTGGAAATTTAATTTCATATTCAGATTCAAATTTTAAATATAATTCTGCAGGAAAATATGCTGTGTACATTATCAATATGCTTTCTATTGATAATCAGAAAAAAGAGTACCGTATTTTAAAGCAGGAAATGCAACTTATTGCTCAACAGATAAGTACAACAAACTCCTTTATTGGTAATATTACTAAGTTATCATATGAAGGTAATAATGGTCTAGTTGAAACAATATCATCAACAGGCTGTTCTACTAAACCTGGGGAAGAAAATAATGATAACATTGCAGACATAAGTTATAAAGATTATTTAGCTGGTTTAGGAAAAGCTGCAAATAAAGGTTATAGAGAAGATCTTGTAGAAGTTAATGCTTCAGAGTCTCATTTGTATGATTATTCAGGAGTTATTTCTGCGAAAGAAAAATTAAAAGTTTTTGCTCAAATACAGAATATTAGTGATACATCAGGTTTAGTTGCAAAAATATTTATTACAGACGCACAAACTCTTCCAACGAAGAAAAAAGAAGTAACAGATTACTTAGCAAAATTATCAGGTTCGCAAATAGCAGTTTGGGTTGATTTTGATTCATCTGGAAAAGCTACAGTAAAAACTATTTTAGGAAATAGTGTTAGTGGCAGTGGGAATAAAGATGTAAATAAATTTTTGGCTCTTCTAAGTGAAGTAATTCCAAAATTTGATGGTACTTACACCTATTTTAACCCTCTAACAGCAATTTTAGATGGTGTAGCAAGTATTGTTACAAAAGCTAAAATACCAGAACGTTTCTTTAATCCTGAAATTACAACAAAAGATTATAATCCTGTTTTGTTTTATGTAAGCTTAGTTGATCCTTTTGCTTGGTCACTATTAATTAATGATCAAGTCCTAGCAGAATGGAATATCAGTATCTCAAATTCAAAAGAAGTAAGTATGAATCACATTTACTTTGCATTTAAATGTGGTATATGGAATGGTTTTGTGGATCAAGTAAAAGGTCTTGCAGAAATGGCGGCTATTGTTACTAATATTATAGACGGAGGTGAGCGCGCAGGAGAAATGTGGGAAGGATTAAAAAAACTTGGCATTTTTTGTACATCAACCACAAAGGATGAGGTTTGCATTTGGTCGTTAATAAAAAAATCACATACGGGACAATCGTGCCAAATTGCTGAAACTGTTGGTTATGACGTGGCAAACATTATAACTATTGCGGCTTCATTTACCAAAGCGGGCAAAATTGCTCAAATATCTCAGGTAATGGAGTCTTTAGATGTAATAAATCTAATAATGAAAGGTGCTGGGAAATTTATTAATGTAACGGTTAAAACTACTGGTACCGTTATTAAATTTAGTTATACTGTTACTAAGGCTTTTATTAAACCTGGATTCAAAATAGTAAAAGGAGGAGTGCCTTATTGTGTCGTTTTTCCTATTATTATCGATTTAACTGAGAATGTTGATAATGCAGTCAACAAGGCTAGAGAACTTCTTAAAAAGGCAGAATTAGATGGTCAGTTAACAATTGTGACTCCAGCAGATATGGATGGGAACGTAATTGCCGAAATAGTTGTAAATGGAGAAAAAACGAAAGTACTATTAAATGAAAGCGAAGAAAAACTAAGAAAAAGTGTTGGTGAACTTATTGAAGAAGCAAGCGAAACCCTTTTAGCTCGTTTAAAAAAGTTAGGTTTAACAGAAGACGAAATAAATAATGTTTTAGATAAAATAGGTAATTCGCTTGACAATACTAACAAATTAACAAACATACTTGAAAAGGCTCCTTTTAAAGATGATCTTGCTAAATTAAAAGATTTTCTTAACGATATAACTCAAAGTGCAGATTTACAAGATTTAATTAGAGAAGGAAAAGATTTTAGTAAAGAATGGTATTTACTGAAAAAAGCAGGAAGAGACAGTAAGTTGCTAAGAAGTAGAGCAACTATAGAATCGATATCTGAAATTATAAATGACGCTTCAATGAGGAAAATATTAGGAAGCGAAATGGATGATATTATGGAGAAATTTATTACTGCACATAAAGATTCTGGATGGGGTTGGAACAAATTTTCTCTTCAAGAACACATGCGAATGCTTAAAGTTATTGCAAACAAATATGAGGGGGTACAGGGATTTAATAAAAGTTTACGAGATGCTTTAAATAATCCAAATCCTTCAATGCAAGATGGTTTATGGCATATGATGAAAGATTTAGAAAAAAGAGGAATTCCAAGAGAAAAAATAAAAGCGTTTGACTTGGAATTCGACGCAGATGATTTACCGTGTTTAAAATGTAAGTTTGATGTGGAATTAAACGGCACAGGTAATGAATTAAAATATTTAGAGTATAAGAGTTATAAAAACCCTTCTAAAATAAGTAAACCGCAGTTTTTAAATTATATTTCGATGGTTGATAATCTCGAGCAATTGCAATATGTTTTTAATAAATCAAAATTATCTTTGGATGAGATAAAAGCTAGTATGAAAGATTTTTTATTAAATAATTCTGACAGCATGTTTAAACCTGTTAGTCAAGGCGGAATAGGAAAAGATAAGATAAAACAACTTTTTGAGTTCGGTAATTTTAAATTTGATAATGTTACAGAGTTTAAAAATTTATTAAACAAGAACGAGAGCTTTAGAGATAATGCACTAAAATTTGTAAAAACTAATTAAGTATTAAAATATGTATTTTGAAAAAAGAATATTGAGAGAGGTAAACGAAATAGATATTAGTATAGATTATGAAATAATTTGTTACAGTGATAGAATTACTATTGATAAAGGAGAAATTGTTTCTGGTAATATAAACTATTTTAAAAGATTTGAAAATAGATTGTTGGTAGAAATCAATGATGGAGAGTCGGTTTATATTTACAATTTAGAGGATTATTCGAAATTTAGAATTGAAAAACAAGGAGAATTTTTAACTAATAAAATTATTCTTTTAGGGTATTGGAATGATACTTATACGATGCGACTAACTAAAGCAATAGACTTTACAAATAAAAATTCTGAACTATGGGAATCAGAAAGAACTTTTGCTAAAACATTTGTTTTTAATAATAATTTTTTTTCGCTTGCTAGTAATTTAATTTCATTAAATGAAATAGTAAATAGTAGAATTCTATGGCAATATGATTTAACTACCAAATACAATTGGAAACAAAAGGCTGATTATATAGATGAACCGCCAGTAGAAAAGCAAGCAGAAGTAATTAAATTTTTGGGAGTTTATAAAAATGAACTTTGGATGATATTAAACAGTGGGGCATTATTAGCATTAAATACAGAAACAGGAGAGGAATCCCGCTATATCAAGAATGGGAAAATGATACTAGGCGAAAGTGAGTTTGAGGATTTTAAGGGTTATTTCGGTTATGATACTGTTTTAGATGAGAAAGACGGTTTGATTTTTAATTTGAGCAGGCATTTTTATGCCGTTTTCGATATAAATTCAAAGAATGACTTTTTTGACAGTTATAGTTTTAAAGAATCTTCTATTAAGCACAAACTCAATCTAAATTATATTGGAGGGCATGATGCTGACAGGATTTTTGCTTATGAGGGCAGTGATAATAATCGCTTTGCCGTTTTCGACAGAGCAAAAAAGGAAATTATATGGAGTGGAGAAATAGAAGATGCCAAGAATAAATTTCCTGCTATTAGGAGTATGAAGTATGGAGGTGATAAGATATATGTTTTAGACCATAACAGTACTTTGCATATTTTCGAGAGGGAGTAGAAATAAAAAATATAAACATAAACATAAAGAATTATTGTTGTTAAGAAGCGATGATATTTTTAAAAACAAAAAGAGACAAAAAATAAAAATTTTCATATGAAAAAAAATCTTTTAACCCTAATAGTAATGCTAATTAGCATTGGTGGGTTTGCACAAAAATTAAAAATTGACAAAGGCGAAATAAAACTGGACGAAAAAACAATAGGTTTTGTGGAAGGCAAAAAACCTCTTTTTACCATTTTTAGTTTAGATAAAAGTTACTCAATTACGGCAGAACTAAAGAAAGCTCCAAATGAAGAGTCTTTGGTATTGCCATGGATTGAAATTAAAGATGAAGCGACAGGGAAATCAAACGAATTAGACTTTAAGAACAAAAGCAGAAAATTTAGTGCCTTCAATTACGATCGAAGTATTATCTATGAATTATTGGACAGAGGTATGATAGGAGCAGAAGGTTTAAACAAAGAAGCAATTGAAAGTTTTATCAATGGCGCATCGGCAGGTATAGCTGCAAAGCGTTTGGGCGTTCAAGGCGAAATAGATAATGCTGGTAAAATTGCAGACACCTATCAGTTAGCGATTGATGATTATGGTACAATCTTTAGCGTTAAGGCACAAAATAAAGATATAGACGATAAAAGAATTGGGTTTATCAGAATAACATCACCGTCTCAAAATGGAGATTTAAAATATGAAGTAGTAGATCTTGATAATAATTTAGTAGGAACTTGGTTTGCCAGAGGCGGTATGTTCTCTGGATATGAAAAACTATTAAATCAGGAAGTCATTACATTCAACGGAAAAGTGTTTAAAGCGACTTTCGACAATAGAGGAAACCCTACAGGTTACAAAATGAGTAAAGATATAACAGCAATGAATATTGTGAGAGTTTTGGTTGGAAATGGATATGCTTTAGGAAGTCAGTCTAAATAGAATTAAAAAAAAATCATAAAATAATTAAAATGAAAAAAACAGTCTTATTAGCCGCAGTATTGCAACTTTTTATGGTACTAGGCAGCTGTAGCTCAGATTCAGATAGTCCTTCAACTCCTGAACCGCCAGTTGTTGTAATAAAAGCAGCAAAAGTAACATCATACTCTAAAAACTTTGGAGAAGCAGGAGAAACCATTACAATCTATGGAGAAAATTTTTCTGATAAGATAACAGATATTAAAATTGCCTTTGATGGAGTTTCTGCAACAGTTGTTTCGTCAACAGCTACTGAGATTGTATTCAAACTGCCGTCAACTGAAAAACTAGTGCCACAATTGTCTTTAACAATTGAGAATAGAACTATTACGAATGAAGTTAAGAATGCTTATCAGGGAAATATAGGTGTTTTGCCTAAATCATCTACTACTGATTGGTTTACAATGGACAATGTTCTGAAAAATGAGAATAAGGTCTATAGTGTTCAAGTCGTCAGCGATAAAATAATGTACTATTCTATGGCTGATTATGGAGCAAGTGGAGTTTACAGAACGATTGACGGAGGTATTACTTTTGTAGAATGGGGAAGAACTGGTTTTTCTGGGGCTTTTTCGGCTACTAAAAATGACGAAGGCTGGGCAGATACAGCATTTGGAATTCAAAAGGTACCTGTTGGAGGTTCTCCAAAAATGGATTTTATCAGCGCAACAACAAAAGACATTTATTACTCTGTTTATGTTGATGATGATATGAAAAAGGGAACTATAATTACTTCATACGGAGATGTTTATAGTACAGCTGATGGAGTTGAGTTTTCACAAGTCTATGATGCTCATTTTCTTGATAAAGGTTTCGATTCAGGATCTATAATCAAATCTGATGAAATTGACAATGATCATATTTGGGCTATTGGTATGAAAAAAGTGGAAAATATATATTATCCTTTTATTTTATTTAAAAATAATGAAACTGAGGGGTGGAAGGAACATTATTTTGCAAGTGAACCAAATACTTTAGCAGGAGAAGTATCTTTTGCAGATAAGGCAAATGGTTATTTTTTAATTAATAACTCAACTATATACAAAACTACAGATGGCGGCGATACTTGGACTAAAATTTATAGTGGAGAAAAATTCACAAAATTGGCGTTTAAAGATGCTAATACGGGTTGGGCAGTTTTAGAAAATAAAATTTACAAAACAGTAGATGGAGCTAAAACATGGACACTTGATTACACAAATACGCAAGCGATCAAAGCAATTGGTTATAAAAACAATATTGTTTGGGCTATTTCTATAGATAAAATTATCAAACGTTATCTGTAATTTTTAATCAATAGAATTCAAAATATAGAATAAAAAGCACTGCAGTTTTTTAATAGCTGCAGTGTTTTAAAATGCACTGAATGAAAAAAAAATTACTCTTATTCTTACTTTTCGTTATTACTTCTTGTTATCAGGAAACTGCTATAGTCATAGAAGGTGAGTTCACGACTTCGTATGTTGATCAGGATGAATCTATACCCGTTATTATTAAAATTGATAATAAAATAACGGGTGCAGATACATATGAATGGACATTTGAGGGCGGAAATCCTTCTGTTTCAAATTCTAAAAATCCAGGCGAGATTTTATACAGCAAGCAGGGAACTTATACCATCAAAGTAACGGCAAAAAATGTAGATGGCGAGAGTAGGGAATTTACTCAAACTGTTGTGATAAAAGAAGGAATTAATATTGAGTTTACGCATGAAATTGTAAAAAGCAATTATTCTCCTGTTGAGGTAATCTTAAAGAATGCTACTATTGGAGAAGGCTTGACTTTTAATTGGGAATTTCAAGACGGTTCGCCAGCTTCTTTTTCAGGAAAAACACCCCCAAATGTTGTATTTACAACTCCTGGAGAGCACATAATAATTTTGACGGTGTCAAACGGTTTTGAATCTGAAAAACAGACTAAAACCATTACTGTTGCTCCGTATGTGGTAAGCTTGTTTACCTATGAGCCAAAGTTTGAAGATGACGATTACGAAGCTCCTGTAACAATTAATTTTACAAACAAATCTGTCAGCGCAACCCATTACAAATGGACATTTGAAGGCGGAAATCCAGCTGTTTCTACAGAAGAGAATCCAACTGTTGTTTTTACAAGTGCAGGCGCTCATGAAGTTACTTTAGAAGCTTTTAATGATAAAACAAGTCACATTTTCAAATCGACTATTACAGTTCTGCCCGATACAAATCTGCGAACATTTACTAATGTAAAATTAGGAATTAACACAGCACATAACGGCAATAATATTGGTGCCATGTTCTCAACAGTTACACGCGAAGTTTACAAGGCAAACGAAGTTAACGATGAGAATAGCAACCTGATAGATATTGTATTTCAAGGTTTAAACAGCAATTTTACCTACAACAGATTCATCTCTCCAGATCAGGGCAATAACTATGGGTTTTTAGCATTAAAAAATGCACAAAGCACCATTTTTGTAAATTCTCAAAGCTTGTGCAATTGTGGTTTAAACTTTACCGAAGCACAATTCGACAATATGGTAAATGACACGCCTATAAAAGCATTAAACATAAATTATAGCGCTGGAGGAGCACAGGAATTTGGATTTGCTTATCCGAGAATTATTTTATTTAAAACACAAGACGGCAGAAAAGGTGCCATTAAAATAAAAGAAATGGTAAAGAACGGTGCAAGTTCTTATATTTTATGCGACATCAAAGTTCAAAAACAATAACCGGTAAATGAAGATAAAGAATAATAAAATCTTGTTTTGGTTATGTATTGTTTTGGCCTGTTGTTTTTACGGGAAAGGATATGCGCAGGATGTAGATTTGGAGAATTTTTATAAACCTAATTTTAAGGTAACAGGGAATATTAATGCCAATATGATGTACTACAATTCAAATATGGAAAATTCACGTGAACCTTTCACTTATCTGTTTTCAGGGAGTTTGAATATTAGTGCTTTTAATTTTAGCGTTCCGTTGTTTTATAGTTTTACCAATCAAGGAGATAATTTAGGATATACTGCTCCATTTGATTTTAACAGATTAAGTATTATGCCCAAATACAAATGGGTAAAGGCTTATATTGGAAATGTGAGTATGACATTTTCACCTTATACATTAAGTGGTTATCCATTTAAAGGAGTCGGATTAGAACTGACGCCAAACAGTCCGTTTAAAGTGTCGTTAATGGGAGGACAGCTCCTTAAAGCCGTTTCAGCAGAAAATGCTTCAGGAGGAATTCCGATTTATCAGCGTTTTGGTTATGGAGCAAAAGTAGGTTTTGAGAAAGCCCAATATAAGTTAGGTTGGATTGGCTTTTATGCCAAAGACGATGCTAATTCATTAAACATGGTAAATGATAACGGAGTTACGCCAAAAGAAAACTTTGTAAACAGTTTGATTTTTAGCACTTCGGTAGTCAAAAATTTAAATTTAAATGTCGAGTATGCCTTGTCTGTATTAACAGATGATACTAGAAGTGAAAGTCTTTCGGGCGGAGGTTTTCGAGATAAAATATTTTCTGGTAAAGAAAGTACGAGTTATATGAACGCTTTCAATGTTAATTTCGATTATAATATTCAGAAAAGCACTGTCGGATTAACTTACGAGCGTATTGATCCTAATTATAATACCCTTGGGGCATTATATTTTAATAATGATTTAGAAAACATCGCGTTGCGTTTTGCGAGACCTTTTTATCAAGATAAAATAACAGTTTCGACCAGTTTAGGATTTCAAAAAGACGATTTAGAGAAAATTAAAAAACAAGATACAAAACGTGTTGTAGGATCTATCAACATGAATTATAGAGTTACAGATCAAATTAACATTACGGGTAGTTATTCTAATTTTTCTACTTATACCAATAAAAAATTAGATCAGTTTGAACTTATAAATAATCCAAATGTAGTGCAGGCAGATACTTTAGATTACAGACAATTGTCTCAAAATGCTAATGTGAATATGTCTTATGCTTTCGGAAAAAAAAGAAATCAAAACTTAAACTTTAATTATAGTATTGCAGGTCAGGCCAACGAGCAAGGAGGCGTGATTAGAAAAGGTCAGGCGAGCACGGTTCAAAATTATAACTTGGCGCACACCGTTAGTTTTCTTGCAACGAAAGTCGCTTTAAACAGCTCACTAAATTATACCAAAAATGAAGTGAGCCGAAACAATAATTCATCTATGGGAGCTTCAGTTGGAGCTTCAAAAAAACTATTCAAAGACAAGCTAAATACAAACCTTGGATTTCTTTATAATAATTCGCAAGGAAATATGAATTCAAGCTCTGTATTTGGAATCAAGTTCAACAATAGTTACGTAATGTATCAAAGGCATAATTTTGGTTTAAATGTTATTTCAATGTTTAGAAGTAGCACGAATACAGACAAATTTAATGATTTGACGGCTACTTTAAATTACACCTGTTCATTAGATAAAATTAAGCTTCCTGCCAAGAAAGAGTCTAAAAAAGAAAAAGAAGAGGTTTTAAATCCTATTCTAAAAATAAATCATAAAGACAAAACGTACGAAGGAACGAGAGACGAAATTATACAGCAACTTCAGGATATGCAGTCAGCGCTTCGTCCGATGCCAAAAGAAGATTCAGAAGAATTGCAACATCTCTTGACGCTTACTACTTTGACGCCAGATGATGATAGCTTCAAAGAAAAAGCGTTGAATTATTTAAAAGCATACGATTTAAATAATGACATCTTAAATAAATACGACAATTACATTCATGAAACGGTTAAAAGTTTACGAGAAGAAATGGCTCGTAAAGACGAAGGATATGAGAATGATTATGTGATGGCTCTAGGAAGAGTAAACAAACATAAGATGCATGGTGTAGATGAAAAAGACGTCACAGATAAAGTGAGCTATAATTCATATTTAAAACTGGTAGACAGAAAAAATAAAAAATTACAGCCTTTATTAGTTCATCGATGGATGCTTAATGAGATTGGAATACTTTCAAATACACCTGTAGATCAGCTTCGTCAAAATGAAAACCTTTCAGCTTTTAATAAAGAAGAGCTAGGGGATTTCTTTAAAATGATGAAAGAGAAAAAAACAGATGCAGCAATAATCGAAGAAATAAAAATCAAACTAATTCCATTCTATCATGATTTAGCAGTTAAAAATGTTAAAGATGGAGAAGTCGATTTTAAATTTTTAAAGAATAATTAATAGTCCAATAAACTCTTTTGCTGTTCGAAAGAGTAAAAATATAAAAGAAGTCGGTATGCTTTATTTTTCAAAAAAACAGAATGATTTGCTTATGAAAAAAAATTACAAAATACATTTTGCAACACTGCTTATCTTGCTTTCGGTTGTTTTTTCTTATGGGCAGGAAATTCAGCCACCAAAAGAATTAAGTGTAGCTTCAAGTTCGATACAAAAGATTGAAGCCGCTGACCGTTGGGTAGATAAATTCTCAAATCAAGATTTGGTAGAACTGCCTATTGGTATTCGTAATACGGTAGATAATATTCAATATTCTATCGGAATTACAAAAGCTACTTTTACGCCAGAGTATACAACGCTGACAGTTTTCTGTAGAGTTGATATTCCTCAGAAAGATAAAAAAACCGGACAGCCCATGCAGCTTTTCTTTGGTGCAGATAATGTTAAATTATCGCATCAAGGAGGTATTATGGGCGAAGCTAAATTGGTATTGCTAGGCAATGTTGATATTCCGTTTAACGAAGATAAATGGCAGATTTCTTTATATGGAGGTTTCGAAATGGCGACTGGAAAGGTAAACGATCTAACGTATGTAAAGATTGATTGTGATGGTTTTAAAGAAATGAAGATTTCTGGTGCTGTTGAGTTTTCTAGAGATTTAATTCTGCCAATCGATCCGTTGACCAAAACGGTTGATGAAGCAAAAACTACAGTTCCTAAAACGTATTATAACGGAAAAACAGTTCCAATACCCAATAGAGTTAGAGGAGAATTTAGTTTTACAGCAGGGAGCTGGAATGATATTTTATTGAATGTAAGTCTGCAGCCTTTCGTATTAAAAGACAAACGAAACGGAAAAGATTTTGATGGTAATTTCCAGTTTTTGGTAAGCAATGCAGTATTAGATTTAAGTGATTTAAAAAATGATCCTGTAGTTGTTTTTCCAGAGTATTATGCAAAAAACTCACTTTTGGTTCCAAGTCAGGAATCGTGGAAAGGAGTCTTTGTTCAGACTTTTGATGTAGGTCTGCCCAAGGAATTTCAAACAACAGATACGGCATCAAGTAAAGAAAGGCTCCATGTAGGCGCACAAAATCTTATTATAGATAAATTTGGCGTTTCGGGAACTTTCTATGCCGATAATGTTTTTCCTTTAGATCGAGGAATAACCAGTCAGGAAAAATCATGGGCTTATTCGTTAGACCATATTGATGTGACTATTGCGGCAAATACTTTCGTAAAAGCAAATTTAAAAGGACAGATTCTTTTACCAATTAGTAAAGCTGCGCCAGAGAAAAAAGAAACTGCCGCTGCTCCTGCAGCAAATGCGACAGCCAATACAGGAACGGCTGGCGCAACAGGAACCGATTCTGCTAAACCAAAACAGACTAATAGAGCTGGTTTAGAATACAACGGATTTATTTCTATGGAAGAACAACAATTGGTTGTGATAACAAAAGATTCCATAGCTTTTGACATCTGGAAAGCAAAAGCATTATTGCTGCCCAATAGTTCTGTCGAGTTAAAATTAGTCAACGGGCGATTTTTGCCTAAAGCCAATCTAAACGGTTCGGTTTCTTTTGGAACCAATAAAGGAGCAACAGACGATAAAGATGTAGAAGGTAAGAAAACAGTAGACTTTAAAGGAATTACGTTTGAGAACCTGCAATTACAGACCGTTTCGCCTATCATTTCGGTTAGAAATATGGGATATAAAGGGACCGTTGGTTTTGGTAATTTCCCCGTTTCTATCGGAAACATTAACGTAGCCATTAATGGAGATGATTCCCGAATTGATTTTGATTTAGGAATTAATTTAATGGAAAGTATTGGAGCAGGAGCAACCGCAAGAATTGGAATAAAGGGTAAGATGTACGATGATGGATATAGGCAAAGAAGCCGATACGCTGGTTTGGATCTTTCGGCTATCCATATAGATTGTAAGTTCAGCGGATTAACCATTAAAGGAGGGCTTATTCTAATGGAAAAAGACCCTGTATATGGAGATGGATTTAATGCAGATGTTGAAGTCGACGTTGTGGATGTTGTTAATGTAAAAGCAAAAGCAATTTTCGGACGTACTACTTTTAGATATTGGTATTTTGATGGAGCGGTTAAGTTTCCTCCAACACCAGGTGTTCCTTTTATGATTACAGGTTTTGGTGGAGGAGCCTATTACAAAATGCATCGAAATCAAGATATTGCTATTGGCGAATTTTCTCCTTCGGGACTAAGTTATACGCCAGACGAGAAAATAAGTTTAGGAATTAAGGCTTTAATCTATTTTCACGTAGGAGCAGAAACCATTTGCGATGGCGAAGCCGGATTTGAAATGGCATTTAACTCAAAAGGAGGAATAAACAGATTAGCTATTTTCGGTAAAGCCAATGTTATGGCTAAAATTCCAGGACTTAAAAATGTTACCGATTTAATGGGTAAAGTAGCTTCAAATGTTACCGCTAAGAAAAGCTTTTTAGGAATTACAGAAAATGACCTTAAAGGTTCTTTTGCCAGCAAATACATTCCAGAAGCTAAAGAAGCAATTCCTGGAGATTTGTCTGCAGCAGTAGGGATAAAAATGGCAGCAGCTGTCGAATTTGATTTTGAAAACAAATCGATGCACGCCACTACCGATGTCTATATCAATACACCAGGAAATTTCCTTTCGGGAATTGGAGAAGGAGGAAGAGCCGTTTGGGGAGTTTTCCATAAAGATCCAAAAGATTGGTACATGTACATGGGAACACCAAAAGACCGATGCGGAATTAAAATTGGAGTTGCTGGTATGTATTTAAAAACTACAAGTTATTTTATGGCAGGAACGGTGCTTCCGGGCAGTCCAGCGCCACCTCCACAAGTAGCTCAAATTTTGGGTGTCGATTTAAAAGAACTGGATTATATGCGTAACGAAAATGAATTGGCAAATGGAGGAGGTATAGCCTTTGGAGCCAGTCTAGATTTTGATACAGGAGATTTAAGTTTCTTACTTTTCTACGCACGTTTTCAAGCAGGAATGGGATTCGATATTATGCTTAAAGATTATCAGGAAGCAAGATGTTCCAACACAGGAAGTCGTGTAGGTATAAATGGTTGGTACGCTAACGGACAATCTTATGCTTACTTGCAAGGAGAACTTGGAATTAGAGTTAAATTATCTTTCTTAAAATTAAAGGTTCCAATTATTTCTGGAGGAGCCGCAGTTTTATTGCAAGCAAAACTGCCAAATCCAGTTTGGATGAGAGGTTATATGGCTGGAAACATGAATATTTTAGGTGGACTGATAAAAGGAAAATTCAGATTTAAATTTGAAATTGGTGAAGAATGCCAATTTGAAAATCCATCGCCACTGGGAGGAATTAAATTAATAACCGATGTAACTCCAAAGCAAAGTTCGACAGATATTGATGTTTTTGCTGTGCCACAAGCCGCATTTTCAATGAAGGTTAATGAAGCTTTTGTAATCCCTGAAGATTCGGGTGATGTGACCTACAAAATAATCTTAGAGAAATTCAAAGTATTTGATGGAACAAAAGAAATTCCTGGGGTTTTTGAATGGAGTACAACTAAAGACAGAGTTAATTTTGTCTCAAGCGACATTCTTCCTCCAAATAAAGAATTGAAAGTTCAAGTTGAGGTAAGTTTCCAAAAAATGGTAAATGGTTCTTTCCAACCTATAAAAGTAGACGGAAAAGTGGCCACAGAATTTGAAGAAAGAATATTTACAACAGGAGGTGCGCCAAACCATATTCCGCTTAATAATATTAAATACTCTTATCCAATTGTAGAGCAAAAATATTTCCTTGAAGAAGAGTATCCAAAAGGATATATTCAGTTGAAGCGTGGTCAGGATTATTTGTTTGAAGACTCTAATTGGGAAACCAGTATAAAGGTAGAGCAAGACGGAATTCCTAATGCAAAAGCGGTTGCGTTTAACTATGATACTACTTCAAATGAAGTCTATTATAACTTGCCAAATATCGATCAGGAAAAGAAATATAATTTCTCTATCGTTAGTAATTTAAAGCAGAATGTAACAAGAAATACAGCAGCGAATACAAAAACAAATACAATTAGCGATGAAGGCAACGATATACAAATAAAAGAAAATCAAGCCGATGCCGTGTCTAAATCTGAAGGAACTATCGAACGTCTAACTTATTCATTCAATACCAGTAAGTACAGAACTTTTGCGTCTAAGATGAATGCGATCAGTACTCAAAACTATAACTTCGGAATTTTAGATTCAGATGTTATTTATTTGAGTAATACTATTTCGAGTCAGGAAGCCTTTGATATAGTTGATCTTATGGGTGTAGCTTATAGTGATAATAAAGCCGTAATATCGGCAGAATCTAAGTTGAATGATCAATATTATCTAGTAGATATTTATCCGTATTTATACAAAGATTATCCTTTAAACGGTACTTTCACTATTACCAATAGAGATACTAACGAGTTGGGTGTAGTTCCAGCCAAAGCAATTCCGCTTAGTTCTTATTATACGGTTAGTTTAGAAAACAATATCAATCAGTCGTATACAAAAGGTAATTTCCCATTTAATTACAATATGCCATTTTTCTATAAGGAAGACTGGGCTGATTTAAACAACCAAATAGTTAACTCATACGTTAACGGAGATGCTGGTATTATGGCACTTTCTCAACGATTTCATAATAGTAATTTCCAATTCATGAGACATGGAAATTATGAGATAGTAGTAAAGTATAATCTGCCAGGAAATAAACAAGCAAATGAGTTTGTTTATAAGTATAAAAACATTGCTGATTTTAGGTAATTTCTATAAAGAGCGTTAAGTAACTTTAAAAACCCGTTTGAGAATTCTCAAACGGGTTTTTATTTTAGACAAGCAGATTTAACATTTAGGAGCGCTTTTTTTTATTAATTTACATAATCTTACAAATCAAGCTTTTGTCTAAAACTAAAAGATGCTGAATAATAAAGAAGAAAAGAAAGAACAAAATGCAGTATATCTGCTTCCTTGGGTAACGGCAATTGCAATGTTTATGCAATCTTTAGATGGTACAATTCTTAATACTTCGCTGCCTTCAATAGCTAAAAACATGGGATATTCGGCCACCGAAATGGATTCGGTTATTGTAACCTACACACTCACATTAGCAATGTTTATTCCGCTTTCCGGATGGCTGGCAGATAAGTTTGGCACCAGAACCATGTTTATGATTGCCGTGTTTCTGTTTATCATGGGATCTTTGTTTTGCGCTCTTTCAGTTGATTTGAATACGCTTAACATGGCACGTGTTTTACAAGCGGTTGGTGCTTCCATGATGGTGCCAATTGCCCGATTGGCTATTTTGTATCAATACCCCAAAAACGAACTGCTTAAGACAATGAACTTTATAACCTTATTCGGATTGTTAGGAATGGTTGCGGGTCCAAGTTTAGGAGGTTTTCTCTCAGATAATTTCAGCTGGCATTGGATTTTTCTAATAAACATTCCCATTGGCCTCATCGGAATTTCGATGGCGTATCGCATTATGCCTAACTTTAAGCACGCAGTAGGAAGATTCGATTTTAGAGGATTGGTTTATTTCAGTTTGGCACTAATTTCTATCACTTTGGTTTTAGAACTTATTGGAAACGGACGACCACACATGATTGTGATTCTAAGTTTATTGATTCTCTTCGGACTGCTTTCGCTCTTTTATTACATTCATTATAAAAAAACGGAAAAACCCATAATCGATCTGCATCTTCTTAATATTAGAACCTTAAAAATAGGATTGATGGGAAGTTTAATTACTAGACTCGGAATTGGCGGACTGCCATTGCTTTTACCGCTTATGCTGCAAACCAGTTTTGGTTACTCGGCATCGGTATCAGGATTATTGCTGTTGCCTTCGGCCTTGTCAAACGTTGCGGTTAAACCTTTTATGGTATCTATTATAAAGTTTTTTGGCTACAGAACAGTATTGATAAGCAACACCATTTTGCTAGGAATTGTTTTGATTATTCTCGGATTTGTAACGAAAGAAACACCAATTGGATACTATATTTTACTGATGATATTCTACGGAATTTTCACCTCTATACAAATGTCTGCCATGAATACGATTACGCTTTCAGATTTGGATCAAGATACGGCGAGCGGCGGAAATACGATGTTGGTTATTATGCAGCAGCTTTCGGTAAGTTTTGGAGTTTCTGTGGCGAGTCTTGCGCTTTCTTTATTTCAGGACGGAATTTTCAATTTAGACGCTTCAAAAGCATTTCAATATACTTTTATTGCATTGGCTGTTTTTACCATCTTTTCAAGCTTTACTTTTTCAAAATTAAGTAAAACAGATGGAGGAGGGTATATGTAATTTTGTTTCACATAAATAAGTTTTTGTATTCAAAACAAACACAAATTATCCAATCAATCTAACTTGTTTTGGATTAAGTTATTTGTTCTTCAAATGGCTTTTGCATAATTTTACATACTATGTATGAAATATTCCAAAAGTATCTAGAAGAAAAAACTGAACTGACTCCCACAGAATCGGAACGTATACAATCATTTGCTATAATTAAAAAACTTCGTAAAAGACAATATCTGCTTCAGGAAGGAGATGTCTGGAAATACGATGCTTTTATTACAAAAGGCTGTGTTCGAACTTATACCGTTGATGAAAAAGGCAGTGAGCATGTAAATAGTTTCAGTATCGAAAATTGGTGGACAGGAGATCGTGAGAGTTTAATGATGCAGCAACCGTCTCGTTTTAATATTGATGCTATTGAAGATACCGAGCTTGTTCTTTTTACGCATGAGAATTTTGAATTGCTGTGCAGAGAAATTCCAGCTTTTAATAATATGGTAAATGCGATTCTGCAAAGAAGTTTTATTGCCGCTCAAAATAGAATTCAGGCTTCACTTACTTTAACGGCCGAAGAAAAGTATTTGAACTTTATAAGCAAGTATCCAGGTTTTGCTTCGAGAATTCCTCAAACCATGATTGCTTCCTATTTGGGTATGACACCAGAAACGTTAAGCCGTATTCGAAAACAAACCGCAAAGAAATAAATGTACAAGGAGCTTTTAAAGCTCCTTTTTTTATGCCCTTCTTCCAACTCTTGATCTATATCAAGTTTTTACTTATTTCTAGTCAATGTGCAGGTTTTGCATTCATCGCAACTTTGTAATGTTCAAAAGAAACAAACATTATAAACATTTAAATAGTAGAAATCATGTCAAAAACAATTTTCATTACAGGAACAAGTACAGGCTTTGGAAAATTAACAGCTGTAACATTAGCAAACGCAGGTCATTCTGTAATTGCAGGAATGCGAAATACCAATGATAAAAATGCCGCTGTTGCGAAAGAATTGGAAGCAATCGAAAACATTGAAGTAGTAGATATCGATGTTACAGATGATGCATCAGTTACTAAAGCAATCGAAAAAGTATTGATTAAATACGGAAAAATAGATGTTTTAATCAATAACGCGGCGGTAAGCGGTTTTGGTTTGCTTGAAGGATATTCTATCGATCAGGTTCGCAAAATGTTTGACGTAAACGTTTACAGCGTACTTCGCATGTATCAAGCAGTGCTTCCTTCTATGAGAAAAGAAAGAAACGGACTCGTAATTAACATTACAACTGGAGCAAGCGCACACACACTTCCATTTATGGTTCCGTACATCGCATCAAAACTGGTGGTTGAAAGTTTTACAGAAGGATTGCAAGATGAACTTGCTGATTACGGAATTGAAAACGTAAGCATTCAGCCTGGAGTTTATCCGACAGAAATGAATAACGGATCTAAAGCGGGTATTCATGCTGATAAAACACAAATTATAGAAGAATATGGAGATGCAGCAACCGAAAAATTCAACGCCTTAGGCACAGCATTATTTGGAAAAATGGCTCAGTTTGATATGAATCCGCAAACCATTGCTGATGGTATTCTAGAATTGGTAAGTATGAAAAAAGGGGAGAGACCGCTTCGTTTCCCGCTAGATGCCATTGCCCAAGGAACCGATAAAGAATTTATAGAAGCCCGCGCCAATATTAAAGCAAAATGGGTAGTAGCTTATACCAATTAATTTCCCCTTTAAAAACACATTTTAATAATTTACTTAGATTCAAAATAATCATGAAAACAACGCATATAAAATCAAATAAAAAAGTCCAAACTTCAGCAGCAGCAATGCTTAATTTATTAATACTCTTTTCTGCTTCAGAAAAAACAGCTGCACAAACTAGTACAGGAATCGTCGGAATCGATCATGTCGGAATCAATGTTCCTGATCTTAATAAAGCCGTTACATTTTTTAATGATGTTTTGGGTTTTACGCCCGTAACTCAATTAGGGCCAATTCCGCTTGACGCTGATTGGAAAAAACTAAATCACATTAATCCAAATACTGGAGCCGTTACCATAAAGATGATCAATGCAGGAAACGGAGCAAGTATAGAAGTGTTTGAGTATGCTGACAATAAAGGAAGCAAAATACACCCCAATACAGATGATATTGGAGCATCTCATATTGCATTTTATGTAAAAGATATTAATGCATCTGTACAATATTTAAAAAGTAAAGACGTAAAAATAATAGGAGAACCTTTTACAATGCCTTCTGGTGATACAGCAGGAGAAACTTGGGTTTATTTTGAAACACCTTAGGGATCTAAAATGGAATTGGTTTCGTATCCTAATGGAAAAGGATATGAAAAAACGAATCCCAAAACGATATTATGGTCTCCAAAAAATGAAGCAGTGAAAAAAGTTTCTGCAGATGATTTCGATTCTAAAAAGAACACGGCAATAGTAGAAAACCATCTTAAAATCTGGAATGAAAAAGTGGAGGTGAAACGTAAAGCTTTATTAAATCAAGTGTATGCGACTAATGTAGAAATGGTCGACCGTCATTTTATTGCTGAAGGAATTGAGGATATCAGTAAATTTATTGTAGAGCTTCAAACTAAAAATCCTGATTTTAGATTTACAGCCAAATCTGTAGAAACCAATCATAATATAGTTCGTTTGTATTGGCAGTTTGGTTCAAAAACAAAACCATCTGTAGTAAGCGGTATGGACTTGTTTGTTATTGAAAATGGTAAAGTTCAGAAACTGTATGTTTTTGTTGATCAAAAAGAATAACTTTTAAATTGATTTTGAAAGTTTTAAAAAGCCAGACAATAAGTTCTGGCTTTTTAAATTTCTATTAAATGGTTTTTAAAACACCACCATCTGCTCTTAGAGAAGCTCCATTTGTTGCCAAAGAAAGAGGACTTGCAAGATAAGTGGCAAGCGATGCAATTTCAGTTGGATTTATAAAACGCTGCAATAAAGAATGCGGATTGGTTTGCTGTACAATGCTATTTTTCATTTGTTCCACTTCGATATTCTGCAGAGATGCTATGTGTTCTATAACAGCCGCAACTCCGTCAGAATAAGTTGGTCCGCCTAGAATGGTATTTACGGTTACCTCTGTTCCAATGGTTAGTTTAGATAAGCCATTACTCACAGCAGTCATTGCGGCTTTAGTCATTCCATAATGAATCATATTTCCGGGAATATTTACACCAGATTCACTGCTTATAAAAATAATTCTTCCTGATTTTTTCTCCAACATCTGTGGTAGAAGTTTCTTAGAAAGACGAACAGAACTCATCACATTAATTTCAAATATTTTATACCAATCTTCATCTTCAATTTCTTCGAAGTTTTTTAGATCAAATTGGCCAACATTATTAATTAGAATATCGATGTTATTTAATTGGCCAAGTAGCGCGTCTATTTCCTCTTTTTTGCTAAAATCTGCTGCAATTCCAGATACTTTACAGTTTGGAAATTCGGTTTTCAATTTTTGGACTGCGAGATTTGTTTTTTCTTCACCTCTTCCGTTGATAATTACTTCTGCTTTTTCATTTAATAATTGTTGTGCAATTGCAAAACCAATTCCTTGAGTTGATCCGCTGATGAAAGCTTTTTTTCCTTCTAATTTTAAATCCATTTTTTATTATTTGTTTTTGTAATGATCGATACATAAATAGTAAAAAAAATTAGCTGATGACAGCTAATTGCATTTCGATTTGATCTTTTAATATTTTCTTGTCAGGATACATTCTGCGGAGCGTATTAAGTCCGCACCAAAACGTGATGAGGTATTTTCCTAGAACCTCAGGAGAAGTTTTAGATTGTATGTTTCCTTTTCTTTGTTCGGTTTTTATGGTTGCTGTAAACATCTGTTCGACTTCTTTTAAAATCTGTACAGCATTTGCTTCAAGATCTTCATGTATATAAGTCATTTCGACAACGGTATTGGCGATAATACATCCCTTCATATGTTCATTTGCGTCAGCTTCTGCAATACTTCTAAAAAAATCTTTAATTAATTCTAAAGGCGAATCACTTTTAGCAAGTTCATTTTTAAAAGCATCAAAAGCTAGTCCCCGTTCTTCAATAGCTTTTTTAAAAACTTCTTTTTTTCCGCCTTTAAAAGTATTGTAGAAGCTTCCGGCTCCAGCTCCAGTTGCTTTTTGTAAATCACTTAGAGAAGTTGCGCTATAACCTTTTTGCCAAAAAACTTCCTGAGCCTTTTTTATGATATTAGAATCTTCATATATGGTTGGTCTGCCTCTCATTTGATTTTATTTTTGTAATGATCGATACAAAATTATATAAAAATAATTATTCAGCCAATTTTTTTTTAATGTAATCCTTTAAGAAGATTTTTTAAGAACTAAAAACAACGCAGCTGCGAGACCTAATCCCATAATTGCAGTTTTAGCAAAATTAGAATCTGTTTTGGAAGGAATATTTCCGTAGACTCGTAAAGGTTCTTTTGAATTGGTAAGCACATTTCCAGGATTGTTCTCCTTATTTTGATTCAGTTTCATTTTTAGACGAAGCGCTGTCGATGCGGTATTGCTAATTAATTTTGGAAATAATTTATAAGTATTAGTAATTGCCGCCGCTTTAAAATCAGGAAACAAATCTTTTTTAGGATGTTTGGCCAAATAAACCATTTTGGCAGCAGTTTCGCGTGGATCAGAGGCAATAAAAGGAATTTTTATATCAAAACCCGAATACTTGGCAGAATGAAGATTTCCTGTAGAATTTTGTAGCTGAGGATACAGATTGCAAACATGAATATGTCTGTGGTTAGAAATTTCTCCCTGCAAACATTCCATCATGCCTTTAATACCGAATTTAGATGCAGAGTATACGGCGCTGTAAGGCGCGGGCATAAAGCCACCAATTGATACGTTATTAATTAAAATACCGTGATTCTGATTTTTAAAAATTTTGATTGCGTTGTAAGCACCATGCATGTATCCAAATAAATTGGTTTTTATAACCTGCTGATGAATTTCTAACGGAATTTCTTCAAATTTTCCGCTTGCCATCACTCCGGCATTATTGATCCAGATATCGATTTTACCGCTCATAGCGAGGGCTTCTGCGGCAACTTTCTCTACATCTTCAGCTATAGACGTATCTGCCGAAACACCCACAACAGAAACATTTAATGCTCGGCAAAATTCTACAACTTCATTAATACCTTTCCAACCTCTTGCTGCTAAGACTAAATTGCATCCTTCATGAGCAAAAGCTTCTGCAGCTGCACGGCCGACACCACTGCTAGCGCCCGTTATAACGACCGTTTTTCCTTTTAGATCATTCGTATATTTTTCTGCATTTTTCATATCTTAAATATTAAGCACGTTAAAGCGCATTTTTACTGCGGTGAGTTAATCAAATTGCTTTTTTAGACAAGATAATAATGCGCTTTTCGTTTGTTCTGCTTGAACTATTTTTTAAGATATATTTTTTCTCAGATGTTCTCGTACTGAATATTCTATTTTTTTGATTTAAAAAAAGCATAGCAAGTAATTTAGCAACGAAATAGCTTTTCCGTCTAATTGAAATATAAAATTAGAGTAAAACTATTCAGGCGCTGTTATATAATTACGCTTGCTAATTGCTTAATTAAGAGATTACAAGAAGGTTTTGACTATCAAGTTATTTATCTAATCCTTACAAATTTTAGATTGCCGGTTTTGGTTGTAATAATTAGATCTGCTTTATGCAAAATGTATTTCCCCTTTAGATAGTTTTTTGTTTTATGCTGCGAGTTATTGTTAGTTTTTAAAGCTAAAGAATCTTTTGTAAATGAGTATTCGCCATTTACAATGCTATCTAGTCGATCTGTTTTATTAATTTGAAAATTATTCATCATTTCAAAATGTAACCTTTCTTTAGTTTGAAGATTTTCCCAAGTTCCGTAAAAATCGTCTTGTGACATGTATTTGGTTTTCATAATACTAAACATAATAAAGAGACCAATGAATACGGCAGGAATATAAACGAATTTTATTACGCTAATCTTGTTCATCCATTTGGGTCTGTCACTGTTTTGAAACAATGGAGGTTCTTCTAAAAAGTATTTTAGAAAAACTTTATAATCAGAAAATAGTACAAACAATGCCATTAGGGTTAATGTTATCGCAATCTCTTTTGCATTAATATCATAAGCAAAATCGGTTAGAAGAATATTAACCATAAAAGTTAGGAAAAGAATAATCCCTATTCTTGTCGTTTTTCTAAAAAAGAGAAGGAACGAGCTTATAATTTGAGTAACGGCAATAACAATTGGATACCAATTGCAGTAGCCATAATAAAACCAAGTAAGGCGAAAACCATCTAGAGAACCAATAGGCATATCGTACACGCTTGGCTGTGAAACGAATTGGGTTTTTAATATTTTACCGTAAGCATATAAGATTATAATGGTAGCTAGAAAGTATCTGCAAAAGGTGTGTAAAAAAAGATGGATTTTTTGCCAGTTCATATTTTTTGGGATTTTTTTGTTTTACATTATTTGGTACGGGGTAAAAGTATAGTATCCCAAAATCGCAGAATTGTACAAATGGAAACTGTTTAGACAAACAGCCAAATATTTTCTTTTTCTGTATCTATATTTTTGAAAAATATTTGTGGATTTCTGTTTGTGAGCTCTTTAAAGTTTCGAATAAAATGAGATTGATCATAAAAATCATATTGAGACAACTCAGAAAAATTCTTGCTTTGCTTCTGTTTAAGAATTGAGTTTCTAAAACGATGAATTTTTCGGTACTCTGAAGGCGATTTGCCAATATGTTTTGTAAAAAGCTTATTCAAATATTGCCTGCTCATTTGATGTTTGAGAGCGATTTCTTCAATCTTTTCATCACTTTCAATATCGGTAAGTATTTTTTCAATTAAAGAAAAATCTTTGACTTGTAATTTAGAAAGCAGATAATCTTCAAGCTCCTGACTTTGTTTGTCTTTGGCCAAATTGAAAATTTCAATCATTTTAGCATTAAAGTCGGGCATAAAAGTAAAATCTAAAATAGTGCCTTCTGAAAAAAAACTTTTTGAATCTGATAAAAACTGACTTATTCCTAATGGTTTAAAGTAAATCGTAACTTCATTTATAAGCTCTTTGTAATGAATTTTAATGGGTTTGGTATAACGAGAAACTACACAAGTCATGATATTTTTATCTGGCGATGATTTTATAATGACTTCGTTATTTTGTATTTCAACATCTAGATCTTCATTGGTGGTTAGAATGCAGAAATTATTAGGGAAAGTGAGATATTGTACAGAGCCCGAATTTTTATTTTTTGAAATAAAGTAATATCCTTCAATATATTTTTTTAAAATTTCATTTTTAGGCTGATAAAAATCCAGATTCATTTGTTCTCTTTGAGGTAATTGGTAAAGGTTTATTCTTTTGGAATAATATTGACAAAACTAAAGTAGCAAATTAAAACTTTGCGCTATCGTTGTCTGTTCTTTTTTTTTAAATATAAAATTTGACAAAATAATACGAGCTTTAAACTCTTCCAAAATGGAAATGCATTTATCAATTTGCACTATCGATAATTGGACACAAAAAGGGTTTCTTTTATGATCATAAATGGTAATGAAAAATTCGGATTCAGAAGAGCACATTATGGCAGTATGCAATTATCATTTTTGCAAACTTTTTTTTTTTGCATTTGTTTGTTTTGAGTGTAATAAAAAAGACTTATTAAATAATAAAAACAACGTTAAAATGTTGGTTTTCAATATATTTTATATATTTTTGTAAGGCATTTAGTATTTATTGGTGTTTTTAAAATATTGGAATTGCTTTTTTGACAGCCTGCTTATTATGCGAGATGCTTTTTTTCGCTATTTATAGTATTACAATTTTCTAAATAGTATAGAATTTAGCCAGCTAGTGCATATTAAAAACAATTGCAACATTTTTTTTCTTGCCCCGTTTTTTTTAGTATTCCTATTTTGAATCTGCTATCAGCCAGACCCTATAACAGCCTTACGATTAAAGCAGTGCACTTTAATATTCTCTACCGCATTTTTTCTCTCTGAAATTTAATTTTTAAAGACGGTTGCCCAAATTGGTCTTAAATGCTGATTTACATCTGCGATCTTAATAATTCGATTATTCCAGTAAAAATTTTATGGAGGCATCAGTTTTTGTAAGTTGACTGTCGTGTCCTTAAGTAAAATATAAAATATGAGTAAAAATATACTTTTCTGTATTGGTCTATTATCACATTATATTGTTTATGCACAGCAAGATGCGCAGTACACACAGTATATGTACAATACAATAGCCATAAATCCTGCCTATGCAGGTTCCCGTGGAGTATTTAGCGTATTTGGCCTTTACCGCACCCAATGGGTTGGTCTTGATGGAGCGCCAGAGACAAGCAGTTTCTCAATCAATACGCCAATAAACAATAGCAGATTAGGCATTGGAGCTTCATTGGTCAATGACAAAATTGGCCCTACAAATGAAAACAACATCTCAGTCGATCTGTCTTATACCATTCAGACCTCTGCAGATTTTAAGCTTTCATTTGGCATCAAAGGAACGGCAAACATCTTCAATTTGGATGTAAACAAATTAAATCCTGCAGATCAGGGCGATCCCCAGTTTCAGGATTTAAACAGCAAATTCTCTCCAAACGTTGGAGCTGGAGTCTACTGGCATTCTGACAAAGCATATATTGGTCTGTCTGTTCCTAACTTTATTGAAACAAACCGTTACGACGATAATGATGTGGCAATTTATAAAGACAGAATCAATTACTACTTAATTGGAGGCTACGTATTCGATCTTGACAAATATCAGTATATAAAATTTAAACCCGCCATTTTAACCAAAATGGTTCAAGGGGCACCATTGCAAGTAGATGTATCTGCGAATTTTATGTTCTACGATAAATTTATGATTGGTGCAGCTTACAGATGGAGCGCTTCTTTAAGCGCTATGGTTGGGTTTCAGATCACAGACGGACTTTACTTAGGGTATGGCTATGATCGGGAAACCACCAAATTGAACAATTACAATTCAGGCTCGCACGAGATCTTCCTGCGCTATGAATTCTTCTCAAACAAAGGCAAAATGACAACCCCTCGTTTCTTCTAAAAATAAGGCATCATGAAAAACTATAC
This sequence comes from Flavobacterium sp. CFBP9031, assembly GCF_034044945.1. Classification (NCBI taxonomy): domain Bacteria; kingdom Pseudomonadati; phylum Bacteroidota; class Flavobacteriia; order Flavobacteriales; family Flavobacteriaceae; genus Flavobacterium; species Flavobacterium sp. CFBP9031. The sequence continues at coordinate 109,836 of NZ_JAXCWF010000001.1, forward strand.
ACTACTTTTCGCTGCAATCATAGGCGCTTTTTCATTCGGCAGCTATGCCCAGCAGGCAAAAATAAATGCTGCAGACAAAAAATATGACAGCTACGCTTATGTCGATGCAATAAAGATTTATGAAAAAGTTGCGGCCAAAGGCTACAGATCTGAAGACATGTTTAAAAAACTGGGAAATGCCTATTATTTTAATTCAGATTTTCAGAACGCGGCAAAATGGTACGGCGAATTATTTTCAATGCCGTATCAAAAAATGACAGCAGAGGAAAGCTCTACAGAGAAGATGCAAACTATCTGGACCAGATAAAAGCAAATTCTGGGAGGTATCAGATAGAAGATGCGGGCATTAACAGCAAATACTCCGATTACGGGTCATTTGTCTGCAACAACAAAATTTACTTTGCATCTGCGAGGGATACGGGAAATTTTATACAGCGCAAACACAAATGGACAGGAGAATATTTCACCAATATTTATAATGCTGATCTGGATCCCGCAACGGGAACCGCATCAAAAGTAAATAAGTTTAAATCGGCTATTAATACCAAATTTCACGAAGCTTCTCCTGTCTTCACCAAAGACGGAAAAACAGTCTATTTTACCAGAAACAACTATATTGACGGCAAGAAAGGCAAAGACGAAAGCAGAGTCACTTTAATCAAGCTTTATAAAGCGGAATTGGGGAAAGACGGCAAATGGACCAACATTGCAGAGCTTCCTTTCAACAGCAATAATTACAGCACAGGCCATCCAGCTTTGAGCCCAGACGAAAAAACGCTGTATTTTGCTTCCGATATGCCGGGATCTTTTGGAGAGTCTGATCTGTATAAAGTAACTATAAATTCAAATGGCGGGTTTGGGCCTCCGCAAAATCTCGGAAACGCGATTAATACGGAAGGAAAAGAAACGTATCCCTACTTAACTTCTGAAAACGAGATTTATTTTGCGTCTGACGGGCATCCGGGTCTCGGAGGATTGGATGTTTTTGTAGCCAATATTGACAATAGCGGAAAAATAAGCAACATTCAGAATGTCGGGGCAGATGTCAATTCTCCAAAAGATGACTTTGCGTATATTATTGATCCTGAAACGAGAAGAGGGTTTTTCACTTCCAATAAAGATGGAGGACAGGGTTCTGATGATATTTATAAATTTCTAGAAACCAGAAGGCTCAAATGCATCCAACAGCTGTACGGAATAATATCGGATGCAGAAACGGGGCTTGCGCTTCCGGGAGCAAAAGTCACTCTGTATGATGACCAGATGAACCTTAAAAACTCTGCCGCTGCAGACGGTTCCGGAATGTACACTTTTGATGTGGAATGCGGAAAAACCTATTTCGTAAGGGCAGAAAAGCCAGAATTTGCTACAAAAGAAGTAAATATAACTATAGACAAAACAAGCGGCAAGACCAATCTGCCGATTGCGCTTGAAAAATCAACCTGCAAGGTTACTGTGGGCGATGATTTGGGAAAATGCTTCGGAATCAAAATGATCTACTTTGATTTGGACAAGTCTAACATTAGAACCGAAGCGGCGTTGGATCTGGAAAAAATACTCGTTGTCTTAAACGATAATCCAAGCATGAAGCTGGATATCCGCTCGCATACAGACAGCAGAGCTTCTCACCAGTACAACGAAGCCTTATCTGACCGAAGAGCAAAATCGACCATCCAGTGGCTGATTAAAAACGGAATAGCGCCTAACCGATTAACCGGAAAAGGCTACGGCGAAACCGAACTTGTAAATAAATGTGCAGACGGTGTTCCATGCACTGAAGCAGAACACCAGGCTAACAGACGAAGCGAATTTATTATTACGGCTTTATAACCTAAAAAAACAGATAAACAAAAAAAGCTGCCATAAAGGCAGCTTTTTTTAATTTAAAAAGTCGTTGCAATTCTATGAATCACAACGACTTCTAAAAAACCAACCTGTTCAATATATTTTTAAAGCTTCACAAATATGTTAGTGTAATATTTTTTTCCTGTAGCTGGATCTGTGGTTACAGATAACCCAAAATGAGTATAATCGCCAACTATATTTTCTTTGTGCCCTGGACTATCAAGCCAAGCCCTTACAGCGGCCTCTGGAGTTTTATAATTGTAGGCAACATTCTCTCCTACTCTTTTAGCTCCCAATACATTAGTCATATTAGTAGACCTAGCAACAAAATCGTTATGATCTACAACATTATTCTGAATCATATATTTATTATGCTCTTCACATTTATAAGATATATGATTAATTCTTTCCAGAGAATTTAAACCAATACTCAAACGGTATTCGTTTATTAATCTCATCGTCTCTATTTCGGTATCGTTGTATGTGTAATTTGCAACAAGTGTTTCTGTTGGAGTAGTAGTTTCCAAGCCAGCTTCAGCGGAGTCAGCAGAACATGCGTTCATTGCGACAAGAATCGCAATGAACAACATGGTGCGCATAATCTTTTTCATAATCATCAGCATTTTAGCGGTTTAAAGTAAATGTTGGGGCAAATCCTTTAAATTTATCTTTGAATAAATATCGTTCGTATTATTGTATACCAAACGTATTCAATTTACCGTTAAAGTGCAAAATTAATCGATGAAATGCATTTATTTTTTTATTTATTATATAAAATTCTTACGTAAAACTACTTTTAAGAAGATAACCTTTCAATCTTCCAAGAAAAATCTGACTGGCTCGTGTAGCGAATTCTATCATGAAGCCTGTTGGGTCTTCCCTGCCAAAATTCAACTTGTAATGGAGTCACAATATAACCACCCCAATTTTCGGGTCTGGGAATTGCTTTTCCTTCAAATTCAGTTTCTAGTTTTTTTAAGTTTTCTTCTAAAAAAGTTCTGGACGGAATCACTTCACTTTGCTTCGAAACAATCGCTCCAAGCTTACTTCCATCAGGACGAGAATCAAAATAATTATCTGAAATAATCTCAGATGTTTTCTGAGCTATTCCTTTAATGATTACCTGACGTTCTGCTTCCTGCCAAAAAAAAGACAGACAAACATTTGGGTTTGCTTCTATTGCTTTTCCTTTTTCGGAATTGTAATTGGTATAAAAGATAAACCCTTCTTCCGAAAATTTCTTCAATAAAACCACGCGAGCCTTTGGAAAGCCGTCCAATCCAATTGTCGAAACCGTCATGGCATTCACCTCTCCGCTTCCGCCAAAATCTTCCACCTCATGAAACCATCGGTTAAAAAGATTAATTGGATCTTCGGGAATAGTACTTTCTAATAATTCGCTTTTCTCGTAAGATTTTCTATAATTACTTAAATCGTTCATGACTTATGATATTAGATTGTTGATTTTAGATTTTAGATTATTGTTTCAGGTTTCAGGTTTCAGGTTGACAGAATCTGAATATTTGACTGTCACACTGAGCGAAGTCGAAGTGCTTTTATAAACAGAAGTTGATTTGCAAACGTGGGCTTCGACTTCGCTCAGCCTGACAAACGTGAAATGTTAAACCTGAAACAACCACATACAAACTTAGTCCCTTAGAACCTCAGCATCTCAGAACCTTAGAACCTTTTTTAGTTAAAACTCAAAACTACGTCCATCATCTCCCAAAAGCACATTTGGGAAAACCGTTTCGGCTTCTTCTTTAAAACGCTCAATTCCGTCGTAACGTGTTGAATAATGACCTAAAATTAATTGTTTTACATTGGCTTTCAATGCAATATTGGCCGCTTCTTTTGCTGTCGAATGCAGTGTTTTTTCTGCCAGTCTTGCTTCAGATTCCAGAAACGTAGACTCATGATATAAAATATCCGTATTCTGTATAATCGGAATGATCTCTTCGTTGTAAACCGTATCAGAACAGAAGGCATAACTTTTTGTTGGTGGCGGATCAAAAGTCAATTTTTTATTTTCGACTACAGTTCCATCATCAAGTGTGATATCACTTCCATTTTTGATTTTCTGATAATAAGCCACATGAATATCATAACGCTGAACCCCTTCAATATCTAGTTTTCTTTCATCTGGTTTTTCTTGAAACAGAAAGCCATTGGTATAAACACGATGCTTTAACGGAATCGTTTTTACAATAACCTTTTTATCTTCAAAAATAACTTCACTTTCTTTTGATTCTAATTCGTGAAAAAACAAAGAATAAGTTGTCCAAGATTCCGTCAATTTTAACTGAAGAAGAATTAATTCTTTAATTCCTTTTGGGCCATAAACATGTAAATCGGTTGTTCTTCCCAAAAGAGAAAAAGTAGAAATCGTCCCAATTAATCCGTACAAGTGATCGCCGTGAAGATGGGAAATAAAAATGTGATTTATTTTTGAGAATTTAATCTTATTCTTTCGAAGCTGAACTTGAGTTCCCTCTCCACAATCAATTAAAAACAATCGGTTTTTAATTTCTAGAACCTGCGAAGTCGGATTAGTAAGTGTTCTCGGAGTTGCGGCATAACAGCCAAGTATGGTTAACTTCATTTTAGATTGTTGATTTTAGATTTTAGATTGTTTTTTAGACTTCAACATTCAAAATCTAAAATCTGAACTCTAAAATCTACAATTAAAACCCTAGGTCTCTTTCGATTTCTTCCATTTCGATAATATCATGCGCTTCCAAAAGTGAAGGAACCACAGCCAACTTATCTGAAATAGCATTAAAATCAAGATCGGTTGCAACTATAACAAAAGATTTTTTTGCTTTTTTATGAAGCTTAGAAAGTGGTAAAAAAGCTTTCAAATCTTTTTCTGTAATTGCTGCATCAGCTGATAAATCGATTATAATATTTTGTTTTTCAAAGGTTTTAAACTGTTGCGTCACTTTTTCCAAGAAAGCGTTTACGTCTCCTTGAGTATCTTTAATCGTAACCGTATGTCCTTTTTGATCTACTTTCATTTTTATAATTTGTGGGGCTTGTATTTTATGATGCTAATTTAGTAAGTTTTTTTGTTGTTTCAAGTTTCAGGTTTAAAGTTTCAGGTTTCAGGTTTAAAGTTTCAGGTTTAAAGTTTGAGGTTTCAAGTTTCACGTTTGTCAGGCTGAGCGAAGTCGAAGCCCACATTCGCAAAGCATATTTCGTTAAAAAAAACACTTCATTCAATGCAACACTCATTTCAAAACTGAAAACCGAGACTGAGACTGAATACTAAAACTGAACACTAATCACTAATCACTAATCACTAATCACTAATCACTAAAAAAACCTACTGTATCTTAGAAGCCAGCAAATAAATAACCGCCATTCTAATCGCAACACCATTCTCCACCTGATTCAAGATCACCGAATGATCAGAATCTGCCACTTCAGAAGTAATTTCTACTCCTCTATTGATTGGCCCTGGGTGCATAATTACTATTTCTTTTCCTAGCGAATCCAAAAGCGGTTTGTCAACCCCATATTGCTGTGCGTACTCGCGTGTCGATGGGAAGAAATTCACATCCATACGTTCGTTTTGTACACGAAGCATATTCGCAACATCGCACCATTCTAGCGCTTTACGCAGATTCGGCTCAACCGTAACACCAAGTGATTCAATATATCTCGGAATCAGCGTTTTTGGTCCGCAAACTTTTACTTCTGCGCCTTGCATCTGCAAAGCATATATGTTGGATAAGGCTACTCTCGAATGCAGAATATCGCCTACAATAACTACTTTTTTTCCAGCAACATCACCCAATTTTTCTCTGATAGAATAACTATCTAACAAAGCCTGAGTTGGATGTTCGTGCGCTCCGTCTCCGGCGTTTACGATACTGGCTTTGACATTTTTAGATAAAAAATAAGCCGCTCCGGGATTGGAGTGGCGCATTACAACCATATCAACTTTCATCGAAAGGATATTATTAACAGTATCAATCAAGGTCTCGCCTTTTTTAACCGATGACTGAGCTGCAGAAAAACTGATTACATCAGCAGATAAACGTTTCTGCGCTAATTCGAAAGAGAGTTTGGTTCTGGTACTGTTTTCGAAGAAAATATTGGCAATGGTAATATCTCGTAATGAAGGAACTTTCTTAATCGGTCTATTAATGACTTCTTTAAAATGATCTGCCGTTTCAAAAATCAGGTTAATATCATTCTCGTTGATATATTTAATTCCTAATAAATGATTTACGCTTAATTCTTTCATCTTTCTGTTTAATTGTTTATTTGTTTAATCGTTTAATCGCTTTCTTTCCGATTAAACAGTTAACCGATTTAACGGTTTAACTTTTTTAATTTCTTTAATTGTTTAATCATTGGTTTCTCCGATTAAACAATTAACCGGTTAACCGATTAAACTAATTTGTCACTAGGTGAACAACATCTTCACCATCATTTTCTTTCCAGCTTACAATTACTTTTTCACCATTAATAGCATCTACCTGACGACCTCTATAATCGGGCTGAATTGGTAAATGACGACTGAAACGTCTGTCTATTAAAACCAATAATTCAATTTCTGAAGGTCTTCCAAAAGATTGAATGGCAGTTAACGCAGAACGAATGCTTCTTCCTGTAAACAAAACATCATCAATAAAAATGACCTTTTTGTCTTCGACTATAAAATTGATTTGGGTTTTATTGGCTTCAAGCGGTTTATCAGTACGACGGAAATCATCTCTAAAAAAAGTGATGTCCAGATATCCTAAAGAAATTTCAGGAACCTTGTATTCGATTTCTAATATTTGTTTTAAACGTTCAGCTAAAAAAACGCCTCTTGGCTGAATTCCAACTAAAATAGTTTCAGAGAAATCAAGATGTTTTTCGATTAACTGACAAGCCAAACGATGGAGTATGATAGTAACTTCTTTCGAATTAAGTAATACTTTTTGACTCATAAGTGATTGTAATGTTTGGTTGCGCAAATATACGGAATCTGATTTTATTTGTTGGGGTGTTGAGTGGGGATTTTAAGTTTTGATAATTATTTATTTGATGAACAATTATTTTTACATTTTTAAAAATAAAATCTTACTTTTTTATACTTAAACTTTAACCAAAAAATTATACATTAGCTTATTTACATTTAATGAAAAGTGTTAAATAACTCAAGATAGACCTTATAATTTCTTTTTGACTTAATCATTAATTTATTCAATTAACAAAAGAATGAACTATAGTAGAAACTCTAAAATTTTCAGCAAAGGAAACATCCAAGAAATTTTTCACACTTCATTTAAAAATATAGTATCAGCAATTGAAGGCGAAGATGAGAACTATCTATTAAATGTTAACGAACAAAATTATATTGAACATTTGGCAAATAAATACAATTTTGATTGTCCTGAAATTCATTACGAAAAAGTTTATGTTGATAGTTACGAAGGTGACATACCAGCAGAATGGTTTCCTCCTTCCTATTATGTAGTGAGTGGAGAGAAATATAAAAAACAAGTAATTCAGTTCTTTGTCCCTTGTTCAGGAAATATATCATTATTATTTTATACGCCAATAAATTCGTTTTTTTTGGATTCAGGGAATTTTGAAATTAGAGGTGAAACATTAGTTGTCGAATATATCTGTTTTAATGAAGATGCAAAAAGTATCAGAGAAAATTATGAAAGTGATAAAAACCATATTCAACGAATTGCAGAGGGCTTAATTACAGACATTGAGAGATTTAATTTAATGCTTGAAGGATATATTAAATCACTACTTCAACAAAGGAAGCAAAAACTACTTTCACAAAATAACTTATTATCTTCTCTTGGAATTCCTTTGAGAAAAAATGAAAATGTTGCATCTACATTCTCCATTCCTAAACCACAATTAAGAGAAAAAATAATTGTAAAACCAACAGTTACGGAAAAAGGTTTTAAACCCGAACCAACACTTGATGACGATAATTATCAAAAAATATTAAAACTAATAAATGATGTTGGCAAAAACTTTGAAAGAATGCCTAGCCTTTTTAAAGACAAAGGAGAAGAAGATCTAAGAGATCATATTTTAATGGTACTTGATCCAAACTTTGAATCTGGGAGTGCAAGTGGAGAGACATTTAATAAAACCGGAAAGACTGATATACAATTACGACATAATAGCTCAGTCGTTTTCATCGGAGAATGTAAATTTTGGAGTGGAGAAAAGAATTATCTATCGACGATTGATCAACTATTAGGCTATTTAACTTGGAGAGACACCAAAGGATCTATAATATTATTCGTTAAACAAAAAGACATAACAGCAGTTATAAACAAAGTGACTAATGAAACTAATAAACATCCAAATTTCTTAAGTTTTATTAACAAATCGGATGAAAATTGGTTTAATTATCGCTTTCATATAAATGGGGACACTAATAGAGAAGTTAAATTAGCAGTTCAACTTTATCATTTGTCAAAATAAAATTTTGCACTAATTAAATCATCATTTATCATATTTAATCATAAAAAATCAAATTGAACATAATAGATCCAAATAAAAAAACTCTAAAATGGAAAACGATTTACATCTAGTTTTTACTTATCCCGAAAATTTCCCTAAAGAAATTATTGATGACGATATTGCTAAAATTGAAAGTCAAAATTTAGAAATTCATATTGAAAAACAAGGAATTGAAACTTACGCTTCATTTGAATGGATTGTGCCAACTTTTTTTGCAACCTATCTTCTTAAACCTTATTTTGAGTCTTTCCTTCAGGAAGCTGGCAAAGACCACTATCAACTTCTAAAAAACTCTTGCAAAAAAATGTTAGAAAGAGGAAAAGAGACTCAAGTTAAGCTAATTTCGGCAAGTAAATCAACAAAAAAACTATCTAAAAAATATAATCAATCACTTTCCGTTTCTATTTTGGCAGAAACGAAAACAAAAAGATTAATTAAACTTTTGTTCGATAATGATTTAGAACTAGATGATTGGGAAAATGCTGTTGAAGAATTATCTAATTATCTTTTAGACCATTATCAAAATTATCCTAGCGATCAATTATCAGATAAAATAAAAGATTTATCTCAAAAACCACATCATACTATTTATGTAAAAATAAATCCAAAATCCAAAAAATTAGAATTTCATGATGATAGCACCTTAATGATGGAAACCAGGAATCTAGAACTATCTTGAAAAAAATTCACATTACATTCTCTGATTTCTAAGATCATAATCTAATAAAAAACAAATGCTTCAAAATCTTCTAACCAAACCAAAAAAAATATTTTTACTAGATAGCTTTGGAGCTTTATTAACTACCATTCTACTCTATTTTTTTTTGATAAATTTCAATATTTTTTTAGGCTTACCAAAATACGTTTTCGAATACCTTTCAATTATTGCATTCCTATTTTTCATTTATTCAATCAGCTCTTACTTTATAGTCAAACAAAATTGGAAATCATTTTTAAAAATAATCTGCACAGCTAACATTCTTTATTGTCTTTTGACATCTGGCATAATCTTACATAACTACGAAACCATTTCGGTTTACGGCATTGTTTACTTTCTTGCAGAAATAGCTGTAATTATTGGACTTGTGGTTTTAGAAATGAAAATTATAAAATCCAAATCCTAAAACATTTCCAAAAAATTCTATAACACATTTTGCCTATTCGTGAAGTAATTTTAATTATCAATTTAAAATATCAGAATCATGCAAAATAAAATACTAAGATTGTTAATGGTATTCGTAATACTGTTTTCATTTACAAGCTGTGAAGTTATTGGAGACATTTTTAAAGCCGGAATGGGATTCGGGATATTTATCGTAATTTTTATTATTGCGATTATTATCTGGATTTTCGCTAAAATGTTCGGCAGTAAATAGTAGTAAAATAAACAAATTAAAAAATCCCAAATTCCAAATTAAACTTGGCGTTTGGGGTTTTTACTTATGTAGAATAAAGTCCAATCTTTGTCGAGCTTCTTGCGAAGATTTGCTTCGCCTATTCGCTATCGCTCGAGTCTCCCTACGGTCGAAATGACAAACTATACATGAAAGATATAAAATAGAAAATCCCAAATTCACAAAAATTGGAATTTGGGATTTTAATATATTGGAATCTCAAAAATTAAAGATTGTACATCTTCTTTCTTTGTTCCTGAATTTTTTCATCATCAAGATATTCGTCAAATGTCATGTAACGGTCGATTACTCCGTTTGGTGTCAATTCTACGATTCTGTTACCAACAGTTTGCGCAAACTCATGGTCATGCGTTGTGAAAATTACAGAACCTTTAAAGTTTTTCAATGAATTGTTGAAAGCTGTAATAGACTCCAAATCTAAGTGGTTTGTTGGTTCATCTAGCATTAAAACGTTTGCACGCTCCATCATCATTCTAGAAAGCATACAACGCACTTTTTCTCCTCCAGATAAAACTCTAGACGTTTTTAAAGCTTCTTCTCCAGAGAAAATCATTTTTCCTAAGAAACCTCTAATAAATACCTCATCACGCTCTTCTTCTGTTTTAGCGTACTGACGTAACCAGTCTACTAAACTCAAATCGTTTTCAAAGTAATCGTGGTTTTCAGCTGGCAAATACGCTTGGTTGGTTGTAATTCCCCAATCAAAGTTTCCAGAATCTGCTTTTTGCTCGTTGTTTAAGATTTCGTAGAAAGCTGTTGTAGCACGTGAATCTTTAGAGAAAAGAACGATTTTATCGCCTTTCGCCATATTCAGGTTAATATCTTTAAACAAAACTTCTCCGTCTACAGAAGCAGACAAGTTTTCTACATTTAAGATTTGATCTCCTGCCTCACGATCCTGATCGAAGATAATCGCTGGATAACGACGGCTTGAAGGTTTAATTTCAGAAATATTTAATTTCGAAATCATTTTTTTACGAGAAGTTGCTTGTTTCGATTTCGCAACGTTTGCACTAAAACGACGAATAAATTCTTCCAATTCTTGTTTCTTCTCTTCTGCTTTTTTGTTCTGCTGTGCACGTTGTTTTGCCGCTAATTGACTAGACTCGTACCAAAACGTATAGTTTCCTGAGTAATGATTGATTTTTCCGAAATCAATATCAGAAATATGTGTACAAACCGCATCCAAAAAGTGACGGTCGTGAGATACAACGATTACAGTGTTTTCGTAGTTTGCTAAGAAATTTTCTAACCAAGCGATTGTCTCGAAATCCAAATCGTTGGTAGGCTCATCCATAATCAGTACATCAGGATTTCCAAAAAGTGCTTGTGCCAAAAGCACACGTACTTTCATTTTTCCTTCCATATCAGACATTAAAGTATAATGATCTGCTTCTGTGATTCCTAAGTTAGATAACATCGCTGCAGCATCAGAATCGGCATTCCATCCGTTCATTTCTTCAAACTGAACTTGTAACTCCCCTATTCGGTCAGCATTTTTATCATTATAATCTAAATAAAGTTCATCCATTTCTTTTTTAACAGCGTACAGAACTTTATTTCCCATTAAAACGGTTTCCAAAACAGTATGCTCATCGAACAAGTTATGGTTTTGCGTTAAAACCGACATACGTTTTCCTGGCTCCAAATGAATATGTCCCGAAGTTGGGTCCATATCACCTGAGATAATTTTAAGAAATGTAGATTTTCCAGCACCGTTGGCTCCAATAACGCCGTAAATATTTCCGTGAGTGAATGTGGTATTTACTTCGTCAAACAAAATTCGTTTGCCAAATTGAACTGATAAATTATTGACTGTTAACATGAATGTCTTTTTAATTAATTTCGTGCAAAAGTAGTGAAAAAGGTTCTAAGTTGCAAAGATACTAAGGTGCTAAGGTTTTTATGCTGGTGATGAGAGGTTCTCGCAGAGTCGCTAAGGCGCAGAGTTTTGTTTAATGCTGTTTAATCGTCACGCAATCTTGTCAGAAATGACAAAATGAGGTTACTTTGCCATAAAACTTTGCGACTTCGCTCCCGATAGCTATCGGGATTGCGAGATTAATTAAAACTTATAACTTACTTTCTTTAGCAAGCGCCACTTCTAAACTCTCAAAATTTGGAAGCACTTTAGCAATCATTCCTTCTTTGTTTATGATAAAATGTGTTGGGAATGAATTCAATTGCAACGATTCATTCATATAGACTTTCATGTCTGGAATTACAGAATAAGACAATGGTTTTCTGGCTAAAAATGTTTTTAATTGCTCTGCTGAATCTTCGGCTAAACTCATAAAAACAATGTCTTTTCTGTCTTGGTATTCTTCAACCAATTTATTGACCTGAGGAAATTCTCTAATGCAAGGCGTGCAATGAATGTACCAGCATTTTATCACAATCATTTTTCCTTTCGTGGATTCGTTGCTAACCAGATTTCCGTCTAAATCTTTAAATGAAAATTTTGGAAAAGCTGTTCCCTCCATTTTGTAGTTTTTATAAGCATCAAAACCAATTTGATTGATGGTGGCTTTTATGCTTGAATCTGTTTTTGGCTGAATTTTGAATAGCTTATAAACATACATATTCGCTTCTGATTTCAATCGAACTGGAATGAAATTTCCATTTGCCAGCTGATCTAAAAAAACTTCTTTGGAGATTTCTTTTGAAGATGAGTCAAGTGCAGTGAAATCTCTCGAAAGCATAATTCCTTTATTATAAACCGACCATTGCTCGTAAGTTTTCTGAATTTGTAAAGGATCAACTTCTGGATTTCCGAATTTATTTTGAGCTGTACTTATTGTAAAAATAAAGAGTAGCGCAATTAAGCTAATGAATTTCTGCATGGATTCTGAAACAATTGTATTTGATCTCAAAAATAGTGAAAGTTTTTTAACCGCAATTCCGATAGCTATCAGGAGCAAAATTAAAACATTTTTAAAAGTTTAAATTATAAAATTAAGTACTAAGTTAAAAATGAAATATCCATTAAATATTTTTTTGGATTTTCGGGATGTAATATAACTGTAATGTTTTTGCTTTTAATAAAACCTGTTGGATCCATTAAAATTTTAGCGCTTTTAAAAACTCTTACTTTATCTGTATTAGGATCTCGATAAGTAGTACAAATTTGACAGAGTAATCTTCCTTTTATTATATGAGTTCGTGTTCGTTTGATAGAATCAAATTGTGTAATAATACGAGTTCCGTTTTCAAAAATATATTTTGCTTTCTTGTGACTAAAAGAAAAAATAAAAAGCGTAAAAAAGGAAAGAACGCTAACACAAATCAGCAAAATGGGAATTGCTGTCACTGAAAAATACTGTTTGATCATGGCTTCTTCGGGATATGCTGGATCATATATAATTTCCACGCTTTCTCCTACGCCATAAATGGGAGAGTGTCCACTGGCAGATGCAATAAATTTGATGTTTTTTTCTTTATTCGTTTTAAAGGTAATTACTGGATGATAATATTCCTTACCACTAGATATAGATACAGATGATCCTATTACAGTTCCTTCTGACATAATTGCTCTTTCGGAAAAAGCTTTTTTATCAAGATAAATATATGCAGCTCCAATCAATATAGATGAACTAATTATAAACAATACATATTTGACAATAGAAGCAGATTTCATAAGCAAAAATTTCTGCAAAAATATCCAGACAAAGAAAGAAGATATAAGCTAAAATGTATTTTTTATATTAGAAAAAGACATATTTATCAAAGTTATAATTATGAATAAAAAAACCTGGCAGTAAAACTACCAGGTTCATAATGCGCATCTTTAGGCAAAAACCAAATAACAAATTACCTAAAGTGGCATTTTTTAGAAATAAAATAGATTAAAACATAAATAACCAAACTCAATTTTAACCGTCCCGTTTTTTATTTCTAAATTTTCAATTCTTTTTTTAGTTTAAAAAGTTCATTACTTTCAATGACTTTTTATGTCCAGATTTATCTGTTACGATCACGACAAAAATTTGTCTACTAGCAAAACTTGGACTATGAAGCAATACTTCTTTGTTGTTTTGAATATTTCTAGAACTTGTAACAGTTTGTCCTATGGTATTGAATACATCAACCTGAGCAATGTCTTCTGTTTCATTAGATACCGATAAAGTATTGTTTCTAAAATAGGCAACAGTCGTATTGCTTTCTGCTGAAATATCTTCAAGAACTAATGTTTTTGCTGTGGCTTGCGATGCAAAATAAGCTGCATATGCTTTCGACAATTCTGATGAATTACCGCAAGAAGAAGCATCCCAGTTTACAGACCAAGTCATTAAACCTCTTAAAGAAGGATATGGTCCGCCTGGTTGCATAGTGTATGTTCTTCCTGAGAAATTGGTTCCGTTTCTTAAATAATCCATAGCGTTAATTCCTTCTGTTGGAGTTAAATAACCGCTACCTGCTGCACTCGGACAAGCTGGTAATGCAATAAGAACTTTTGAAGCTGGCAATCCATCAAAATGCATTCCTGTTGAAGCAATGTTATACCCTTTTATGATCATATCAGTTAAGGCTGTAACCATGTTGGATTTCTTAGCCGTACCATAATATTGACCATCTAATCCGTTTTCTCCTCCTGTGTTATACAATTGTACCGCTAGCAAATCTAACTCGTTGCGTAAGTTTTGAATAATTGGTAAGAACGAACCAAAAGTATCTGTGTAAGTAGTATATCCTCCTTGTACATATTGTGTTTCGGGAGCTGCAGTCAATAAAAATCCAGGCCCATAGTATGCTTTTAATTCTTTGAAAGCATCTACTACGTTTTTCAATCTTGGATAAGCCGAAATACCCGCATAAGAAATATCTCTTAAACCTCCTGCACTAAAATTCATCGATCCGCCTTCAAAATCAATATCAACTCCATCAAATTGATACTCGTCGATAATTGCTTTTAGACCATTAACAAAAATATTTTTCTGAGTTACATTATCTAAAACAACATGACCATTTTGACCTCCAATAGAAACAATAACAGGAACTCCGCTATCTCTTAAGGCTTTTATATCGTTTTTCAGCAATTGCTTATTGAAAACACCATTGGTCAAATATCTCGCATCGTTTGTTGTTAATATTGGTGTATAACCATCGCGATTAACGGTTTCTACGAAAGAATAATCCACTACGTTAAATTTACTTCCGACCATTTGAGAGAAATATAAAAATGGAGCAGCAGTATTTTCCCAAGAATGCGCGTATCCTAAAATAATTTTAGATGGAAGCGGTATAAATCTATTACCGCTTATAGTAGCAATTTTAATAGTATTGTTTAATGTCGTTACAGCAGCTTTATTATCGGTTGCTTTAATTACAATTGGATAATCTTGATATGCAGTTGGCGTAAAATTATACGTGTACGTATTATTTGTACCAGCTGTCATGTTAAACGTGCCTCCATTTATGGTAATTGTAACACCAGAAACTGATCCGTCACTATCGACAGCTGTAACTGAAATTGGCACAACTTGGAAAGAGCTTTGGTATACCGTAGTATTTGATGGTGAATTCCAAGTGATTACAGGCAATGAATTTGGACAGTTTGCACCCGAACAATTTAATGTAAAAGTATATGTTTTTGAATCTGTTGTTCCGTTTGAAGCCGTAGCTGTAACAGTTAATGTATGAGAAACTCCAAACTGATTTGCTACTGGTGTCCAAACCGCTGTATAAGTTCCTGAAGAATTTGTAGCGCTTATGCTTTGTCCGTCTAAACTAAATACAACAGATGAAATTGTAGTGGCATCTGTAGCGCTTAATCCAACACTGGCAACAAAGTTAATTGCCGAACCTAAATTTATAGCAATCGCCGAAGCTGTTGGTGCTGTAATAGCAACCACTGGCTTAGTTACAACCGTTGTTTGTGTATTGAAATTATAAACTGTTGGCGCTGTTGGAACAGCAAAGTTTGCTAGATTATTTGGATAATAAGCTACTTCTCCATTTTGCCATGAATTTAATTTCAAACTTAAAATTTGTGTATAACCCGCTACAACTGAATCATCAAAAGCGTAATTTCCTGATGCATCTGTTGTTGCCAGAACGCTTTTCCAGTTGTGCGTGTTATCTGTCCATGGTAAAACAATTTCTACTTTTGCATTTGCCACAGGCGTTGAACCGTTTTTCACCGTTCCGCTGATTAAGTTTGTAGCTGCAGCTAATGCTACTCTAGCCGTTGAACTTGTATTGAAGTTGTACGTTGTTGGACTTGCAGGAACTGCAAAGTTGGCTAGATTATTTGGATAATAATTAACTTCTCCGTTTGACCAAGTATTTAGTTTTAAACTTGTAATGGTTGTATAACCGTCTATAACAGAATTATCAAAACTGTATTTTCCTTGTGCATCTGTTGTTGCCAGAACACTTTTCCACGGATGTGCATTATCTGTCCAAGGTAAAACCAATTCTACTTTGGCTCCTGAAACTGGAGTTGTTCCGTTTTTAACTGTTCCGCTAATTTTACTTGAAGTCGTTACAACATCTTGAGCAAAATTTAATGTTTTATTGGCATTCAAATTAGAATAAACTGTAGACGCCGGTGTAAATGTTTGTCCTGTTAAAGCTGCAGCAACAGTATAATTTCCGCCAGAAGCTAAAGTCAATGAATATGCCCCAGTTGAATTAGTTGTTGCCGTAACATTTCCTGCTGTAGAAGCCGCCGTAACGGTTACGCCAGAAACTGCAGTACTTCCGTTAAGAACTGTTCCGCTTACGGTGTACGTTACAACTGCCGCACCTTGAGTGAAATTCAACGTCTTGTTGGCATCAATTGCATTGTAAACTGTTGAAGCTGGAGTATAAGAAAATCCAGATTTTGAAGCTGTAACTGTGAAGTTTAAACCTGCTGTTAAACCTGCCACGCTGTAAGCCCCACTTGCATTTGAAACTGCTGTTAAAGTTGTGCTTCCTGAAACTGCTGAAACGGTTACACCAGAAACGGGACCACTTCCGTCTACAATTGTTCCGCTTACGGTATAAGTTGGCTGAGTTCCGTTAATCACAACTGCCGTTTGATTTACCGTTACATTGTTTAACGATACTGGAACAAAGGTATAACTCGCTTTTAAAGCTGTAAGTGTATAGTTTTGTCCCGAAGTTAAATTATTGAAAGCAAAATTTCCTGTTTGAGAAACTAGTGTCTGGATAACGGCATTAGACGCATTACGCAATTCAACAGTAACATTGGTAACCAAAGTCGATCCGTTTTTTACAGAACCAGAAATACTTACTGTTCCTGGAACAACACTGCCGAAAGAAGCATCCACTTGGTTTAATAATGAATTCGGAATTGCACCTCTGGTATCTTGAGATAATTCCCAAATCATACCTCCTGCTAAGTTTTTCGATTTTATATACTGCACTTTTAAGTCCATTGACTGTTTATCTTCATAAGAAATAAACTCTTTTCTAGTAGCATTATATAAATAAGGAACTTTTGTAGTATTATCAAAATAACGAACCCATCCTGCCGAAGCTGCAGATGGCGTTACCATCATCGTGTTTGGATCTAAATAAGCATGCGAATTGGTAACTGGGTTTCCAACTAAATCACAGATTTCGATACTTCCAGATTTTTCACAAGCTCCTGAACCATCCCATGTTCCGGTTGGATTTTGTGGATTTGTACATCCAGGAACGATATATCTTGGTGCTGAAACAAACAATCCGTTTGTTGAATTTACAGCAACGTTATCGAATTTTTTTCCGTAGAAAGGCAATCCCATAATTAATTTATTCGCAGGGAAACCAATTACGTTTAAATATTGATTGGTTAATTCGTCTAATGATTCTGATTGCGTTGCGCCATACAACGGATCATTAGTGTTCCCGCTTGCATATAAAGGAGCATTATAGCAGGTTTTATCATACCAATTTCCTCCAAAATCATATCCGAAATAGGTAATATAATCACAGTAAGTCGAAATATCTTCGCTCATGCCATACTGCGCTCTGTTGTTTGGCCCTAAATACTGTTTAGCAACGTTTCTAACATTGTTTCCAGCAGCAATGGTAACCAATTTATTTGGCATTGCCTGACGCATTGCTTTCAATAAAAGCACTAAATTTTTATTATCGTCTGGACTGTATTTTTGCGGAGGAACAGGCGCACCATTTACTATTTCTGTACCGTCAGTTCCACCCGAAAGAGGATATTCCCAATCGATATCAAAACCGTCAATAAACGGATATGTAGTAATAAAGTTTGCCATATCTGCTGCTAAAGCTGCCCTTGCTACAGGACTTGCAGCAATTGGAGAAAGATCTTGTCCTTTTGTCCAGCCTCCAACAGAAATTAAAATTTTTAAATGCGGATACTTTTCTTTTAATTTCATTAAATCATAAAAGTTTCCTTTTACTGGAGCATCCCACGGAATGCCACCTTCCATATGCTCATAATCAGCATAAGTATCTAAACATTTTAATTTGGTATTCTCTGGATGGGCAGGATCATAAGTTGTGCCATAAAAAGAATAATTTAAATGCGTTATTTTACTTCCATCAATTTTAGGAACATTAAAATCCCTAGCATAGATAGACCATTGCGCATAATACCCCACTACTTTTTTTCCGTGAGCTGGTTGAGCCAACGCTAGTAAGGGAAACAATAACAAAAAGAGCAATCTGTAATAATGTTTCATAGTTAATAAATATTAGTTAATAGAAAATAAATAATTGGGCCACAGAAGCTTTTAAAATCTTCTGGGTTTCGCTCAACTGCAGATTGGAACCCCGCGGTCGATTGGAAATAAACTCAAATTACATTCTATAGATAAATATTACTATTACTGATTCATTCATAATCATTAGTAAATAGCAGTGATTGATATTTATTTATAATTCTAAAAATTAATCTTAAATACAAATGATAAATTTGGGACTAATCATCAATCTATACTCTCGTTTTTTGTCATGTTTTGTGGTATTCTTATTCTTCTATTTGGTTTTAAAGGTTAATACTAGTCTCATGGCTTATATTTTTATTATTGAATTAAGTTAAGTGCTGCTTACTTCTGAAATTTTGGCTATAACTATCTCTACCGTGGAACTCCGGCAGAGATAATTAAAAGCCTGATTAATGTAACTCTAAAACACTAACTCAACCAAAATTTATATTAGTTTCTTTAAACTCTCATAAACTGACAATTCTACGTCAGCATGATCTTTTGTATTGCATTGCTCTATTAGACTTTTTAAATCTGCTGGTTTTAAAGTCGATTTATTATCTAATACAAGCAATAATTCTTGTGATGCATCACTTAATTTTTTTGACAAAGGCAAAATTGGCTGCACTAATGGCGCATTGGCACTTAGCGCTGTTAAGTCTTTATTTACAGTAATCCATTTATTAAAAAATGCTGTTACTTTTGCTTTATTATCAGCCGATTTATTTGCTAAATATTGATTTACTGCAGCATCAAACGCAAGTGCATCTTTTGCATCTGGTCCGCATGCATCTGCAAACAAGGTAAACGGAGAATACATCTGGTACTCTGTTCCTCCTTTGTTACGAGTATATCCTTTTAAAGGCTCGCTAACTTTAGAAAATTCTTCAAGCGACTGAATGTTTTGATTGTTGGCAATATTTCTTAAAATAACATCTTTGTTGCGAATGTGCGTAATGCCTAACTCTTCTAATCTGAAAGAGATCTGTTCTAAACGTTTGCGCATATTTTCTACATCCACTACATCTTCTGCAGACCACAATCTTTCAGCAATAGCAGCTGTTCTTGGCCAAACTCTAGAATCTATCGTGGTTGGTGTAGCCAATTCTGTCCACATTGTAGCTTCTCCACCCAAGATTCTTGCTTTTTCATCGCTAGTTAAATTAGCTCCTTTTGGCATCGGATCATTTAAATAATGACTTGCTATTGGGTACATTAGATCGATATAATAGCCATTTGAAAGAACGGTTTTGTATCCTTTTTTAACAGCATCTACTAAAGATTGTCCTGCTGGCATTCCTTCATTTGGACCTCTCCAAGAATGTACAATAGCTTCTTTAGATAAATCTTTTGTCAAGATTTCTTCCCAACCCATCAATTGTTTTCCGTGCTTTTTTAACATCGGTGCCAATTGCATGGTAAAATAAGTTTGTAATTCGTGGTTGGTTTTTAAGTTATGTTTCTTTTTGAATTCTTGAATCTTCGGATTTGCATCCCAATCTTTTCCTTCGTTTTCATCTCCTCCAATATGGAAATAAGCGCCTGGAAATAATGGACAAACCTCATCAAAAACTTCACTTAATAATTGATATGTTTTAGGATTTGAAGGATCTAATGTTGGCGAAAAAATACCCGCATTTCTTTCAATTCCATAGGTAGCAATTGCTGTACCTTGAATATTTTTTTCGGATGTTCCTCCTGTCAGCGTGATTACTTTACTGCCAATTTCTGGATAAGCCGTTAAAATTGCAGATCCGTGACCTGGAACATCTATTTCTGGAACAATTAAAATACCGCGCTCATCGGCATATTTTACGATATTTTTAATTTCCTCTTGTGTATAATACATTCCATCCGAAGCTAATTGAGTAAACTTTGGATGTTTTTTCATTTCAATTCTCCAACCTTGATCATCAACCAAATGCCAGTGAAAAACATTCATTTTCATCGCTGCCAATGCATCAATATTTCTTTTAATTACGTCAATTGGCTGAAAATGTCTTGAAACATCTATCATTAAACCTCTCCAAGTAAATCTTGGGAAATCTGAAATTTTGGAAACTGGAAAATAAAAAGATTTTGAATTGTTTTGAAGCATCTGCAACAATGTCTCCAAACCATGTAAAGCTCCTAAATCGCTTGAAGCGTTTATTGTTATTTTATTAGAAGTAATATCTAAATGATAACTTTCATCTTCGTACAAACCAATTTTACCGCTTTTAGTGCAATTGATCTGCAATTCTGCATTTGGAACTTCATTTAGTTTTTCAATAAAACCTTGTTCGAAAAATATACCTGTTCTACCATCTAAGCGGCGCAAAAAACGAGTTACTCCTCCAAATATTCTAGCGTTTGGATTTCCTGTAATGTTTACTTTAAAATTTTTAGTTAAATTAAAATTACCTTCATTAATAACAACATTCTGAGGCCAAGGCATAAGATTTAGCTGCTCCTTCTGGACTTGAGCACCTGCTGTTAAACCTGCAAATAATAGTACAAATAGATATTTCATTTTTCTTTTTTTTGGTTGGATAGCTTTTTATAAGTATCCTAAATTTATTAAAAAAACAAAATTCAGAATGATTTCAGCTTTTACCTCACTTTGCTATGAGATCAATCTGAATTTTGCTATTTGATTCATTCTAAAATGAATCGGAAAAAATTTTTAGTAATCAAAACGTTTAAAAGCTTCGATCGCTTCATATTCAGCCAAACCTAATTCATCATATAAGATGGCTGTGTTTTTATTTCGATCTTCTGCCCTAACCCAAAATTCACGAGAGTCATTACCTTGAAACATCACCCTGTCTTTTTGAGACTGATGGTGTAAAATAGCATGGCGTTTCAACAAAACCTCTGATGGGCTTAATGGAACTGCCATATCAATTTCGTGAATATCCCATTCGTGCCAAGCTCCTCTATACAGCCATAACCAACAGTCATCCATGTACGGTTCTGGTTTAAGTTCTTTTAAAGCGGCAAAAATGGCATTTAAACAAACCTCATGTGTTCCGTGCGGATCGGCAAGATCTCCAGCAGCAAAAACTTGATGTGGTTTTATTTTTGAAATAATATTTTTTACAATAGCAATATCTTCTGGCCCTAACGGATTCTTTTTAACTTGCCCCGTTTCATAAAAAGGAAGATCTAAAAAGTGTGTATTTTCATCTTTCAGTCCAATATATCTTGTTGCTCCGTAAGATTCTCTTCTTCTAATCAATCCTTTTAATTTTCTTACTTCTAAAGAATCGATCTGATTTTCAGATTTATTATTTAGAAATTCGATTACTGATTTGAAATTGATATCTGATTTTTCATTTCCGATAAAATCACTGGCAACTTCTGCAAATTTTAAAGCTTCATCATCTGAAACCGCAATATTTCCAGAGGTCTGGTACACTACGTGAACATCGTGTCCTTGTTTGATTAACTTCGAAAATGTTCCTCCCATAGAAATTACATCATCGTCTGGGTGCGGACTAAAAAGAATAATTCTCTTTTTTGCCGGATTTGCCCTTTCTGGACGAAATGAATCATCTGTGTTTGGTTTTCCTCCTGGCCATCCGGTAATCGTGTGCTGCAAAATATTGAACATATTAATATTCATATCATAAGCAGAACCTTCTTGAGCCAAAAGATCAGACATTCCGTTATTGTTATAATCACGGTCTGTCAATTTCAGAATAGATTGTTTTGTTTTTTGACACAACCAAACAATCGCTTTACTTTTTAATTCAGGAGTCCAAAGACATTCTCCAACTAACCAAGGCGTTTTGAAACGGGTTAACTCTGAAGCTGCCGACTGATCTAAAACAAAAGTTGCGTTTGGATGATTCTGTAAAAATGTTGCTGGAATTTCTGAACTGATATCGCCTTGAACTGTTCTTTTTATAATATCTGCTTTATTTTGCCCCCAAGCCATCAAAACAATACGTTTTGACCTCATGATGGTTGAAACCCCCATTGTTATGGCACGTTTCGGCACATTATCGATACCATTAAAAGCAGATGAAGCATCGACTCTAGTGATGTGATCTAAGGTAATAATTCTTGTTCCTGAATTGATATGCGAACCTGGCTCGTTAAATCCAACGTGTCCTGTTCTACCAATTCCAAGCAATTGAAAATCAAGTCCACCTGCATTTTTAATATTCATTTCATAATCGATACAATATTGATTGATTTCCTCAATAGCTACTGTACCGTCAGGAATATTTATATTTTCAGGTTTGATATCAATGTGATTAAAAAGATGCTCATGCATGAAATAATGATAGCTCTGATTGTTCTCCTTAGTCATTGGATAATATTCGTCCAAATTAAAGGTGATAACATTGCTAAAACTAAGTCCTTCTTCTCTGTGCATTCTCACTAGTTCCTCATAAACTTTGATAGGAGAAGAACCTGTTGCCAGACCTAAAACACAAGATTTATTTTTCTCCTGCTTAGACCTAATTAGCTGCGCAATTTCCTGGGCTACAATTACAGAAGCATCAATCGAGCCTTTAAAGATTTCAATGTGAATTTTCTCAAATCGAGTCTCTTCAAATTTTCCCGCGCTTTTGTAACTAATATCAGGTTTTATTTCTAAAGCACTTTTCATTTCTTTTCTTTTTTGTAGTAATTACCATTTTGGTTTTAAGAATGGTATAGATCGCTTTCGCCATCTATACCATACTACTAACCAAACTTAATATTCCATTTTTTTTTAGAAGTTAGGTGCATCAACATCCCACCAAAGTCTTGTAGCTCCGTTATCAGGACCACCAAGAGCTGTTACTCCAGATGCAACACCTGCAGGGTTACTTGCTTCTTCAGACTGAGCAAAAGGAAGTCTTCTAACTCCTAATTCAGTGCTAATTACACCACCACTTTTATTGTTTTTAATTCTGAATAGTTTAGGGTAACCTGTTCTTCTAAACTCAGACCATGCTTCTTGTCCATCAGGATATGTAGCAATCCATTTTTGAGTTATAATTTTCTCCAGATTTTCTTCATTAGTAGCTCCCCATGCAACAGTAATTTTAGAAACTGCTGGAGTATTATTTTCTGGGAATAATGGATCTACATAATCAAGAGGCTTTTTCGTATTATCAGAAGCATAAGTCGAAGCTCCTTCTGCACCATTCTGCTCGAAAGATGCTCTAATACCAGCTTCATAAAACTCTTGAGCTGTTCCGCCCATATTCCAACCTCTTAAAGCACCTTCTGATCTTAAGAAATATACCTCTGCAGTAGACATCCAAGTAACTTCTCCAGTTTTTGTTCTAGGTCCTGTTTGCGAGAATTTAGCATATGTAGTTCCAGAAGGATACGTTACACCATTTCTGATAGATGCATACTGACCAGGAGTAATTTCTGCTGTATTCCAATATTTAGAAATACGTGGATCCTGATAACCTCCTAAGATAGACTGCATATCAGCTCCCATGAATAAACCAACCCAAGAGTGGCTCATTACGTCAATTACGTTAAGATCTACAGGAGATTTAACTTTCATTACATCAGCATTAACTTTAAGAACACCAATTGAATTATTAACTGCTTTTTCAGCTTCAGTTTTAGCTAAAGCAGGATCTACTTTAACAATTCTCATTGCCATTCTCAAACGAAGTGAGTTTGCATACTTAACCCATTGTGCATAATCTCCGTCGTAAGAAGATAAATCTGTTCCTTTAAAAGTAGAAGATTCACCAGCATCGATTCTTTTAGTTAATTCAGTAACTGCAAAATCTAAATCTTTAAACATTTGAAGATAAATATCCTTTTGAGAATCGTAAAGAGCAGAACCTTCAGCACCATATTTAGAATATACAGCAGGTCCGTACATATCTGTAATACGTTGCATTTGCACCACTTTTACAATCAACGACCAAGCATAAAACTGATCGTATTTACCTTTAGCTCTTTGTTCAACTTTATAAAGATTTGCAATAATATCTACATAAGCTCTTTCCCAAGCATAACCATTCCATCCAGGATTTAATGCATAATCGTAATTATTAGTATCTCCAAAAGGAACTGGTGTAATCATATATCCAGACCATCCATCAGCTTGTAAACTTTGCTGAATTTGATATTGCCAAGTAATATCTGATATATATATTCTACTAAAAGCAGGTTTAAACAAACTTTTAATATTGTTATAATCCTGTTCTAATTGCTCTGTAGTAGCACCTTCAGGATTTTTATTGATCTCCTCAAAATTGTCTGTACAACCAAAAGCCGCAAGCAATGAGAAGCATATCGCTGTTTTTTTGAATTTATTTAATGTCATGATTGTAAGATTAGAATGTTAAGTTTAAATTAAGACCGATATTTCTTGTTGAAGGTAAACCAAACACATCAACACCTTGTAAGCCTTCACCTGTACTTAAAGCTACATTTGGATCAAATGGTGCATCTTTGTAAAGAAAGAATAAGTTTCTAGCAATCAAAGAGATAGTTGCAGATTGAACATATGGTAATTTATCTTTTTTGAAAGTATAACCAATAGATACCTCTCTAACATTTACATTTGTTGCGCTGTAAACATATTCTCCAGAAGCACCGTTTCTACCTGCTGTTCCATTGTAGTAGTCAAATGCATCCATTGTAGTTACAGGAGTTCCGTCGCTCGCTCTTACACCGTTAATTTTAACACCTCCAGCATTTCTAGCATCACCTGTAGCTTTAGATACTCCATTGTAATCGTTGATTGCTTGAGTTAAACTAAGAACTTCTCCACCAAAACGTCCATCAATTAAGATGTTTGCAGTAAATGATCCGAATTTAAAAGTGTTAGACCATCCTAACATGAAATCAGGATTAGCATTACCAACTTCTTCCCAATCTGTTCTTTGAATAGTATTGTCGTCATTAACTAAGATTCTTCCTTGATCATCTCTTTTCAAGTTTTTACCTTCAATTACACCAAATGGTCTTCCTTCAATTAATGAATATCTGTAGCTGTTAGATCCTGGATCAGTAAGAATGATTCTACCTCCTGTTCCTTCTTCAGCAGGAATATCATTTACTCTACTCTTATTTTGTGAATAGTTAATTCTAGTATCCCAGTTGAATTTTTCTCCTCTAACGATATCTGCATAAAGTACAAGCTCGAAACCTTTGTTAGAAATACTACCAGCGTTGATAGCATAATTAGTATAACCAAAAGGGTTTGTAGCTGGAGCAGGAACTTGAATAAATTGGTTTTTAGTTTTAGAATCATAGAAAGAAAATTCGAAACCTAATCTGTTATCAAACATTCTCCATTCTGTACCTAATTCAACCTCAGATTTTAATTCAGGTTTTAATGTTTGACCTGGCATTGGTCCAACTGGTGGATTTACAATACTTCCTGCAACGATAGTAGATGTAGGACTCGTAATACTACCAGCAATATCATTACCAACTTGTGCATAAGTAGCACGAACTTTTCCAAAGTTGAAAACTTCTGGTAATGTAAACATATCGCTAAGAATACCAGTAACCCCCACAGATGGATAGAAGAAACTAGAATCGTTAGTGTTTACTAAAGTAGACGACCAGTCATTTCTAGCTGCAAGATCTAAGAATAAATAATCTTTGTATCCAAAAGTTGTAGCAGCAAATACAGACTGAACTTCTCTTTCTGCTCCTGTTTGAACGTTACCGTTATTATTTACAAAGTTTCCTAAAGTAAAGATGTTAGCATAATTCAAACCTCCACCGATTCCTGAATCTACAGTTAAACCAGTAACTTTGGTATTATTGATACTTGCTCCGAATGTACCATTGAATGAAAAGTTTTCACCCATTTTTGTATTAAATAAACCTAATAAATCAGCATAATTTTGAGTACCGATTGTATTTGCATTGATGTATCTTCCTGTAGCGTGTACTAAAGAAGTTGCAGAACTAGCGTACATTTCTTTTTGGAAATTGCTTTCACTTCTGTTATAGCTATATCTTGAAGCTAAATGAAACCATTCAGCAACTTTATAATCTAAAGCAATTGCTCCATTAAAGAAATTGTTTGTATCAACAGATTTTTGTCTGTTAATCTGCCAGTATGGATTTTCATTACTTTCGTTTACCGCTGCAAAACCAGGATAATTTTGAACATTCATGTTTCTAACAGGATCAAAAACTTCATATGTTTTCAAATCATTTAAGCTAAAAGCTCTTGGATGAGAGTAAACACCACTAATTGGATTGAAGTATAAACCATTTGTTGGTCTATTATTAATTGTTTGTGCAACATAATTTCCTGTTACAGCAACGCTCAATCTATCATTTAAGAATTTGCTTGTTTGACGAATTCCAAAGTTATTTTTCTTCAAATGATTTCCAGGTATAATCCCAGAAGCATCTGTATTAGCATACGTTAAGCTTGTAGAATTTCCTTCCGTTGCTTTAGAAAAAGACATAGAAGTAATTTGTGTAACTCCTGTTTCGAAGAAATCTTTAACATCACCTTCTACTTTTTTCTTATCTCCCCAAGATCTTGGATCTCCATCTGCAGATGTGTAATCTGATTGGAATTCTGGTAAATAAGCTGCGCTATCAAATGTTGTAACAGAATTGATATTGAATGATTCAACTCCAGCTTTTCCTTTTTTAGAATTAAGTAAGATTACACCATTAGCACCTTGACTACCGTATAATACAGAAGCCGCAGCACCTTTAAGCACAGTCATTCCTTCATAATCATCAGGATTAATCAATGAAACGATATCACCACCATCACGGTTACCTCCTGCTAAATCTCCAAAAGTACCATTTGGCTGTCCTGTACCTTGATTGTACAAAGGAATACCATCAATTACATATAAAGGCTGATTGTTTACAAAAGATGAATTACCACGAATTACAACTTTTGTAGAACCTCCTGCTCCAGATGAACTTTTTGTTACTGCAACACCGGCAATTTTACCAGCAACAGTATTAATAAGGTTTGGATCTTTTACACGAGTTAACTCTTCTCCTTTAAGCTCTTGAGCTGCGTAAGTCAAAGATTTTCTTGTTTTCTTTATCCCTAAAGAAGTTACAACAACCTCATTTAATGAATTTGAAGCTCCTTGAACCATCTTCACATTCACTGTAGAAGCATCTCCTACAACAACAGTCTGAGTTTCTAGTCCTACATAAGTGAAAACTAAACTTTGACCTTTTTGAACTTCAATAGTGTACAATCCGTCAAAATCGGTAGTAGTTCCTTTTTGACCTCCTTGTACAGCAACAGAAGCTCCAGGTAATGGCATACCATCAGAATCTGTAATCACACCCTTGACATTTTTTACTTGTGCAAGCGAAACTTGCGCCGTAAAAACAATCATAAAGATTAAGAAAATTTTTTTCATGTTTATTTTATTTTGTTAGTTATGATGTAAAATTATTCTTAAGGCATTGTTAAAAAAAATAAATTAAACCAACAGCAATAAAATTTAAACGAACGACATAAAACATTCAATAATACGCTTTACGAAAACGTTCTAATAGAAAAAATAAGCACAAATATCCTTTTTTTGTAAAATTTTATTCAAAAAAATTGGCTCTTTGCAGTTAATTGTTTAAAGTTGCACAATATTTCAATATTGTTAAGAAAAACCAAAAAAAACGCAAATAACTTAAAACCAGTTGAAAGAAATACGAAAAGTTAAATTTGATATTAAACTGCAAAATCATATCTGGTTTTGGGGAGTATATTTTACTTTAAACTTTTTAAGATGGGGAGCTTACTTTAATGATTATCCTTATGCATTCAAATCTAATGTAATTGAGTTCTCACTAGTTATTCCGTTAGTGTATTTAAATTTATTTGTTTTAGTTCCCAAGTATGTACTAAAACAAAAATACATCCTGTATACTTTTTTGCTTCTCGTAAGTTTGTTTGTAATGTATCTGCTCAAAACGGCCCTGACATATTATATTATATCAGAAAATATCTGGCCAGAAGCAAATCGCGAATACCATCCTTTTGAGATCAATCACATTGTTGCTGTTTGTATAGGAGAATTGTATGTTCTAGCAATGGCCTCCTCTGTGTATCTTACTTTAACTTGGTTAAGAGAGCGTGAAAGAAATAGATCGTTGAGAGAAAATCAATTTAAAATAAAATTAAAATATCTAGAAAATCAGATTCAGCCTCATTTTTTCTTTAATACACTAAATAATCTGTACGCTTTATCTTTAGAATCATCGAAGAAAGTTCCAGATGTAATCATCAAACTTTCTAATTTGATGGAATATGTTTTGTATGATGTAAAAGGAACCAAATTTGTTCCGCTTATAAAAGAAATCGATTATATTCAGAACTATATCGAAATCGAAAAGCTTCGTTTTGAAAATGTTGAAGTGACCATAAATCTAGAATCTAATATAGAAGATGTTGTTGTACCGCCTTTAATCTTTATTTCTTTGGTCGAAAATGCTTTTAAACACGGTGGACTAAACAACAGAAATTTAAAAATAAAAATCAATTGCAAAGTTATAGACAACAAAATACTCGATTTTGAAATCTTAAATAATTTTGTAATTTCACAAAATCATAATCCAAAAAAAGGAATTGGTCTGGTTAATACCAAAAAGAGACTAAAGCTGATTTACAGAAACAATTTTAGTCTAAAACAACAAACCAAACTAAATTTCTATATAATCCGATTGCAAATACCAACTCAGAATGAAGATTAAATGCGTGTTAATTGATGATGAGCCTTTAGCTATCAAAGTCTTGCAAAATTATTTTACCAATTTTACAGATTTTGAAGTTGTTGCGACATTCAATAATTCTCTAGAGGCGCTCGATTTTATAAACAGTACTCCTGTTGATGCCGTCTTTTTAGATATTAACATGCCCATGATGACGGGTTTCGAACTTATTAGTCTTATCGAAAACAAAACCAAAGTTATCATTACCACCGCATTTAGAGAATTTGCTGCCGAAAGTTATGATTTGGATGTACTAGACTATTTGGTAAAACCAATTCCGTTGCCAAGGTTCATCAAATGCATCAATAAAATCACTACCGAATACAATCTCAAAAACAATATCAAGATTGAAACGGCAAAAGGGGATTCTCATATTTTTATCAAAGTAGATAAAAAAATGATGAAAATTAATATTGAAGAAATTCTATTTGTCGAAGGAATGAAAGAATATATAAAAGTGGTCACTCCCGATAAAACCTACATTACACATAAATCTCTTACATCCTTATCTGAAGAATTGCCCGCAGATCGCTTCCTAAGAATACACAAATCTTATGTAATTGCACTAAATAAAGTGAAATCTATAGAAGGAAACCGCGTTCAAATACAATCTTACAACATTCCGATAGGCAGAAACTACAGTAAAGAAGTTAAAAACAAGATATTGGAATAAAATATAATTACGAATTACATTTTCTAAGTAGGTTAAAATTAACACTTTGTTGAAAAAACATAGTCGTTGGTTTAAATTTAACATTATTTATACCTTTTTATTTTTTTTTGATAATCCTAACAAATATATTTACGGTCTTCAAAAAACAATAAAATAAAAAATTAACCTTATTATTATGAGTTCAGAAAATGTGCAAACCAAATGGGGGCAATTTATCTCTTTGATAATCGTCTTCTTCTTTTGGGGTTTTGTTGGTTCAGCCAATGATATCCTGATTCCAGTATTCAAAAAAGTATTTACGTTATCGCAAGTACAATCTCAATTAGTAGCATGGGCTTTCTACGCTGCATATTTTGTTGGATCAATTATATTCTTTATCGTTTCTTTAAAAGTAGACGTTCTACAAAAATACGGCTACAAAAAAACACTATCTGCAGGATTAATTTTATCAGCAGTAGGTTCATTCCTATTCATTCCAGCAGCTACAATCCAAAGTTTTCCTTTCTTCTTAACAGCTTTATTCACAGTAGGTTTAGGATTCTCTATCCAACAGATTGTTGCAAATCCGTTAGCTATTAAAATGGGAAGTCCTGAAACTGGAGCACACCGTTTAACTCTTGCGGGAGGAATCAACTCTTTCGGAACAACAATCGGAGCTATTTTATTAGGTATCGCTTTATTCGGAATGGGAGACAACAAAAAAACAGCTCTTTCATTAGAAGATATTAAATTGCCTTTCATCATTTTAGGTCTTGCTTTTATTGCGGTTGCGGTATTTATGAATTTCTCAAAAATCGAAGATCCTGTAAAAGAGGAAGAAGCAATAATCAAAGAAAAACACAGTAAATTCAACATTCTTGACTATCCACAATTATACTTGGGTATGTTAGGAATTTTTATTTATGTAGGAACTGAGGTAACTATCATTAGTAATTTACCTGCCTTATTACACACTAACGAATTCGGAAACATCTTAGAAGACGCTGTAGCACCATTTATTGCGCTTTACTGGGGAAGTTTAATGATTGGTCGTTGGAATGGTGGAGCAAACGTATTTAATACTTCAAACTTAGTAAATACAGCACTTAAATTTATCGTTCCTGCTGCTGCATTTGGAGTAATCATTGGTGCAAACATCTTTGCAGCTCACGATGTTTCTTCATTCTACATCTACCCTTTCTGGATTTTACTATTTATTGCAGTAAGTTTTATTGGTGGTAAAAACGCTGGAAAAACATTAATGCTTTTCGGAATTTCAGGATTAACTATGATGGCATTAGGATTAGCATGGCCAGATCCAGAAATTGCTAAATTCTTCTTCATCTCTGGTGGATTATTCTTATCGATCATGTGGCCTTCAATCTTCGATTTAGCGATTGCAGGATTAGGGAAAAACACAGGAAAAGCGTCTTCTTTCTTAATCATGATGATTCTTGGTGGTGGAGTAATTCCATTGGTACAAGGAAGTATCTGTGACTTAGATGCAACAAATCCAAACGGAATTTTCGGTATCACATACACACACTTCTCTTACATTATACCGCTACTTGGTTTTGCATATTTAGGATTCTACGGTTTCTACTGTCCTAAAATTTTAAAAAGACAAGGTATTAGCCACATAGAAAGTGCTGGTGGAGGACACTAAAAAGTAAAAAACTCCAATATATAAAAATCCAAATTCCAATTTTAAAACTGGAATTTGGATTTTTTTTATTTAAAGAAGAAAAAAACTTAGAAGCTTAGCATCTCAGAATCTTAGCAACTTTATTTGGCATTAATAATATTACTCAAGTTCTTCTTAAAAAGAGCCTTATTTTGAACCGTTAAAGGATAAACCACATCTTTGTCCGCATGAACAATTACTTTATCTATATCGGCATTTAAAAGCGCTTGCGGGTCTTTTATCTTCAAGGTGCAGGCTCCATCAAAAAAGCCGTCGTCTTCTATAGTTTTTCGAGCTTCTATTTTTGTTCCATCACTTAGGATTGCCGAAATCGTCATTTCGCTATTTAATGTTTTCGAATAAAATCCATCCATTACCAATAAAAGCCGGTAAGAATTTTTTAATTCTGGACCTTTAAATTCGTGTCTCGTAATATTATATCGAAGACCTTTGGCAAGAGTTTGAAATTTAACCGAGCAATCTAACTCATAAGTAGCAACATCACCCGCTTCATTTACCGAAGTAATAACTTTAGCAGCTTGAGCGTTTATAGAAAAACTCGCTACAAAAAAAGACAACATAAATAAGATAACTTTCATATTTAACTATTTAAGATTCAATATAAAAGTAAAAAAAATCGTCTCTTCTCGTTAGAAAAAAGACGATTTTAATTTTATAAGTATCTAAGGATTATTTATTTCCTTTTTCAAAGTCAGCTACAAACTGAGCTAAACCGATATCTGTCAATGGGTGTTTCAATAAACCGTAAATTGCAGAAAGAGGTCCAGTCATAACGTCTGCACCAATTTTAGCACAGTTTACAATATGCATAGTGTGACGTACAGAAGCTGCTAAAATTTGAGTTTCGTAACCGTAGTTATCATAAACCTCTCTAATTTCTTGAATCAAATTCAATCCATCAGTAGAAATATCATCTAAACGCCCAACGAAAGGAGAAACAAAAGTTGCTCCAGCTTTTGCAGCCAAAAGTGCTTGTCCTACAGAGAAAACAAGAGTTACGTTAGTTTTAATTCCTTTATCAGAAAAGTATTTTGCTGCCATAACACCTTCCTTAGTCATAGGAAGTTTTACAACAATCTGCTCATGTAATTCAGCTAACTCCTCACCTTCTTTAACCATACCGTCAAAGTCAAGAGCGTTAACTTCTGCACTTACATCACCATCAACAAGATTGCAAATGTCAACATAATGCTTAAGGATATTGTTTTTTCCAGTGATTCCTTCTTTTGCCATTAATGACGGATTAGTTGTTACACCATCCAAAACACCTAAAGCTTGTGCTTCTTTAATTTGAGCTAAATTAGCTGTGTCTATAAAAAATTTCATAATTTGTTTAATTAAAAATGGTTTGTTTGTATTTATAAATTTCTTTTCAAATAAATTCTTTTAAAGAAATCTAGCTGCAAAATTACAAAATCAATACCAATAAAGATTTTAAAATTAAAACCATTTTAAAATTATATGTTAAAAATAAGTGTGTTTTTTACATTTTTCTATAACTTATAATGATTCATAAGCATTTTCTCATACATTTTATCTGGAAGCGCACGTTTTAAAACAATTGAAAACTTCTGCATAAAAGCGCCCACTTTATAATGTACGTTTGGTTTTTTAGTTTGAATAATTTTATAAACTGCTTCTGCCATTTCATTTGGATTACTTCCTGCATCAACATGATCATTCATTGTGGCTAGAACATCGCCATAAACCTTTTCGTAAGCAGAATCTTTAATAACAGGCGCATGATAACGTCCGGCAGCAATATTGGTTGCAAAATCTCCAGGCGCAACATTCGTGATTTCGACACCAAAAGCTTTTACTTCCATCCTTAAAGCTTCAGTAATCAATTCCAAAGCTCCTTTCGATGCAGAATAAACACTTCTATACGGAAGTCCCATATAACCAGCAATCGAAGTAATATTAATAATAAGACCAGAATTTTGCTTACGCATTTGTGGCAACGCCGCTTTCATAACTTCAATTGGACCAAAAAAGTTAGTCTCAAAATTATTTCGAATTTCTTCTGTCGGAATTTCTTCTAAAGGTCCTGTAATTCCAACTCCAGCGTTATTAATTACAATATCCAATCTTCCAGAAGTTTCGATAATTTTATTTACCGCTGTTTTAATAGAATCAGAATTTCGAACATCTAAAGCAACTAACGGAAAAACTGAATTTAAAACTTTCTCAGGATTTCTGCTTGTTCCGTATACAACAAAACCTTTTTGATGTAAAAATTCACCAATAGATTTTCCAATTCCTGATGATCCTCCGGTAATTAAAACGACTTTGCTCATTTTTTAGTTATAAATTATGGGTTTATGAGTTATAAGTTTTTGGAATTGGGTTTATTTTGAACCACATAAAGCAGTCAATTTTGAACTTCTAACCAATAACATTTAACTTCAGATAGGGTCAAAAATAAAAAAATCCTCCTAAAAGGAAGATTACAAAACTATTAAATTCTAAAAAAAATGGCAAGCGACCTACATCGCACCGCTCAACCACGTACCCTTGCTATGTTCCCATCCTGGGGGAGTCTGCAGGAGCTGGTCGTGTAGGACTTGCCGGTGCAAATATACAACCTTTTTATATTTTTGCAAGACCTTTGCAGCAATAAAAATATCGTCGTATATTGCCTTATTCAAATTTTAAACTATGAAAAAATATAACTTCCTAGCTGTCATTTTATTAGGAATCACATTGGTTGGATGTGGAGAAAAAAATAAAGGTGAAAATTCTTTATTTACTATCGATGATTCTGCTTTTCCGGCTCATCTTACGCAAAAAGAAGCGCTTAATATTGGAATTTTAAACCCAAAATCTAAAGAAATTGACAGCGTTGCCTACTTCGTAAACGACCAAAGAGTTGGAGGTACAAAAGGTGCTGCAAATTTTAGATTTGAATTAATAGATCAAAAATTAGGATACCAATACCTAAAAGCTAAAGTTTATTTTGGCGGAGATTCTTCTGACGCAACTGCTAGAATTGAAGTCGTTTCAGACATTGAGCCTAAATTATTAAAATATAAAGTCGTAAATACTTTTCCTCACGACAAAAAAGCTTTTACAGAAGGTTTAGAGTTTTATAAAGACACTTTATATGAAAGCACTGGACAAGAAGGAGCTTCTTTTGTAAAAAAATACGATTACAAAACTGGAAAAGTTTACAAACAAATTGATCTTGAACAGCAATATTTTGGAGAGGGAATTACATTTATAAATGATAAATTGTTCCAACTAACGTACAAAAACAAAAAAGGTTTCATTTACGACGCAAAGACTTTAAAAATTGAAAAAACCTTTGATTATGAAAAAGATATTGAAGGTTGGGGAATGACAAATGACGGAAAACACATTTATCAAACTGATGGAACTGAAAAAATTTGGAAAGTTGACCCTGCTACTCAAAAAATGATTGATTATATCAACGTTTATTCGGGAGAATCTAAAATTAAAGCCGTTAATGAAATCGAATGGATCAATGGAAAAATCTATGCAAATGTATGGTTTAAAGATGCTATTGCTGTCGTAAATCCAAATTCAGGAGCAGTTGAAGCCATTTTAAATTTATCTGATTTAAGAAAAACAATGACAGACATTACAAAAGATGATGTTTTAAACGGTATTGCTTACAATCCTAAAACTAAAACTATTTTTGTAACGGGTAAAAACTGGAGCAAAATGTTCGAAATTACCGTTTCTGAATAAAGATAATAATATTGAATTTTTAAAATTCCAAATTCCAATCTGACACAAATTTCATAAGTTTTCATTCATTAATAAGTGAAAATTTGTGAATTTTGTGTTTTATAACAACATCAACGATGACAACATTAATCATAAACATACAAGAGTTATTACAAGTTCGCGAAACTTCTATCACTAAAGTTTCGGGTGCGGAAATGGCAAAACTTCCAACAATTAAAAATGCTTTTTTGGTATTAAAAGACAATTTAATTGAAGATTTCGGCTCAATGGAGAATCTTCCAGAAATCAAAGCTGATAAAACTATTGATGCAACTGGAAAAGTTGTTCTTCCGTCTTGGTGCGACAGCCACACGCATATTGTTTATGCAGGTAATCGCGAGCAGGAATTTGTTGATCGTATAAATGGTCTTTCTTATGAAGAAATAGCCAATCGTGGTGGCGGAATTTTAAATTCGGCTAAAAAACTAAACCAAACTTCTGAAGAAGAAATTTATGAACAATCTAAAATTCGTTTAGAAGAAGTAATGCATTTAGGAACTGGAGCTGTAGAAATTAAATCAGGTTACGGTTTGACGGTCGATGGAGAATTAAAGATGCTTCGTGTAATTAAAAAATTGGCAGAAAACTATCCTATCGCCATCAAAGCGACATTTCTAGGCGCACATGCTTTTCCTTTACATTACAAAGAGGATAAAGCTGGCTATCTTGACGAAATGATTAACGAAATGCTGCCAGAAATTTCCAAAAATAAGCTTGCTGATTATGTAGATGTTTTCTGCGAAAGCGGTTATTTTTCTGTAGAAGAAACCGAAAAAATAATGGAAGCAGGTTTAGCATTTGGCTTGAAACCGAAAATCCATGTCAATCAATTTAATTCTATTGGCGGAATTCAGGCTGGCGTTAAATTTAATGCACTATCTGTAGATCATCTTGAAATTATGAACCCAGAAGATATTGAAGCCTTAAAAGACACCGAAACAATGCCCGTTGCTTTACCTTCTTGTTCTTATTTCTTAAGCATTCCGTACACGCCTGCCCGAGAAATGATAAAAGCTGGTTTACCTCTAGCCTTAGCAACAGATTTCAACCCTGGCTCTACTCCATCAGGAAATATGAATTTTGTTGTAGCAACAGCTTGCATCAAAATGAAAATGACGCCAGAAGAAGCGATTAATGCAGCAACAATAAACGGCGCCTACGCAATGGGACTTTCAGAAACACACGGAAGTATCACAAGAGGCAAAAAAGCCAATCTGATTCTAACAAAACCTATTTCCTCTTATTACCAAATTCCTTACGCTTTTGGAAGCAATCTTATCGAATCTGTTTTCGCAGAAGGAAAAATTTTAAAATAATTCAGTGGGTGAAATGGAATAAAATAAGGTAAGATACCCACTTTACATCAAACAAAGGACAAACTTAAAATGCAACAATATGAAATGAAAGTCTCTTTAATTAGAGGCTTTTTTATTTACTATATTTGAACAAAAACAAATATGGAAATCTTTATAGGTATAGCAGGACTTCTTATTGCTTGGTTAACATATAAGAAAACTTTTCACTCAAAACCTGATGAAGAAAGAAATAATTTGTTAGGTATTTTTCTAACCACACAAAAACTTCATTTAGAAGTTCAATCTCTTCTGCAAAAATACATAGACGATAATAATGGAGCTGAACATTTTATTTATCCTGACATAACTTTTCAACGTTTATTGGATATGTATAAACAAGGTTTTGAAAAAGATTTATCTGATAAAGTTTATGAGGAATTAAAAAATAATCAAAATTATACTAAAAGCAATATTGGTACTTTTCAAAATCAGATTGATATACAACATAATGCATTATTGCAATTTCGCAATCAATTGCTATTTTTACAAGCAACCACCAACGAATAGATTCTAGTTAAAGAAGCATACTTACTAAAATAATTTGATCTAATCTGCAAAATCTAATTTAGATCAACCAAAATCTTTTTACATCTGCGTAAAAAAAAATCTATGCGCAAAATGTTTCACGCAGATGTAAAAAGATTATGGCAGATATATACAGATTAAATTGAAAAAATCACCACACATTATCCCATAAAAAAAGGCCTGTGAAAAATCACAGACCTTTAATATCTTAAGTGGTATTGTATCCCTAAGGCTCCTTATCTTAAACTAAAACTAGTTTTAGAAACTAACTCATCATTATCAAAAACATTAATAAAATAAGTTCCTTTAGCAAAATCTTTTCCTGGAAGATCTTCACTAACTTGTACAGTTTTATTTTCGTATTTCACTGTAGTTTTAAAGCTATAAGTTAATGTGTTTTCTCCAAAACTTTCAGTTTTCTTTTCGCCTAAAACATTGTTTTTAGCATCGATAACTTGAACATAATACGTTTTGTCTCCAGATTTTGCAATTTGATTTTCAGCAATTGTAAAACTAACTTTCAAAACATCAGCACGACTTGCTTTATCAGTTTCGATTTGTTTTCCAGAGCTTTTCAATTTGTAAGCTGAAGTTTTAGTATTTAAAACAGATAATTTAGATCCTTTTTCTACAGTTTTAGCTAACTCTTCGTTTTGACCAACTAATACTTCATTATACTTTTTAGACTCTCCTAAAACTACAATTGTACTATCTCTTTGAGTTGTTAAAACACCATTTTGTTTTTTCAACTCATCGTTTTCAGCAACTAAAGTTTTCATTTTACTCTGCATTGCTTGAACTTGAGATCTGTATTTAGAAACATCTCCTTTAGACTTGTTCAAATCATCCATTAAAGCCACAACTTTGTCTCTTTCTTGGATTAATTCGTCAGACATAGAAGTGTTTTCAGCAATTGCAGCATCATAAGTCGCTTTTAACTCCTGTAAATCTTTCATTACAGATTCTTTCTCAGTCAAGGTTGTTGTAAGTTCAGTTTTAACTACCTCTGTATCAGAAGACAATTTAAAAATATACACTAAGCTACCGATCAGTAGGACTGCTAAAACTGCGATTACCGCCTTTAGACTTGAATTGTTGTTCTTTGGGTTTTCCATATTTAAATAATTTTCTTTAATAACAAATTTAAGAATTAATATAAGGTAATAACGTAAGTTTCTACAATTATATTATTTTTGGAAAATAAATTTTTTTCATGGAAAAATTAATCCCATTCACTATAAATGATTTAGCTAAAATCACAAATCACAGAAGTGGTGAAATAAAGTTCGGAGAAAAAATGATTGTCATTCCGCCAGGAATTGATAAGATTAATTTTATTAAAGAAAGTGAAGCTAAATATGTGCTTCTAGGAATTCCCGAAGATATTGGTGTTCGCGCCAATTACGGAAGGCCTGGAGCCGCTTCTGCATGGCAATCTGCTATAAAAAGCATTGCAAATATTCAGCACAATCGTTTTTGCAAAGGAAGTAACATTATTATTTTAGGACATATTAATGTTACTGACGAAATGCGTCAGGTAGAAAACTTAGATTTTAACGACATTGACGATCGTTCAAAATTAAGTCAGCTGGTTGAAAAAATCGACAAAGAAGTCTCTCACATCATCTTTACTATAATCAAGGCTGGAAAAACGCCAATTATTATTGGCGGAGGCCACAATAATGCCTACGGAAATATTAAAGGTGCCGCTCTTGCGAAAGGAAAACCAATAAATGCAATCAATTTTGATGCGCATTCTGATTTTAGAATTTTAGAAGGCCGCCATAGCGGAAATGGATTTTCATATGCTTACGAAGAAGGTTTTTTAAAGAAATACTTCATTTTTGGCCTTCACGAAAATTATACTTCAAAAAGTGTTTTAGATATTATAAAAAAATTGGAAGACCGCGTTCGATACAATACTTACGACAGTGTCAACATTAGAAAAGAAAAAGATTTTAATCGCGAAATGATTACCGCTTTGGATTTTATTAAAAGTGATGCTTTCGGAATTGAAATTGATCTTGATGCAATTCCAAACATTGCCAGTAGCGCCATGACTATCAGCGGTTTCTCTGTTGAAGAACTAAGACAATTTGTTTCTTTCTTTGGCGAACATAAACATGCTGCATATCTGCATATCTGCGAAGGAGCGCCAGATTTAGATAATTCTCCAAACAATAATTTAATCGGCAAATTGATTGGGTATTTGGTAACTGATTTTATCAAAGCAAACATCGAACCGGCTTGATTTTAAATACCCTATTAGGTTATGCCATAAGGCCTATTTGCCAAATAAAAGCAAATTCAAACAAACGATTGAACGAATAAACATATCTTTGCACAGCATTTTAGTTATTAAAACTGAAATACTAAATACCAAAGATATGTTATTCGAAGATCTATCACTTTCAAAAAGTATACAAAAAGCTGTATTTGAAGAAGGCTACTTAAATCCGACTCCAATTCAGGAAAAATCAATTCCGATTGTATTAGAAGGCCGCGATTTAATTGGCTGTGCACAGACAGGAACAGGAAAAACGGCAGCATTTGCTATTCCAATCATACATCAATTACACCGAATTGTCGGTTCATCAAAAAAAGCAAAAGTGATTCGTGCGCTTGTGGTTACGCCTACTCGCGAACTAGCAGTGCAGATCGGTCAAAGTTTTGACACTTATGCAAAATATACCAACTTAACGCAGCTGACTATTTTTGGAGGAGTTTCTCAAAATCCGCAAGTAGACGCTTTAAAAAATGGCGTTGATGTTTTAGTTGCCACTCCAGGACGTTTATTAGACCTTCATAAACAAGGTTTTCTTGATTTAAATCATTTGCACACTTTAGTGCTAGATGAAGCCGATCAGATGCTGGATATGGGTTTTATAAACGATGTCAAAAAAATCGTAAAACTGACTCCTAAAAACAGACAAACGTTACTTTTCTCTGCAACAATGCCAATTGCAATTCGCGAATTGGCAGAAATGTTTCTTCAAGATCCAGAAAAAGTTGAAGTTTCTCCAGTTTCTTCTACAGCAGAAAATGTAGAACAACGCATTTATTTTGTTGATAAAACAGAAAAAAGAAACTTGTTATACAATTTAATTAAAGAAGAAAATTTATCGAACGTACTTGTTTTCTCGAGAACAAAACATGGCGCAGATAATGTGGTAAAAGCGCTTCGCAAAAAAGATATTCCTGCAGAAGCCATTCACGGAGATAAATCGCAAAACGCAAGACAAAGAGTTCTAGATGCTTTCAAAAACAAAGAAGTTGGAGTTTTGGTTGCAACCGATATTGCTGCACGAGGAATTGACATCGAGCAATTGCCTTATGTAATCAATTTTGACTTACCAAATATTCCAGAAACGTACGTTCACCGAATTGGCCGTACAGGTCGTGCAGGAAATGGCGGAATCGCAATTTCTTTCTGCGGAAAAGATGAACTTCCATATTGGAAAGACATTCAAAAATTAATAAAAGTTGATGTAAAAACGATTGCCGACCATCCGTATCAATGGCATTCTGGAAGTCCAGAAGCTGGAGAAAAACCTAAAAGCTCAAACAGAAGTGGCGGAGCTCACAAATCGAGAAAGTCAACAAACGCTAAGAAAAACAAAAAACGCTGGTACTAAACAGCGTTTTTTTCTTTTATAAGGAAATTGATTATTTTAAATAATTTAACCGGTTCAAAAGGTTTAATAATAATATCATTCATTCCAGACGAAATCGCTTCATCTGTAATTTCATCTTTATCAAAAGCCGTCAAAGCGACAATTGGAGTTTCTATACCCTGAAGACGTATTCGTTTGGTGGTTTCAAATCCATTCATTAAAGGCATATTAATATCCATTAAAATTAGATCGAAGGTGTCATTTTCTAAAGCTTTAAGAGCCGCAAAACCATCGTCGACTACTTTGCAGGAATAATTGTTTTTTTCGATAATCTTTTTGGTAACAAGCTGATTAATCAAATTGTCTTCAACAACTAGAATTTTATAAACTTCGCTCGAAGTCAAATCAACTTCAATCTCATCAATAATACTTTTCGTTTTGGCTAAATCATGCTCAAAAGCAATAGTAAACGAAAATGAAGTTCCTTTTCCTAAATCACTGTCTAAAGTAATAGTGCTTCCAAAAAGCCCTAAAAGCCTTTTTACAATACTAAGCCCCAATCCTGTACCTTGATAATCTTCGTCTTTACGGCCAACTTGAACAAATTTTTCAAAAATCTTATTCTGATCTACAGCCGCAATTCCGATTCCGTTGTCTTTTATCAAGAAATCTAAATAATGGAGCTTTCCTTCTACTTTATTCAGTTTTACTATAATTTCAACCTGGCCGTCTTTGGTAAATTTCAAAGCATTGCTGACCAAATTCATTAAAATCTGAGCCAAGCGCAATTTATCTCCAATCAAATATTCTGGAATATGAGAATCAATATCAATAGAAATACTATTATTATTCTTCTGTGAAAGAAAAGAAAGCGAATTCTTAATTACCGTAATTTCATCAGAAATATTAAAAGTCAGATTCTCCAGTACAATTTTGTTCTCTTCAATTTTATTGATCTGCAAAATATCGTTTACGAGAGACAATAGATATCTAGCAGAAAATTTTAAGGAACTTAAATGCTGACTTCTCGAAATTTCTTTATGTTCTTCGAGCAGCATATTGGTAATTCCAACAACTCCATAAAGCGGAGTGCGCAATTCGTGGCTTATAGTCGATATAAATTGCGTTTTAAGCAAAGAGGCTTCTTCTGCGATTTCTTTCGCTTTAAGAAGCTCTAAGTTATGTTTTTTCTTATATCTGATATTCTTTATCAGTGTGACGATTAAAATTAAAAGAATCAGCGAAATCAAAATAAAAAGAATAACAATGATTTTTGATTTTCTTAAACTTTGAGATTGCTCTACTTTTTCCCCTTCAACTTTATCAATCTGCCTTTTATATTCATCCAATTCTAGACTTAAACCCGCTTGAGAAGCTTTTTTCAGTTTTTTAACATCATATAAATTATCAGAAAGATTGTAATGATTAACAAGTGCTTCGTAAGCTTCTTTGTTTTTATCTATTTTATTTAGGAAATGAGCATATTCTAAATAAGCATGTGCCAAATCTGTTTTTTCTTGACATTTTTTCCCAGATTCAATAGCACTCAAAAAATAGGCATTTGCAGCCTTGTTGTCATTTTTATAGCTAGCATAAATACCGTTAAGCATATCAACTATTACTTCTGTCGATCCGTCATTATATTTTAATTTCGTGCTATTAACATATTTCAAAAAAAGATGCCCTTGATTGAAGTTTCCAATATCAAAATACGCCCAAGCAATATTGACATTGGTAAAATACACCTCTTTCAAATCATTAATTTTCAAAGCATAAGCAACTGCTTTTTTATAATTACGGATTCCTTCATCAAACTGTTTCTTTTCGAAACAATACATATTCCCTAAATTATTATAGAGAAGACATTTTATAGAATCGTTATCGGTTTTATTGGCATAGTACAGCCCTTTTTTGTAGAAGAAAATCGCTTTATCAAACTCTGCCAATTCATTATAGTTGGCCGCGATAATATTATAGGAACGAGCAGTAAGACAGTAATCTTTTAGTACTGTTGCCGCATTTAAGGCTACTCTAGAATAGATAAGTGATTTTTCGAAATTAGATTCTCTAAAATTTAAAAGTGCTTTCTTAACAGTCTTATCAATTTTAGGATCTAGATTACAATTAGATTGCGCGATTGCCGAATTGGCAAAGCAATTCAGAATCAAGAGTAAAAGTAACAAAATCCGTTTTTGGGGCATCAATCGGCTAGTTTGATCAAATATACACTTTAAAATAAAAAAAAGCTGTATTTCATAAAAAAATACAGCTTTTCAAAAATTATTTTCAACAACTAAGATAAAAAAATTAAAATCTCAGCTTTTTTACTATTCTTTATTGTTTTCCCATTGTCCAACAACAGAAGTCGCTAATGCATTTCCTAATACATTTGTTGCACTTCTAAACATGTCGCAGAAATGGTCGATTGGAAGAATTAATGCAATTCCTTCAATCGGAATATCAAACATGCCACACGTCGCCGCAACGACAACCAAACTGGCACGTGGCACACCTGCAATACCTTTACTGGTAAGCATTAAAACTAAAAGCATTGCCATTTGCGTTCCTAAATCTAAATGCACATTATAGAATTGAGCAATAAAGATGCTCGCAAAAGTCATGTACATCATACTTCCGTCAAGGTTAAATGAATATCCAAGCGGCAACATGAAAGAAACGATTTTATCTTTTACTCCAAAACCTTCTAATTCTTCTGTTAATTTAGGAAATACGGCTTCACTACTTGTAGTTCCAAAAGCGATTGCTAGAGGCCCTGTAATACGTCTTAGCAATTCTGTCATTCTTCCTTTTAGGAAAATATATCCGATTACAATTAAAATAGCCCAAAGCGTACCGATACCAATTAAAAACGAACCGAAAAATTTGAAGTATGTAATAACCAATTCTTCAGCATCTCGAATAGCAAACACACCTGCAATAGCGCCAAAAACTCCAATTGGAGCAAACTTCATTACATAGTTTACCATCTTTAGAACAATGTGCGATAGTTTATCAAAAGCACTAATAATTGGTTTTACTGTTGGTCCTAAAGAAGCTGCTGCTAATCCGAAGAAAATAGAGAAAACTACGATCTGAAGAATTTCATTTGTAGCCATCGCTTCAACAATACTTTTTGGCACGATATGCTCAACAAAATTATCAAAAGACAGATTTTGTGTTTTACCTGTAACCTCAGAAGCCGCTGCCATATCAACGTGATCTAGTTTTAGACCAACACCTGGCTGCAAAATATTTACGTAAAACAATCCAATTAAAAGAGAAATAAATGAAGCTGTAAAAAACCACCCAATAGCTTTTCCTCCAATTCTTCCAACGGTTTTAATATCACCCAATTTCGCAATTCCCACTACCAAAGTCGTAAAAACCAATGGAGAAATAATCATTTGCACCAAACGAATAAAGATGGTTGCCAGCATTTTAATTTTACTGCTAAATGCCTGTGCTGATTCGGGCGAAATGGTATTGTGCAATATAATTCCTAAAATGGCTCCAAGAACCATTGCAATTATAATTTGCCCTGTTAATCCCGAAAGAAATGATTGTTTTTTAGTTTCTGTAACTTCTTGCATTAATTTATTTTTTAATTATTAAAATAATAAGACCCTCACTGTCTTACCTTTTATTAATATGTTTTGTTGATCAAATAAAAATCAGCCAAAACAATTGCTGCCATCGCTTCTACGATTGGCACTGCGCGAGGCACTACACATGGATCATGACGTCCTTTTCCTGTCATTGGTGTAATGTTTCCTTTATTATCTAAAGAATCTTGAGTCTGCATAATAGTTGCAACTGGCTTAAAGGCAACTCTGAAATAAATATCCATTCCGTTGCTTATACCTCCTTGAATTCCACCTGATAAATTTGTTTTTGTAGTTCCGTCAGGATTGTATAAATCGTTATGTTCGCTTCCTTTCATTTCAGATCCAGAAAAACCACTTCCGTACTCAAAACCTTTTACTGCATTAATAGAAAGCATTGCTTTTCCTAATTCTGCATGAAGTTTATCAAATACTGGTTCTCCTAAACCAACTGGAACATTTTGAATTACACAACTCACAACACCTCCAACAGTGTCTCCCTGTTTGCGGATCTCACGAATATATTCTTCCATAGTCGCTGCAGATTTCTCATCTGGACAACGCAC
Organism: Flavobacterium sp. CFBP9031; assembly: GCF_034044945.1. Taxonomy (NCBI): domain Bacteria; kingdom Pseudomonadati; phylum Bacteroidota; class Flavobacteriia; order Flavobacteriales; family Flavobacteriaceae; genus Flavobacterium; species Flavobacterium sp. CFBP9031. The sequence goes on from NZ_JAXCWF010000001.1 coordinate 154,703, forward strand.
TGGATTGCTTTCAATTTTAGAAAAATCTAATTCTTGGTATGGTGTTTCTAAGTGAATTGGACCAACAGAAGAAACATAAGCATTGATTTTAATTTCTGGCAACATTTGCTTTGCAATTGCCCCTGCCACTACTCTACTTGCTGTTTCTCTTGCAGAACTTCTTCCGCCACCACGATAATCGCGGAAACCATATTTCTGATCGTAAACATAATCAGCATGGCTTGGTCTGTAATTATCTTTTATATGAGAGTAATCGTCTGATTTTTGATTGGTATTTGGAATAATGAAACCGATTGGAGTTCCAGTTGTTTTTCCTTCAAATATTCCTGATAGAAATTGAACTGCATCTGGTTCTTTTCTTTGTGTTACAATTGCCGACTGACCTGGTTTTCTACGAGCCATGTCTAATTCAATTGCTTCAAAATCTAATTGTATTCCCGGAGGACATCCGTCAATAATTCCGCCTAAAGCTTCACCGTGAGATTCTCCAAATGTAGTTACTTTATATAGTGTGCCGAAGCTGTTTCCTGCCATTGTGTTTTGTTTTGAGCAAATGTAAGTTTTATGAATTAAATTAAAAAATTTAAAACTGGTATTATTAACGAAACATTAAATGGGATAAAAATCACAATTTGGTAAAATTACCCTGTTTTTGATAACCTTTTAATAAAATTAAATTTCACAAATTTTCTTTCATTTGTAAAACTTCAAATCAAGAAAAATTGAAAAAAAGAAATGTCGAATTGGTCATTCTTTCTGATGTCCATTTAGGAACTTACGGAAGTCACGCTAAAGAACTAAACAACTATCTTTCAAGCATTAAACCCAAAACTTTAGTTTTAAACGGCGATATAATTGATGCTTGGCAGTTTCGTAAATCGTATTTTCCAAAAGCACATTTACGAGTGATTCAGCGCATTATAGGAATGGCTTCTAAAGGAACAAAGGTTTACTATATTACTGGAAATCACGATGAGATACTTCGAAAATTCAGTGATATGAACATGGGAAATTTTGCTCTAGTGGATAAATTAGTTTTAGAATTAGACGACAAAAAAGCCTGGATTTTTCACGGAGACGTTTTTGACGCCTCGGTTCAGCATTCAAAATGGATTGCAAAATTAGGCGGATTAGGTTACGATTATCTAATCTTAATGAACCGTTTTGCCAATTGGTGTCTGGCTAAATTAGGACGCGAACCTTATTCTTTTTCTAAAAAAATAAAAGCGAGCGTTAAAAAAGCAGTAAAATTTATTTCTGATTTTGAAACCACAGCAACCGATCTAGCCATTGAAAAGAATTACGATTATGTGATCTGCGGACATATTCACGAACCTAAAATCGTAACCAAAGAAAACAAACACGGTTCTACTTTATACCTCAATTCTGGTGATTGGGTAGAAAACTTAACGGCTCTGGAATACCATAAAAAACGTTGGAAACTATTCTCTTACAAGGCTAGCAACTTTGCTGAAGAAGAAAATCTTTTAGAAATGGAAGATCTTATCACTTCTCAGCTCATTTCTTCAATAATCCTAAAATAAAGGCCTCAGAAGCAGTTTTTTAAGAATTTTAACGGTCGGAATTCCTAAAAATGAAAATTATATAACAATTTTCAAAAATATTATACGTTCTCTATTTGACTGATATAATACATTTGAAAAAAATTAATTAACCATTTTTATGAAAAAGATACTTTTATCTGCCCTTATGCTTCTTGGTTTAGCATTTACGGCTCAATCACAAGAAATTTCGAAACACGCTTTAGGATTACGTCTAGGAGACAACAACGGATTTGGAGGAGAAATATCATACCAATTAGGATTAAATCAAAAAAACAGACTTGAATTTGATTTAGGATGGAGAAACAGCAGTGATGTAGACGCCATAAAAGGAGTTGCCCTTTACCAATGGGTTTGGAACATCGACGGAGGTTTTAACTGGTACGCTGGTGTCGGTGGAGGACTAGCTGCTTGGGATCACGATTACTACAACAATAATTACAGATACAGCGATAGCGGAACTTATGTTTTTGCAGCTGGAGATATCGGTATAGAATATAGATTTAAAGAAGTACCACTTACTTTATCATTGGACGCAAGACCAGAAATTGGTTCAGGTTACTATGATGATGACAATTTTGGATTTGACGTTGGTTTAGGCGTTAAATTTAGATTCTAAATTAAAATTAAAAAATAATTGTAAGAAGAAACCTGTCGTTTAAAATCGACAGGTTTTTTTTATTTTTTTGTTTTAGATTCTATCGAAGGGCTTTAGTCTAAAAAATGGCTTAGACTCCGCTCAGCCAGACATTAACCTCTAACTCTTCACTAATAACTAATAACTATTTACTAGTCACTAACCACTTACTTAATAATAATTTCTTTCTTAGAATGAATTTTCACCACCGTATAAGGATATGAAATTACCTGCATCGTCATGGCATCTTTTGCTGGACTATTTTCTTTTACAGTGATAATGATATTTTTATCTGTTTCTTCTACCTTTTCAACATCAATAGAATAACCGCTTGTATTTTTTTCGCCCATATTTAGAATCACATAATTATAATCCTGAATATCGGGATCCTTCATCTTATGTGCCAAAAGCGGATCATTTTCAAGCATTTTGATTTCATTTGGCTCAGTCAAAATTTCAAAAAACTTAATATTTCCACCACCGTCCGATTGCGTTGTTAAAACTTCGTACAATGCGGGATTTGAACTTCCAACCTTCTTCACTCCGCACGAAATCAAAACAAAAATCGCTAAAACAGAAATTACTTTTTTCATCTTATTCTTTTAAATTAGTGCTTCTCCAATTTGTAATCATCAACCGCTTTCTGATATAAAGCCTCATATTTAGGCAATATGTTTTTAATATCAAATTTTCTTGCCACTTCTAGAGCATTTGCCTTAAACTGACTTAAAACCGCATCGTCTTTTAAAATCTTCAATGCATTTTGTGCCATTTCTTCAACGTTTCCGACATTGCTTAAGTATCCAGAAAAACCATCAAAATTTACTTCAGGCAAACCTCCAGAATTACTTGAAATTACCGGAACACCACATGCCATTGCTTCCAAAGCCGCCAAACCAAAACTTTCAGTTTCTGAAGGCAGTAAAAACAAATCCGTCATGCATAAGATTTTATCAATTTCATGGCTATTCCCAAAGAAAATCACTTTGTCTAAAATCCCCAATTCCTGACATAAAATCTCTGCTTTTTCCTTTTCAGGTCCATCACCAACCATCATCAATTTAGCTGGAATTTCTTTCTGAACATTATAGAAAATCTTAATAATATCTGGAATACGTTTTACTTTTCTAAAGTTACTAATGTGAGTAATAATACGCTCATTCTCATTCGCCATTACATAACGGTGACAAGGCGCATTTGGATCTTTTTTGACTTTGTCCAATTCAATAAAATTTGGAATCACCTTAATTTTATTTTTGATTTTGAACAATTTCAACGTATCATCTTTCAAACTCTGCGAAACCGAAGTCACATAATCTGATTTATTAATACTAAAAGTCACCGCAGGCTTATAAAAAGGATGATTTCCAACAAGCGTAATATCGGTACCGTGAAGTGTTGTAATCATGGGTAGATTAATCCCTTCGTTCTTAAGCATTTGTTTTGCCATATAACCTGCATAAGCATGCGGAATGGCATAATGCACGTGCAGAAGCTCAATTTTGTACAATTTCACCATATCAACCAATTTACTAGACAACGCTAATTCGTATGGCTGATAATGAAACAAAGGATATTCCGGAACGTTTACTTCGTGATAATGAACATTCGGATTCAAAAGTGCCAATCTCACTGGCTGGCTATATGTAATAAAATGTATTTCGTGTCCTCTTCTGGCCAATTCGAGACCTAACTCAGTAGCTACTACACCACTACCTCCAAAAGTAGGATAACAGACAATTGCTATTTTCATGTATAAAATTTAATTCTACGAAAATACTCAAAAATAGCGTTTAATTAACCGTTTAAATTGTTAGATTTTTGACAAAATTAGATTAACTCTGGTTGATAAATATTTTTAGGAGCAGCACAATATTGGTTAAAAGAACCACACTCCCGCTGTCCGTTATATCTTTTATGCCGAACACCGGCATAAAAGGATATCACTCCCATCGGGGCTAGATTAGACCTTTTGTTTTCAAAACACCGTTTTAAAACTGCGCAGCAACAAACAAAACGATTTGAATTAATAATAACAGCCAAAAAAACAATAATGAAGGTTCAACAGCTTCAGAAATAAATTGATTTAATTTTACCGAAACTACTTCAGATAGTTTTAAATCTTTGTTGCTAAAATCAACATCATCCAGATTTATCTTTTGAAATAAATAATTAATCACTTTCTTTTTGATTTTAGAACTTTCTTTGTCATTTCTGTTTGCTTCTAAAAGTTGCATTTTCAACAACGCTTTATTAGAAACCGCACTCGACCAATTGTTTGAAGCTGTTAATTTATCAACCAGAAAGACGACTTTAGAATCAATATAACTGGCAAATACTTTATTTTTCCAAGTCAGATAAATCATCTGCTGAATAGCTGCTTTATTTGCAATCAAAAAATACAAAATAGCAAAAACTGGAGCTCCAGCAAGTAAAATAAATCCGTAAATATTATTTAAAAATAATCCCGACAAAAAAGCGTAAGCATTTCCATGTGCGCCGCCAGCAAAATCAGCATTTTGAAAAAGAATGATTAAAAAAAGGATCAACGTAAACAAATTTCCGATTATCATTATAACCAACCATTTCAAACTTGATTTAGCCGAAATACCTGCAACAACCTTAATTTCTTCCTTCATAAAATTTAAATTATATTTTTAGAATTTACACAAACAATAATAATGAATTAACATTTATAATCCTATAAAAAAGAAAGGCGTAAAATATAAATTTTACGCCTTTTCTATTATCAATATTTTCTCTTAGAAAAATCTGCTGTGCCAGCTATCGGCAGCAGGAACTTCCCAAGACTCATTAAATTCTTCGATATTGTTTACCAAATTATTGAAAACAATTGTATTCTCAGAAACTGATTTATCTTTTACCATTTTCTTGAAATCAATTAATGGTTTATGTGCAATATGTTCTCCAAGTTTAAAAGTAACATTCATTTTATCCAATAAATCAACGTTGTACTTTTTCTCTAAACTTTGAATAAATTCAACAGAACTATCAATAGAACAACCTGTAGCAGCCTGTACATCTTGATTTACTGCTAATATTATAAATCGGTTGTATTTTAATAAAAACGAAGCTTCTAGACTTGTGCCGTGTGCAGCCCATTGTTCTACAAAAGCTTTTAAATCCGTTTCGATTTCAGAAAACTCTTCCTCAGAAAATTTTCTGTTCGACTGGTAAATCCAAATTCTAGATTCACCTGGTAAATTTTCAAAAGGTATATACATTTTTAATTTTAGATTTTAGATTGTTGATTTTAGATTTTTAAGATTCAATCTTAGAATCTTAGCATCTTAGTAACTTAGCAACTCAGATTACAAATCCTGTGCATTTGCAATTAACTCAGCAATATCCAGAACTTTAACCTGTCCTTCTTTTTCCTGATGTTTGATACCATCGGTTAACATTGTATTACAGAACGGACAACCCGCAGCAATAATATCTGGTTTTACTTCTAATGCATCTTCTGTACGAAGAACATTTACTTCTTTGTTTCCAGGTTCAGCATCTTTAAACATTTGTGCTCCACCTGCACCACAGCATAATCCATTTGCTTTAGAACGTTTCATTTCAACTAATTCAACGTCCAATTTCTGAATTAAATCTCTCGGTGCCTCGTAAACTTTATTGGCTCTACCTAAATAACAAGGATCGTGGAACGTAATTTTTTTACCTTTAAATTGTCCACCTTCTACAGTTAATCTTCCATCATCAATTAATGATTTCAAGAATTCTGTATGATGAATAACTTCGTAATTACCACCTAATTCCGGATATTCATTTTTCAATGTATTAAAACAATGCGGACAAGCTGTAACGATTTTTTTAGCTTCATAAGCATTCAAAACCTCGATATTCATCATAGCTTGCATTTGAAACAAAAATTCATTTCCAGCTCTTTTTGCAGGATCGCCAGTACAACTCTCTTCTGTACCTAAAACTGCAAAAGAAACATTGGTACGATTTAAAATTCGCACAAATGCTTTAGTAATTTTTTTTGCTCTATCATCAAAACTTCCTGCGCAACCTACCCAAAACAAAACCTCTGGCTGTTTTCCTTCGGCAAGCATTTCTGCCATTGTTGGTACTACTAAATTTTCTGACATTTCTCTCACTTTTGTTTAATCGGTTAATCGTGAAATTGTTTAATCGCTAAAAGCGAAATGACAATTCTGTAAAACCGAAATATTATTTTAAAATCGATTAAACGGTTAAACAACTAACCGATTAAACAATAAATCTTAATTCTCGTTTTTCCAATTTAAACGGTCTTGCTGGCTGTACTGCCAAGGTGCACCGTTATTTTCAATATTAGTCATCATTGCGTTTAATGACATTGGAGCAGCACTTTGTTCCATCACTAAATAACGACGCATATCCATAATAATAGACAACGGACTAATATTTACAGGACATTCCTCAACACAAGCATTACAAGAAGTACAAGCCCATAATTCTTCTGGAGTAATATAATCGTTTAATAATGTTTTGTTATCTGGAACAAACACACCTTTATTAGCATCAATATTTTTACCAACTTCAGTTAAACGATCTCTTGTATCCATCATAATTTTACGTGGAGACAATTTTTTACCAGTTTGGTTTGCAGGACAAGAAGAAGTACAACGTCCGCATTCTGTACATGTATAAGCATTTAACAACTGAACCCAGTTTAAATCCTGAACGTCGCTCGCACCAAATTTAGCCGGATGCGCATTCTCATCAACTGGAGCTGCGGCAAACGGATCAGCATTTGGATCCATCATTAATTTTACTTCTTTTGTAACAGAAGCTAAATTATCAAATTGACCTTCTGGTTTTAAGTTTGCAAAATATGTATTCGGGAAAGCCAAAAGAATATGCAAGTGTTTTGAAAAGTATAAATAGTTCATAAAAACTAAAATACCAAAAATATGTAGCCACCAGAAAACTTCAAACATCAATCCCACTGCTTCATTAGACGTACCATTAAAAATTGGCGCTATAAATTGACTAATTGGATAACTTCCTGCTTTATGAAAATGAGAATATCCTTCTGGAACATTCTGCAAATGCAAATCTGAAGCATTCATCAATAAAAACAGAATCATTAAAACTGTTTCAAAATACAGAATGTAATTGGCATCACTTTTTGGAAATCCATTCAAATCAGAATTAATAAAACGCTTCAAACGAATTACATTTCTTCTAATCCAAAATGCAACTACAGCAATAATTACAAGTATCGCCAATATTTCAAATGAAGCAATTAAAACATCATAGACTACACCTAAATAAGGCGCAAAAACTCTATGTGTTCCAAAAAGTCCATCAATAATAATCTCTAATAATTCGATATTAATTATTATGAAACCTACATATACAAAAATATGAAGGATTCCTGCAACAGGGCGTCTCACCATTTTTGATTGCCCAAGAGCAATCAATGCCATGTTTTTCCAACGAGCTTTAGGATTATCTTTTCGATCTACATCAACTCCCAAATTAATATTTCGGATGATTTTTTTTACGCTCGCTGCAAAAAAACCGAAACCTACTATAAGAAGTACTGCGAATAAAATATTATCTAAATAACTCATTTATAATTATTTTTTATCAGTTGAGTTTGTTTCTTCTGTTGGTGCTACGTATGGTTTATTTTTCTTTCCAAAAAGAGAAACGTTTACGTAACGAGTTGGATAAAGACGAAGATCTTGCAATAACAATTCAAGCTCTTTTGAAGTTTTAGTCAGGTTATTATACAAAGCCTCATCGTTAAGTATTTTTCCTGCTGTACCTTTTCCAGAATTCAAGTTGTTCATTAAAACATCAACTTTAGCTAAAGTTTGGTTCAAATTGCGAACTGTTTTACCTAAATCTGCTTTATTTAATGAATCTGAAATCTTATTGAAGTTGCCAGACATTTTATTGAAGTTTGTAACCATTCCATTAATCTGTCCTTTATTAGTATCCAAGATATTATTAAGACTTCCAGACGCTTTATGAAATTGCTGCATTGTCTGACTTAATTCGGCAATTGTTTTCTTTAGATTTTCTTGAGTATTCTTATCTAAAGTATTGTTTAATCCTGTAACCAAATTGTCAATATTCAAAAGCATTTTATCAAGCTTTTGCTGAATTGGTTCAATTTTTCCTCCTAATGATTCTGTCAAACCTAATTCGACAGTAGAAGTTAATTTCTGTCCGTCTTCAGCCAATTCTTTGTCAGCAAAATTCGGAATGATTTTAATTTGTTTTCCTGCAATTAAACTTGGAGAATAAATTGCCGCTGTACTGCTTTTCGTAATTGGGAAATCTGTTTTAAGCTGAAGTTCAACCAGTAATTTACCCGTTACTTCATCAATTGTAATTTTACTTACTTTACCAATTGCAAGTCCATTTAGTGTTACTGGAGCTGATGGTGATAAATCCTCAACATTATCATATTCAGCATATAAGACAGTATAATTAGTAAAAAGATCTCTACCTTTTAAAAAACTATATCCCCAGATAAATAATAAAATAGATACGATGACTAAAATAGCCGTTTTAATTTCTCTTGTTAGTTTCAAAATTCTAAGTGTTTGTACAAAATTAATATAAATATTCGAACTTGCGCTTATTATTTAATCGCGTCCTGAATACTGATTTTTTCCCCATCTTTAGTTGCTACTAAAAATGCAGCGCCATATCCTTTACCTTTAGCTTCTTGCAGATATTTTTGAGCGGTTTCGTAACTTGGAGTTTCTTCGTAGAAATATTTATAAATATTATTTTCGTACACCATTGTTACATTTTTCAATCCTTTAAAATTTTTAGGTTCTAAAGGTGTTTTTTTGATACTTGCAATAAGCTGTACTTTAAAAAATGTTCCTTTTGGAGCATTCTTTGCTACTGCAACCGGAGTAGTTGTTTTTGGTTTTGCAGGCGTAGTATCTCTTACGGGCCGACTCTCAGGAGCTTCCGCTCCTGTCCCAAAATATTCACGTTTATAACTTAAAATAGCTTCTGCAATTGCTCTTGCAATATCATCTTGGCCTTCTTCAGAATTCAGGATATTTCCTTCTGTTGGGTTCGACACAAATCCTGTTTCAACCAAAACTCTTGGCATATAAGCTTTATGAAGTACCATAAAAGGAGCTTGCTTCACTCCTCCGTGACGAAGTTTTTTTCCTAATTTTTCAAAATTTTCCTCGATTTTAGTCGCAAGTGTAATACTATTATCTAAATATTCTTCCTGCATCAAAGTCATACCAATCATCGATTCTGGCGAGTTAGGATCGAAACCTTCATATTTACGCTTGTAGTCTTTCTCTAATGTAATTACAGAGTTCTCTTTTTTCGCCGCTTCAAGGTTTGAGGCTACTTTACTTAAACCCATTACATAAGTTTCTGTTCCATCGGCAGCCGTATTTTTATTTGCATTACAGTGAATAGAAACAAAAATATTTGAATTTGCACGGTTAGCAATATTAGCTCTTTCAACTAAATCTATAAAAACATCTGTTTTACGAGTATAAATTACATTAACATTAGGATTAAGCTCTAAAATCTTCCCCACTTTCAAAACAATAGCTAAAGCAATATTCTTTTCAATTCGTCCGCTATAAACCGCTCCGAAGTCATGATCTCCGTGCCCCGCGTCAAGTGTTACCTTAAACACATTTGACTGACTGTGAGCATAAAAGGACGATATTATTAGAAATAAAGTAAATATTACCTTAAATTTGTTAATTCTATTCATAAATCTAAAAGTTAATTTTAATAAAATGCAGCTGTTATAATTTTTAGAATTGATTATTTTTGCCAAAAAATTATATGTAAGTTTGACATGTCAAAAAACAAGCCATAATTTTACAAAAATAGCATTTAAACCTTTGCACACAAACTTATTTAATATCGTTTTAATATCATTTTTCCTAACTATAGGTTGTGGTAATTTATACTCGCAAGAAATAAAAAACAAAAAAAAGCCTTTACCTGCTGTAAAACAAACAGATAAAGAAAATCCTGCCATTACAGACACCATAAAACTAGATACAGTTAAACCAAAAAAGACTTTTTTGGATGGAAAAGTAAGATATAAAGCAAAAGACTATGCTAAAATTGATCAGAAAAAAAAGCTGATCACCTTATATAATGAAGCAGAATTATACTACAAAGATGTCGAATTGAAATCGGGTATAATTGTTCTTAATTATGAAAAAGACGAAGTTTATGCTGGAAGAATTAAAGATTCTGCAGGAGTATTAACTCAATATCCTAACTTTAAACAGGGTTCAAGTGAAGTACAACCAGATTCTATTCGCTTTAATTTTAAAACAAAAAAGGCTTTAATTTATAATTCAAGAACAAAACAAGGCGAATTAAATATTAAGGCTTCTGTTACTAAAAAAGAAAACGACTCTGTATACTTTTTAAAAGGTGCGCGTATTACAACTGCTCAAGATATTGACCATCCTGAATACTATTTCCAAACGAGCAGAATTAAGTTTGTGCCAGGTAAAAAAATTGTTGCCGGCTTAACGCAAATGGTAATTGCCGACGTTCCTACTCCGCTTGCATTACCTTATGGTTTTTTCCCTTTAAGCAAGGAAAAAAGCGTATCGGGTATTATCATTCCGAGTTATAACGATTCTAATACACGTGGATTTTCATTACAAAATGGAGGTTACTACTTTGCTTTAAGCGATAATTACGATTTAACCGTACTTGGTGATTATTATACCAACGGAAGTTACGCCATGCGATTTGAATCTGCATATGCGACAAGATATAAGTATCGAGGAAATGTGAACATTCGTTTTGAAAATTTAATTAGCAGCGAACGCGGTTATCCTGATTATTCAAAACAAAGTATTTACAATATTCAGTGGTCGCATTCTAAAGACACAAAATCGAACCCTAATTCTACTTTCTCTGCTTCTGTCAACATGGGTAGTAGTAAGTACTTCAAACAGTCTATCAACCAAGCCAATATTGGATCGAACTTAAATAACACATTAAGCTCATCTATTTCGTATAATAAAACATTTAATACGATCCCAGGTTCCCGTATTGCGTTATCTGCAACTCATAGCCAAAATACGCAAACAGAAGACATTATTATGACGCTTCCGTCTTTACAAGGAAGTATTGACCGTATCTATCCTTTTGTTGGAAAAAACGGCGTTAAAAAGGGATTAATTAAAAATATCAACTTACAGTATAATGTAAGCGGTAAAAACTATTTTAAAACCAAAGATTCGCTGTTTTTCAAGCCACAAATGTTTGATGATGCGCAATTAGGGTTGCAACAGACTATTCCGTTAAGCACGAACTTTAAAATCTTCAAATATTTTAGTGCTGGAGCTTCTACAACTTATCAGGAAACATGGGTAAATAAAACGATTCAAAAAGTTTATGACCCTACAGAAGGACAAACAGTTAACAAAACTGTAAATGGTTTTGACTCGTTTAGAACATACAATTTCAGCACCAATTTAGGTACGACGATTTACGGAACTTTTAATTTTGGAGACGATAAAAGAATCCAATCTATTCGACACGTAATGCGTCCGAGTGTAACTTATGCCTATACTCCTAGTTTTGAAAAATATTACGATACATATGCAGTGGATGCTTCTGGTAGAATTACTTCTGAGTATACGCGATTTGAAAGCGGAATATATGGATCGCCAGGAAAAGACAATTCAAACATTGTTGGTTTTGCTTTGAGCAATACTTTTGAAGCTAAAGTAAGAGATCGAGACAGCACAAAAACAGAACCTAAAAAAATAATGCTGTTAAACAACTTAAACTTTAGCACAAGCTATAATTTTAATGCTGACGGAAAATCAACATTTGGATGGCAGCCTGTATTAGTTAGTGGTGGAACACAATTTTTTGACAATAAAATGAATATGAACTTTGGTGCAACATTAGATCCTTATGCGATTGATAATGGTGGTAACAAAATTGACAAATTCAACATTGACAATGGCGGAAGTTTATTCAGAATGACAAGTGCAAACGTAACTGTAAACTATTCATTCTCGAATAAAGGAAGCGGAAAAGAAAAAGAACAAAACACACAGAGTCAGCGAAACGGAGGTCGAAGCGATGACTTATTTGGTACCAATACCGACTTAAATGACAGCCGTAACAGTCAGTTTGCCAATGAACCCGAAAAAGATGATGTAATCACAGAATTCTTCAATTCGAAAGTTCCGTGGGACATGACACTTGCCTATTCGTTAACCTATTCAAACATCAAACGAGAAAGCACTATTTCTGGAAACTCTCTTATGATTTCTATTAATACTGATCTTACCCCTAAATGGAAAGCTGGGGTTTCTACAGGATACGATTTTGTTCAAAAAGGAGTTACCTTTACACAATTCCGTTTTGAAAGAGATTTGTTAAGCTGGAGAATGGCCTTTAACTGGCAACCTTTGGGTACAAATTCTAACTGGAACTTCTTCATCGGAATTAAATCTGGTATGCTTAGCGATATCAAATGGAACAAACGAAGCGTTTCAAATAGATAATATACTTTCGAATCAAAATAATTTTATTATGAAAAAGATCATTTTCACCGAGAAAGCTCCGGCTCCAATCGGACCGTATAATCAAGCCGTATTATCTGGAAACACACTTTATGCTTCTGGACAAATTGCAATCAATCCAGAGTCAGGAGAATTGATTACAGACAATATTAATGATGAAACCCATCAAGTGATGCAAAACATTGCCGCTATTCTTGAAGCTGCAGGTATGACATTTGAAAATGTTGTTAAGTCAACTATTTTCATCATGGACATGAATAACTTTGGAGCAATAAACACGGTTTACGGTTCTTATTTTAACGAAAAAACCGCTCCAGCTCGTGAAACGGTTCAAGTGGCTTGTTTGCCAAAAAATGTTAATGTAGAAATTTCTATAATCGCTGTGCAATAGCATCTAATAATAATTGTGCCGTTGCTTCATTGGTTGCCAGCGGCACATTATGCACATCGCAAACACGAATTAGCATATTAATATCTGCTTCATGCGGATGGCTCGATAAAGGATCTTTAAAAAAGAAAACCATCTGCGTAATTCCTTCTGCTACTCTTCCTGCAATTTGCGCATCGCCTCCAAGAGGTCCAGATAGCATTCTTTGAGTTTTAAATCCCGCAGCTTCTGCTTTTCCTCCCGTAGTACCAGTACCAATAAGCCTTATCTTTTCATTATGCAAAACAGCTTCATTTTTGATTAGGAAATCAATTAAATCAGCTTTTTTTCCATCATGAGCAATAATGGCAATTTCCATAAAACCAGAACTATTGATTAGCGACATGGTAAGCAATTAATCCGTCAATAGGTCTTCTTAAAACATTACCCAATTGAAGTTCATATTTGTTAAATGTCTCTTGCAATTCATCTTTCAAGTAAAATGCAATAGAACCAACAAAATGTACTGGAACTTCTTTGCAGTTATCAAATTGCTTGATGTAATTCTTAACGAAAGACTTCATTCCTTTGAAGATGATTTTTCTACAGAACTCAGTGTCTTTATGCTTAATTAAGAATTTAGCGTAAGTAGCTAAATAAGCATTCGGGTTTGGTTCTTTATATAATTTGTTTTTAATAAAATCTGGATCAACGTCGTACTCTTTTTCAAGTTCAACAGCCAATTCTTTAGGCATTTTATTAAAATAGTATTTTCTAATTAATTCTTTTCCAAAAACATTACCACTACAATCATCCATAACAATGTATCCTAATGATTGTACTTTTTGATGCAATACTTTTCCATCAAAATAACTGCAGTTAGAACCTGTTCCTAAGATCGAAACTATTGCCTCTTCTCCTTTTGGAGTTGTTGCGTAAACAGCTGCATAAGTATCTTCTTGAACGTCTACAATGGCGTTAGAAAAATATTCTTGAAAAATTCTTTTTAACCACTCTTTCATTCTATCTGTACCACATCCGGCACCATAAAAGAATAAATGTGTAGCATTTTTTTTATTTTGTAAGATATCAAAACGGTCATTTAATCTTTCGATAATTTCTGGCTCGTCTAGAATTTCAGGATTTAATCCTAAAGTTTGTGTTGTGAATAATACTTTTCCATTATCATCTATCGCAATCCAATCGGCTTTAGTAGATCCACTGTCAACTATTAATTTCATTTGTTTAGTTTTTGGAATTAGGTTTCTCTATTCTTAATTTAAAAGTGTGCTTTTTACATTAATTATAGAAGTAACAAAATAAGAAAATCCCGTTATTGTAAAGTAACGGGATTTTGCAAAAATATATATTATTATTTTAAACCTGCAATATGTACAGATAAATCGATTAATTTGCTTGAGTATCCGTACTCATTGTCATACCAAGAAACTAATTTGAAGAAAGTCGAATTTAAACCGATTCCTGCACCAGCATCAACGATAGAAGTTCTTTTATCTGAAATAAAGTCTTGAGAAACAACTGCATCCTCAGTATATCCTAAGATACCTTTCATTTCGTTTTCTGAAGCTTTTTTCAATACAGCTAAGATTTCTTCGTAAGTAGTTTCTTTAGCCACTTTTACAGTTAAATCTACAACAGAAACGTCAGCAGTAGGTACACGGAAAGACATTCCAGTTAATTTTCCATTCAAAGATGGGATAACTTTTCCAACCGCTTTAGCAGCACCTGTTGAAGAAGGAATGATGTTAATTGCAGCAGCACGTCCACCTCTCCAGTCTTTTCTAGAAGGTCCGTCAGCTGTCATTTGAGTTGAAGTAGTTGCGTGAACAGTAGTCATTAAACCTTCAACGATTTCGAAATTATCGTGGATAACTTTAGCTAATGGAGCTAAACAGTTTGTAGTACAAGAAGCGTTAGAAACAACTAAATCAGAAGCTTTTGCAGTTTCGTGGTTTACTCCCATTACAAACATTGGAGCATCAGCAGAAGGAGCAGAAATGATAACTTTCTTAGCTCCACCTTTTAAGTGCTCACTTGCAGTTTCGATAGTTGTGAAGATACCAGTACATTCCGCTACTACATCTACATCAACTTCGTTCCATTTTAAGTCAGCAGGATTTCTTTCTGCAGTGATACGGATATTTCTTCCGTTTACATATAGTTTTCCTTCTTTAACTTCTACAGTTCCGTTGAAACGACCGTGAACTGAATCATATTTTAATAAATAAGCTAAGTGGTCTACGTCTAATAAGTCATTGATTGCAACAACTTCTACATTATCTCTATTGAAAGACTCTCTAAAAACGATTCTTCCGATACGTCCAAATCCGTTTATTCCTAATTTTACTTTTGACATTTTACTAAATTTTTTGCTTTTGTTTTTATTACACTAATTCAAAGTCTAATTTCCTCACAATAAACTTCTCTCTCTTTTTAAACTTTATATTGGTTATGTCGACATGATGTCAGACACTCTTAATAATTCTCTATCAATTTCTGATTTACCTTTAATAGCTTGCTCAAGCGGCGTTAAGATCACTTTATCTTCACGAAGTCCAACCATATAGTTTGATTTTCCTTCAATTAAAGATTCAACTGCCTTAACTCCTAAACGGCTTGCCAAAACACGGTCAAAGCAAGATGGAGAACCACCACGCTGCATGTGTCCTAATACAGAAACACGTACATCGTATTCTGGTAAATTAGCTTCAACATAATCTTTTAATTCGAATACGTTTTTACCAATTTTATCTCCTTCAGCAATTACAACAATACTAGATGATTTTCCTGATGCTTTACTTTTTTGAAGTGAATCTAAAAGACGATCTAAACCTAAATCTTCTTCAGGAATAAGAATTTCTTCTGCTCCTGCACCAATACCAGCGTTAAGAGCAATGTGACCCGCATCTCTACCCATAACCTCTACAAAGAAAAGACGGTTATGAGAACTCGCAGTATCTCTAATTTTATCGATACAGTCTACAACAGTATTTAAAGCCGTGTCGTACCCTAAAGTAAAACTTGTACCATAAATATCATTGTCAATTGTACCAGGAATTCCCATTATTGGGAAATCGAATTCTGAATTAAAAATTAATCCTCCAGTAAAACTACCATCACCGCCAATAACAACTAAAGCATCTACACCAGCCTTAACTAGGTTTTCGTGTGCCTTCTTTCTACCTTCAGGGGTTCTAAACTCAACTGAACGAGCCGATTTTAAGATCGTTCCACCTTTGTTTACAATATTATTTACGCTTCGTGGTCCCATCTCCTTGAAGTCTCCTTCAATCATTCCTTGATACCCTCTATAAATTCCGATGCATTCTATATTATGGTATGCGCAAGTTCGAACAACTGATCGTATTGCAGCATTCATTCCAGGTGAATCTCCTCCTGAGGTAAGAACACCTACTTTTTTTATTGTTTTTGGCATTATTTAAGTATTAAAGTGTAAAATTAGCAAACATTCAGCACTTTTCGGGTTACGATTATCATAAATTAATAAAATCTGTTAAATTCAAACGTTTTCGTTAATAAGTTTTTTCTACGAAAAAATTTCATTAAAAATAATAAAACAGTATTTTTTTAATTAAATCGTCAAAATTAACAATACCCTGATGAAGTGTTATAAAAATCAGAATTTCCCGCTCACTTGGAAAATTCTATTAGAGCGCCTAAATTTAGCACAAAAAAAACCATTATCGAGAATAATGGTTTTATAAATGTCTATTTTTAACAAAGTGTTAATAATCGTTGTCTGGAATCAGCCCCTGATTGTTATTATTTGGAGTTTGTGTTTGCGACTGTTCCTTTTTCTTCTTTTCTTCTTCTTTCTTTCTTTTCTCCTCGTCTTCTTTTGCTTTCTTTTTATTTTTCTCCGAATCTTTTTTACTTGTAAAATTCATATAATCCGGATTTAGATAAGAATCCTGCATTTGATCGGCAGAAGAACCTTTTACCGCTTTTTCTATTTTATGGCTTTTAAACAGCTTATTGACAAGCTCGCTAAAGGTATCAAAATCTACTTCGTACGAAATACCGACTCCTTGCGTATAACCAATTCCTTGTCCTATATAATTAATGTCATTTTCTTTGTTGAATAAGCGAAGATTCATCGTACCGTCTTCATTTACACGATACAAAATCTCAATATCTCCAACAATAGCGGATTCGTTTACACCTCCAACAGGAACTCCCAATTTACCATTGATTGTAATTCGTTCATTTACCTGAGACGATATATTGGCTACAAACTGACCATCAACCTCCTGTCCTGTTCTTCTATCTGCCGCAATATAATTCAAGTCGATGTTTACTTTATCATTATCCGATTTGATAATTCCACCCAGCAAACTCGAAGCCGTTTCTGTTAATGTACCAGAAAAATCTCCTTGGCTGAATCCGTCGGTACTCATAAACGAACCCGTTGACAATAAATAAAGTGCTTGTGTCTGACGAATATCCTTATCATCCAACTTATACTGTATCTCCGATTTTAAAACATTACTTACTGATGGGAACTGAATATCAAAATTAGGTTCTGGACTAGCCAAATCTCCTCTCAACCCAATAACAACTTCTACAGGAACTTTTTTATTGAATGAAGAAGTATTATCTAAAAGCACTGCTGGATTGGCCTGCGTTTTATAAACGGCTTCCAAATTCAGCTGGGCACGCATCGGGTTTCCTTCCCAAATAATAGAACCTCCTTTTTTAACCGTAAACTTTTTATCGATAAGTCCGCCATATTTAAAGTTATAAGTTCCTTCGTACGCCTGGAAATCCCCCCACATATTAAATTTACCCAAAGTATTAATTTTAAATAAAAGCGATCCGTATCCTTTTCCTTTCATACCATGGCCAGAATTTCGATCTAGAATAACTTCTACTTCGGCATCTGGCGTAATATCAAAATCAAATTCTAGCTCAAGTCCGTTATAGTCTCTGTTTTTTTCTATGATTCCGTTGGCGAGATTGTATTTTTCTTTTGGTGTTACAAAATGAATCCAGCTACTTTCTCCAACACTTTGCGTATTATTAATCGGAATCTTAACCTCGGTTCCTTTTTCAGATTTTGCGTCTACCTTAATAAACAGAGCATCAACGGGACCCTTTATACTAGCCGATCCGTTTATAAATGCCGTTCCAAAATAGGCCGCATCGTCGCTATCTTTTGTGTCAAGCGCTACTAATCGTTTAGAAGTAATATTCAAATCTAATTTCCAATCTCCAAAATTATTATGTTCAATACTTCCGTTCAGCAAACCTTTTGTATTGTATTTAGTATCTGTCAACTGATTATTCCTGAATAAAAATTTCTCATTCGTTAAATCAATTACCGTTCGATCGCTAAGTTCATAATCTGTATTGAGGTACGGAATGGTCATTCCTGCTTTTTCTACATATAAACGACCGTTGATTTCAGGTTTTTTCAAATTCCCAATCACAGCGGCATTTCCAGAAACAGAACCACGAACATTCGATAAAACGTCTCCGCCGATAGTTCCTAATGTAGCCAAATTGAAACCTTCAAGTTTCAGACTCATGTCCATAACTGTTTCTTTATTCTCTACTGCAAAAGTTCCGTTTGCCCTAAATGATTCTGTAAAACCATTTTGAATCGATGAATTAACTGTAAACTTTTTAAAGCTTTCATCTCCAGAAATATCAAAATTAAGCGTACCCAATTCTGTCTTATTCATAACCAGATGATCAATTTTTATGGATGCCGTGGGCTGATAAACATTTTTATTCTGTTTATAATTGACATTTCCATTCAAATTACCATCAAATACAAACTTGGAATTTACGGGTGTAATTTTATTAATATCAACATCTTCAAAAGTCAGTTCGAGATCTTTATAATCGGATCCTTTTATCACTCCGTTTAAATCAATTTTTTGGTTTTCGTGAGATAAAACGATATTATCAAATGTGAAGTTTTTAAAAAATTGATCAATTATAATCTGATTATCTTTTTCAGCATCTTCATTTAAGTACCAGATATAATCCTTAAACTTCATTTCAGATTTCTTGATCCCGACAATATTGTTTTTACTCTTATCTATAGTATGGTATAAATCTAGATTAAAGTAATCTTCGCCCTGATTTCCTCCTTTAAACTCCGAACGCACATAAAGAGTATCGTTTGATGTGACATTAATCAAATTGAAATCACGTATTTTATAATAAGGCGTCTTAATACTATCTAATTCGACATATGCATTATAAAGCGGGTTCTTATTATCAATATTAATACGAATATTATCAAAAGTGTTTTTGTCTGCCGTAATTTTTTTAGATCTAAAACGAAATTTAAATTCTTGCAAATCAGAATCAATCTTTCCGCGCACAACGGTAGACGAATCAATATTTATTTGCGGATAAAGCATTTCGACGACTTTATCGTAAACACGGAAATTAAAGCGTAAAAACTGTCCTTTTCTAACTTTATAAGGCTTGTAATTGGTATATAAACTACCGACAGAATTCATAACCAATTTATCCAATTGATCAAATCTAAATTTACCCACAATTTTTCCGTCAACCACATCATTCGAACTAATCGTGATGGTTCTCAAACGATCAGCATCAAAACTAGAGTTCAAATTCACCTGATCAAAAACGTAAGTCGATTTTGGGTTTTCATATTCTGCATCATTAATAAAAATGTCTCCTTGCAGATTTTCGATAGAATTTCCAGTTAATTGAACGACAACATCTCCTTTAAAACGCGAAATCGAATCTTTGACAAACTTAAGTTTTCGCAAATCTGAATTTTCAACATTGATATGAAAATCATAACGATTCTCTTTTTTGCTCAAATCCAGTAAGCCATCAAAACTTAAATTCAAGTTCGGATCGTTTATCGCAATTTGACCTTTATAATAAGGAAGCTTAAAGTTTCCGTTTACTACTATATTATTGTAGGTGTATTTATTGTAATCCAGTTTCGCAATATCTCCTTTAATAACTGTATTCAAATATTTCTCAGTAAAACCAACTCCATCCACATCAAGATTCAATGTAGTTCTGCCTATATCTTTTCTGCTTAAAACAGTTCCGACATCAAAATTCGTTAAAATAATATTCCCAGAATAAGAAGCGCGATCAATAAAGTCCATATTATTCATATGAAGATCAACCTGCCCATTTCCAATATCGGTAGCAATTTTAAAAGCTGTTTCTAGTTCTGTGGTCGTTACTTTTGCTTTTCCAACAATATTAAACTTACCAATTTTCTTCATTTCGATCGGAAGTTTTTTGCCTAAAACTCCTGGAAGTAAAATCACTAAATCATCATAACTAGAAAGCAGTTTATCAAATTTTCCATCCATAGAAAACTTCTGCTCTTTGCTGCCTAAAAGATTTCTAAAATTGATTGTTCCATTAATTTTTGATCCGTTTGTATCGCTTAATCTTAACTTTGTAAGCGTCATATTATTTAACGGACCATCTAGTTTTGTTTTTAGTTTAAAATGCTGATTTTTACCCAAACCATCATAAAAATAACGGATATCGTTTGTTGCAATTGAAGAAGAATCTATCACAACATTAAATCGAACTTTATCTGTAAAATCAAGAAAATCTGACGGCTTATAATTTAAGATGGCTAAACCATAAATAGAGGATCTTTTGGTTTTAATAGCCAGATTTTCAACTTTAATCTGTTTTTTAGTATAACTAAATTTTCCCGCAAAATTAGAAACATACAAACCGCGGTGATCCATAAAAGAAAATCGGTGAATGTTTGTATTTACATCTGGCCCATACAATTTAAACTCACTGATGTAGGCATTTAGTTTTGTAAAATCCAAAAATTGAGGTGTAGTTTTATTTTCATCGACAACAGAAAATCTTCCTTTTTCGATATAAGCGTTCTTTGCCGTTAGCAAAAAATGTTTCGTCGATTTTTTCTTAGGAGTATTTTCAACCTCAAAAGCCTGAATAAACTTATTGATGTTGTTTTCGTCTTCGCCTTTATAGGTTTTCAGATTAAAAATCAAACCTGTTAAACGCAAATCTCCAAAAATTAAATCTCCGTCCAACAATCTGCTAAAACTGGCAATATCGGTAGTAATGATATCCGAATAAATCATCGTTTTTTTATGATGATCTAAAATCGTTACATTCTTCAATTTTACGCCGCCAAAAATATTAATTGCCGTTTTTTCAACATTAATATTAACCTTGTAATCTTCGTTTAATGAGTTGGTAACATAGTTGGCTATCTGCGTCTGAACGACAGGAAGAGATAGTATGATAGCGAGCGCTAACAAAAGTAAAATCAATCCCATTAGGATTCGTGATATTATTTTCTTTACTCTTTTGATAGCTTCTTTATTTTTAGTTTTTCTTTTAATTTATTTTGAACAGACAAAGTACGGCTGTTTTTGATAAAAATTCTTTAATTTTGGGGCACTGCTTAAATCAAAGAAATATAATCATTTGATTTGTCAAATATAATTCAAAATTTGTGCCTTTATATGCAAAATCCAGAGGTTTTTATTCTAGCCATCGAAAGTTCATGCGATGATACTGCTGCCGCGGTTTTACATAACGACAAAGTATTGTCAAATGTTGTTGCCAATCAATTAATTCATAATCAATACGGAGGTGTTGTTCCTGAATTGGCTTCCCGAGCGCATCAGCAGAATATTGTCCCTGTGATCGATGCTGCACTTCGTAAAGCAAATGTACAAAAAGAACAGTTAAGCGCAATCGCGTTTACGCAAGGACCAGGATTAATGGGCTCTTTATTGGTGGGGACTTCCTTCAGCAAATCATTATCATTGGCTTTAAATGTGCCGCTAATTGCTGTAAATCATATGCATGCTCATATCTTAGCTCATTTTATTGATGAAGAAGGATATGATAAACCAGAATTTCCTTTTTTAGCTTTAACCATTAGTGGAGGACATACTCAGATTGTAAAAGTGAATAGTTTTTTTGATATGGAAATTATCGGAGAAACCACAGACGACGCTGTAGGTGAAGCATTTGACAAAAGCGCTAAAATTCTTGGACTTCCTTATCCTGGCGGACCTTTGATTGATAAATATGCAAAAGAAGGAAATCCGAAAGCGTTTCCTTTTACAAAACCGAAAGTTCCGGGATTAGATTTTAGCTTCTCTGGATTAAAAACAGCTATTTTATATTTCATTCAAAAGAACAAACAGCAAAATCCGAATTTTATTGAAGAAAATCTGAACGATATTTGTGCTTCTATTCAGCATACGATTATCGAAATCTTGATGGATAAAATAAAATTAGCTGTAAAAGAAACCGGAATTACACAAATTGCAATTGGCGGTGGAGTTTCAGCAAATTCAGGAATTAGAAATACACTGAAAGAGACCGAAAGCAAATACGGATGGAAAACTTTCATTCCGAAATTTGAATATACAACAGACAATGCTGCAATGATTGGAATTGTAGGATACCAAAAATACTTATCTAATCGTTTTGAAACTTCTGCTGTGGTTTCTAAAGCAAGAATCGAATTTTAAATCATGCAATTATTTTTTAATCCGAATATAGACGAAACAACCGAAAGCTTTTCTTTTGATAAAGAAGAAAGCCGTCATATTATAAAAGTCCTTAGAAAAAAAGATGCAGATATTCTGCATGTTACCAATGGTTCTGGGCTATTGTTTGAAACTCAGATTACATTGGCTTCAGACAATAAATGTATTGTTGAAGTCCTTAATATTACGAATGCCGAAAAACCAAAGTTTCATTTGCACTTGGCTGTTGCTCCAACTAAAATGAACGATCGTTTTGAATGGTTTCTGGAAAAAGCTACCGAAATTGGAATTCAGGAAATCACTCCTATTTTCTGTGATCGTTCTGAAAGAAAAGTGATTAACCGAGATCGTTTTGAAAAGATCATTCTTTCGGCAATGAAACAATGCAACGAAACATTTCTTCCGAAATTAAATGAAGCGATTTCGTTTAAAGAATTCATTAAGCAAAAGCAAAATGGTTTACAGTTAATTGCACATTGTGAAGAAACCGACAAAAAATCATTGAAAGAGGTTTTAAAACCCAACGAAGATGTTACGATCTTAATTGGTCCTGAAGGTGATTTTTCTGAAAAAGAAATTGCATTGGCATTAGAGAATAATTATAACCCCGTAACTTTAGGAAATACACGTTTAAGAACAGAAACGGCAGCTATTGTGGCTTGTCATAGTGTTGTTTTTTTTAATGAATAATTAACCGCAAAGTTTGTCATCCTGAGGAACGAAGGATCTCACTCGATTACACAAAGATTGGCGGCAAACTATGCGGAATTTCTAGTGTGATTTCTCCTTCGTCGAAATGACAAAAAATGCGAAAACAAGATATTTAAAACTTACATGAAAAAAATATTCTATCTATTTTTACTAATTTCAATCTCTTCTTTTTCGCAAGAAATTGCTTTGCTTAAATACAGCGGTGGTGGCGATTGGTATGCAAATCCTACTTCTTTGCCTAATCTTATTAGTTTTTGCAACGCTAATATTAATACCCGCATCAAAAATAAACCTTCGACTGTAGAACCAAGCAATCCAGATTTATTTTCGTATCCGTTTGTACACATGACGGGACACGGAAATGTAGTTTTTAGCGATGCTGACGTAACAAACTTGAGAAATTATCTAACGGCTGGTGGTTTTCTGCATATTGATGACAATTACGGAATGGATCAATTTATTAGAAAAGAAATCAAAAAGATCTTTCCGAATAATAGTTTAGTCGAAATTCCAGCAAATCATCCTATTTTTCAAAAGCCTTTTCCTTTTCCAAACGGATTGCCGAAAATTCACGAACACGACGGAACGCGTCCGCAGGCATTTGGAATTTTTATAGACAATAAACTCGTTTTACTTTATACTTACGAATGTGATTTAGGCGACGGCTGGGAAGATCCAGAAGTTCATAATGATCCAGCAAACGTAAGAGACAAAGCCTTAAAAATGGGCGCAAACATTATCAATTATATTTTTACTAATTAGTGACTAGTCCCAAGTAATTAGTAACTAGTAATTCATCAATTTAAAAAAATAACGTTACATGTCAACATTATTCACTTATTACTAATCACTAATCACTTTTCACTAAAAAAAATGCAACTGACTCACGAAGAAAATCAATTTGAAAGAAAAACATTTCCCATTACTTTAGTTTGTGATCATATTTACTTTCAGCAGAATATTGGTTCTTTGTTCCGAATTTCTGAAGCTTTTGGAGTTGAAAACATTATTTTCTACGGAAAAGATATTCCGCTGACGCCTCGTAAAATCAATAAAACTTCTAGAAGCACGCATCTTCATGTAGCACATTCTGTTGTTGAAGATTTTACTGCGCTTCAATCTTTTCTACTGGATAATGATTTTGAAATTATCTCTCTGGAAATCGCTTCTAATAGCAAACCTTTAAAAGAAGTTTCTATTCCGAAAAATAAAAAAATAGCGCTTTTAATAGGAAGCGAAATCAACGGAATATCTGAAGAACTTCTAAAACTTTCTCATCAAATCGTGCATATCAATATGTTTGGCAAAAACAGCAGTATGAATGTGGTTCAGGCTGCCAGTATTGCGCTTTATGAGATTACTTCTTTATAAAAATTCTTTTTCTAGTCATTTTATTTCATTTTTAAATCAATTTAATCGTTTTAAATTATCGTTAAACGACAGATAATCACGACGAAATACATTTTAAAAACATTAAAGAAAGAAAAAACTTATTAATATTTTTTGCCTAAATTTTGTAGGAATCAGTATTTGTAAGGGTTCGTAAAATTTCTGACAAAATAATCTTTGTAATATTTTTCCACAATATTTTTTTGTTATAAAATTGCTGCAATATTTAACTAATCAACAATTTTATAACAAAAAACCCAAATTATTATGAAAAAAGTTATTATTACCACATTTGTAGCCTTAATGCTATTTGCTTGTCAAAATGACCAATCAGCAGATTCTGCAAATCCAGATGCGAGTGTTGCTTCTAGAAGAGGATGCGCAACACAAGACGTTTTAGAAGCGCAATTAAAAGCTGATCCATCTTTGGCAATCAGAATGAATGAAATCGAAACTTTTACTGTGCAACACGCTGGTACAAATTTCACAGGCCGTTTGGTAAATGGAAAAATTGAAATTCCAGTTGTAGTGAATGTTCTTTATAGAACTACTGCAGAAAATATTTCAAACACACAAATTCAATCACAAATTGATGTTTTAAACAAAGATTTTAATGCTTTAAACTCTGACTATAATAATGTGCCAGCATTATTCTCAGGAGTTAAAGCCAACATCGGAATTACTTTTGTTTTAGATCAGGTTATTAGAAAATCTACAACTAAAACTTCTTGGGGAACAAATGACGCTATGAAAAAAACGGCTCAAGGTGGACTTGCTCCAACTTCTCCAACTACAAAATTAAACATGTGGTCTTGCAACATTGGAGGCGGAATTTTAGGATATGCTCAATTTCCTGGCGGTGCTTCTTCTACTGACGGAGTGGTAATTGATTCTCGTTATTTCGGATTATCTGGTTCTGCAAATGCTCCATTTAACTTAGGAAGAACTGCAACACACGAAGTGGGCCACTGGATGAATTTACGTCACATTTGGGGAGATGCAACTTGCGGAAGCGATCTTGTTGCCGATACTCCTACTCATAATACAGCAAATTATGGAGTTCCTTCATATCCACACTACAGCACTTGTTCTGGAACACCTGTAGAAATGACAATGAACTACATGGATTATGTTGATGATGCAGCAATGTACATGTTTTCAACAGGTCAGAAAAGCAGAATCTCGGCTATTTTTACGACTGGAGGAGCTAGAGCCTCTTTTGCACAACCATAATAAAAAAAACTAAATTAAAGGCGAGATGAAATCATCTCGCCTTTTTTTTGCCAATTATTTTAGAACTCCCGAAGATTAGAAATATAAATGCTTTTCCTTATATTTATAATCTAAATTTTAAGCATGATCACGTCAAAAACTATTTCAAACGGAATTTTAAGAGCTTTAGCTACAATCTTAATAATTGGCATCATTTTATACTTTTTATATGAAATACAAACTGTTATTGTTTATTTGTGCATTTCTTTAATACTATGTTTAATTGCGAATCCGTTAGTTTTATTTTTAAAGAATAAATTAAAATTCAGCAATTCGTTGGCGGCCACCACCACCATCATCCTTTTTATATTTCTAATTGTAGGTTTCATCCTTTTGTTTGTTCCTTTAATTATTTCGCAAGCCAATAATTTAGCATTGCTAGATACTGCACATCTTCAAACCAATTTTATAGAGGCAGAAAGACACCTTGAGGAATACTTTAATATTCAGCACATTGATTTGAATAAAGTGATAAAAGATTCTAAACTTACTTCTGTTTTAGATTTCAGTTATTTTACAGGATTCATCAATTCGATAATCAATTTTATGGCCAATATGGGAATGGGATTGGTTTCTGTATTTTTTATTACTTTCTTTTTTATTAAAGATCAGGATATCTTTAAAGATCAAGCAAGAAGAATATTACCAGACTCTAATGAAGATAAAATCTTAAATTCCATTACCAAAATAAATCATTTACTGACTCGCTATTTCATTGGTTTATTATTGCAATTGATTGTTGTTTTTATTCTTTACTTAATTGTCTTACTGATCTTTGGAAATAAAAATGCCTTTGTAATTGCCTTCTTATGTGCCATTTTAAATATAATACCATATTTGGGCCCAATTATCGGAACCACTTTGGCTGGGCTACTAACCATGATAAGTATGATCGGAAAAGATTTTCAATCAGAAATTCTTCCTACAACCATTTATGTCATTATTGGCTTTTTAGTGGTTCAGGCCATTGACAATAATGTTAGCCAGCCCATAATTTCGTCAAAAAGTGTAAATTCGCACCCATTAGAAATATTCTTGGTTATATTAATCAGCGGTATTACGTTTGGAATTGTAGGCATGATCATAGCAATTCCTGTTTTTACCATGATTAAAGTAATTTTAAAAGAATTTTTTCCTAATAATAAAATTGTCTCCGTATTAACCGAAAGAATTTAGCTTTGAATACTTCTATTTTGCATCCAGAAATACAGGAATTTATAATCCAAAATACTGGTGCAGATGTAACAAAATTGGCGTTGCAAAAAAATCCGTTTCCAGAGTTGGATTGGATTTTAATTTTAAATCAAATTGAAGCCCGAACAAAGGCCAAAGAAAAACTGCCGACTTGGTTTGCTACGGAAAATATAATTTACCCGAGCAAAATATCAGTAGAACAAACATCATCTGAAACAACGGCAGCCTATAAAGCTACTTTAATTTCTGGAAAAACTTTAATTGATTTAACGGGTGGTTTTGGTGTTGACGATTATTATTTTTCTAAAACTTTTAAAGTAGTTGCACATTGCGAAATTAATGAAGATTTGTCTGCTATAGTAAAACATAATCTTCAACAATTTGGCGTAAACAATTGCTTTTGTTACGATACAGATTCTGCAAATATCTTAAATGAATCAGAATTAAAATTTGACTGGATTTATATTGATCCTTCACGAAGAAATGACAGCAAAGGCAAAGTTTTTATGCTGAAAGATTGTCTTCCTAATGTTCCAGAATTGCTTGATTTTTATTTCGAAAAATCGGATCATATTTTAATTAAAACAGCACCGCTATTAGATATTTCAGCGGGATTGTCAGAACTAAAAAATGTAAAGAATATTCATATTATAGCGCTCGAAAACGAAGTTAAGGAACTGCTTTTTGAAATCCATAAAGGTTATTCAGGCAACGTAACTTTAAAAACTGCTAATATTCTAAAAGAAAAAACAGAAGTTTTTGAGTTTGTTTTAGGCGATCAAATCTCGTATCCTTCCTTTGATTTTCCTAAGAAATATCTTTACGAACCCAACGCCGCAATTATGAAATCTGGTGGTTTTGATGAAGTAAGCATCACTTTTCAAATGGATAAACTTCATAAACATTCTCATTTATACACTTCTGAAGATTTAATTGATTTTCCAGGAAGAAAATTTGAGATTCAAAAAGTTATTTCATACAACAAAAATGAAATGAAGAGTGAGCTGGCAAATCAGCAGGCGAATATTACGACTCGCAATTTCCCCGAGACGGTAGAAAACATTAGAAAAAAGTGGAAAATAAAAAATGGCGGTAATTTGTATTGTTTTTTTACAACTGATGTAAAAGCTAACAAAATAGTTTTAATTTGCACCAAAATAAACTAATACAATGAAACAACTAATTACACTAACTCTTTTTTTATTGACTATTACCTCATTTGCACAAAAACCATGTGAATACAGTGTAAATGTAAATGACTCAATTGGAAGCTATAAAGTAACCAATGAGTATTTAATGAGCGAAAAATATTTTGGAGGAAACTTTGATTATATTTTCTTTTCATTAGCACAAACCGACGGATTGCCAACTTTAAATCTTCAGGCTATTCAAAAAAGTAAAGATTTTATTAAGGCAAACTGTTTTGATAAAAATTCAAAAATCTTTTTACAATTAGAAAACGGAAAAATTGTAACCTTAATGCATATCAACCAAGAAAATTGCGGAACATTAATTCGTGATGATAAAGGTTTTAATAATCGTGTAAATACAGGAATTTTCATGTTCATGAAAGACAATTACGAGGAACTAAAAAAATCTCCGATCTCGATTATGCGAATAAAGTACTTGACCAACATAGAAGATTATGTTGTAAAACGAGAGTTAACATCTGAGTTAACAGGAAAGGTTACCAATCCGAATACTTATTTCATGCAAAATATTAGATGCGTTGAGTAAATCAATCGCATTTCCATTTTTGATTGGAAACTTTATCTTTTAAACCTGCTTTTAAATTATAATGCCACCACTCAGAATCAAATGAATTGAAGCCATTTTTAATCATTGTATTTTTTAAATAAGTTCTTTTTGAAAGAATCTCTTCTGAAAGCTGTTTAAAATTATGACTGGCCATAATTCCAAAAAAATCAAAAGAAGTTCCCATATCCACTTCTTTTCCTGTTATATCAACCAAAGAAATATCTACGGCTCCTCCTCTATTGTGGATGGAGCCTTTTTTTGGATCTGCAACATAAGTAGGATTCGACACAATCTCCCACATTTTTTTTTGGATATCTAAAGGTCTGTAGCAGTCAAATAATTTAATGCGGTATCCTTTCTTCAAAAAATCATTATTGGCCGCAATTAAAGCTTTTACCGTCTTTAAACGAAGCATGCATTCTGCGCAGTCGTATACTTTGGTTTTTAGAAAATTATCTTCTGTAGCATATTTCATATCATAGACAAAATCATTGCTATAATCTCTTAGGTTTACAAAGGTCGTATCTGAGATTTTAGCTTCAGATGAAGATACATAAGCTTCATTTTGCGCTTGTAAAGAGCTAATTCCGAAAAGAAAAAAAACTAAAATTTTCAAACTGTGATTCATTGCCTAATAATTTAAAAAATTGAAATTAAACAAAAAATATTAAAAATCGATTCTTATGGTTCCTCTTTAAAGCTAAAAATTAGTTTTTTGAGTCCGAAATCCATCCTAAATTACTTTTAAAACAAAAAATATTTTTAATATCTTTATGAAAATTAGACTATTATGACTTTGTATATTAAATTATTAATTCAAAAAAATCAGTTATATGAATTACAGAGCCACATACATTTCGACAGTTATATTGAGCGGTTTACTCTTTGTTTCGTGCAAAAAAGAAAGCTTTAAAAGTATTCCCAAAACAGATTCTACTTCAATAAAAACAGAAGCGTTAAAAGAAGACAGCATCGTTTTAAATCCAAATGATTCTTTATATGCTTTAGCTGATAAAAGTGTTATCGGAACTCAGTTTTTGACCAAAAGCAAGTTGGCCCCAAGATTAAAAAAACTATTAGGAACTGACTATGATCAAATGGTAGCAAACTGGAATACCGAAACTCCTTTTGAGAAACAAGATAATATACTGCACGCTTGGGGATGCAAACAGCACGACTGCAGCAGTTATTCGTACGATTTGTATATTGATGTTAAAAACAATAAAATTAATGTCTACAAATTTGCCGAATCAAAACTAACGGTATTTAAAGAAGATAATTTTGATATTGAAATCAAAGACAACCTTCTAAAAGACTTGAACATTAAAAAGGAAAATATCCCAAATAAAAAATAAGCGAAGCGTTAAAAAAGTATCGCTCCGCTGGAACAAATTCAAAAAAAGTCTGGTTCAATAATGAACCAGACTTTTTTTATAAAATAGCTTTCAATAACTATATCTCTCCTGTAACTAAAATATTTTCTTTTACACCTTTGTTTTTCAACATTCTAAAATGAGAACGAACGGCATGATAAAATGGATATGAAGTATAAGGCAAATTATATTCTGCTGCATATCGTTTTATAATTGGCGTAATATAAGGGTAGTACGTATGCCCAACCGCTGGGAAAAGATGGTGTGCCACGTGATGCGTAAATCCGCCGTAAAGAAAATTAGCCAATTTGCTTTCTGTACTAAAATCTTTAGTTACAATCATTTGATGTACCACCCAAGTATCAGAAAGGTTTCCGTCTTCATCTGTACCCGGAAAATGTGCATCTTCATCAACGTGGGTCGAAACCAGCGCCACAACCCCAATTGCACTTCCGCATAAATGCATAGACAGCCAAGCCAAAAGAACGGTATACCAAGGCTGATTTAAAAGCATCATTGGAACAAAAAGCAAGTAAGCTAAATTAATAATCTTGGCCGCAAACATTCTGTACACTTCTTGTCTCGGAATCTTGTCGACTACTCTTTTTACATAATTATCCTTTGTGCCAAAAAAGTCTTTAAAGTCTCTAATATAAAGCCAATTTAAGCTATAAAGAGGATAAATAAACCACATGTAAATGTGCTGATACTTGTGGTAATTAAACAACGGACTGTTTGGAAATATTCTAATAATATCGCTTTGTTTGATATCGACATCCCAATCGGGCACGTTTGGATAAGCATGATGCAAACTTATATGACGTCGCATCCAGAGCCAATGATTGCTCCCAAAGAGTTCTAAAACATACAAAAACCATTCATTATGCTTTGGCTTTTTGAACAAAGCTCCATGTGCAGCATCATGAAAAGCATTTATAAATAAGACAATCATTGTAATACCAGCCAAAATGTAAAAAAGAAATAGTAATGGGGTCTGGTTGCCGAAAATTAAAATACAGGCATAGAATAAAAAAAATACTGCTAAAAGTCCGAGGGACTTTACAACATTTAATACATATAAAGACGAGTTTTTTAAGACCGTTTCATTCACTTCTAAACGCATCTTTTTAAAAAAATCATCTGTTCCTGGTTTAACATAAACCGGTCGTTTTAATTTTTCCATATTGGTTACTGCTAGAAATTGCTAACCAAATTTAATAAAAAAAAACTTAACCTCTTAGAATACATTCAACTAAAAATCAAGTATTTCACAACAAAAAACCACTCTAAAAGAGTGGTTAAATTAATACTGTAAAATTTAGAATTGTTAGATATTTTTGGGAAACCGTTTACTATTCCTCAAACTTTTTGTTTGCTAATCGCAGCCTAATATCATGAATTCGACCTTCTATTTCTTGCAAATCATTTAAAATAGTTTGCTTTTCATAAACTGCTCCAGCTTCATTAACCAAATTTTGCTCATCGGGAGCAAAAAGATCATTCAAATCTACATCCGGAAAGTTTTTACTTAAGCTAAGAATAAATTCAGAACCTATATTAGCTGTTCCATGTAAATACCTTCCAATCATTGCAGGGCTAAATCCTAAAATTGCCCCGACTTCCTTCTGCTTTAATCCTTTATCCCTAAAGAATTTACTTAGTTTCTCGTGATACATCATCATTAAAATTCAAACAAAATATAGTTAAAATATATTTTTTAACATTAAAAAGAACACTAAATATAATAATATTCTTACATTTACACAGACTAACAACCATGCCGTTAATAATTAGCAAATATATGTCAAAATTAATCAATAATAGCAATTTTAAAGAAGATAATTCTCACAATAAAAAAGCTTATGAATTTATAGATAAGCATTTACCTGTAACCTATGTTGACCTTACTATCGCTTGCATCGTCAAAAAAGGACTGCCTACTCCCACTAAGTCATTAATTAGAAACGTAAGAAATAAAACAATATTAAGAAATGATATTTTGCTAGCGTTAGTAGAAGTTGCATATGAAAACAAACAAGCTATTGAAAAAATAAAACTTTTAACGTCTCAATAAATTTAAGATCTGGAAAATCAAATAAATCCTAACAACAATATTATGTCTTCTACGAACAATAAAAGCAAAAAGACACTTCAGTCAAAAAAAGATATTGAAAATGACCAATATAATAGTTCTATTAAATTATACGGAATGACTTTGGAGCAATACCATCAAGGTAAAGCAATCCATTCTCAGTGTTTTGATCGGCTCAAAAAATTCAAATAAATAATTTACAGCAATTTAAAAGATGCCCATTCCTTCTGGCTTAATTGTAAAACCTATACGCACCATATTAGTATGTTCCTGATAATCTATTAAACTTTCCGTGTAACCAATAAACCATTGAAGAGTGACGTAATAATTTTCATTTTTGTAAGGTCGCCAATTAAGCTGTGTCTGCAGAGATCCGTAATTAATAAGTCCGCTGCCTTTCCTAAAGAGAACATCTGCGCTCCAACGTCCCGGTTTTATCTGATAAGTTGCACTGGCTTCTCCATAACCAACATATTGTGTTAATCCTGGATTATCATCTTTATCAACAATAGGAATCCAGCCTCTTATTCCAACAATCCATCTTGGCGAAACTTGAGATTTTAATGAAAAAGCGATCATATTCCATGTTCGGGAATAAATGGAGTCTCTACCATTTGACTCGTGTTCAACTGAAATCGAACCGTATGTTAATCTCCCACCTTTTAAATAAAAAGGCCGAACAATCGCAACTCCCGGATTAAAGTTAATTTCTGAGAAAGGCTTAGAGCTCGCATATATATCCCAAAAAGCTTTTTGTGTATACATTAAGTAAGGGAAAAATCCACCCCATAAAGGCTTAGAATTTAATCTTAGTTTGAAACTAACTTGATACTTTACATCTGCAGAGTTTCTTGTTATGGGCTCATCTAAAGGAATTCCTGTCAAAAAGTAATTATCTTTATGAACCGAAAAACTATTTTCTTTCAATAAAGAATCTGCTGCTCGAAAATTCTTTTTTTCTTCAACAATTTGAGAATTGGATTTAAAAGATATTAAAATCAGGAATATTGATAAATATTTAAAATGCATTAAACGTGTAAATTTGAAGTTATTTGATGTCATTTACACTAAGTTAAGCTATTTTAATAATTAAAAAAAATAATAAACCCCACCACTTCACAATAATTTTTCTAAGATTTTATTTTTTCCAATTACTTACAAACAAGTCATAAAGAGCTTTTTCATTCATATCAATTTCTGAAGCCGAGTACATTATATTCAATTTCGAATTTTGTTCATCAAAAGCCAGTTTCCAAAGAAACTTAGAAGCACGGCCGTAATACTTGTTTACATTATCAATTGTAACGGCAATTAAAGTATCACCACCTACTTTCTTTAATTGCAAATCGGTAACATCTTGCCACTCTATTCTTCCAAAAGCTTTGGCCACTGGAGTCGTTCTTCCAGAAAAACCATTTGAATCTATATGAATTAAAGGAGATTTATCTTTTATACTGGCAAGAATTTTAAATATTAAAACAAGCATTATTAATAGAATCGCACCAGAAACAATCGAAAGTTTTACTTTAAATATTCCATCAAAAGTCCCAATGCCGTATAAAAGCATAATCGCTATTAAAATACTGATTCCGCTAGCATATAAAAGTAAGTTTCTGGTTTTCTTAGAATTTCGGTATAATTTTATTTCTTCATTCATGGGGCGTAGTAAAAATTTTCGTTTGTTATTAGAATTAAAAAGAAACAAGCAATTTACTACAAAATAATTTAAGAATACAAGAAACTCCCGTATACATTGGGCTAATTAGAGCAACAAAAACCAATTTCAAAAATTACATTTAAAGCAACTCTGCTTACAAAACATTATAAATCAATTTTCTAGACGACTGGGAATTGTATAACTTCTATCTGAAATTAAATACTTTCAAACGCAATCTCCATTTGTACCTTTATTTTAAAATTAAATATTCATAATAAAAATTAAAGGTTATGGCAGAAATTAAAATTGAGAAAAAGAAGCCAATTTGGCCATGGATTGTAGCAGTCCTATTAATCTCAGCACTTGTATATTATGTCTTTTTGAGAGATGATCAAGTGCGAAATGAAAACAAAATGGAAATCGAAAACAATTCTAGTGTAGACAGCACAGCAAATTATTAAGAAACTATGGAAAATAAAGATAGAAATTTATACAGATTAGATGAGCTTTCTGATTATAAAGTTGCCTCAAACTATTCGGATGTAAGAGGTTGGAAAATTGTAGACGGAGACAACCGCACAATAGGAAAAATTGATAATCTTTGGGTTAATAAAGATATGCAACGAGTTGTTTATCTTGACGTTAATCTTGATAAAGGATTAATAGAAGACAGTCGTAATGAAGTACATGATGCAATTGCGAATGAAAACGGAAGGGAATTTATATACAAAGATGGAGACAGCCATATTATTATACCAATTGGTTCTGTCAGCATAAATAAAGACACTAAAATTGTCATGGCCAACAATATTGGATATGATACATTTAGAAAAACAAGCAGATATAACTGGCAAAATGATTTTGATAGGGAGTACGAAAGAAGAGTATTGAATTCTTATTATCCAACTGAAGAATCGCGCCTTGCTTCTGAAAGTAATGATGATACTTTTTACAAACGTAAAGAATTTGACAATTATTGATAAATGTGATTTGCATTAAAAACAAATCTTACAAACGAATAAAGACCAAGCATTCAAGAATGTTTGGTCTTTATTTATTTTATCCCTTTAACTCTTCTATTTTATTTTGAATTTGATTTAATCTTTCAGATAAACTTCCTTTCACTCTAATTACTTCTATCTCAAAATCATCAATTAATTCGCCAAGAAGATCATTTACCTCATATCTCAGTTCGGGCAAATTGGAGTCTGAACAAGAAATTCTATCAGGCTCTTCAATAGGAACCCATACAAAAATGTCAATTTCTTTAATTGCATTTTGAATTTTAGTAAATACTGATGAAAAATTCAGTTTATTGTCAACCGCAAGCGCATAAGCTAAAAGATCAATTGGAGAACGATCAAAAATAGCGTTTCTATTACTTCTTACAATTTGCTTTAAAGAATGCTCTAGCTGCATCATATAATCATCGGCGGTAGGCATTTCAGAAAAAGCAAAACCCATTTCCTGTAATTCAAAATAAGGCTCTGGATAAAACTCACATTCAGGAAAAGATTCATATAGTTTTTCTGCCAATGTTGTTTTACCAACCAAATGAGCTCCTAGTATTGCTATTCTCATGTCATTTTGTTTTTTATCATCAACAACTAAAAATAGACAAAATAGGATCAAAAACAAAAAAACCACTCGATTGGAGTGGCTTTTGTGATCCCAGAAGGATTCGAACCTTCGACCTACGCATTAGAAGTGCGTTGCTCTATCCAGCTGAGCTATGGAACCTTTACTTTAAAATTTCTAAGAATAGAAATCAAAACGCTATACATAAAACAAAAAAACCACTCAATAGAGTGGTTTTTTGTGATCGCAGAAGGATTCGAACCTTCGACCGCCTGCTTAGAAGGCAGGTGCTCTATCCAGCTGAGCTATGCGACCATTATTTCAATTGTAGTCGGGGTGGCAGGATTCGAACCTGCGGCCTCCTGCTCCCAAAGCAGGCGCGATAACCGGGCTACGCTACACCCCGAGGCAAAATTTAAGCGGAGAGACAGGGACTCGAACCCTGGCGACGGTTACCCGTCGACAGATTAGCAATCTGCTCCATTACCGCTCTGGCACCTCTCCTTGCTAGTGGAATTGCTTCCGTTTTGCGAGTGCAAATGTATAACAACATTCCTTTTCTCACAAGCTTTTTTTTGAGTTTTTTTAGTTTTTTTTAATCTTTTTTCAAAACCACTTAACAATCAAACAAATAGAATTAACAAAAATTTCACCTTAAATTTAAAATCAACCCTATTCAATACAAAATTTGAATTTATTCAAATAAACATTAAATTTGCTTACTAACTATTATTAAACAGAAAATGAACAAAAGAGTTGTTATCGTTTCTGCCGTTAGAACACCTATCGGAAGTTTCATGGGCGGGTTATCTAGTGTACCTGCACCAAAATTAGGAGCTGCTGCCATAAAAGGAGCGCTTTCAAAAATTAATCTTGACCCAAAATTAGTCGATGAAGTTTTCATGGGGAATGTAATTCAGGCGGGAGTTGGACAAGCACCAGCGCGCCAGGCTGCATTGTTTGCCGGATTATCTGAAGAAGTTGCTGCTACAACAGTAAACAAAGTATGTGCATCTGGAATGAAAGCTGTAATGTTTGCTGCGCAAGCAATTGCATGTGGTGATGCTGAAATTGTAGTTGCGGGCGGAATGGAAAGCATGAGCTTGATTCCTCACTACGTTCAAATGCGTGCCGGAAACAAATTTGGTCCTGCAACTATGTTGGACGGAATGCAGAAAGATGGTTTAACAGATGCTTACGACAACAACGCAATGGGAGTTTGTGCTGATTTATGTGCATCTGAATACAAAATCAGCCGTGAAGAACAAGATGCATTTGCAATTCAATCTTACGAAAGAAGTGCAAAAGCGTGGGACGCTGGAAAATTCGACAATGAAGTTGTTCCTGTTGAAGTACCGCAAAGACGTGGCGAACCTGTTATATTTTCAAAAGATGAGGAATATACTAACGTGAAATTAGATAAAATTCCATCTTTAGCACCAGTTTTCACAAAAGACGGAACTGTAACTGCTGCAAACGCTTCAACAATTAATGACGGAGCAGCGGCTTTGGTTTTAATGTCTGAAGAAAAAGCAAACGCATTAGGTTTAAAACCTCTAGCTTACATAAAAGGCTATGCAGATGCTGCACAAGAACCAAAATGGTTTACAACAAGTCCAGCAAAAGCATTACCAAAAGCTTTAGACAAAGCAGGAATTTCAATCTCAGATGTTGATTATTTCGAGTTTAACGAAGCTTTCTCTGTTGTTGGATTAGCCAATGCAAAAATATTAAACCTTGATAACAATAAAGTAAACGTAAACGGTGGAGCGGTTTCATTAGGACATCCTCTTGGAGCTTCTGGAGCACGTATAATCGTAACTTTACTGAATGTTTTAGAACAAAACAATGCAAAAACTGGAGCAGCTGCAATTTGCAACGGCGGCGGTGGCGCATCAGCAATTGTTATCGAAAGAGCTTAAAACAATATCACAAAAAATCAGGAGTAAATACAGCTCCTGATTTTTCAACTTATAAATTTCCTTAAATGTTTGGAATTTGCAATTTAGCCATAGTACCCGTTCGAGCTGAAGCCAGCGACAGAAGTGAAATTGTCACACAGCTTTTGTTTGGCGAGCATATCGAAATTTTAGAACGCAAAAATCAATGGGCTCGAATTAGGATTCAGTTTGATGACTATGAAGGCTGGGTAGATTCTAAGCAATATCAGGAAATTACTAAAGAGCAATTTGATCTTTTGAGCAAAGAGTCGATTATTTTAAATGCAGATTTAATAGATTACATCACGGCTCCCAGCAATCTCCTGCTTCCAATTCCGCTTGGAGCTTCATTATCTTTTTTAAACAACAGCGAAATCAATATTTCAAACTTCGATTTCGAAGGAACCAAAACCAGTGGCATCAAACCTAAAAGCGCTTTAATAAAAACGGCTTTTATGTATTTGAATGCTCCCTATTTATGGGGAGGAAAAACCCCTTTTGGTATTGATTGTTCTGGTTTTACTCAAATGGTTTATAAATTGAACGGCTATAAAATTCATCGTGACGCTTCTCAACAAGCGCTTGAAGGAGATCCTTTAAGCTTTATTGAAGAATGCGAACCAGGCGATTTAGCTTTCTTTGATAATGACGAAGGAAACATTACCCATGTCGGAATCATCATGGACAACAATTACATCATTCACGCAAGTGGAAAAGTTCGTATTGACCGTTTGGACCATACTGGAATCTACAATCCAGAATTAAACAAACACACCCATAAATTACGCGTAATCAAAAAGATTATCTAACCCTCAAAAAAGCAAAATGACAAAACTTGAATTATCCAAAACAGGCTTTCAGATTAATAACCTAAACATCGAATTCCCAATTGATATCACAGTTTTAAAACAAGCTTTAGGAGATTACAGATATCTAAAAAAACAATACAATTATATCTATACTTGGGATGAACTTGGCATTATGGCGTTTTCTAAAGAAGGAAACAAAGTCGAAAGTTTGGCCATTGAATTTGAGGTTAGAGAATATGATTATTGCGCAAAAAGCATCTTTGCAGGAGAATTTATTTTTGACGGACAAGAATTATTTCAATACTACGAAGACAATAAAAATCAGCTTGTAAAGCTTTTTAAAGGAGACCGAAGCGGTGCCTTTATCCTTAACGGAATAAGTGTTTGGTTTGATAAAGAAGATGGCAAAATTACGTCTCTGAGCATTTCCGGTTCCGAAGAAAAAGAAAAGAAAATCACTGCAGCTATTGACCCCGAATTCAAATTATTTGAACCCTTATGGCAGGAATGGATTTCGGAAATCAATAAAATTGTTTCAACAAACAACGATTACTACAATCTTACAGAAGGAATTTCTGAAGAAGATATTCAAGAACATGTGGAGCTTGAAGATAATATTACTATACCGCCAGCTCTTGTAAATTTTTATAAAGTTAAAAATGTAGATTATGACCCAGTAACGGCTGTTTTTCAGTTTGGAGTAAACAATTGGAGCTATGATTTAATTCCATTTGAAGATATTGCCGAAGAATGGAATTCAATTCAAGATTTGCAATTTGACGAAGAAGACTTACCAGAACAAGAAATAGATTTCGAAAAAATACAAACCAATAATTACGCTAACCCAAAATGGATTCCGTTTGCTACAGGAAGAAATGGCGATTATTTGCTTTACGATACAGATCCCGCTTCAAAAGGAAAATTTGGACAGATTATAGAGCTCCAAAATGAATCTTGGGACAGAAACATTGTGGCTGATTCTTTAGAAGAATTAATCCAAAATGAAATCCGCAATCTAAGAGCAGGTAAAACGGAGCATTTTGATTTTATTATTGGAAAAGAAGATTAAAGCATTAAAGCACGCGGATAAAACAGATTCGCTTTGCGAAAACGCGGATTTATAAGTTTTTTTTCTCATGGATTAAAGATTTATTCTTTCGCATATTTCTTTCTTCCTTCAACATCTACAAAATCCAAAGAATTTTTATTGATAGCACCAAATTTTCCGAAATTCAATTTAGCTTCTTCCAAAGTCATATGATTCGGCCCATTGCCTCCATTTTCCCAAAAACAAACGGGGCAAATATCATAAAAACCATCTTCACCATATCCAATAGAATAGTATTCACAACATGGACATAAACCTGCTTTTTCAACTTCTCCAATTACCTTATCAGTAAAATTTTGATTTATTTCAATTAATTTAAACTCCAAATAAGAATTACTAACAAAGTAAAATCCATCTTTTATAAAATCGAGTATTAAACTTTCAGATTCTTCATTAAGTACTGGTTTTGAAGTCACGCTTATTAAATCAATAAGATGATTTGAAATTTTAGGATACGATTCATCTGCTATAGCTTCAATAATATCCTCTTTACTATCGAAAAACCAGTAATTACGCTCTAAAATATCAATTTTATCATTGTCAGACATTTGATTCAACTCATAATTTGCAATTATCTTTTTGGCTTCATTCCTTTCCATTTAATCGTTGTTTTTTTTTAGCAAAACCTAAGCACTCAATCGAATCGTTTTTCTAAACTCAGACGGACTATATCCTTTCTGTTTTCTAAAAAACTTATTAAAATGGCTTTCATCCGTAAAACCAAACTCATACGCAATTTCGTTAATACGCTTATCGCTAAATTGCAAGCGATGTTCAATCAGTTTTGTTTTGTAATTACTGATATACTGTTGCATCGTTTCACTGGCATGTTTCTTAAAATAACGTCCTAAATACGTATTCGAAATCCCAAAATAATCGCTAATAGATTCCGCTTTAATCTTTTCAGGATAGTAAATATTATTCTGAATATATTGTAGAATATCCATCGCTTTGGCTTCCGTATTTATCGTTATTTGTTCCGGAAGATATTTCGCAATATTTCTCGCCACGATAATAATCAGCGTATTCACCAACTGCTGAATCAGTTCCTGATTGTAAACGTCTTTATCCTGATACTCACGACAAATAGCTTCAATCATAACCTTTACCAGACATTTATCAGGATCATTTTTAAGAATACAGCCCGGCTGATGATTGGCGTTTTGAAGAATATATTCTAATCGCTGAATATTTTCATTCTGAAGACTAGAATTTTTCAAATAAATATCATTAAACCTCAAAAAGAAAAATTTCGTTTCGGTTTCAATTGTAAAATTATGACAATCCTCGGGCGTCAATAAAAACAAATGTCCTGGATCATACTCAAAAATATTCTTATTAATACACTGTCTTCCTGTTCCTTCCAAAATGTAAACCAGTTCGAAAAAATTATGGCGATCTCCTACATCTGGATATTCATTCAGCGTTTCAAAAGAAACCGTAAAAGGTTCATATAAGTTTTCTTTCTTCATAATTCTATTTATTTGAAGATGCAAATATACCTAAAAAAGACAAATATATACCAAATAAGAATCATAAAAACAGTATAATTTTGCCTCATCAATTTTAAACACAAAAAATCACAATCATGGAATATAGAAAACTAGGCAACTCAGAACTTGAATTATCAGCTATTACTTATGGTGCATTTGCTATTGGCGGAACCATGTGGGGCGGAACAGAAAAGAAAGATTCAATCGATTCTATCCACGCTTCAATCGATCATGGCGTTACAACAATCGACACCGCTCCTTTTTACGGATTTGGTTTAAGCGAAGAAATGATCGGAGAAGCTATTAAAAGTCAAGATCGTTCTAAAGTTCAGTTACTTACAAAATTCGGTTTGGTTTGGGACGGAAGCAACAACGGAAAAGGCGATTTCTTTTTTGACGCAGACGATAATGGAAAAAAAGTTCCGATTTACAAATATTCATCAAAAGCAAACGTAATTAAAGAAGTTGAAGAAAGCTTAAAACGCCTTCAAACCGATTATATTGACTTATTGCAAATTCACTGGCCAGATTCAACAACACCAATTTCTGAAACAATGGAAGCCGCAGAAAGCTTAATTCAGCAAGGAAAAATCAGAGCTTTTGGAGTAAGCAATTACAATGTTGCACAAATTAAGGAAGCACAAAAAACAATTCAAGTGTCTTCAAACCAAGTCGCTTACAGCATGCTGAATCGTAAAATTGAAGAAGAATTAATTCCTTTTACAGTTGCAGAAAACATCGGAATCATTGCTTACAGCCCAATGGAAAGAGGTTTATTGACTGGAAAATATTTCATAGACAGCAAATTAAAAGAAAACGACCATAGAAACGGTTATTTCAATCAGTTTGATCTTCAAAAAGTAAAAACTTTAGTTGAAGAATTAACTTCTTTAGCACATGCAAAAGAAGCAAGCTTATCGCAATTAGTTTTACGTTGGACATCTTTACAAAAAGGAATTGCAATTGTTTTAGCGG
Organism: Flavobacterium sp. CFBP9031; assembly: GCF_034044945.1. Lineage (NCBI taxonomy): Bacteria > Pseudomonadati > Bacteroidota > Flavobacteriia > Flavobacteriales > Flavobacteriaceae > Flavobacterium > Flavobacterium sp. CFBP9031. Next base: position 196,713 of record NZ_JAXCWF010000001.1, read on the forward strand.
GAGCAAGAAACGCAGAACAAGCCATTTCAAACGCCAAAACAATGAATTTCGACCTATCAGCTTCAGAATTGGAATTTATCAATCAGGCAATTGCTAAAATAAAATAATTCTCTTTTTAAACACATAGAAACATAGTTTTACTTTGTCTACAAAGGCGTTTCACTTACATACACACACATACCTATGTGTTAGAAACTAGTTTCTTTCCATTCTCTTTTCCAAGAAAGAAAAACCTATATTTCTATGTGTTTAAAAAAATCTCAAAACTTAAATAATTTAGAATTTGGGCGTGTCCCAAGGGCCGGGCTATACGCTAAATTCCCGATAAACAAAAACTACGGCTAAAAAGCCTTGTTTTTCTAAATCGGGAGATATCGCTCCTATCCCTCACGCATCACGTATCCATAACAACATAAAGTAAAATGAAAAAGATATTTATAATTAACGGCGGGCAAAAATTTGCGCATTCAGGAGGACAATTCAATAAAACAGTACAAGACTGGACAGTTGAATTTCTTTCTAAAAACAACGATTACGAAATAAAAACAACTCACATTGAAGACGAAATAGATCTTCAAAAAGAAGTAGAAAAATTCGTTTGGGCAGATTTAATTATCTATCATACACCAGTTTGGTGGTTTCAAATTCCGAATCTTTTCAAAAAATATATCGATGACGTTTTTACACAAGGACACAACAACGGAATCTATAAAAGTGACGGAAGAAGTCGTGTAAATCCAGACATCAATTACGGAACGGGCGGACTTCTACACGGACGCAAATACATGCTTACCACAAGCTGGAATGCACCTGCAACCGCTTTTACACTTCCAGGAGAATTCTTCGATCAGACTTCTGTTGATGATGGCGTAATGTTTGGTTTCCATAAAATGAACAAATTCACCGGAATGGAAAAAATAAACGGCTTCCATTTTCATGATGTAGAAAAAGGCGCAACACCAGAAAATATTATTATCTTTAAAAAACAATACACCCAACATTTAGAGCAAACTTTTAAAAACTTATAATTATGATTTCGATTACAGCAATTTTAAAAAGTAAACCAGAGCACTTAAATGAAGTTCAAAACCTGCTAACAAATCTAGTTTCTGAAACTAGAAAAGAAGCTACGTGTATTCGTTACGATTTACACACTTCCGAAAATGTTTTTATTCTTTGGGAAGAATGGAAAGATCAACCAGGATTAGACCTACACAACAATCAATCTTATTTACAAGAATTCATCAAAAAAACCGAAAATCTGGTTTCAAGTCCAATTCAGGTTTACAAAACAGAACAGATTCTATAAATCACTTCCTGCAAGGTTTCCAAAACCTTGCAGGTTCAAGAACTGTTACATACATAACTTATTTCCTTAAAATAATTATTCAGAAAAAAGTTAAATTGCCTAAAATTCAGAAACATCTATTTTATGAGCAATTATCACCTTGCAGAAATTAATATGGCCAAAATGAAAGGAGTTGATATTAACGACCCGATCATGAAAGAATTTGTAGATAATTTAGACACTGTAAATACTTTAGCCGAAGAAAGTGAAGGTTTTGTATGGAGATTAAAAGACGATAGCGATAATGCTACAAACCTGAATCCGTATAATGATGAACAGATAATTATCAATGTTTCGGTTTGGAAAAATATTGAAACCTTGGAACATTATATGTACAAAACTTTTCACAGCGACTTTTTAAGACGCCGAAAAGAGTGGTTTCAAAAATTCGGAAAAGCTCATACCGCAATGTGGTGGGTTCCAAAAGGACATATTCCTACTCTTAAAGAAGCTATCGAAAAATTAGATTACCTTCAGCAAAACGGGCCATCAGAACTAGTTTTCGATCTTAGAAACAAATATCCAATGCCTGTCAACGTATAGTTTTTTTGTTAGCCACGAATTATTTTTTCTCTGTGAATAAAAATTCGTGTAATTCGTGGCAAAAAAAAAACAATTATTTAATTCCTCCAAAAGCTCCGAAACACATGTTTTTATGTAAGATTTCGACTTTTGAAAAACCTACTTTTTTCATTAAATCCAATTGATAATTCATAGATCTTGGCGAATCTTCCTTTTCGATATAATCCAAAACTTTCTGACGATACTCTGCCCCTCCTATTTCTTCTAAATATTCGCCATAACGTTTCCAAGTATATTCATTCAATAATTCGGTGTCTTGCGTAATCAAATCAGAAATCATCAAACAACCGCCTGGTCTTAATAATTTAAACAATTTAACGAAAGTAGTTTCCCAATCCTGATCGTCTCTCAAATGATGCAAAACAGCACCAGCCAAAATAATGTCAAAACTGTTTTCTTCTAAAGCCGCTTCACGAATATCGCCTTGTTTTATTTCGACATTTCCATTTGTTACTGCCGAAACTCTTTCAAAAGCGCGATCCAACATTGGCAAACTCAAATCGACCAAAGTACAGTTTAAATTTGGCACTTTAGATAACATCATTAACGTGTAATTTCCGGCTCCACAGCCAACATCTAAAATGGATGTAGCATTTGGAACAATTCGCTTTGAAGCTTCTGTTATTAATTCTAAAGAAATAGTAGCATCAATTGTTGCCACTTGTCCAGTTTCTAAATTCGAAAATCGTTCGACATCATTGTCAAATCGTTCTTTGATTTCTTCAATAGTTGATTTTTTCATGGTTTTTGTTTTTTTATCTCTCGCAGATTAAACAAATGGAGCGAATCTTTTTGCTATTATATGATCGGGATATTATTATGATTAAGATGATTTATCTAAAACTAATAATCTGCTACATCTGCCCTATCTGCGAGAGTTTAATTTATCTTAAAAGTTACAAGTTTACTGTTATGAATTATTCGTTACAGCTCTCCCACTTTTAACGTTTCACTTCTAACATTTAACTTAAAACCAAAACTACCTCTTTCATAAATACTTTAAAAATACTATTTTTATCAATTAATAATACTTTAAAGGTATCATGGAATTACGTCACTTAAAATATTTCTTAGCTGTCGCCGAAGAACTGAACTTTACCAAAGCCTCAGAAAAACTCTTTATTTCGCAGCCACCATTAAGCCGACAAATAGCGGAATTGGAAGACGAACTTCAAGCAAAACTTTTCATCAGAAACAATAAAAAAGTAGAACTTACCGAAGCTGGAAAGTATTTTAAGGAAGAAATGAAAGCGCTTTTTCAGAATCTGGAACGCATTTCAATCAAAACAAAAAAGATTGCAGAGAATATTTCGGGCGAATTTAGAATTGCCTATATCAGTTCGATTTATTCTTCTGTCATTTCAGATTTGATCAAACATCTGAAAGGGCAATTTCCGTACGTCAATTTCAAACTTTTCGAGATTTCCACCACCAAACAGATTGATGCTTTAGAACAAGGAAAAATTGAAATGGGAATAATTAGATCGCCAATTCATTCTGCAAAAATAAAATCACATTTATGGTTTAAAGATGGATTTTCATTGGTTTATAATAAAAGTTCTTTTCAGATAAAATCAGAAAATGAAATTGCAAACCTAAAAGACGAAACATTTGTTTTCTTCAATAAAGATTATGCACCGCATTACCACGAAGTCTTATTGGAACTTTGTGCTTTTTATGGCTTTACGCCAAAGATTATTCATGAAGCCAATAACATCAACTCCATTGTACAATTGGTCAAAAACGGATTAGGAATTTCAATTGTTCCATCAAACATTGCCAAAAACAATCGAGATCCTGAAATTGGTTTTATCGAATTGAAAAAAGTGAATTTATATACGAATGTTTCAATTATCACTGCAAAGGAAGATGAATCTGAGATTACTCGATCTGCGGTTGAGTTTTTATTGACAAAGAATAGCTCTCGCTAAGTTTTGATTTTTTACATCTCGCAAAGACACAGAATCGCAAAGCTTTATTTAGCCACAGATTAAAAAGATTAAAAGGATTTTGAATTGCCTCCCGCTTTAGCTGGAGGTATAAAAGTCGAATTGGAGAAGGCTTCAGCCAAACTACTAGGGATTTGGCTAAAGCCTTATAAACTTAATATTTATACATCCCATCCAGCTAAAGCTGGACGCAATTCATAAAAACACTTTGCGACTCTGCGTCTTTGCGAGATTAAACCAAACCTAAAACTTAAAAAGACGTAGCACTAAAATTCGTTACAATTTATCACACCAATCTCAACAATAAAAAGAGAACTTTTAAATATCTTAGCAAATTCAAATTCTACAATAAAATTTCAATATAAAATGGCCGAGCAATCTTCAATTCAGTGTCCAAACTGCGGAACTCCTATCGATGTCAATGATGTTTTAAAACACCAGTTGGAAGACAGCATCCGTAAAGAATTCCAGCAAAAAGCAAATGTTCAAAACCGTGAATTAGAGCTTAAAAACGAACAATTGGAAAAAGCGAAGTCCGAATTTGAAGCGAAGAAAAAACAGGAAAACGAACTTTTTGCTGAACGTTTGGAACGCGAGAAAAAAACGGCCGAAAAAGAAATTTCAGAAAAACTAAAAGCGAAACTTGAGGAAGAAAACAAAGATCGTTTGTTATTGATGGAAAAAGAACTCTCTGAAAAATCTGAAAAAATCAGGGAATTAAATAAAATGGAAGGTGAAATCGCCAAATTGCAGCGAGAAAAACTGGAAATGAAAGATTCTATTCAAGCCGAAGCCGAAAAACAATTGAATGTTCAATTGACTCTAGAACGTGAAAAAATCAGAAAACAAGAAGACGATAAAAACGAATTAAAATTCAAAGAACTTCAGAAACAGCTGGAAGAACAAAAAAAGCTGACTGAAGAAATGAAACGTAAGCAAGAACAAGGTTCTATGCAATTGCAGGGTGAAGTAATGGAATTAGCGATTGAAGAATGGCTTGCCAACAACTTCCCTCTTGATAGCATTGATGAAATTAAGAAAGGGGCAAACGGTGCAGATTGTCTTCAAGTTGTAAACACAAGAGAACATCAAAATTGCGGTTCTATTTACTACGAAAGTAAAAGAACAAAAGCGTTTCAACCTTCTTGGATCGAGAAATTTAAAAACGACATTAGAACTAAAAGAGCCAATATTGGTGTTTTGGTTACTGAAGTTATGCCCTCGGGAATGGACCGAATGGGAATGCGCGACGGAATCTGGATTTGTACTTATGAAGAATTTAAAGGTTTAAGCGCTGTGTTACGTCAATCTTTAATTCAAATTAATCAAGCGGTTCAGGCGCAGGAAAATAAAGGCGATAAAATGTCTATGCTATATGATTTCCTTACAAGTAACGAATTTCGCTTGCAGATTGAAGGAATTGTAGAAGGTTTTACTCAAATGCAAAGCGATCTGGATTCTGAAAAAAGAGCCATGCAAAGAATCTGGAAACAGCGCGAAAAACAAATCGAAAAAGTAGTTCACAATACTTTAGGAATGTACGGTTCAATTCGTGGTATTGCTGGAAATGCCGTTCAAAGCGTAAGAGCTTTGGAATTGGATTTTATTGAAGAAGAATCAGAAAATGAAGAAGATCCTAAAGAATTGTTTGAGTAACCATATTTTTATCAAAATAAAAAAGGCTTCGAAATAAATCGAAGCCTTTCTTTTTTAATTAACTGTCTCGTCCTGAAATAGCGATACACAAAAAAGTATCGTATGGATAATTACTCAAAACGTACACAGAAAGATTACACACTTAGCTTTAAACTTGGTGTTGTTAAAGAGGTTGAATCTGGGATTTTTTCAGTAACCTCTGCTCAAAGACACTATGGAATCCAAGGCCGCTCCACGGTTGTAAATTGGCTCAGGAAATATGGTAACTTTGATTGGGAAAATCAAACACCATCAAATATGCCAAAGACACCTGAACAAAGAATTATGGAGCTTGAAGCCAAGGTAAAACTTTTGGAAAAACAAAAAGCCCATCTTGAAAAACAAAATCATATCTCTGACTCTAAAGCTATTCTTTTTGATATGATGATAGATTTGGCTGAAAAGGAATATAATATTGATATTCGAAAAAACTCACCACCCGAACAATCCAATCTTTCAGAGAAGAAAGGCAGGAAAGCATAAGCTTCATCTGTGGTTTGTTCGGGATAAACAGACAGGTTTATTATCGGATTATTAAACGCACCAAGCTCAGGAGAAATGTGGCAGAGCAGGTTGTAGAACTAGTCAATGAACAGCGTGCGGAACAGCCTCGGCTTGGCACGCGCAAACTATACCATATTCTCAATCTAAAGTTAAAAAGCTTAAAGGTAGGCAGGGATAAGTTCTTCAGTATTTTAAAAGCAAATCACTTACTGATAAAGCCAAAAAGGAGTTATCATGTTACTACATGGTCGCATCATCGTTTTAGAAAACATCCTAATCTCATAAAAGAGTTAGATATAAACAGACCTGAACAAGTATGGGTATCAGACATTACCTATATCGGCAAACGTGAGAAACCTTGTTATTTAAGTTTGATAACAGATGCTTATTCAAAAAAGATTGTGGGCTATGAAGTATCTGATTCTCTCAATACGCAAGGATGCATCAATGCTTTAAAAATGGCACATAAGAATAGGGTTTTTAGAACTGAACCATTGATACATCACTCAGACAGGGGAATACAATACTGCTCAGATGAGTATCAGTATTTTTTAAAGAAATACAACCTAAAATGCAGTATGACACAAAATTCTGATCCTTATGAAAATGCAGTAGCTGAAAGAATAAATGGAATATTAAAGCAGGAGTTTATGATTAACTCTTATCATCTTGATCTATATTTAATGAAAAAACTGGTGGGTGAGACTATTAATAAATATAATCAAATTAGACCGCATGGGTCAAACCATATGCTAACTCCTAATCAAATGCATTTGCAAAGTACTATTAAAATGAAAACCTATAAAACAAAAAACAGAAGTAACTTGAAAGCTACTTCTGTCTAAAAATGTATTTTTACTATTATTAATCCTGTATCGCTATTTTAGGACTAGTCAAACCCTTTTTAAAAGACATTGTAAGTCCAAATTGGTTTGAAAGGAAAAGTTTATTATCCTTAATAGAATAACCCGATGTCGTTTTTAACAACTGTGTGAATTCACCTTCTTTTTTTGCATCACACTTTTTAGTTTCTGTTGTGTAATTTAAAAATTGAATTTTCCCATCACCTTTTGAAACTAAATTACCTTTTACAGCATTACATCCAGTCGAACCAGAAAATGCAGATGGCGTAATTACAATTTTTGGAGAACTTAAAAAATCTTTATCAGTAATAACTTTCCCGTTTAAGTTTTCCAAAATCCAAGTTTGCTGTAATTTCTTTTCAACTAAGCCTTCACGACTAGAATTGGTTGTTTTCGTTTCTTTAGTCGATTTACAACTGCAAACTAACACCATTGCAATTAATAACATTAAAATCCTTTTCATGTAAAATAAATATTATAAGTTTTATTTTATAAAAATATTTTAGTGCTAATATAAACAAGAGCCGGATAGGCCTTTTTTTAGATACAATACGACATTTTAAAACTCTAATCTACCTTCTTAAAAACAGCCAATTTCGCAGAAGGATTCGACAAAGTCAATTGATTATTTCCAATAGAATATGTTGTTGTGCTTTGCAAAGCTTTTAAAAACTCACCTTCTTTATTTCCTTGCGGACAAGCCATTAAAGTTGAAATCACTTTAGTGAAACGCAAAACATCTTTTTCAAAAAAGATTTGTCCCGTTATCGAATTACAGCCTCCAAAGCCAGAGAATCTATTTTCTGCAGAATTAATTTCAAGTCTTGGAAATTCCTTTTGAAAATCGGTTGCAAAAACTTTATATCCATTCAATTCTTCCAAAACCCAAATATCGTGAAGTCTATAATCGGTAAGATATTTTCCGCAACCGCTGAGCTTCTTTATTTCTAATTCTAAATTATTTTTGATTTCGACCTTTACACTGTAAGGTGAAATTGCTCCAGACATAGAATCCTGACAATCCAATTGCTGAATCGTAATTGTTGCCGAAGTATTTTCATTACTTACCTTATACATTTTCACATTAGCATCCATAGCCCGAATTGCATCAACTGCTGGAAAAGCGATTTTTTCCTTGCCAGGAATTAATGATGTAAAAACGATTTCTTCATTCCCCATTTTGATTCCCCAAAATGGCTCATTTCCAGTTCCTTTAAAATAATATTTTAAATCTTCTTCTGTTGAACTTACAGAAGATGTTGTGCCAGATTCTTTGTTTGCAGTCGTTTTACAGCCGATTATTAAAGCTGCTAATAACAATATTGAAAGTAATTTTTTCATAAGATCTTAGTTTAAAAAATATTCTTTTTATAAAACATCTGTAAAATTCTTATGAATTTACGATATTTTTTCGAAACGCTTATTTAGAATCCTTTCAAATTTAAAAAAACTAAGTAAGGAACAAATTCTTCAAAACCCGCACCACGTAAAAGATTAAGACAAAATACGTAGTAAACCGAACCTATTTACCACTTAAAAAATATTTTGTTTACGTATTTTTATAAGTATAAATACTTATATTTGCGTAGTAATACTTAATTAAAGAAATCATGATTAGAGTAATAGTAGTTGGAAACGGCATGGTTGGTTATAAATTTTGCGAAAAGTTTGTTGCAAAATCAGGACAAGAAAAGTATCAAATCACAGTATTTGGGGAAGAGCCAAGACGCGCCTACGATCGCGTTCACTTAAGTGAATACTTTGGAGGAAAAACGGCAGACGATCTCTCCCTTTCAACAAGCCAATGGTATGCTGAAAACAACATTATTCTAAATACATCTGAACTAATTACAGATATTAATCGTGATGCAAAAACTATTCATACACACTTAAACAAAACACATACGTACGACTACTTAGTTTTAGCAACAGGTTCTTCGGCTTTTGTACCACCAATTGAAGGTGTAGAAAAAGAAGGTGTTTTTGTCTACAGAACCATCGAAGATCTTGATGCTATTATGGCTTACGCGAAAAAAATAAAACAAAAAGGCGCAACCGAAGCAGCTGTTTTAGGTGGCGGTTTATTAGGATTAGAGGCAGCAAAAGCCGTTCGAGATTTAGGATTGAATCCCCATGTGGTGGAATTTGCTCCGCGTTTGATGCCGAGACAATTGGATCAAGGCGCAAGTGATATGCTTCAATCAAAAATAGAAGAATTAAACATCGGAATTCATCTCAACAAAGCAACGCAATATATTGACGGAAAGGAAAGTATAACAGGAATGATGTTTACAAACGACGAATTGTTAAAAGTAGACATGTTGGTTATATCGGCTGGAATTAAGCCTCGCGACGAGCTGGCCAGAGTTTCAGGACTTGAAGTTGGCGTAAGAGGTGGAATTGTGGTAGACAATCAAATGCGAACATCAGATCCTTCTATTTTTGCAATTGGCGAAGCGGCATTGTACAATCAAAACATTTACGGACTTGTTGCTCCAGGTTACGAAATGGCAGATGTAGCTGCAGAGCAAATCTTAAATGGTGATAAAACCATGAGAGAAACCATCGATATGTCAACACAATTGAAATTAATTGGTGTTGAAGTTGCGAGTTTTGGTGATCCTTTTGTTGAAAATAATGACGTTACAGCTATTATTTATGAAAATAAATTAAGTGGCGTTTATAAAAGAATCAACGTTACAAAGGATTCTAAAAAGCTTTTAGGTGGAATTTTAGTTGGAGATTCTAGCGATTACAATTCACTTTTTCAGATTTATATTAACGAAATGGCATTACCTAAAAATCCAGAAGATTTGATTTTAGGTTCTCGCGATGGCTCTGAAGGTTCTTCTTTGGGAAGTGTAATGGATTTGCCAGATACAGCTGTAATCTGTTCTTGCGAAAACGTAACAAAAGGTGCTATTTGCTGTAAAATTCTAGACGAATCTTGTGCTACACTTTCCGATGTAGTGAAGGCAACAAAAGCAACTTCTGGTTGTGGAGGCTGTAAACCAATGGTTTCAGATTTGGTAAAAGCCACTCAAAAGTCTTTAGGAAAAGAAGTAAAAGAAGTTATCTGCGAGCATTTCAGTTATACACGTCAGGAATTATTCGATTTGGTAAAAATCAATAAATATGAGAATTTTTATGATGTTCTGGATCATCATGGAAAAGGTGATGGTTGTGAAATTTGCAAACCTGTTGTCGCTTCTATCTTTTCTAGTATTTATAATGATACGGCAAATAAACACGTTACTACTCAAGATACAAACGATAGATTTTTAGCCAATATTCAAAGAAACGGAACGTATTCTGTTGTTCCAAGAGTTGCGGGAGGTGAAATTACAGCCGAAAAATTAATCGTAATTGGAGAAGTGGCAAAACAATTCGATTTGTACACTAAAATTACGGGAGCGCAAAGAGTCGACTTATTTGGCGCACATTTAAGTGATTTGCCAAAAATTTGGAAAATCTTAATTGAAAATGGTTTTGAAAGCGGTCACGCTTACGGAAAATCGCTTCGTGCTGTAAAAAGCTGTGTTGGAAATGCTTGGTGCCGTTACGGAATGGACGACAGCGCTGGATTTGCCATCGAGCTAGAAAACAGATATAAAGGAATTCGTTCTCCGCATAAATTAAAAGGTGGTGTTTCTGCCTGCATTCGCGAATGCGCCGAAGCCCGCGGAAAAGATTTCGGATTAATCGCTGTTGAAGGCGGATGGAATTTATACATCGCAGGAAATGGTGGCGCGAATCCAAAACATGCCGTTTTATTGGCTGAAAAAATCGACAAAGAAACCGTAATCAAATACATGGATCGTTTCTTAATGTATTACATACGCACTGCTGGTCCGCTTATTAGAACTTCAACTTGGTTAGAAAAACTGGACGGAGGTTTAGACTATCTAAAACAAGTAATCATCGAAGACAGTTTAGGAATTTGTGAAACGCTTGAAGCCGAAATGCAGACTTTAGTAAACACTTTCGAATGCGAATGGAAACAAGTGCTGGAAAAACCAAGATTATTAAAACGCTTCAATCATTTTGTGAACTCAGACGAGAAAGATGATAACATCGCTTTTGTTCCGTTAAGAGATCAAAAAATGCCAAAAGCTTGGTCGTAAAAAATGTTTTAATCTCGCAAAGACGCAAAGTCAAATTACAAAAGCTTAAAGAAAAAACTTAGCGTCTTTGTGGCAAAACACAATAAAGCTCCAAAAAAAAAAGAAAAAAAAATCATTTAACGTTTGCTGTCCTTCTTACCCTCTTTTTTACTGCGCCATCAAATCTCTCTTGATTGTAAAAAGAGGGCTAAGAAACAGGAACACAAAACTCAATCAAAATGGAAGAAATCTTAAATCAATACGAAACAGTTCACGCAAACGATGCAACAATTTGGTTCAAAGCTGGTAAAGTAGAAGATTTTCCAAGTAACCGAGGAGGCTGTATCAAATACAAAAACAAACAAATTGCTATTTTTAATTTTACGCGTCGCAACGAATGGTACGCTTGTCAAAATGCTTGTCCGCACAAAATGGAAATGGTGCTTTCAAGAGGAATGACAGGATCTGCAGATGATATTCCTAAAATCGCTTGTCCAATGCATAAAAAGACTTTTTCTCTTGTTGACGGTTCAAATTTAAACGGCGAAGAATACAGCATTGCCACTTATCCGATTAAGATTGTTGAAGATGAAGTTTTTGTTGGATTTGTAGATTAGAAAAATTGTGGTATGTTAAAAGTAAGATGTTATATGAATTTTAGTACTGAAAAGTCTATTCTCATTTTTCACTTTTTACTAGTCACATTTCACATTTCACCTATTTACTAATTCCGTATCTTTGAAATTCTATTATCAAACCAAAAAATGACTACACCTTTTCAAAAAGCAAGCCAATGGATTGACGCTGAAAACGCTCAAGATCCAAACATCGAATTAGACCAAAACACCGAATATCCAAAAGAATTATTGTATTCAAACAGGATGTATAAAAAACTGATGCAATTTGAACCGAATGCGTCAGAAGAAATTCAGATTGCATCAAAAGCGCAACACATCTGTCGATGGAAAGTTGCCCGAGAATCTTACCCAATGGATCGCGTGGGTTATTTGAAATGGAGAGAAGAATTGAAAAAATTCCATGCAAAAACTACTGCTGAAATTCTTCAAAAAGCAGGTTACGATCAGACTTTCATAGATCGTGTTTCTTTCTTAATTGAAAAAAAACTACTTAAAAAAGATGCTGAAACACAATTACTGGAAGATGTAATTTGTTTGGTGTTTTTAGAATTTTACTTAGAACCTTTTGTTCACAAACATGATGAAGAAAAGCTAAAAAATATCATCAAGAAAACCTGGGATAAAATGTCGGACAAAGGACATCAGGAAGCTTTAAAAATAAATTATTCTGAAGAAAATTTAAACCTAATAAAAGCTTCTTTAGGATTGTAAAAAAGATATGAAATGAGCTAAAGCGAATTCCATTTTCCTATAGAAAGACAAATACTATCTTCGAATGAAAAAAAGCAATCAGGAAGCTGCAGAAAAAATCACTTTCAAAAATTTACGCCGTCTGTATTTTTTTGCGCTTCTTACTATTGCCTTAACAATAATTATAAGTCAGTTTTTAGTACAATACAATCTGAATCAGCAGTTAAGCGATTCTAAGATTATCAATTTTTCTGGTAAACAAAGAATGCTAAGCCAGAAAATTGTAAAAGAAGTTCTCATTTTACATTACGTTTCTGATTCGGCTACAGCCAAAAAAACTTCGCATTTAAAAGAAGTTCTAGAGCTTTGGAAGAAAAATCAAAATGCACTTGAAAATGGAAATGACAGTTTAGGTTTTCCAAAAGAAAAAAGCGAAACGTTAAACAAATTGTATCTGGAAATCAATCCGATTTTCAATAAAATTGCACAAACTACAGATTCTTTTCTATTGCATTTACAACAGAAAAAATCGGTTTCTGAAAATCAAAAATTAGTTCAGATTATTTTGGAAAACGAAGGCATTTTCCTTTCAAAAATGAATCAGATTGTAACCCAATACGATCTTGAAGCGCATGAAAAAGTAACCGAACAACGCCGAATCGAATATTGGATTTTTGGTTTTACATTACTTGTTCTGCTTCTGGAATTCTTCTTCATTTTCAAACCAACAAATAAGAAAATCGAAAGGTTAATTGCCCAACTTTTATCTTCTGAAAAGAAAGCTTTAAAACTCGCATACGACACGGAAATTATCTCCGAAATCAAAGAAAACTCGGTAAAAGAGTTAAAATCGCTCAATTATGCGATGGAAAATACTTTATTGTATTGCCGAATTTCACCTGATGGCTCGATTATTCATATTGGAGAAAAATTCGCAAAACTTTTAAATTATACCAAATTTTCATCTAACAAAAAATTCTCCGAAGTACTGACTGAAGACGAAAAAGAACAGGTTAATTTTGACCGTTTAATTTTCGAAAAACAGCGTAGCGGCTGGCAAGGCGAAATCAAAATTATAAATAAAGACGAAAAAGAAATCTGGCTCGATTTGTCGATGGTTCCCGTCATGATCAAAAAAGACGAACTGGAACTTTTGATTGTTTGTTTCAACATCACCGAACGCAAAAAAGCACAGCGCGAAGTAGAACGCTTAAACCTTGAAAATACAACTGAAAAAATCAATCAGCAAAAGATCATTTCGAGCAAAATCGTTGAAAATCAGGAAAACGAACAAAACCGAATCGCCAAAGAAATTCACGACGGAATCGGACAAATGCTTACCGGTTTAAAGTTCAGTTTAGAAAGCATTAATCTTGATGACAGGGAAAAATCAGAGCAAAAAATTGAATATTTAAAGAAACTTTCGCTTGACATTATAAAAGGTGTCCGCACGGCAACTTTCAACTTAATGCCACCAGAATTAAGCGATCACGGAATCGTTTCTTCTTTAGCAAAACTCACTCAAGAACTTTCAAAACTAACCGGAAAAGAAATCCTGTTTTACAACAAAACCGATTTTGACCAGCGTTTAGATTCCTTAATCGAAATCAACATTTACCGTCTCACACAGGAAGCGATCAACAACGCCATTAAATATGCTGAATCGTCACATATTATTGTGCAGCTTTCGCACAGCGAAACACTTTTAAGCATCATCGTAGACGATAACGGAAAAGGTTTCGACGTGAATTCAGTTGACAAAAAACGCAACAGCGAATCTGGAATGGGGCTTTTATTCATGAAAGAAAGAATCCAATACATCAACGGACGTGTTTTTATGAACTCGATTCCAGGCGAAGGAACGAGAATTACGTTCAATATTCCTATTCTTAAATAATTTGGTAATGTGTCAATTCGAAAATTTGATAATTAGATAATTCCACAATATATAAAGTATTTCAAAACATTATCTAATTATCAAATTACCACATTATCTAATTATTATGGGCGAGCCACCATCCCGACAAGAGGGCCAAAATTACTTTGTGTTTATTCGCCCTCTTATCGGGATGCTGCCGGGCTATCCGGGCTACTTCGGTAGCTTCCTCCCATCCCTCTCGCGAGCAAACGATTTCAAAAGAGACTTTAATTTTATTTAGAATTTAAAGCCAAAACAAATCAAACTTTGTCAAAGTTGACCACAATATTGTCAGGCTGAGCGGAGTCGAAGCCCACGCAATCTAAATCCACAATATTTGAAAATCATTTAACCGTTTTAGAACAAAAAAATTTGCTTAAATCTGCGGAATCTGCGTGCAAAAAAATAACAATCTGAATCGTCAAACTTTGTAGAATCCCGCGTGTGATTCTTCGTTCCTCAGAATGACAAACTTTATGTTTAGAAAACTTTGAGAAAGTTGACCATCCAATGAAATTTAGAATTTCCAACATTAGAAATTTTAATATTGGAATTTACTTTTAAAAAAAGTACGTATATTAGCATCTTCTTTTTAGATGAATATACGTAAAAATCGAGAATCAAAATTAAGTAAACTATGAGCAATATCATTCGAGTAGTACTGGCAGATGACCATGTTTTTGTTAGAGACGGAATCAAATCCTTACTGGAAAATGAAGCAAACATTGAGGTTGTAGGCGAAGCAATCGATGGTGCAGATGCTCTGGAAGTAGTTGCCGCAACGCAACCAGATTTACTTATAGTAGATATTCGCATGCCCAACTTAACTGGTATTGAGGTAGTAGAAAAACTTAGAAGTGAGAATAACCACGTAAAAATCATTATGCTTTCTATGCATGAATCAGAAGAATATGTGTTGAAATCGATAAAAGCTGGTGCCGATGGTTATCTATTGAAAGGTTCTAGTAAAGAAGAATTCCTAAAAGCTTTGCACAGTGTTGCTGTTGGAGGCAAATATTTCAGCGGTGATATTTCTTCCATTTTAATCAGTCAACTCACTAATTCATCACCATCTTTAGAACCTAAGCAAAGCTTGGGTGAAGAAATGATGATTACAAAAAGAGAAAAAGAAATCTTGACGCTTCTTTTATCGGGAAAAGGAAATAAAGAAATCGCTGAAGCGCTTGACATCAGTAAAAGAACTGCCGAAGTGCACCGTTTCAACTTAATGAAAAAACTGAAAGTAAAAAACCTAATGGAGCTTTCAAACAAAGCGACTGAGTATTCTTTAATTTAAAAAATACGTATAAATACGTAATTATTTTTCAAAAACTGCGTTTTAGCAGGTTTTAACTAAGTTATAGTACTTATTTTTACATAAAAATATAAGTGCTATGAAAAATACAAACTCACTATCGCAATCACACAAAATTTTATTTTTGAACACACTGGCATTTACAGTGTGTTTTGCCTGCTGGACATTAAACGGGGTTCTGGTAACCTTCTTAGTCGATAACGGAATTTTCCATTGGGATGTTATACAAGTTGGATGGCTTTTGGGCATTCCAATTTTAACAGGTTCAATCATGCGTCTTCCAATTGGAATTTTAACCGATAAATTTGGCGGAAAGTATGTTTTTTCGCTTTTACTCCTTCTAAGCTCAATTCCGTTATTCCTCCTTCCCTACGCCGACAGTTTTTTCATGTTTGCCGTACTTAGTTTCTTCTTCGGAATGGTCGGAACCAGTTTTGCAGTCGGAATTGGCTACACGTCTATCTGGTATCCAAAAGAATGGCAAGGACGCGCTTTGGGAATATTCGGAATGGGAAATGCAGGCGCAGCAATTACCACTTTTTTAGCTCCCTCTCTATTAAACCATTTCTCTATTGATGATCCGCAAAATGGCTGGAAAGTTCTTCCGATTATTTACGCTATTTCATTGGTCGTAATTGGTGTTGCTTTTTTAATTTTTGCTCAAAACAAAAAAATAGAAAGCAACGGTAAAACTATTTCACAAATGCTTACCCCCCTAAAATCACAAAGAGTTTGGCGTTTTGGAGCCTACTACTTCTTAGTTTTCGGTTGTTTTGTAGCTTATTCTCAATGGTTATTGCCAAATTTCATGAATGTTTACCAAACGAGTTTGGTTATGGGAGGAATGTTTGCAACAATGTTTAGTTTACCATCTGGAGTAATCAGAGCTTTGGGAGGCTATTTATCTGATAAATTCGGAGCTAGAAAAGTAATGTATTGGGTTTTGGGCTCTTCGGTAATTTTGAGTGCTTTATTGTCGATTCCTAAAATGGAAATTACAACTTCTGGCCCTGGAATCTTAGCGGCAAAAAAAGGCGTTGTAAACGTAATCAGCGACAAAACCGTAAAAATTGGAGATAAAGAATATCCAATTGCGCAAAAAACAGCCAATGGTAATGAAAATGCTATTTTTCCAACTTCTACAAGCTGGCAAGATGTTGTAGTCACAAATAATCAAAGTGTAGCTAAAAAAGAACTGATAGCTAAAGGAGTAACCGTTATTAAATTTGACGCCAATATGTGGGTGTTTTTAATTTTAGTAATTCTAATTGGAATTTCTTGGGGAATTGGAAAAGCGGCGGTTTACAAACATATTCCAGAATACTTCCCAAATGAAGTTGGAGTTGTAGGCGGAATGGTTGGAATGATTGGCGGTTTAGGCGGATTCTTTGGACCAATTATCTTTGGATATTTAT
This sequence comes from Flavobacterium sp. CFBP9031, assembly GCF_034044945.1. Lineage (NCBI taxonomy): Bacteria > Pseudomonadati > Bacteroidota > Flavobacteriia > Flavobacteriales > Flavobacteriaceae > Flavobacterium > Flavobacterium sp. CFBP9031. The sequence continues at coordinate 213,733 of NZ_JAXCWF010000001.1, forward strand.
TAACTGCAACCGGAATCTGGTCAAGTTCATGGATTTTTATTTTAATCTTTTCAACGGTCTGCTTAGTGTGGATGCATTACACTATTACACAACTATCTAAGAAAAAAGAAGTTAAAGTAAGTAACGCAAAATTAGAGCCTGCATATTAGACTTAGATTAAAAAAAAATTAGAAATATGATCTTAATCATAGTTTATGACGGCATTTTCTTATAAATTTACCTCCGATATAAATACAAGAATTTTATGAAAAAACTTAAACTAATTTTAATACTTATCGTAGGATTAAGTTTTGAAATACAAGCCCAAGAATTAGATGTAAATCTTCAAATTAGACCGCGTTTTGAATATCGTAACGGTTACAAGCAACTTTTACAAGAAGGACAAAAAGGAACTTCTCAAATTTCACAGCGTTCTCGTCTAAACATTAATTTCAAACAAGACGATTTAATTTTAAAATTAACTTTCCAAAACACAAGAACATGGGGAGATGTTGCTCCTGCTACAGTTGCTGATAAAAATGGAGTCGCTGTTTTTGAAGCTTGGGCGCAATATAATTTCACTGAAAAATGGAGTGCCAGAATGGGACGTCAGGTTCTTTCTTATGATAATCAGCGTATTCTTGGTGAAATGGATTGGGCACAGCAAGGCCAAAGCCACGATGCGTTAACGGTTTCTTTTCATGACGAAACTCAAAAATTAGATTTTGGAGGTGCTTACAATTCAACAGCAGAGAATGTTGTACAAACTCCTTATACTGTGGCCAATTATAAAGCAATGCAATATGCTTGGTATCATAACCAATTTAGCGAAAAATTAGGCGCAAGCTTTTTAGTACTCAATACAGGTTACGAATTTACTCGTAATCCAAATACTCCAGAGAGCAAAATTCTGGTAGATTACATGCAAACTTTTGGTCCTTACTTAACTTATAAAAAAGATAAAATTGATACCAGTTTTTGGTTGTATGGTCAAACTGGAAAAAGCACCGATCAGCAAGTTAGTGCCTGGAATGCTGCCGCAAACATTAATTACAGTATAACTGATTCGTTTAAAGCTGGTTTAGGATATGAATTTTTATCTGGTAAAGATTCAAATGATGGAAGCACAGTAATTAAGTCTTTTAACCCAATTTTTGGAACCAACCACGGATTTAATGGTTACATGGATTACTTTTATGTTGGAAATCATTTGAAAAATGTTGGTTTACAAGATATTTTTATCAAATTGAATTACAATGTAAACAAGTGGCAATTTGCTTTGATTCCGCACGTGTTTTTATCTGCAGCGGATGTAGTGAATGTTCCTCTTAACGAAAAAATGGATTCTTATTTAGGAACTGAGATTGATGCAACTTTTGGGTATAATTTCAAAAAAGATATTACAGTTACAGGAGGTTATTCTCAAATGTTCGGATCTAAAACGATGGAATTTATTAAAACGGGAGATGCTGGCCATACCAACAATTGGGCATGGTTAATGGTTTCTGTGAATCCAAGAATTTTTAGCTGGAAAAAATAATTTTTCTTTAAAATTAACTCATAAAAAATTCCTTTTTCCCATTTCGGAAAAAGGAATTTTTTTTCCTCCTCAAAAACTTCATTATTTGTTTTAATTATTTATATTTGAAGCGATTATGAACCCCCAATTCTATCCTAATGAAACCATTTCTAAAATTGTCATTGGTGACTTTTATTGTCACACAAACAGGCATTGCTCAAAAGTACAATGATGCCTTAATTTCTAAAAACTCTGAAATAAATTTTGCCAAAACGCAAAAAAGAGGAATCAAGAAAAACAACATTGTTTATTATGTTGAGAACGATTTACAAACCATTTCTGCTTACAAAAGAAGCAAATTGAAATGGCAAACCAATGTAATTTCTGTTTGCGGAAAACCAAAAAAAGGAGAACCTGAAATTAGATATGTTGGTTATAATTCAGACAAACTGCTTATCGTGATCGGAAAACATAATTTTGCTGAAATTGATGTAAATAGTGGCGAAACTAAATTTGTTGGCTAATCTCATAAAAGTATTACTTAAAATATACTATAACTTACCCTTTTTCGGTTTCGGAAAAGGGTATTTTTTTGGCGAAATTATGAAAGCAACATTATGCTATAATTTGTAATTTCGTTAGCAACAAAAACTTTTCTTTATTAATCAATCTGAAAACAAAAAACTGTGAAAAGACTAAAATATTCGTTAGTATTAGGATTAAGTACAAGTATTTTTTTAACCCTTTATATTAGTTATAAAGGAAAATATAATTTTAATGTTATACTTTTCGCTGCTGTCTTTATGTTTATTTTTATTACATTAATATCTTATTTTAAGATGTTTGCCCACATAAACAATAAAGAAATTAATTTTCAAGAATTAAAAAATATAATCTATTCTGGAAGAGCAAATCATTACTTAAATGGAATCACAGTTGGTGGTAATCTATACTTAACAGATAATCAACTAATCTTTCAAACCAACATCCTTAATTTTATACAAAAACACGAATGTATAATTAATTTAAAGGATGTTACTTTAATAGAATTTGAAAAAACTTTAGGAATGGTCAACAACGGATTATTAATAAGAACCGAAAATGGTTTAAAAGAACAATTTGTTGTAACGAACAGAGAACAATGGAAAAATGAAATTGAAAAAAAAGCAAAAAATAGGATTATAAAATCAATTTAAATCCATAACAATAATGAAACTCATCGCTTGGAACTGCAATATGGCATTCAGAAAAAAAGCTCAATATATTCAAGCTTTGAATCCTGATATTGCTGTAATTTCTGAGTGCGAAAGTCCTGAAAAACTCAAATTTCCAGACGGAACAAAACTACCTTCGGATATTCTCTGGTACGGCGCAAATCCAAATAAAGGAATTGGCGTTTTTTCGTTTGGAGATTATCGTTTTCAACTGCTCGATTGTCATAATCCAACTTTCAAAAACATCCTTCCAATTGCCGTGACAGGCGGAAAAATTGACTTTACTTTATTTGCTATTTGGGCCAATAATCCTACAGATAAAGAGGGCGCTTATATAACTCAAATTTGGAAAGCAATTCATTTTTATGAAGATTTAATCAAAGAAACTAAAACCATTTTAATTGGCGATTTCAACAGCAATACTATTTGGGACAAACCGCGTCGCGAAGGAAATCATACAACAGTTGTAAATAAATTGGCCGAAAAAAATATTTTCAGCACCTATCATAAATACTTCAATCAGATTCAAGGCAAAGAAGAGCATCCGACTTGGTATTTGTATCGTCATGAAAACAAACCCTATCATCTTGATTATTGCTTTGCTTCAAATGATTTTATGGAAGTTTTAGAAAGTGTCGAAGTTGGTTCTTATAAAGACTGGACTTTGTACAGCGACCACAAACCTTTAATCGTTAAATTCAATATATAAACTATGAACAACACTTGGACTCAGCGTTGGGACGACCGTTATAAAACCGAAGAATTCGCATACGGCGAAGAACCCAACAATTACCTTAAAGAACAAATTGAAAAACTAAAAACCGGGACGATTCTTTTTCCTGCTGAAGGCGAAGGAAGAAATGCCATTTTTGCAGCGAAATTAGGCTGGGAAGTTTCTGCTTTTGATATTAGCGAAGAAGGCAGAAACAAAGCGCTTCGTTTAGGAGGAAATAATAATGTTTCGCTTGATTATCAAGTTGGCGAATTGGAAACTTTAGATTTTCAAGAGGGACAATTTGATGCGATTGCTTTAATCTATGCACATTTTCCAGCTACTATAAAATCTGAAATTCATAAACAACTTGACAAACTTTTACGAAAAGATGGTTTTATCATTTTTGAAGCTTTCAGTAAAAAGCATTTAGAATACGTTACCAAAAACGAAAAAGTTGGCGGACCAAAAGACATTGAATCTCTCTTTTCAATCGAAGAAATCAAAGCTGATTTCCCTAATTATGAAATCATTGAATTAGAAGAAAAAGAAATTGAACTAAACGAAGGCTTATTCCATAACGGAACTGGTTCTGTAATTCGATTTGTGGGAAGAAAAAAATAAATTACACTCGACGTAGAGACGCATGCGGTAAAGACGCACAGCAGTGCGTCTCTACAAAAAAAATCAAAATTTTTACAGCAACAAACCTTAGCATCTTAGAATCTTAGCAACTTAGAACCTTAAAAATACTTATGCTCCATAATTTCAGATCTTAACTCTGAAACTTCTAAAATCCCAACACGCTTTCCTTCCGTTTTAATCAATGATTCTTTTTTAAGGCTTGATAAAATACGTATTGCTTGTTCTTCTGTAGTTCCTGCAAAATCTGCAATTTCTTTTCGCGAAAGCTCAATATCAATCAAACCATTCGTTTGTCCGAATTTGCGATGAATATAAAGCAACAAGTCAATTACACGTTCGCGAACATTCATGTGTGCAATCTTGCGGATATTGTTTTCGCTTTTGTTCAATTCTTCGGCATAAAACAACATTAAAGCATAGGTAAATTCAGGAACTTGCTGTAAAATTTCCTGCATAGTTTCGTTGCTAAAGTTACACAGAACCGTATCTTCCAGCGCATAAGCACCAATTAAATAACGTTTACTCGTTCCAAATCCGCGGAAACCAATAATGTCACCATTTGCGGTTAAACGAACGATTTGTTCACGACCGTTAATTCCGGTTTTTACTGTTTTAGCTTTTCCTTTACAAATAAAATAAAGACCTTGCAACAGTGCACCTTCTGTAATAAATCGATCTGTTTTTTTACAGGTAATACTTTGCTTTTTAGAAACATAACCTGCCATCTGTTCTAAATGCAGATGTTTCTTGATAAAACAATTTTCATTGACGCAGGAATAACAAACGGTTTGCTCTTCTTTCATAAGTCCTAAATTTTAGCACATTAAAAACTAATTTGTTGTTCCTCATTTATTTTTACCAAAATTAAAAAAATAAATCTAAAAAATACGTATTAATACGTAAAAATACTTATTTTTGCGTAAGTACTTTTCTAAAGTCAGATCAATCAATAAAAATAGTATCTCTAAATAGAACTCTAATGCAAACTACGAAGATCAAAACTACCTGTTCCTACTGTGGCATTGGCTGTGGTATAATTGTGACCAACGATGCAAAAAATGGGGTAATGGTAGAAGGCGACAAAGATCATCCTGTAAACAAAGGAATGCTATGCTCTAAAGGGATGAACTTGCATTACGTAGTTAATGATACCTCTGACAGAATTTTGTATCCAGAAATGCGAGGAAGCAAATCTTATCCGCTGGAACGCGTAAGTTGGGATACGGCTCTTGACCGAGCTGCTGCAGTTTTTTCTTCTATCATAAAAAAACATGGACCAGATAGCGTTGGATTTTATATTTCTGGACAATGTCTAACTGAGGAATATTATTTAGTCAATAAACTTGTAAAAGGATTTCTAAAAACCAACAATATAGACACCAACTCCAGACTTTGTATGAGTTCTGCGGTTGTGGGTTATAAAAAAACTTTTGGAGAAGACTCTGTTCCAATTGCTTATGATGATATTGAGTTAGCGGACACTTTTTTAATTACAGGAGCAAATCCTGCTTGGTGCCACCCTATTCTTTTTAGAAGATTAGAAAAACATAAAGAGAAAAATCCGAAAACCAAAATAATTTGTATCGATCCTAGAAGAACCGATACAGCTGCTTTTGCCGATTTACATTTGCAGATTATTCCAGGTTCAGATATTATTTTATATCATGCCATTGCCAAACGCATTATCGAAAAAGGTCACGTAGATCATGATTTCGTTAAAAATCACGCCGAAAATTTTAAACAATATAAAGACCTTGTTTTAGGAACTTCTCTTGAAAAAGCCTCTAAACTTTGCGGAATTTCTGTAAACGACATTAAACTTGCCGCCGATATTATCGGAAAAGCAAAAGGTTTTATTTCGCTTTGGGCAATGGGATTAAACCAAAGTGCTGTTGGCGTTGATAAAAATACGGCATTGCTGAATTTATCTTTGTTAACTGGACAAGTTGGGAAACCAGGTTCTGGGCCATTTTCATTAACAGGTCAGCCCAACGCAATGGGCGGAAGAGAGGTTGGCGGAATGGCAACACTTTTGGCTGCACATAAAGACATTGCAAACCCAACACATCGTAAAGAAGTAGCTGATTTTTGGGGCGTTGACGAGATTTCGGACAAACCGGGTTTAACGGCAACAGAAATGTTTGAAGCTCTGGAATCTGGAAAAATGAAAGCCGTTTGGATTATCTGCACCAATCCATTAGTGAGTTTACCTGATTCTAGAAGAGCCGAAAAAGCGCTGCAAAACGCAAAATTCGTAGTTGTTCAAGATATTTCGCATAATGCTGATACAGCCAAATTTGCCGATTTACTATTGCCTGCTGCTGGTTGGTTAGAAAAAGAAGGAACGATGACCAATTCGGAACGTCGTATTTCATATCTGCCAAAAGGAATCAATGCGCCTGGAGAGGCACTTCCAGACATTGAAATCTTAATTCGCTTTGCTAAAAAAATGAATTTCAACGGATTCAATTTCAACAGCGCCGAAGAAGTTTACAAAGAACATTGTGCACTTACCAAAAACACGAATATTGATATTTCATTTTTAAATTATAATCGTTTAAAAACCGAAGGAACTTTTCAGTGGCCCGTTCCAGATTATAATCATCCGGGAACTCCACGATTGTTTACCGATAAAAAATTCTATACGCCTTCTGGAAAAGCGATTTTTAATCTTCCCGTTTCAATCGAAAATACTTCGGTACAGCCTAACGACGAATTCCCCTTTATTTTAACCACAGGAAGAATTCGCGACCAATGGCATACGATGACAAAGACGGGAAAAGTCTCTCGTTTGTTAACGCATATTCCAAGTCCTGTTTTAGAAATAAATCCGATTGATGCTTTTAAAAACGATATTAAAAATGGAGATATTGTGGTGGTTTCAAGCAAAAACGGAGAAGTTCGCGTAAAAGCAAAAGTAACCGATTCGATCAAAGAAAAGGTCGTTTTTCTGCCGATGCATTGGGGAAAACAGCTTGAAAATGATTTGAATAGAACGAATAATTTAACGAACAACGTTGTCGATCCAATTTCAAAAGAACCTGATTTTAAGTTCACAACCGTTTCGATTAAAAAATACGTAAAACCATTTCAGAAAATTGCCATTGTTGGTGCTGGAGCGGCTTCTTTCCGATTCATTCAAAACTATCGCGAATTCAATTCAACTGATGAAATTATTGTTTTTTCCAATGAAGTAAATCCGTTTTACAATCGTGTTTTGCTTCCCGAATATATGACTGGGGAATTCAGTTGGGATCAGCTTTTAAAAGTTAAAGATGGCGAAGCTTTCAATAAACTGAAAATTACCATGAAAGCCGGCGTTGCAATTGAAAAATTAGATTCAAAACAAAAAACAATTGTTGACAGTCAGGGCGAAATTCACACTTTCGATTCTTTGATTTTAGCAACAGGAAGCCGCCCGTTTATTCCAGAAAATGCACAGCTTCATCTTCCTGGACGTTTTACCGTTAGAAGAAAAGAAGATGCCGACCGTTTGAAAAAACATTTAGACAATACCAATCTTCCGCCAGAAGAACAGCATGTTGTCATTATTGGCGGTGGGTTGCTAGGTTTAGAATTGGCTGCGGCTTTAAAGCATAAAAAAGTAAAAACTACAATTGTTCAGCGTGCTTCACGTTTAATGGAGCGTCAATTGGATCTAATTTCAAGCAAATTATTGGCAGAAGAAGTACAATTGCGTGACATTCAGATTTATTTTGATAATGAAGTCAGTACTGTTTTTGAAACCGATAATCCGAATGAAATTGAAATTGCTTTAAAGAGCGGAAAAATCATTACGGCAAATGCAATTGTGTACACGATTGGAACTATTCCGAATATCGAAATTGCTCGCGAAAGCGGTTTAGCCTGCGGACGCGGTGTAAAGGTAAATCAGTATTTACAAACTTCAAATCCTGATATTTTTGCGATTGGAGAAATAGCAGAATTTGATAATAAGTTATTCGGAATCACTTCTGCCGCCGAAGAACAAGCTGATATTCTGGCTAACTTCCTTGCGGGCGATATTAGCAGTTATTACAAAGGCTCGATTTTAATGAATATTTTAAAATTAGAAGACATTAATCTTTGCAGTATTGGTGATCTTAACATTCCAGAAAATGATGATTCCTACGAAGAAATTGTTTTTGCCGATTTGAAAAAACGCTATTACAAAAAATGCATTGTAAAAGATGATCTTTTAGTTGGAGCGATTTTAATGGGCGATAAAAACGAGTTTGCTGAATTTAAAACCATGATAGAAAGCAAAATCGAATTATCAGACAAACGAAATACGCTTTTGAGAGGAAGTTCAAACGCAAAACCAGTTTTAGGAAAACTAGTCTGTTCGTGCAGTCAAGTTGGAGCTGGAAACATCGAAGAAACCATTAAAAGTGGTGTAAATGATTTTACCGATTTATGTAAAAACACAGGTGCAGGTTTGGGTTGCGGAAGCTGCAAAACGGAGGTAAAGGAGATATTGGCGAAGTGTAAAGTTTAGTTGCTTTTGTTATGTTGTGTTGATCTAAACGCAAAGTTCGCAAAGCTATGCGCTAAAATCTTTACCCAAAGCTTTGTGAACTTTGGCAACTTATTATAAAATAAAAAAACTTTGCGAAACTTTGCGGTAAAATTTATGTTCAAAGTAAAGCAACTTGAAACCTGAAACAAAGAAAACCTGAAACAAAGAAACAAAAATGGAACTAACAAGATTAATAGTAAAAGGAGGCGTTATTTCGCCAGGAGAACTTAGGGAAGTTGTGAATATCGCTTTGGAAGAAGGTCTAGATTCGATTTCGTTTGGTTCTAGACAAGATATTATTTTTCCGAAAGGATTTAAATCTTTGGATAAAACCACTTTAGGAAAACATCATTTTGTCTATCCAGATCAAAAAAGCGGCAACAATATTGTTTCTTCTTATGTTTCGACTGATATTTTTAGAAATACCAATTGGCTTACAGGAAACCGTTTTTTATATGTTTTAGAGGAATTTAAAGAACAGCCAAAACTAAAAGTTAATATAACCGATCCGAAGCAGCAATTGGTTCCTTTGTTTACAGGACATTTGAATTTCATTGCTGCAGAACACGAAGATTATTGGTATTTATACATTCGTCTTCCAAAATGGGAAAAAATAGAAGTTTATCCTGTTTTAATTTACAGTTGGGATTTAGCTAAGATTTATTACGAAATCGAAAAAATTTCCGAAGAAGATGCAATTGATATCGAACTGCTTTTCACTTTGGTTAGTGAAGCTTTAGACACCAACAACAGAACAATTGACAAACCGTTGAATATTCCCTTTTACCCATTTCCGTATTACGAAGGAATGAACAGAATGGGAATTGATCAATATTGGCTGGGATTGTACTGGAGAAACAATTTATACGATTTGGATTTCCTGAAAGAAATGTGTGATTTGTGTTTTGAATGCAAAATCGGGAAAATCTGTATTACGCCTTGGAAATCTTTCATTATAAAAGGAATCCCGAAAGACCGAAAACTAGAATGGGAAAAATTCCTAGGAAAACGCGGCATCAATGTCCGCCATTCACTATTAGAATTAAATTGGCATTTACCCGTTGCCATGGAATGGGCTTTAAATCTAAAAACTTTTCTAGTTAGAACATTAGATCAATTTGATATTAGTACGTACGGATTGAATTTCGGAATTTCAGAATACAATCGCGACGGGCATTATTTTACTTCCATTATCATCGAAAAAAATGAACTCCCAACAGCTTTAGAATCCATAAAAATCAGAGATACTTATAATGTATTGTTCGCAAAGAATTTCGATCCAAATACTCGCGAATATATCGTGCATTCACAAGATATAGATAAGCTCGAACTACCAACTATTTTAATTGAGTTAAGCCGAAAATATTTTGAAGAACTAGGAAATACAACATCTGAAACCACCAAAAAACAACAGAAAAAAGAAAAACCACAACAGGATATTTACCAATGTCAGGAATGCTTAACGCTTTATAATTCAGAATACGGAGACGAAACTCAGGGAATTCCAAAAGGTCTTTTGTTTGAAAATCTTCCTGAAACGTATTGCTGTTCTCTTTGTGAAGCGCCAAAAAGCAATTTTAGAATTTTGGAAACAGTTGAAAATTAATAAGTTCTATTATTTCTGTATTCAAAAATTGCGTATATTTAGCTTAACTAAGAATTTACACTAAAGCGTCACACTTCAGAAGCTTTAAAACCACTTGGTTACAATCTATTTACTCAATAAAAAATACAGTTATGATAAAAAGAACAACACAATCTTCTGCTGATAAAGCTACCGATGTTCCGGCAGAAACAGCTGTAGAAAGCACTACAGAAATACAGCCAGAAACTAAAACAACAATTAAAAGGACTACTAGAACTGCAGTAAAACCGACAACTGCCAAAACAGCTACAACAAGAACAGCTGCTGCCAAAGCACCTGCTGCAACTGTCAAAACTGCAGCAAAAACTCCTGTAAGAGCAGCTTCTAAAACAGCACCGAAAGCTACTGTGAAAAAACCTGCAACAACATCTGCAAAAACAGAACCTATCGTTTCTGAAATTGTAGAAATTAAAACCAATGACGTTGCCGAAAACAAACCTATTGTCACTGTTGAAAAAATTGGTAAGGAGAAAAACGACATAAAATCTAAGCTAAAAGCTAAACTTAAAGCAAAAAAAGAGAAAGAAAAGAAAAGAGAAAAAGCGATTAAAGCTGTTATCAAAAAATTAGAAAAAGCGAAAAAAGCAAAACTAAAAGCAGCCGAAAAGAAAAAAGAAAAGGCTAAAAAAGCAAAAGAAAAAGCGAAAACTAAGAAACTCGAAAAGAAAACGAAAGCTCAGAAAAAGACAAAAGCTAAAAAGAAAAAATAGTATTTAGAAAGGTTTAACTTAAAAAAAGTTAAACCTTTTTTTTATTTTCATTAGCAATGTAAATACAGTTTGTCATTCTGAGGAACGAAGACACGAGCGATAGCGAACTGACGAAGCAATCATACTAAAAACTTCTCACAGTAATTTGTCAATCTTTGTGGATTTACGAGTGTGATTCTTCGTTCCTCAGAATGACAAAACTATGCGGTCAAAACTTCTACTTCGCTCAGCGAGACAATTCACAATTCACAATTAATTACCCCCCAATCGCAATCATACTGCGATTGTCAAAATGTTTTGCAGGATCGTCCATTTCATCCATCGTAGCCATTCCCGCGCGGACTTTCTTTTTATTCTGAATCGATTCTGAAATCAAATTTTCGATAGATTCTCCATTTCTAAAAGCCGTTAACAAATCGGTTTCTGAATTAGAGAAAAGGCAGTTTTTTATTTTTCCGTCTGCCGTCAAGCGGATGCGGTTGCAGCTGTCACAAAACGGATTTGTTATGGAACTAATAATTCCGAAATCGCCTTGGAAACCTTTAATTTTATAATTTCTTGAAGTAAAGTTTTTTTCGTCTTCTAATTTCAGAATTTCTCCTGAAGAAAATTGAGTTTCAACTAAAGATAAAATTTCTTGTTGCGAAACCATTTTGCTTCTGTCCCATTCGTTTCCGGCAAAAGGCATAAATTCAATAAACCGAACCGAAATAGGAAGAAACTGAGTCAGTTTTACAAAATCTACAATTTCGTTATCATTAAAACCTTTCATCAAAACGACATTTACTTTTACCTGAAAATCATGATTTAAAAGCAAATGCAGATTATCTATTACTTTCTCAAACTGATTTCTAAGCGTTATAGAAGCAAATTTAGAAGCAACCAAAGTATCTAAACTCAAATTGATTTTTTTGACTTTAAACTGTCTTAAAACTTCAATATGGCGATCAACTAAAATTCCGTTTGTTGTCATGGAAAGCGAAATGCCAAGTTCTGATAATTTAGAAACAATTTCAGGAAAATCCTTTCTCAACAAAGGTTCTCCGCCTGTCAATCTTATTTTGTCAACACCATTTTTTACGAAAGTTTCCGCAATTGCAAAAATCTCATCGGCCGTCATTAAACTGGCTTTTGGAGATAATGCGATTCCATCCGCTGGCATGCAATACATACAACGCAGGTTGCATTTTTCCAGCAGCGAAATGCGCAGATAATTATGCTTGCGCCCAAAACCATCCGTCAAAATAGTGTTAGAGGCTGTCATGATTTTTTCCTTTTAAAATATGAAAAACGTGCATTACGTGCGGAAAAACGGCATCCATAGATTCTCTCACTCCGTTTGTTGAACCTGGCAAAGCCAAAACTAGACTTTTACCTAAAGTTCCCGCAACACTTCTAGAAAGCATTGCATACGGCATTCTCTGCTGACCGTAACTGCGAATGGCTTCTTCTATTCCTGGAATTCTACTTTCTAATAATGGTTCTAAAGCTTCTGGCGTAACATCTCTCGGAGATAATCCAGTTCCGCCTGTAAAAATGACCAGCTGATTATCTTTAGCGAAAGCTTTTGTTTTTTCCTGAATAATATCCAATTCATCTGGAATAATTTCGTAATGAGAAGTTTCAACTCCGTAAGAATCCAGTTTCTCTACAATTGTTTTTCCTGAACGATCTTCTTTATCGCCTGCAAAAATCGAATCGGAACAAACGAAAACTGCCGCTTTAATTACATTCGGAAATTTATTTTTGAAAGACGATTTTCCGCCTTCTTTATTAATTAATTTGATAGTCGAAATTTCGATTTCTTTGTCAATTGGTTTTAGCATATCATACATTGTAAGCGCTACAATTGATGCGCCGTGCATGGCTTCAACCTCAACTCCCGTTTTGTAAACGGTTTTTACTTTGAAAATAATATGAATGTCTAGACCTTCGATATTGTATTCTACAGAAGTAAATTCAATTGGAAGCGGATGACAATCTGGAATGGATAAATGGGTGTTTTTGACTGCAAACAGTCCAGCCGTTTTTGCCATTTCAAACACGTTCCCTTTTGGCACTAAATTGTTGACAACAGCATCAATTGTTTCTTGCTTGCTGACTTTTACAATTGCGGTTGCTGTTGCGACTCTTAAAGTGCTTATTTTATGCGTAATATCTACCATTATAATTTCTTAGGTATTTTGTTTCCAAGTGAATGTATCGTTTTCAAACATTTCTTTGCCAAAAATCGGAACATCGGTTTTAATCCAATTTACAATGGCTTCTGTTGCTTCATAAACTTGTTTGCGACGTGTTGCCGAAACAAAAACAAATAAACAGATTTCGCCTGCTTTTACAACACCTAAACTGTGGTAAATGTGCATACAGGTTAAATCGAATTTAGCAAAAGCTTTTTCTCGAATTGCATACAAAGCTTCATTCGCCATGTCTGTATACGCCGAATAATCGATTGCTACGACAGTATTGTCGTGAATAACATCGGCACGGACTTGGCCTAGAAAAATATTATGCGCCCCAATCGTATGTTTTGATTGATGTTTAGCGATTGATTCCGCTATAAATTCAGGAGCAATTGGCCCTTCTACAAATACATTTTTACTCATTTTTATGTTTTTTAATAAGGACTTTAAAAGCCATTCATCAAACTTTTCAATTCCTTTGTTCTGCTAATGGTAAGCTGCATTCTACAATCTGCGTACATTTTATTTGCTATAACACCACCGTAACCTTCTGGATAGCATTTAAATTTACAATTTGAATCTCTAAACTTTATCCAGTCTTTTTGAGAAACGACTAAAGCTGTCTGATCTTTTGTTCCTAATTTCTTTTTCAGCTGATTATAAACTTTATTCAATTCTTTATCAGCTTTATCATATGCCTCATAAAGCTCTGTTTCGCCAGTAGCATCAACGTGAGTTTGTGAAAAACCAAATTGAGAAAAACAAAGAAACAAAAACAATCCGAAAATGACTTTTTTCATAGTAGTCGTTATTTATTAATTGGAATTGATTTTTTCGTGCAACGATTGTTTCATCGCTAGAGCACCACCAGCAATGCTTTTTATATTTTTAAATTGATGTTTTTGAAGCAATTCAGCTGCCATTTTACTTCTGATTCCAGATTGGCAAAAAACGTAAATAGTTTGATTTGAATTCAGTTTTTTAATTTCGTTTTCTAGATTTACCAACGGAATCTGAAGGCCGTTTTTCAAATTTATTTTGGGCAGTTCGTCTTCATTTCGAACATCTAAAAAAAGAACCTTATTGTTTTCTAATTCATCTAAAATAAGCTCAAATTTTATTTCTTCAACCTGATTTTCAGATGAATTGTATTTCTGTTCGAAATCTTCTTTAGTCATTTCTAGTTCTGAGCTTTTTTCGAAATCATATTTCTGCTGCTCATTTTTCAAAACATTATAAACCAGAATCTTTCCGCTCAAAACTTCTCCAACTCCAAGAATCATTTTTAGGACTTCATTGGCCTGAAACATTCCGATGATTCCAACTGAAACTCCGATCACGCCAGCATCTTCACAATTTAATGCACTATTATTTTCATCTGGATATAAACAGCGATAGGTTGGTCCGTTTTGATAATTGAAAACCGAAACCTGTCCTTGAAATCTAAAAATTGATCCGTAGACCATTGGTTTATTGGTCACGAGGCAAGCATCATTAATCAAATATTTAATCGAAATATTGTCCGTTGCGTCAACAATGATATCGTATTTTTCAAATAAAGAAATCGCATTTTTTCCTGATAATTTCTCTGCCAAAACATTCACTTTTATAAGCGGATTCAGTTCTAAAATCATCGCTTTCGCTTCAGCCGCTTTTCCCTTTCCAACTGCCGAACTTTTGTAAATTACCTGTCTATGAAGATTCGAAATCTCGATAACGTCGTCATCTACAATTCCGATTTCACCAACTCCAGCACCAGCCAAATAAGGTAAAATTGACGCTCCCAAACCTCCGGCACCAATAACCAGAACTTGAGCTTTCAGCAATTTGTACTGGCCATCCTCTCCTATTTCAGGAAGAATAATTTGTCTGTTATATCGTGAAGTTTCGCTCATATGGCTTGTTTTATCCTCCGGCAAATGGTGGCAATAATGCTACAATATCACTCGCCTGTAAAGTATAATCTGAAGTTTTAGAAACTATTTTTTGATTTACAGCAACACTGAAAGCCAGCGATTCAAACTCGTATTTTTCGTTTAAATCCTGTAATAATTGCTGCAATGATAATTCTTCCGAAAAAGATAATTTTTCGAATTCACATTTTGTTTTTTCAGCAACAGCTCCAAAATATTTAACCTCGATCATTTTTATAAATTTAAATTCTGAAAAATAAATTCGTCTTCAAAGTGTTCTTGAAAATACGAAATCCAACTCGATGTATTTCTCACTACTTCGCCAATCACAATAATTGCAGGCGATGATATATTTTTTTCAACTACCAATTTAGTAATTGTATTGATAGTTCCAATTACTTTTTGCTCTGAGTTTTTTGTTCCATTCTGGATAATCGCAATAGGCAGATCGTCATTTCTATTTTCTTGATAAATCGAAATGATTTCGTCTAATTTATGCATTCCCATTAAAATAACCACGGTTGCAGCCGATTTTGATGCTAACAAAATATCTTTTGACAATTTATGATCTGAAGTCGTTCCTGTGATAACCCAGAAACTTTCGGCAACTTTACGCTGTGTCAAACTGATTCCGACAGAAGCTGGAACTCCTAAAGCAGATGAAATTCCGGGAACAATAGCCGTTTCGATTCCGAAATCTTCTGCAAATTCGATTTCTTCACTTCCTCTTCCAAAAACAAACGGATCGCCGCCTTTTAAACGTACAACATGTCCATAACGATTTGCCATAGAAACAATCAATTCGTTAATCTGATCTTGTGTGTAAGCGTGACAGCCTAAACGTTTTCCAACAAAAACAATTTCTGCATTTGATGCATATTCCAGTAATTCCTCGTTTACCAAAGCATCGTACAAAACCACATCGGCACTTTTTAAAGCTTTGATTGCTTTTATAGTAATCAATTCAACGTCGCCTGGACCTGCGCCTACAATCGTCAATTTTGGTGTTTTAAAATTTCGCATAGTCTTTAAGTTAAATTGATATTCAGATCGTTTAATTCGTCGGCCGAATTGATATTGGTCAAATGATAATTTTCACTTTCTTCTATATTGATAATCTGATGCGGCAGTTTGGCTAGCAGATCCATCATTTTTAATTCATTAGAATCAATTGCTTCTTTGATGACCGGAACAATATTTTTTGAATAAATCCCGATTAACGGATGGGTTTTACTTTCGGATGCAAAAACTGTAATTCCAGCTTCTTGTGTATGTTTTGATATTAATTCCTGTAATAATTCGGTTGAAATTAACGGAATATCACAGCTTAAAATCAAATTGAATTCGGTTTCAGAATGTGATAATGCGGTGTAAATTCCTCCCAGCGGCCCTTTGTCTATTACTAAATCCTGTATTTTTTGATACGGTAAATAATCGTATTCTTTTGATCCTGTAATGAGCTTAATTTGATCTGTAATAGGTAAAATCGCCTGAATGATATGCTCTATAAATGGCTTATCCTGAAACAAAACCAATCCTTTTTCTGACTGCATTCTGGTGCTTTTTCCTCCGCAAAGAATAAATACTGTTAGTGTTTCCATTGTCTTTTTGTTTCAGGTTTTAAGTTGAAATGCGTTTTTTTTTACCGCAAAGTGCGCTAAGTTTTTTTTTCTTAACTTTTAAATTAAGTCCGCAAAGCTTTCCGTGCTTTACTATTCTTAAAACCGCTTTTATAAAACTTTGCGTGTTTTGCGGTTAAATTCAATTTATTTTCAATGAAAAATCAATTTAACGCTTGCCATTAAAATCACTGTTCCCAATACCATTTTTAATGTTCTGTTAGAGAAAGATCCGCTTCCATAAAAACCTCCTAACATTCCTCCTACTACCGCAATTGGAACGAGATAGAAACTTTCCATCGGAATTGTTTTTCCTCCTAAAAAGAATCCCATCATTCCCGCAAATGAATTTACAAAAATGAATAAACTCGAGATTGCCGCCGATTCTTTTACTGATGCCCATCCTAAAAATAATAGAATCGGACTTAAAATAATTCCACCGCCAATTCCCAGCATTCCAGATAATAATCCGATGGCAAAACCAATGGCTAAAGCAAACGGAAGATTTATTTTTACTTCTTCTTTTTCTTTAAAATTAAAAACTCCAAACAATCTCAAGGCCGCAAAAACCAATACAATACCTAAAACAATTTTATAAATCGCATTATCTAAGGTTATAAAACCGCCAATAAACGCTGCTGGAATCGATGCTATGGCAAACGGATAAAAGAGCTTTGGTTTGAAATAACTGTTTTTATAATAAAACAAAAACGAAATACTCGAAACAAACAAATTCAACAGCAAAGCCGATGGCTTCATTACCGAAACCGGAAAAGCAAAAATGCTCATCAATGCCAAATATCCCGATGCTCCGCCATGCCCTACGCTTGAATATAAAAACGCTATTATAATTAAGGCAAAACTGAATAATAGTATATTTTCGGAAGTTAGGAGACTCATGTATTTTGTTTTATTTGTTTCAAGTTTATTGCTATGTGTTTTTATTTATATAGCGCTTTTCGTTTTTAACCAAAAATCTTTATTCTTTATTCTTTATTCTTTATTCTTTATTCTTTATTCTTTATTCTTTATTCTTTATTCTTTATTCTTTATTCTTTATTCTTTATTCTATCTGTCTAAAAAAATCTAATCAATCGGCAGAATCGTTACTAACTCGCCTTTTTTAATATTTTCAACATCTTGCGGTACTATTACCAATCCATTCGCTAGAGCAAAAGAATTCAGCATTGCAGAACTTTGTCCGTCTAAAATCTCAACATTTGTTTCATTATACAACGCCTTTAAGAAAAGTGTTTTTCCTGTGTTATTTACGATCTCTTTATCTAATTTTCGAACAATCTTTGGCAAATGTGCAGTAGAAAATCCCATTCTCTTTTTGACTGCTGGATATACATAAATATAAAAATTTGTCAAAGATGAGGCTGGGTTTCCAGGCAATGCAAAAACCAAAGTATCATTTTTAGAGCCAAAAAACATTGGTTTTCCAGGTTTTTGATTGATTTTGTAAAAAAGCTCTTCTACTTCATTTTGCAGTAATGCTTCTTTCACAAAATCATAATCTCCAACAGAAATTCCACCCGAAATAAGAACGATATCGTATTTTTCTAAAATATCTTTTAAAGCCTTTTTTGTTGCTTTTAGATTATCTTTTACTCGGTAAACTTTTGCTTTTTCAATCCCAATTGTTTGAAGCGCAGCTTTAAGCATAACCGAATTACTTTCAAATATTTTGCCTTTTTTTAATTTCTTCCCCGGTTCTGTTAATTCATTTCCGGTAACCAAAATGGCAACTTTGGGCTTTTTATAAACTTCAATTTCTGTAATTCCTAAACAGGCTAAAAATCCAATTGCAGCCGGAGTAATTAAAGTATTAGCTTCAAAAACTATATCATCTTTAGCAATTTGTTCTCCTTTTAACCGAACATTTGCTGATTTTTCTGGCATTGTGGCAATCAAAATTGAATCTTTAGTTGCCATTACATGCTCTTGCATTACTACCGTATCTGCATTATCAGGAATAAAAGCTCCAGTAAATATTCTAATGGCTTCGGTTGCTTTTAGCTTTACATTGGAATGATCTCCTGCTTGAGAAATCCCAACTACATCGTATTGATGCCTGATACTGTGTGTAAACGCGTATCCATCCATAGCCGATTGGCGAAATGGAGGCATGTTTATTGGCGAAATCACTTTTTCTGCTAAAACATATCCTAAAGCTTTGCTGGCTTGAATATATTTTGTTGGCATTTTAGTACTGTTCGCTTCAATAGTCGCTAAGGCTTCTTCAACTTTAATCATTACTGGCATTTTATTATAAAGCAAAAAATACTTATTACAAATATAAGTATTTTTACTTAGTTATAATCCTAAATAATTTATTTTTTTCAGAATATAAATTTAGCGTAATTCTTTCAAAAAATCGTTATTATCTATTTCTTTCTGAAATTTCCTTTCGGAAGATAATAAAGCCATGCAAAACCAATTGAAAAAAGTATTACTGAAGCTATAAATGCAGGAATTAAAATTTCTTTATTATTATCTAGCGCATTATTTAGAGAGGCATACAAAAGCCATATTTGAATGCTGACATTTAAAATCAAAATAAATATAAGTGTTGAAAGTATGTTATTCAATTTATTTGGGTTCGAATTGTTCTGCCCTGTTCTAAAAGTACTCATGTCTTTAAGTTTTATTAGCTATCCTTTTTTTCTATTAATGCTTTTACAAAAACAGCATTTTCTTTAAAAACCACTTCCAATTGCGGTAAAGCTCTTGGCGGCGGTCCGGCTATTACGTCTCCTGTCATGGCATCAAATGAACCTTCGTGGCAAGGACAATGTATGATTCCGGTTCCGGGTTTGTAGAATACAGAACAAGAAAGATGGGTACACTTTTGTTCGTATGCCTTAAATTCACCATTTTCTAAGTGAATCAAAATATACGGAATTGTACTTCCTTCCAAAACAAAACCTCTTGTACCGCCTACAGGAACATCTTCTTTATTACAAATAAAATGCTCTCCCTGAACTTCTTCTTTTGGCAATAAAAATGCTTTTGCAGTTACAAAACCGCTTCCAACCATTAATCCGCCAGAAACAAACGTTAAGAATTTAGCAAAATCGCGTCGGCTGACCTGAGTGGATTCTTGTTTTTTTATCGGAAAATCTTTTTTCCAGTTTTGATTTAAATTATCTTCTTTAGACATAGCTCGGTATTTAATAAATTCTTAATTCTTTACTTCCTTTTGGCATCATAATATTGACTTTAGTCTTAACTTTCTCTTTGCCAAAAATGAAATTATTAATTGGTGTGCTATTGGGTCTCATTTCTTCTATTTCATTTCTTGTTCCGTAAAACAAAGCCCCACTTGGACATACGGTTGCACACATTGGTTTTTTGCCAACACTTGTTCTGTCGTAACACATTGTACATTTCATCATCAAATCGTATTCTTCGACTTTTTTTGGAACACCAAAAGGACAGGCCATTACACAATTTGAGCAGCCAATACATCTTTCTGTATTGGCAGTGTGCACGACTCCAAATTCGTCCTGAGAAATGGCATCTGCAGGACAAACATTGGCACAAACCGGATCTTCGCAATGCATACAAACCTGCACTGTGGTTTGAATTGTGGCAGCACGATCAACATAATTTACACTGATCAAAGTTTGCTGACCATTTGTTTCACATTCGGCGCAGGCCATTTCACAGGCTTTACAGCCAATGCAGCGTTGCATATCTACAAAAAATTCCTCGCTGGTATTAAAATTGGTTAAATTCATAAGTTCTTTTTTACAGATTAAACGCTTGCATACGCATCAGACTCGTTAGAAGGCGGGGCCATTGTTCCCAGCGGTTCTAATTGGCACGCACAAACTTTAAATTCGGGCATTTTAGAAACAGGATCTAGCGTAGCAATAGTTAATTGATTTGCTGATTTTAATCCTGGCCAGTGATAGGGTACAAAAACAGTATCCTGTCTAATTGTTTCTACAATATTTGCTGGAAAAATTCCTTCTCCTCTTCTTGTTGATACCTTCACTAATTCTCTTTGTTTTATTCCGTATTTTGTTGCCAGTTCTGGATGAATTTCTACGAATGGTTCAGGAAATTGATCTACTAATTTTCCAATTCTACGAGTTTGCGTTCCGCTTAAATATTGAGAAACCACTCGCCCAGTAGTCAAAGTAATTGGATACACATTATCTGTAACTTCACTTGGCAATCTATAGGGTGCTGGGTTAAAATGCGCTTTTCCATCTGGAGTTTTAAACTTTTTATCTTCCCATAGCCTTGGAGTTCCTGGATGCTCTTCTGTCGGGCAAGGCCAAAAAACTCCCATATTATCTTCTACTTTTTTATAAGAAATTCCGAAATAATCTGCTGTACCTCCTTTCGAGGCCAATCGAAGTTCATTAAAAATGGCTTCGCTATTGTCATAGGTAAATTTATCTTCTTCTCCCAATCTTTTGGCAATTTCTAATAGTATCGAAGTATCTGTTCGAGCTTCTCCCGGAGGTTTCACTGCTTGTCTAACTCTTATAACACGCCCTTCTGCAGAAGTTGTTGTGCCTTCCTCTTCTTCCTGTAAGGAGCCTGCCAAAACAATATCGGCGTGGCGGGCAGTTTCATTTAAAAAGAAATCGATACAAACATAAAACTCCAACTTTTCCAGCGCCTCTCGCACATAACTATTGTTTGGAAGAGAAACTAATGGATTAAAACAAATCGAAAGTAAACCTTTGATTTCTCCTCTATGAATAGCATCAATTATTTCATAAGCCGAAAGTCCTTTTCCGGGCATATCTTTTTCATCAATACCCCAAACTTCAGATATGTATTTACGATGTTCTGGATTTTCTATATCTCTATTTCCTGGCAACTGGTCGCATTTATGACCGTGTTCCCTTCCACCCTGTCCATTTCCTTGTCCGGTTATTGTTCCATATCCACAATATGGTCTTCCAATTCTTCCTGTAGCCAAAACTAAATTGATACACCCCACCACATTATCTACTCCTTTAGAATGCTGTTCGATGCCTCGCGCATGAAGTAAAAAACTTGTCTTAGCTTTACCCCATAATTCTGCTGCTTCCCTAATTCTATTTTTATCAATTCCTGTTATTTCCTCTGCCCATTCTAATGTATAATCTTTCACAGCGTCTATCGTTTCCTGAAAACCTGATGTGTAATTATCTATAAAATCATGATCTAACATGTCGTGGTCTACCAAATATTTCAACATGGCACCGTACAAAGCAGAATCTGTTCCAGGTCTTATATCCAAATGAATGTCTGCTGTTCTGGCCAACGGAATCATTCTTGGATCAATTACAATTAGTTTGGCACCACGGTCTCTTGCTTTCCAAATCCAGTGTGTTAATGTTGGAAAAGTTTCGCTAATATTTGCTCCTGTCACAATAATAACTTCGGCATATTCGAGATCTGAATAATTATTTGAAGCACGATCTAAACCAAAAGCTTTTTTATTGCCCGCACCAGCGCTAACCATACAAAGTCTTCCGTTATAATCTAGATTCTTTGTTTTAAGGGCTACTCGGGCAAATTTTCCGACCAGATAACTTTTTTCGTTACTCAATGATACTCCTGAAAGCATTGAAAAAGCATCTTTTCCATATTTTTCCTGAATTCGTTTTATTTCCGCAACAGTTTTATCCATTGCATCATCCCATGATATTTTTTCAAAACCTTTTCCTTCAACTCTTTGTATAGGATGTAAAAGTCGGTCAGGGTGATTGTTCTGAAGATAACGTTGTACACCTTTTGGACACAAACGACCTTCGTTAAAAGGAAATTCCATCCAAGGTTCAAAACCAACCACCTTATTTTCTTTAACTAATAATTGAATACCACACTGCATTCCGCAAAAACAACAATGTGTTTTTACAACCTCATCTGGTTCATCTCTTCCTTCATAACCGTCAAGAGGCGCGTAATTTTTATGCGGTCCGAAAACTTCTATGATTTTTTCTGCTGATACTGGTAATTTTGCCATGCTTATTTTGTTTTTTTGTTTAAAGTTTCTGGTTTCAAGCTATCCAAAGATTGTGCAACTTGGGAACCTAAAACAGGAAACTATATTTTTATTTGAAGTTTGAAGTTTCGCACAAACTTGAAGCGTTAAACCTGAAACTTTTAAAATTATCCAAATAACTTACCGCCCTGCGATCTGGCTTTTAAATGTGCCTGAGCTAATCGTGATCTTTTACCTTCTGGACTTAAATCGAGATGAGAAGTTCCGTCTTCATGTGTAAAATCAAATCCCAACTGATTAGTCACGATTTTTAAATCATCAATATGAAGTTTTGTTGCGAACTCTTCTCCTGTATGCGGACAAACGGCCATTCCTTTTTTAATGCCTTCCTGTTTGTAAATGTGTGCACCAATTTGTGCCGGACGCTGAATAATGTGGAAGAATTTTCCAAAGGGAATCCAAATCAAAAACATGATAACTGTTACGGCATGAATTACAGCTAAGAAGTCATAAGCAAAACCTTTCATAAACTGATAGGAATACGTCAGACATAAACCCGTAACTGAAATTGCAATCAATAAAATTAGAGGTAGCAAATCGCCTTCAAAAGTTTGTGTTGCAATTAATCCCGGATTGGTTAATCTTCTTCTTAAGTAATAAACCGAGCCAATAATTACAAGCCATGAAGACCAGTTTAAGGCATGAAATATTAAGAATGCAAGAAACGATCCTATTTCAAAATCCATCATTTTAAATCCAAAAAAATGTGCTTCGTAAATCGAAATAGAATTAGGAGCCAATGTAAAATGGATCCATCCAAATGTAAGCGGTATTGTAATGGCAAAAGCTGACAGACAACCTAATGCAATACAAAAATGCGCAAACCAGCGATATTTACTTCTCGGATAAATAAATTTCTGAACGACAATATTTTGCACCGATTCTTTTCCTAAAAACCATAAATGAGAAAATACTTTTCCTGTAAATAGAAATTTTATACTTCGTTTAAAGTACAGCCATGTTGGAGGACGCTGCAGCCAAACGGTGTATCGATAAACGATTCCGAAGAAGGCGAATATCGTTCCGAAAAGGTATGTTACAAGTGCTGCATCAAAATTTTGTAATTCTCTCGAACCATAAAATACAAACACAACTGTAAGTATAGAAACAGCCGAAGCAACCAATAAAGCTTTGGTATTATATGTTTTGTTATTCATCATTAACTAAAAATTTATTGATTACTTATTTAACTTGGTTTTTCGCAATTTTTACGATTGTAGAACCACCAGTTGATACCTGTAGCTAAAAGGGTAAAAAGACAGACACCTATAAAAAACTGATTTACAGTGCCATTTGCTGAAATATTATTCCCTATTAACTTAGAGAATATAAAAGGTCCAAAAGCAGCAATGGCAGCAGTCCAACCAATAACTCCCGCTGCTTGACGCGGATTTTCTTTAAAAATAATTGGATATTGTCTAAATGTTCCTGCATTTCCAATACCTGTAAAAAAGAACATTCCTAAAATTACAGTTACAAAAAGCGGAAACTGATCCATACTTGTCGGCGCTACCAGACCTTGTGTTACTAAAAGTATTGATCCTGCTAAAATTCCTAAGCCTGTTATAGTCGTTAATATAGCACCTCCAACTTTATCGGCCACAAATCCGAAAGCTATTCTGCTGGCAGAACCAATTAGTGGACCATAAAATGCATATACCAAAGGATCTGGTGCATTGGGAAAATCTCCATATAAAAATTTAATCATAAGAGGAAATGCTGCAGACAAACCGGCAAATGTCCCAAAAGTCATTACATAAGTAATTGTACAGTACCAAGTATGTTTATTCGAAAAAATATCTAATTGCTCTTTTACAGAAGCTTTCATCGGAATACTTTTCAAATAAAACCAGCTTACAAATGCCATAAGTATTAAAAATGGCGCAAACCAAAATGCAGCAGACTGTAGATAAATTGGTTTGTTTTTAACAGCCGAATTTTCGGGGCTCAAATTGTTCAGTACTTTTTCGGCTAATTTAGGGTTAGCGTTTGCAATTGCTTTTGCCTTAGCCTTAAGCGGAAGTGACGAAAAAATAACTGCATTATCTTGAGAATTAACTGCCGTGCTAACAGAATCTACAATATTCTTTTTCACATTAGATAAGATTCGAGCCTGAACTTCTGTGTCTAAAGAAGCAAAAACTTCTTTTTGTTTCTGCCCTGATGAATTTTCAAATACCGTTATGGTTTCTTTTGGGTCAATACTCGTAAATACTGTCGAAGCTCCAAAAATTCCGACACTAATTACTAAAGGCGTAACAAATTGTGCGAGAGAAACTCCAAAGTTTCCAATTCCTGCCTGAATCCCAAGAGCAGTTCCTTTTAATCTTTGCGGAAAAAACAAACTTGTACTTGGCATATAAGAAGAAAAATCTCCTCCACCAAAACCTGTAGTAAATGCTAAAACTGCAAAAACCCAAAATGGCGTATTTACATCCATAATTGCAAAACCAATTCCGATTACGGGAATTAATTTAATTGCTGTCGCAAAAGATACAATATGACGAGTTCCAAATATTGGAAGCAGAAAGGTGTGAATAATTCTTAATAACCCTGCCGCCAACCCTGGAATTGCAGTTAACCAAAAAAGCTGATCTTTAGAAAAACTAAATCCTAAACCAGGCAATTTTACTGCAATAACACTCATCATAAACCAGGAAGCAAATGATAATGTTAAAGTAATTGTTGTTATAATTAAAGTTCTCCATGCTATTTTACTTCCGTCAGAATTCCAATATGCTTCATCTTCTGGGTTCCATTTTTCTAACCAAGTTTTCATCTTTATTTTATTTAAATTATTGATTATCTTCTATTTGCCTTACAAAATTTGGTGATTTTGTTCTCATAGCTTTTATGATTGTGCGGTGCATCCATACCAGACAAAGCACAGAAACTAGAAATATAAAAATCCATGAACTGGTCCAGAGCCCAGTATAGGTAAGGAGATATCCAAAGATTATGGGACCTAAAAACCCACCTAAACCTCCAATTAAACCAACCATTCCGCCTACAACTCCAACTTCATTTGGAAAATACTCTGGAATGTGTTTGTAGACTGCTGCTTTACCAATTCCCCAAGAAATGCCTATCAGGATTACCAGAACGAGATAAACCCAAAGATTGGCACTGAAATTAATTTGCGTAATGCCATGAGCTAATAATTCTTTCTTTTTAACCTCCTGATTTTGCTCTACAACAATTTCTTGCCATGATTTCTTTACAGGAAAAACAGAAGATTCGCTGTTAGTTTCTAAATCTTTTTTACTGTTGATTTGATGTTTTTTCCCGTTTACAATTATTTCATTTGCAGTAATTTCTGTAACTGTTCCGTTGGTAAGAGACATAACGCCAGGACCAGCGGTAAGGATTTCCATCTTTGGAAACATCAACAAAAAGCTAATTATAATTGAAGATCCTAAAACCCAATACATAACTTTTCGAGCTCCGAATTTATCTGATAAATAACCTCCAAGTGCTCTGATTACACCAGATGGCAAACTGAACATTGTGGCAAACATTCCGCCCATTACTAAAGTTGTGCCGTAAACATTCATGAAGTTTGGAAGAAGCCACTGCGAATAGGCAACAAAAAATCCGAAAACTAAAAAGTAGTAAGCCCCGAATCGCCAGACTCTGGCTTTTTTAAGTGGCGAGATTAATTCTATAGTAGTTTTTGACACCACCTGATTGGTTTTGTTTTTAGCAAAGACAATAAATAGGATTCCTATAAGCACTAGTGTTGCTCCATAAATCACAGGAAGCATTTTCCATCCGTGAGCAGGATCTGCTTCTGATAAATTATTTAATAAAGTTGGCGCAATAAAAGTAGTTACTGCAGCGCCTGCGTTTCCCATTCCGAAAATTCCCAAAGCTCTACCCTGCCATTCTTTAGGATACCAAATTGAGGTATAACCTATTCCGACAGCAAAGCTGGTACCTACTAAGCCAAAGAAAAAACTAAGGATGGCAAAAGTCCAGAAAGAATCTGCAAATGGCATTAAAAAAAGCGGAATTGAACAAAGTAATAGTAAGGCAGAAAAAACAACTTTTCCCCCATATTTATCAGTTAAAATTCCGATTGGAAGCCTGAATATAGAGCCTGAAAGAATTGGAATTCCTAATAACCAGCCAATTTCTACAACAGTGAAATTAAATATTCCCTTATCAGCCAAAAAAGTAATCAAAACGCCGTTTAAAGTCCAACAAGCAAAACAAATTGTAAAAGCAAGTGTGTTAAGGAATAAAATTCTGTGAGACTGAGATAGATTACCCATAAATAGAAAATTACTTTGATTTAGATTGAGAATACTATTCCTCAATTACAAAGCAAAACTACAGGGTTAAATTCTTACTAAAAATGACAAATATCATATTAAGGATAAAAAGGTATTTTACTAAAATAAAACGTTAATTATTGAAAAATAAATATTTATAAAACAACCAATTGCAACACAAAGAAAGAATATGTGCTCTATTATTTTTTTATAAATTAATATTATAAAGATGGTTTTCAGACGTTTTAAGAGCTCCATTTTACGTCTTAGGTACTCTTATATTTATAAAAAAAGGGTATAAATACTACATTTTTTACTTTATTTCTAATTTTAAATTTAACATTTCTGTGAATCAATAATTTAGCACGAAATCAATTGAAATAAGGCATTTCAAGAGAATCAATTCTTTAGATTATAAACTAAACAAATATTTTTTTGAAAAAAACTTTACAAACTTTTGGTTTTTATTATATAAAATTTAACTTTGTCTATAGGATTAGTAGAGTTTAAGATAATATTTCAAACTATAAAAATTATTATTGTGAAAACAACAGAAAGCATATCGCGTTACATTCTTCCTAAAAAATACACTTATAGCACTATTTGTTATATGTGTTTCTGTTGTTAATAATCTACTTTTATTTTGTTTGCCTTTAGAATACATATCAAAGCAAATCAAAAAAAACACCACCAAAAATATTTACTGAATTTTAACCAAAAATCTCTCCGATGCATTCAATTGTGTTGGATTAGATTCTTGAAATCATACCTATTATTCAACAAATTAAATAACCAACAACTAAAAGAAACTAAAATGAAAACATTGCAAACCTGTTGCTGTAAATAAAAAAAGCCATTTCTGCGGCAACAGAAATGGCAAGGCTTAAAGAACATTTATCACTAAATCAAGAACACTTTTAGAGTGCTGTATAAACAGTGCTCAGGGCGTCTTGTTAATTACTTAAAACCAACACAAAGAAATGAAAAAAAAGTTAAACATACACATACTGCTGTTTCTACTCTTCCTAACGGCAGGAATACAAGCCCAGAATACCACCCCGCTTATACAATCAAAATTAGACGGAACTGTTGTAGATGACATTACAAATCAGCCCATTATCGGCGCTTCTGTAACCATTAAAGGAACAACTCACGGCGTTGTTACAGATGCAGAAGGAAAATTTTATTTTCAGACGGGACAGAAATTTCCTTACACTTTGATTGTAACTTACATCGGATATAAAAAAATAGAAGTAATTGTTGAGAAAAATCCAGTAATCATTAACCTTAAAGAAGAACGCCAAGAGCTAGACGAATTGGTTGTTGTGGGTTACGGAACTCAAAAAAGAAAAGACATTACAGGTTCTGTATCATCGGTTCCAAAAGCCAATTTATCTCAGGTCACTTCTTCGGCAGATAATCTTTTAAGAGGCGCTGTAGCTGGAGTTGTAGTTACACAAAGTTCTGGTCGTCCAGGCGCTTCTTCAAGTGTCCGCATTCGCGGAGGAAACTCTATTACTGCTGGTAACGAACCTTTGTATGTTGTTGATGGAATTTTAATTTATAATGATAACAGCAATAGTGGCGCTGGAGTAACTTATGCCGGAGCAAGTGTAAATGTTCTGTCAACTATTAACCCTGCTGATATTGAATCGATAGAAGTTCTTAAAGATGCATCGGCAACAGCAATTTATGGTTCGCGTGGTGCAAATGGAGTTGTAATTATTACCACTAAAAAAGGAACAAAAGGACAAGACAATATTTCGTACCAAGGCTATTTCGGATTCCAAAATATTTCAAAAAAACTAAAACTAATGAATGCCAGCGAATGGGCAAGTTTAAGAAACGACGTTCAGGCAAGTATTGGTCAAGCACCTTCCTTTTCTCCATCTCAAATCGAAGCTTTAAAAACTTCTGGAAATTACGATTGGCAGTCTGCAGCATTTATCACTGCGGCACCCGTTCAAAGTCATAATCTATCTTTTTCTGGTGGTGATGAAAAATCTAGATATGCGGTTTCTGCAGGTTATTTTGATCAAGATGGTATTGTTTTAGGTTCTGATTTTAAACGTATTTCACTTCGAGTTAACTACGAAAGAAATTATTCTCAGAAATTCAAATTTGGCGTAAATGCCAACTATACCAATTCAATTGCAAATGGTGTGGGTACAAATGGCGGTGCGGCGGCCGGAAGAAATCCGAATCCACTTGTAAGTGTGGTCTTGACAGCTCCTGTTGTTCCTATTAAAAATGCAGACGGAAGCTACAATGTAACTAACAATCCTTACGCAACTTCTGTAAATGGTTATATTCCGAACGCAATTAACGATTTGGATAATACAACTAACGAAACCAAATTAAACAGAATCCTAACCAGTTTATTTGGCGAATATAAATTTAATAAAGAATTGACTGCAAAAGTTGCGATTAGCGGTGATGTTTTAAACACAAAACAAAATTATTATGCTCCATCAAACACCACTACTGGAGCAGGAACAAAAGGTTTAGCTTCTATCGGAGAAAGATCAGTTGGTTCTGTTTTGAATGAAAACACACTTAATTACAACACACATTTTGGCGAAAATCATAAGTTTTCTGCTTTAGGAGGTTATACGCTTCAATATACTAAAGGCGAAGTTGTAAATGCTGGAGCTCAAACTTTTGTTAATGATGCCAATACTTACAATGCTATTCAAGACGGTGTGCCCGTAAAACCATACAGTGATGCTTATGAAAGCGTACTGAAATCTTGGCTAGCGAGAGTGAATTATTCTTATAAAGGAAAATACAACTTTACGCTTTCTGGACGTGCAGACGGTTCTTCTCGTTTTGGTTCAGAATCACTTTGGGGTTATTTTCCTTCTGCCGGATTTTCATGGAATATTACCGATGAAGAATTTGCAAACAACATTAAAGGCGTAACCGAAGCTAAATTGAGAATTACGGCGGGGACTACAGGAAATCAGGAAATTGGAAACTATCTTCCGTTGGCTTCTATGGGATCTGTAAATTACTCTTTTGGTGGAACTTTATACACCGGTTTAGCTCCTACCCGATTGGCCAATCCAGATTTGAAATGGGAAAAAACAAATCAGTATAACGTTGGATTGGATTTATCCTTATTAGACCGAAAAATCAATTTTGTTTTTGATGTCTATTACAAAAAGACAAAAGATTTATTAATCAACGTTCCAGTGCCATTGAGTTCAGGTTATGCAACAGTGCTTCAGAACATTGGAGGGGTTGAAAACAAAGGTTTTGAGGTTGGTTTAACAACTGAAAACATCAAAACAGAAAATTTCGCTTGGAATTCCAATATCGTATTTTCTTTAAATAGAAATAAAGTTACTGAGATTGGAAATGGTGTAAATGAATTTTTCCCAGTAGTTCCAAATGGTTCTTTGCTACAGCAACAGCCTGTTATTGTAAAAGTAGGTTTGCCTTTGGGAAGTTTCTGGGGATATAAAACCAACGGAATTTTTCAGACTCAGGAAGAAGTTAATACACAACCAAAAATCAACAGTTTAGCGAACACAAAAGTGGGTGACAGAAAATATGTGGATACCAACGGAGACGGTGTTATTACAGCTCTTGACAAAGGAAATCTAGGCACTTCTCAGCCAAAATTTGTTGGAAGTTTCAGTAACACCATTTCATACAATGATTTTGATTTGAATTTCTCTTTTCAAGGAGCGTACGGCGGAAAAATCTTCAATGCTTTAAATCAGCAGTTAGAAATTTCGACTCTTGGAACCAATGCCGCGTCTACATTGAATGACCGTTGGACACCAACCAATCCGAGCAACGAAATCCCGAGAGCCTCTAGTTCTCCTCTTGGAATTGTTTCTGAGCGCTACGTAGAAGATGCTTCTTTCTTACGATTAAAACTAATAACATTAGGATACACGTTGCCAAAAAGCGTTTCTAAAAAACTGGGAACCAAGAGTGTAAAAATCTACATCTCAGCAGAAAACCTCATCACGTGGACGAAATATACTGGCTATGATCCAGAGGTAAGTTCATACGAACAAAACAACTTATATCCAGGAATTGATTTTGGTTCTTATCCAAACTCCAAAACATTCATTTCGGGCTTGAACGTAACTTTCTAAGTAAAAAAATATATAATGAAAAAGATAATTATAACATTCCTTTTAAGTGCCGGTCTATTAGTATCGTGCGCTGATCTTGAGGTAACACCAACCTCTTTTGTAACCGAAGACAATTATTTTGTCACGCAAGATGATGCTACTGCAAGTGTAACTGCAGTTTACGCTTCTTTAAGCCTTGATCCAGGCGAGCAGAGTTTGTTTGGTAGAAACCTTTATTTCTTAACAGATATGGGTTCTGATTATGCTGCTGCAGGAGTTTCGGCAACCAATCCGCAAGTTAGAGCTTTGAGCAGTTTAACGCATGATGCTACTTCAGATCGTGTTCAAGTGGCTTGGAGACAAATTTATAACGGAATCAACAGAGCCAATGTTTCTATTGATAATATTCCGAAAGTATCAGGTTCAGACATTATCAAAACCAGATTGATCAATGAAGCCAAATTTATTAGAGCCCTTTTGTACTTTCAAGCAGTTCGTCTTTGGGGCGGTGTTCCAATTGTTTTGCACGAAGCGACTTCTATCAATTTGGGAGATCTAAAAACCAATCGCTCTACGGTTGACGAAGTGTACAATCAAATTATTAAAGACTTGACAGATGCTGAAGCTCTTCCAAAAACGTATACTACAGCAGATGCTGGGCGCGCTACATCGGGAGCTGCAAAAGCGATTTTAGCAAAAGTATATCTGACTAGAAAAGACTGGCCAAATGCCATTGCAAAATCTAGAGAAGTAATTGATGGAGGTTATGGATACGCGTTGTTTGAAGATTTCCAAGATATTTTCACTAAAACAAAAAAGAACGGAAAAGAGCATATTTTCTCGGTTCAATTTGAGCCAAATCAAGCAGGAAATGGTTCTAGCGGAAGTACTTTTCAGGCAACTTCTTTTACTGGATTTACCGCAACAGAACCAGCAGATATTATCTCAGATGTTGCTTTATTTTATGATATTTATGCGCCTGGTGACAAAAGAAGAGATGTGAGTTATGCCAAACAATTGCTTAATCCGTCAACGGGAACACTTTATACTTTTCCGAAACCAATCTTCAAAAAATACTTGGATTTGTCTAATCTGGCGACACCTTCAAACGTAGCAATCAACTTTCCTGTTATTCGCTATGCCGACATCCTTTTGTCTTTAGCGGAAGCGATAAATGAACAAGGCGGACCAACTGCAGAAGCTTACGAATTAATCAATCAAGTTCGCAGAAGAGCTTTTGGAAAACCAATTACAACTCCAGATGCTTCTGTCGATTTAGTTGGATTAAATCAGACCTCTTTTAGAGCAGCAATTCAAGAAGAGCGTAAAAAAGAATTTGTTCAAGAAGGACAACGCTGGTACGATTTGGTAAGATGGGGAACATTGGTTACTGAAGTGAAAAAAGTTACAGCCAAAAACTCAGTTTCAGAACGAAATAATCTGTATCCAATTCCGCAAAGCGAAAGAAATATCAACCCTGACGGATTACCTCAGAATCCTGGATATTAATTAAAACCATATAACTAAAAAACTATAAAAAATGAAAAATTTAAAAAATAGCATTTCAATCAAAGGCTCTAAGAAAGGGCTTTTGATTACTGCTGTCCTAATTGCACAATTAGGATTTGCACAGGACAAACAAGAATTTAAGGGTACAATTGGTAAAACTTTAGCTGATTCTAAAGAATATTGGCCAGATCCTGTAACGGCTCCAAAAGGCGCTCCGAATATTGTT
Source organism: Flavobacterium sp. CFBP9031 (assembly GCF_034044945.1). Taxonomy (NCBI): domain Bacteria; kingdom Pseudomonadati; phylum Bacteroidota; class Flavobacteriia; order Flavobacteriales; family Flavobacteriaceae; genus Flavobacterium; species Flavobacterium sp. CFBP9031. Next base: position 246,510 of record NZ_JAXCWF010000001.1, read on the forward strand.
TGGATTCTTTTAGACGACGTAGGATTTGGAGCTTCAAGTACCTTTGGAGGATTGATTAATACGCCTACTTTTGATAATTTGGCAAATAATGGTTTGCGCTATACCAACTTCCATACAACAGCAATTTGCGCCCCTACCCGTGCGGCTTTATTGACTGGTAGAAACTCAGGAAGAGTTCACGTTAGTGGATTTTCTCATACTATTTTATCCGCAGGTTTCCCAGGCTGGGACGGAAGAATTCCTTCTGATAAAGGAACAATTGCAGAGATTCTTCGCGATAATGGATACAACACTTTTGCTGTTGGAAAATATGGCGTTACGCCAGACGAGGAAGCCTCAGATGCTGGTCCGTTTGACCGTTGGCCAACTGGAAAAGGTTTCGATCATTTCTACGGATTCTTAGGTTCTCAAACCGATCAATACAATCCTGATTTGGTAGAAGATCAAGTTCATATTAAACCTGACGGACGTCATTTGAATGAATTGATTACAGACAAAGCCATCAGTTACATCCAAAAACAACAAAAAGCAGCACCAGGAAAACCGTTCTTCTTGTACTATGCGCCAGGAGCTGTTCACGCACCTCATCAGGTTGCTGAAAAATGGGTTGAACCATATAAAGGAAAATTTGACGAAGGATGGGATGTTTACCGCGAAAAGGTATTGGCAAACCAAAAGAAATTGGGAATCTTTCCTCAAAATGCTGGACTGCCAGATCGTAACGCTTTAATTACGGAATGGAAAAAATTAACTCCAGACCAAAAGAAAGTATACGCAAGATTCATGGAAGTTTACGCAGGATTCTTAACCTATACCGATTATGAAATTGGAAGAGTTGTGGATTATTTAAAACAAAGCGGGCAATTGGATAATACTTTAATCTTTGTTGCTATTGGTGATAACGGAGCCAGTAAAGAAGGAACTTTACAAGGAACAATCAATCAGAGTTTGTTTGCTCAAGGAAAAACAGATGAAGAGAATTTCCAAAGCAATTTAAATAATATTGGAGAAATCGGAACAGCAAAAGGTCTAAATACCAATTATCCTTTAGGATGGGCGCAAGCAACCAATGCTCCTTTCAAAAACTGGAAACAAGATGCGCATTCAGAAGGTGGAACTCGTAATCCGTTGATTGTTTTTTATCCAAACGGAATTAAAGATAAAGGCGGAATCAGAAATCAATACAGCCACGTAACCGATTTGCTTCCAACTACATTGGCTATTGCAGGAATTAAAGCTCCAGAATATATCAAAGGAATCAAACAAGATATTATTCAAGGATCTTCTTTCCAAGCTTCTTTAGATAATCCGAAAGCCGAATCATTGCACAAAGTACAGTATTACTACATTTTTGGAAACAGAGCAATCTACAAAGACGGATGGAAAGCTTCTGCAGCCCATTTACCAGATTCTTTTGCTGTGAAAAAATCTTTAGGAAGCAACGAAAAACCTGCTCCGAGCAACTTCGATACCGATGTTTGGGAACTGTATAACCTAAACGAAGATTTCAACGAACGTAATAATCTGGCTAAAAAATATCCTGAAAAACTGGCTGAACTTCAAAAATTATTTGACGAACAGGCAAAAGAAAACAATGTGTATCCGTTGATTGACTGGCAGGATGTTTACAACAGAAGAATTCACAATACTGGTGCCGACAAAGGAAAAACAGTTTCCGACTTAATCAAGCAGGCAACTAAACCTGGAGGAACCAATAACTAATTACCGAACCTGCAAGGTTTCCAAAACCTTGCAGGTTTAAATTAAAAGCTTAAAAAAAACATCCTTACAAGGTTTGAAAAACCTTGCAGGACTTAAAACGAAGAATTATGAAACGAGTAGATTATGAAATTATAGGAAAAAAGATTGTCGTTGGGATAATCTTGTTTTTAGTTCCACTGGCGATTCTGGCTGGCGGATTAGCAGTAGTAAATCAATTTTTAAAATAAGAAATCATGGCTATAGTTCAAAAAGAAAAATTAACGAGAGACTTAACGATAAGTTTCTTCATTTATTCATTGCCTGTAGTGGCAATTTACCTTTATTTTAAATTAACGGGTGGCGCTGTAAGTGAATCGCATATTACACTGCCTTCGTTTTTAGAATTTGCACAACCCGTTTTTGCCAATATCAGAACTTGGGGATTAACAGTATTTATGCTTGTTTTGGGAGTTATCGAATTTGCAGCAGGTTTATACGATGATGAATGGACTGGCGAAGAACGCAAAATAGATATCGTTTGTTTCTTAGCGCCAAAACTTCTTTTGCCTCCTGTAATTGCTTTTTTTAGTTTAACTGCTTTGCCTTATTTACTGCCAAACTTAGCAAACTCATTATCATGGGTTCCGTTTTGGGGAGGCTTTTTCTTAATTGCCATTGCAGACGATTTAACGCAATATTGGTATCATAGATTGCATCATCAAGTTCCGTTTTTATGGCGTTTTCACAGAACACATCATTCAGCTCCGTATATGGGAATGGCGATGGCTTCTAGACAAAACTTTATTTATACACTTTTCTTTTCTCAAATTTATTTGACAGCAACTTTAACCTATTTAGGTTTAGGTCTTCCTGCTTTATTTGTTTTAGTAATCAAAAGTTTCATCACTTTGGGAGCGCATTCAAGCATTCCATGGGACAAACCTTTTTACAAATACAAAGTATTACACCCGATTGCATGGGTTTTAGAAAGAGTGATTTCTACTCCTGCAACACACCAAGCGCATCATGCAGATACAAGCGGAGATGGCGTTGGCCATTTTAAAGGAAATTTTGGAAATATGTTTTTTATCTGGGATATCATTTTCGGAACAGGACTAATAACACGTAAATATCCAAAAACATTCGGAACAAAATCATACAAACAAGAAGAATGGTATGCTCAGTTTCTTTGGCCGATTTTTAAATCTAAAAAAGAAGGCAGTTCTCTTGCCGAGGGAGTATTATCGCTTCCGCTAAAACCAAAAACGGTTACCGAAGAAACTCCATCACCTGTATTAGAACAAGTTTAATACTTCTGGATATGAAAAATCAAATCTTAAAAAACAGTATAACAGCAATTGCCTTTTTATGGGCAGTTGCTGCTTTTTCGCAAAATGAAAGTCACAGCTCATTGTCGTTAGATTCATTTTATTCGAAAATAAAAAGCCAAAAAAATCCGCAGATTGTTGATGCCAGAACTCCTGAAGAATTTGTTTTGAATCATATTGAAGGCGCTGTAAACTTTAATCTTCAATCAGAAAACTACGCGCAATCTGTTGCTAAACTAGATAAATCAAAACCTGTTTTTATTTATTCTATTGGAGCCGGCCGAAGTGTTGCTTTAGAAAAAGAATTATTAAAAAATGGCTTTTCTGAAGCCTATAGTTTAGAGGGCGGAATTGCAAATTGGATCGGAAACGGAAAACCTTTTTATTCCAATCTAAAAAGCAAATTGTCATTGGCAGAATTCAATAAAATTATTGCCGATAATAAAACTGTTCTAGTCGATATTGGTTCAAAATACTGCGCGCCTTGTAAAAAAGTAAAGCCAGTTTTAGAAACCATCAGATCTGAATACGGAACCAATTTAAAAATCGTAGAAATTGAATTGGAAGACAGTCCGCAAGTTATTGCCGATTTAAAAACAGTAAAAGTTTTTCCGACTTTGATCTTGTATGAAAATGGAAAAATTGTTTTTAAGAAAGAAGGCATCAATGATTTGAAGAGTGAAGTTGATGTTGCATTGGCTTCTAAGTAGTCTCGAAACTTTTTACAATTACGTAACCATAATATTGTCATTTCGACGAAGGAGAAATCTTCGCAAGAAGCTCTACAAAGATTGGATATTCGTTGAGGAGTTACTCGTGAAGATTTCTCCTTCGTCGAAATGACAAAAAAAATCAATTCCACTCAAACCCAACCAAAAACCATACATGGCAACCTATAAAAAAATAACCAAAATTGTAATTCCCATTTTACTAGTGCTTCTCATTCTAGCAGCATTTTTATTCTGGCCTATTAACACTGACGGAACATTAGTCAAAGAAGATCAAAAACTTGCCGAAGGGAAAAAAGCCTTTTTAGCTTCAAAAGCTCCATCTGATTCAACAGTAAAAAAGACGAATATTATTATTCTCCTTGCCGATGATTTAGGCAAATATGATATTTCGCTCTATGGCGGAAAATCGACTCCTACTCCACAGATTGATTCTTTGGCGGCTTCTGGAGTTACTTTTACCGATGGATATGCATCGGCAGCAATTTGTTCGCCCTCTCGTGCGGGTTTGATTACAGGAAGATATCAGGAACGTTTTGGACATGAATATCAGCCAGGAGATCGCTATCCGAAAAACAATTTGGAATATTACGCCTTCAAATATTTGTTGAATACCAATAATTGGAGATTAAATGATAAAATCGAATATCCAAATGATGCATCTATTGCAACACAAGGACTTCCGAAATCTGAAATCACTTTTGCCGACTTAGCCAAAAGACAAGGTTACGCTACAGGAATTATTGGAAAATGGCATTTGGGACATAATAAAGTTTTTTTTCCTCTGGACCGTGGTTTCGATTATCATTACGGCTTTTATCAAGCATTCTCCTTATTTGCTCCAGAAGACAATAATCCAGACATCATCAATCACCATCACAAAGATTTTACCGATAAAATGATTTGGGGCAAAGGCCGTGTCGGAATTGGACAGATTCGCCGAGACAGCACTATCATTGATGAAAAAGCCTATTTAACTGAAAAATTTGCGGAAGAAGCAGAAGCTTTTATTGACAAAAATAAAAACAAACCTTTTTTATTATACATTCCGTTTAATGCGCCACATACGCCATTTCAGGTTCGTAAAAAATATTACGATCGTTTTCCGAATGTAAAAGATGAAAACAAACGCGTTTATTTTGCCATGATCAGCGCTTTAGACGATGCGATTGGAAGAATCCGAGAAAAAATCAAAAAAGAAGGTCTTGAAGAAAATACTTTAATCGTTTTTGCCAGTGACAATGGCGGTGCCGATTATACTTTTGCCACAACAAATGCACCTTTAAAAGGCGGTAAATTTTCTCATTTTGAAGGCGGAATCAATGTTCCTTTTGCACTTTCATGGAAAGGAAAAGTCAAACCTCATACTGTTTACAAAAATCCTATAAGCACTCTAGATATTTTCACAACCATTGCATCAGCGATTGGTTCTGATTTACCAAAAGATCGAGTTTATGACGGAGTTGATTTAGTAAAAACGGTAAATGAAAATAAAGTAGCTCACAAAGATTTATACTGGCGTTCGGGCGATGCAAAAGCCATTAGAAGCGGCGACTGGAAATTAGTCATCAGCGGAAGAACCCATGAAAAATGGCTCTACAACCTTGCTTCTGATAAATTTGAAAAAACAGACCTCTCACAAAAAAATCCTGAAAAAGTAAAGGAATTACAAGCCGCTTTACAAAACTGGGAAAAAGGATTAATTAAGCCGCTTTGGCCTAATTTAACCTATTACGAATTTGACTTTGGCAAACAAAAATACTTTGTCGATTTGTAATATTTAAATACAAATACTCAACTCCTGCAAGGTTTCCAAAGCCTTGTAGGTTTGTTTGAACTACTCGAATAATTACTTAATACCTACAAGGTTTTGGAAACCTTGCAGGAAAGCAAACATACAATGTCAACCTCAACAAAATTTACTATCCACGAAGATTGGACCGTCGTTATTCTCGGTTTTCTAATTATCGGAATCTCTCTCTTTATTTTTCTGCCAGAAGTTCCTGTTTTTAAATGGACAAATGGAACAGACTTAATAAACAATGTTTTCGAAATTAAAAACATTCAAACAATTAGTCTTCAATTCCTTTATTTTATTTCTATCGGAACAATCGGCACTTTTTTAGTTGGAAAATCAATTAAAAATTTCATTTTCGGATTTCCAATCATTTATCTCTTGACAATAATCGCCTTAATCATTGCAGGAAATTCTGAAGTAAAAGCGCTAAATCTAGAAGCAGTTATTTTCAGTTTAGTCATCGGATTGATTATTGGAAATTTCTTCCAACTTCCAGAATGGTTTCGTTCTGCTTTATCAACCGAACTTTTTGTCAAAATCGGATTGGTTTTATTGGGAACGAGTGTTATTTTTTCAGATATTTTAAAAGCGGGTTCATTAGGTTTAATTCAAGCTTTGATCGTAGTTTTATCCGTTTGGTATTTTGCCTTCTGGTTATGTAAAAAACTAAAAGTCGACGACGAATTGACCATGATGATTTCGAGTGCCGTTTCTATCTGTGGCGTTTCGGCAGCGATTGCAACTTCGGGCGCCATAAAAGGAGATTCTAAAAAACTGTCTTATGTTATTTCGATGGTTTTAGTAACTGCAATTCCTATGATGATTTTTATGCCGATCATTGCCAGTCATTTTAATTTTCCCGAAGAAGTTACGGGCGCTTGGCTTGGCGGAAGTATTGATACTTCTGGAGCAGTCGTCGCATCAGGAACTTTGGTGGGAGAAACAGCTTTAAAAATAAGTACAATTGTCAAATTTTCTCAAAATGTATTATTGGGCTTAGCCGCTTTTGCTATTTCTATTTATTGGACTTATACTCACAATCAGTCTTCTGAAATTCAAAAATCGAAACCAACTCTCGGCGTAATCTGGGAGCGTTTTCCAAAGTTTGTCATTGGTTTTATTGCAGCTTCTATTGTCTTTTCGTTTTTTGTTGCACCAGAAACTCGCGATGAACTAAAAGAAAGTTTAAAAAATCTCCAAGGACTTTGGTTTGCCTTGGCTTTTACCAGCATTGGTTTAGAAACCAATTTTAAAGATTTGCTTCAAAACAATAGCCGAAAACCTTTAATAGCTTTTCTCGCTGCACAATTTTTTAATATCCTTATTACATTGATTATCGCTTTTTTGCTTTTCAAACCTTAAAAATAGCATTACTATTCTATATCAAACCCGACAGGTTTTTAAAACCTGTCGGGTTTAGTTTTATAATTCAAACATCAAGCTTAAAAAAGCAAGTAAAAACTGTATAAACAAAATAGTTTAAATCTATTTTTATTTTTTAAAACAAAAACACTAAACAACTAATTTACAATCACTTAAAAATATTTAAAATATATTTCGCATTCTTTAAATATACTTTTCCTCAAAAAAATTAAATAATCTTTTGGTTTTCATTATAATAAAATTAACTTTGTCTATAGGATTAGTAGAGTTTAAACAATAAAGAACTACATTTTGAAAACAACAGCTTACACATCGCATTACATTCTTCCTGAAAAATTCACACATAACACTTTTTGTTATATGTGCATGTGCTGTTAAAAATCCAATCTCCGTTTTCGTTTCTTATCGAAAATAAAATCACAAACTAAATTACATCTTGGCAACAAACGATTAATACCTAAAGTATTGAACGATTAACTATGTCAAAACCATATTAACTAAAAAAAATAATAACTAAACAAGATTACAAAATGAAAATAATGCACTGCCCTATCCTTTCATAGTAAAAACCATTTCTGCGGCAACAGAAATGGCAAGACTCAAAGAACATTTATCACTAAAGAAAGCCTTCGGAAATTGGAAAACCAAGTTTCCGTACTGCTTTATTATTTAAATCCAAAAAAGTAATGAACAAGCAATTACATGCCTTTTTGTGGCTTTTTGTATTCTTAATTTCGATCGGAATTAAAGCACAAAATACACAGCCCTTAATTAATTCGACCTTAAATGGTACCGTTGTAGATCAAGTTACCAATCAGCCAATTCCTGGCGTAACGATTCAGATCAAAGGAACAACTCATAGTTCTGTAACCGATTTAGACGGAAAATTCTATTTTCAGACAGGACAAAAATTTCCTTATACTTTAATCGTAAGCTATTTAGGCTACGTTACCGCAGAATATATCGCAACCAAAGATTTTATTCAGATTTCATTAAAAGAAGATGTGAAGGAATTGAATGAAATTGTAATTATTGGATACGGAAGCACTTCTAAAAAAGATTATACTGGAGCTGCCGAAACCGTAGCCCAAATGTCCTTAAAAGCAACTCAAAAAACGCTTGAAAGTTCACTTCAAGGTTCTGTTGCGGGTGTTAACGTAACACAAACTTCGGGTCAGCCGGGCGCTGGTATGAGCATTCGTATTCGTGGAGGAAGTTCGATTCAGGGCGGAAATGAGCCTTTATATGTAATCGACGGCTTTCCATTATACAATTCAGAAGTCACTTCTGGTGTTTTGAGCGGTACGCCAACCAATCCGCTTTCTACTATAAATCCGTCAGACATCGAATCGATTACGGTTTTAAAAGACGCTTCTTCAACAGCCATTTACGGTTCTAGAGGAGCAAACGGAGTTGTTATTATCACAACCAAAAAAGGTTCAAATACTGCTACCACTGTAAATTATGATTTTACAATTGGCCAACAGTCAGTTCGTAAAAAAGTTGATGTGTTAGACGCCCAAGGTTTTTCGAGATTAAGAAATGCCGCTTTATACGATTCTAATCCAGCGGGCGGAACAAACCAATATCTGAGTGATGCACAAATTGCGCAATTAGGAAAAGGAACCGACTGGCAAGATGCGGCTTTCCAAAAAGGACTGACACAAAATCATCAATTAAGTGTTTCTGGCGGAAACAATCAGACCAAATATGCGGTTTCTGGAAACTATTACAATCAAGAAGGAATCATAAAAAATACAGGTTTTGAACGTTTCAGTGGACGTGTTAATTTAAATTCAAAAATAAGCAGTAAAGCGAGATTTGGTTTGAACTTAACAATTGCCGAAACCAAATCTAAAGTGGCTCCGAGCGGTTTGGTTACAGCGTTATTGAGTATGCCTCCAACGGCAACGATTTACGAACCAGACGGAAGTTATACTTTAAGAAATCCGTTTGAAAATATTTTTGCCAATCCAATCGCAACGTTAAACGAACGTAAAAATCAATCTATTACCGATCGTATTTTAGGAACTATTTACGGCGAATATGATATTTTGAAAAATTTGGTTTTGAAAGTTTCTTTTGGAACCGATATGATTTTCAACAAAGAAAAAAGTTATCTCCCATCTAGCATTTATGAAGGTTCTATTACCAATGGAGAAGGAAAAATTGGAACTGCCGATTCTAGAAGCTGGTTAAACGAAAACACCTTAACGTATACAACAGTATTTGGAGAAAAACATCATCTGAATGCTTTGGCGGGTTATACACAGCAAAGTTCAACGCGAGAGTTTAACACTTCTGGATCACAGCAATATGTAAATGATATTACTTCTTACTACAGTTTACAAAGCGGAAATGTGGCTTTAATGCCAACTTCTGGCGAAAGCACTTGGGCGCTGAATTCGTTTTTATCGAGGGTAAATTATAATTATGATTCCAAATATTTCTTAACAGGAAGTATTAGAGCCGATGGTTCTTCTCGTTTTGGAAAAGACAATAAATGGGGTTATTTCCCTTCTGTTGCCGCAGCTTGGCAGATTAGTAACGAATCGTTTTTTAATCCTGTAAAAGACGTTATCAATAGTTTAAAAATCAGAACAAGCTGGGGTGCTACAGGAAATCAGGAAATTGGAGAATACCAGTCTTTATCTACTTTAACGAGTGTAAAATATCTTTTCGGAGACCAGATTTATACCGGTTTTACGCCTACGCGAATTTCAAACAACAATTTGGGATGGGAATTAACGAACCAGTTTGACGCTGGAATCGATGTTGGTTTCTTCAATGATAAATTGAATTTAACAGTTGATGTATATCGCAAAATCACCAAAGATTTATTGTTAGACGTTCAGCTTCCGTACACAACGGGATTTACTTCTTCGCTTCAGAATTTTGGATCTGTTCGTAATCAGGGAATTGAATTTGGCTTGAATGCTTCTCTTGGAAATACTGCTTTTTCATGGACATCGAACTTTAATATTGCCTTTAACCAAAACAAAATTATTGCTTTAGGAAATGGTGCTGAATTTTACACTTTTGGAAACTATATTTTAAAAGTGGGCCAGTCTTTAGGAACTTTCTATGGCGCGGTTACTGACGGAATTTTACAGACAGATGAAGTCGCGACAAAAGGAGTTTATACAGGAAATGCAACGCCAAAAGCGGGAGATCGCTTGTATAAAGACATTAACGGAGACGGAGCGTTTACAACCGCAGCAGATAGAACTAGCATTGGTGATGCACAGCCCGATTTTGTTTTCGGATTTTCTAATAATTTCACTTACCGAGGTTTTGAATTGGCCATTTTAGTGAATGGTTCTGTTGGAAATAAAATCCTGAACGGAAACCTACAAGCTCTGGAATTGTACAACGGGCAGCAAAATGCGTCAACCTCAGCTTTAGATGCTTGGACACCAACAAATCCGAGCAATACAACGCCGAGAGCAAAATTAGATCCTGCACCAGTTTTCTCTAATCGTTTTGTAGAAGATGGTTCGTTCGTGAGATTAAAAAACATTGCTTTAAGCTATAATCTTCCAAAAAAAATATCAGAGAAATTAAGTTTGACCTCAGTAAAATTCCGTGTTATCGGAGAGAACTTATTAACGTGGACAAAATACACAGGTTACGATCCTGAAGTAACAAACGGAACGACAATTTCTCCGGGAACAGATACTGGAATTTATCCTGCTTCTAAAACAATCTCAGGCGGATTAATCGTAACATTCTAAAAGACTTATCATGAAAAAAAATATAATATTCAGTTTAGCGGTACTCTTTTTAGTGAGTGCGTGCAATTCTTTAGACGAAGATCCAAAAGCATTTATTTCGTCTACCAATTTTTATAAAACCACCGAAGATGCCGATGCAGCAGTTATTGCTATTCATAATGCTATAAACAGTTCGACACATACGCTATACAATCGTTTAATTCAGATTGCGACCGAAATGGCAACAGATGATTATGAAGCAGGACCAAGAGCAAGAAATGCACATGTTAGAGCTTTGTCCAACTTAACGCACGATGCTTCAAACGACCGTATGATTGAATTATGGCGACAAAGTTATGATGGAATCAATAGAGCAAATGTGGCAATTGACAATATCGCGAAGAATCCAAATCTTAATTCACAGAAAGACAAAGATTTAATTAACGAGGCAAAGTTCTTACGAGCACTTTTATACTTTAATTTAGTACGATGGTTTGGAGATGTTCCGTTGGTTTTACACGAAACAACAGTTTTAACGCCGGAAGCAATCAATGTTAGCAATACTCCAGAAGCAGATGTTTATACGCAGATTGAAAACGATCTAATTGATGCCGAAGCGCTTCCTGTAGTGCAACAAAACAAAGGCCGGGTAACTGCTGGCGCTGCAAAAAGTATTTTGGCAAAAGTATATTTAACTGAAAAGAAATGGCAGAAAGCAGCCGAAAAAAGTAAAGAAATCATTGACAGCAAAGTTTATGATTTGTTCGAAAATTATGCTGATGTATTTAATGTGGCAACCAAAAACGGAAAAGAACATATTTTCTCAGCTCAATTTAAAGGTTTAACAAATTGGAATGGAAATATGCTGGCTTCTACAGCTGCTCCAACTTCTGTTCCTGGAATTGCAGGAGATCAAGCAGATGCATTGCACAAAGAAGGTAAACTTTTTGAAGCTTTCGCTGAAACAGACAAAAGAAAGTACATCACTTTTGCAGTCGAATTTGTAAGTCCGACCGATGGAAAAACGTATAAAGTTACGCCACATTTCAACAAATATTTTGATCCCGCGACGCCGACTTCGCCGGGGCAGTCTTCTAAAAATACGCCAATTATACGTTTTGCAGAAGTATTGTTGATTTATGCAGAAGCTTTAAACGAACAAAACGGAGGCCCAACTCCAGAAGCGTATGCCGCAGTTGACCGCGTGAGAACAAGGGCTGGAGTTGAATTATTGGCAACAACTTCTCCAGCACTAAGTCAAGACGCGTTTAGAGAAGCGGTTTTTGAAGAAAGAAGAAAAGAACTGGTTTACGAATATCAGCGTTGGTTTGACTTGGCGAGAAGAGGCCCAGATTATTTTGTGGCTAAATTAAAAGCGGCGGGAAAAACGAACGCACAGCCAAAACACGTTCATTTTCCTATTCCACAGAGAGAATTGGATTTGAATCCGAATTTGAAACAAGTTCCGGCTTGGAGATAACTTTTTTTAAACACATAAATTAATTTAACACATAGAGACATAGTTTTTTTGCTTTCGAAAAGAATATAAAAGAGAAATATATTTCTCGACACATAGCTATGATCTTTATTACAAGTAAAACGCCTTACTACATCTATAAAATCTATGCCTCTATGTGTTAGAAATAAAATTAAAAATACACTAACAGTAAATTATAAATAAGATGAATAAAAGAATAAACATTTTATTTTCTGTTTTATTGACAGGAATAATTGGTTCTTATAAAACCGAAGCCCAAACCGCATCATCTAAACCCAACGTAATTTTGATTATGGTCGATGATATGGGATATTCAGATTTAGGAAATTACGGCTCTGAGATTAAAACCCCAAACTTAGATCGTTTAGCGAAAGAAGGAACTCGTCTGCGCGAATTTTACAACAACTCAATTTGTGCGCCTACGAGAGCTTCTTTATTAACGGGACAATATCAGCACAAAGCTGGAGTTGGTTATTTTGATGTGAATCTAGGTTTGCCAGCTTATCAAGGGTATTTAAACAAGGAATCTTTGACTTTGGGTGAAGTTTTCCGTTCTGGAGGTTACAGCACTTTAATGTCAGGAAAATGGCACGTAGGTTCTGAAGATCAAGCGCAATGGCCAAATCAAAGAGGTTTTGATAAGTTTTACGGAATCTTAAAAGGTGCAGCAAATTATTTCGACACAAAACCGCTTCCTTTCGGGAAAACGGCTTATCCAGTAAAAATGATCCGCAATAATGAAGAACTGCATCCAAAAGACGATTCGTACTACTTCACAGATGAAATTGGAAACAACGCGGTTACTTTCTTAGACGAACAAAACAAAGAAAACAAACCTTTCTTTTTATACTTAGCATTTACTGCGCCTCACTGGCCATTACAGGCAAAACCTGTAGATATTGCCAAATACAGAGGGAAATTTGATGAGGGCTGGGATGCTTTAAGAGAAAAAAGAATTCAGAAATTAAGAGAAAACGGCATTTTGCTTCCTAATCAAACTATTGCTCCTCGTGACCCAGAAGTTCCAGAATGGAATAAATTGACTTATGACGAAAAACAATTCTGGAAAGCTAAAATGGAAGTGTACGCCGCAATGGTAGACAACATGGATCAAAATGTTGGAAAGGTTTTAGATAAACTGAAAGCGTTAAAGAAAGACAAAAACACTTTAATTATTTTTATTGCAGATAATGGCGCTCAAGGTGGTTTCAATACGTACAATCCATTAAAAAGAGGTTTAGTTCGTAACGACGGACCAATCGGAACTTCGGGTTCTTTTGATTATCAGGAACAAAACTGGGCATATCTTTCTAATACACCTTTACAAGATTATAAAAACAATATGCACGAAGGCGGATTCAGTTCTCCGTTTATTGCTTGGTATCCTTCAAAAATTAAAGCAGGAAGAATTGATAAAGGAACTGGACATATTATTGACCTTGCTCCTACTTTCTACGAATTGGCTGGAATTGACTATCCTAAAAACTTAAATGGCGTAACTTCTAATCCGCTTCCTGGTAAAAGTTTGCTGCCTGTTTTATTTGATAATGCATCCGAAGTAAACCGTGGCGCTCCTTTATTCTGGGAAAGAGCTGGAAACAGAGCGGTTAGAGAAGGAAAATGGAAATTGGTTTCTATTTATCCGTCTTACCAATGGGAACTTTATGATCTTGAAGCAGACCGTGGCGAAACAACAAACGTTGCCGCACAAAATCCTGGAATTGTAAACGATCTTTCGGCCAAATATTTCGATTGGGCAGATAAAACAGGAGTTGTAGAATACAGCAAATTCAAACAAAAAGGAGAATTGATTCCGGGCGCTGCTGCTAAGAAATAATTCAAATCTTAAAAAAAAAATCTTTTTTGAATTTTAAAAAGTATTCAAGGGTCGAAAAATGAGTTTTAAAAACTTGTTTTTCGACCCTTTTTCATTGTTTTAAACAAAACACAAACAACTAATAAACAGCACATTAAAACCAAAATATTTTATTTATCACAGAATAATTTCATAACGTATCAAATAAATTTCAAAAAAGATTTGGATTTTACCATAATAAATATAACTTTGTCTATAGAATTAGTAGAATTTAAATAATTAAAGCACTACATTTTGAAAACATCAGAAAAAATATCATCTCACATTTTTCCTAAAAATTATACATACAATACATTTTGTTGTATGTGTTTCTGTTGTTAATCCCTTCACTATTTTCTTTTTAGCGATTTCCATTTTAAAAAAATGGGAGCCAAAAAGCGATTCTCTTTATTTCCCAAACACTTTCCTACTGTAATCCTATAATCACTTTGCTGCTTTGCATCGAGGATTATTATGTCATCAAATACTATTTAAAAGGTTTTGATTCAGATATCAGTTATGGTAAGAATTTCAATTACAAACCAAAAACCAATTGTTATGAAATCTTTTTATCACGAAATAGCGCGACAACATCAGGAATTATTAATTCTTCCCGAAAAAAAAGTTATCCATCAGTTTATTGATGATTTCTTCCTTCTGCTGTATTCAAATACAACAAAGACCTATGAAACTGAGGCATCTGTAAGATATAAATTCAATCTTCTTGAAAAACAGTTTGATGAACTAGTCACCGATTTTTCTCCCAAAAGTGATTCAAGACAACAGACTGAAATCTTTTTTGAAGCCATTCCGCATTTACACAAAAAAGCCATAAATGATGCGCTTACTATTTTTACAAAAGATCCAGCCGCAAAATCCTTTGAAGAAGTCTTGTATTCTTATCCTAGCTTTTTTGCTATTGCGATTTATCGATTTTCACATCAATTATGGGAACAGGATCTAAAACTTCTTGCTAGAACTATATCTGAATATGCACACATAAAAACTAGTATAGAAATTCATCCCGGCGCTCAAGTCGGAGATAATTTTGCCATTGATCACGGAACGGGAATTGTAATTGGCGAAACCACAATTATTGGCAATGATGTACAAATTTATCAAGGCGTTACGCTTGGGGCTTTGAGTGTAAAAAAAGAAGATGCTTTTATAAAAAGACATCCAACAATTGAAGATAATGTAGTAATCTATGCCAACAGCTCCATCCTTGGCGGTCAGACAACTGTTGGTAAAAATTCAATTATTGGCGGCAATGTCTGGCTTACTAACAGTATTCTTCCAAATTCTATTGTGTATCATAAGAACGAAATAAAAATTAAAACAATTTCAGAAAACAAAAAGGAAACACCAAAAGACACTGCAATCCTAACGTTCAATTACAACGCAGGAGAAAGATATTTATCTGTAGATGAGCTGTTTGAATAAAATTTATAAATAACTTTAAGGAATCAAAAAATAAATTATAAACCTATTAAAACTCAAAAAAAATGGCCGAAACAAAACCACAACAGACCGCATTAGGCGATGTTGCAGCAAGACAGCTCGCAATTGCAACTCGTACCGTTCCGCAAATCGGAACCGTAACACCAAGATGGCTAACACATTTATTACATTGGACTCCAGTAGAATCGGGTGTATTTCGTTTAAACAAAGTTAAAAATGCCAATCACATCGAAGTAGATTGTTCTGCTCGTGACGAAAGAGTTTTACCCAACACTTTTGTTGATTATATCGATAATCCAAGAGAATACAATCTCGCAGCTGTACAAACCATTGTTGATGTTCACACCCGTGTTTCCGACTTATACAGCAAACCTTACAACCAAATTTCAGAACAACTTCGCTTGGCAATTGAAACGATTAAAGAACGTCAGGAAAGCGAATTAATCAATAATAAAGATTATGGTTTATTGAGCAATGTTGTGCCTTCACAAATCATTAAAACACGTACGGGAGCTCCAACTCCAGATGATTTGGATGAATTGCTTACTAAGGTTTGGAAAGAACCTGGATTCTTTTTACTGCATCCACTTGCAATTGCAGCTTTCGGACGTGAATGTACTCGTCGTGGCGTTCCTCCTCCTACTACATCTCTATTTGGATCTCAGTTTTTAACTTGGAGAGGAATTCCGCTTATTCCTTCGGATAAACTGCCAATTGTAAAAGGAAAATCTAAAATCATATTATTGCGTACAGGCGAAAGCCGTCAAGGCGTTATCGGATTAATTCAGCCGGGATTGCAAGGCGAACAATCTCCAGGATTATCTGTTCGTTTTATGGGAATCAACGAAAAAGCAATTGCTTCTTATTTGGTTTCACTTTACTGCTCTTTGGCTATTTTGGTTGACGATGCCATAGCTGTATTAGAAGATGTAGAAATAGGAAAGTATCATGAGTACAAATATTAACAACAACGGTTTACCCAAAATCGATGATTTGCAGCATTTGGCAAACGAGTTGTTCAAAGCTTTACCGAATGAATTTCCAAAAGAAATATCGTTAAGTCCGGATAAAGCCGAGCATCCGCGTGCGACAAAGATTGCAGAAACGTTCTTGCAAACAGGAAACATTGGCTCATTAGATCAAATTCCTTTAGCAGTTCCGTCGAATGTACAGCCAGTTCAACATTCCTTTAGCGGATTTGGCGCTTCTCCTACCGTATCCAATTACGAAAACACGGGAGCTTTTGCTTTACCGCCAAATGCTGGAGCGGGATTTGATCCAAAGGGTAAAAACACTTCTTCTGGGGTACAGGAAAATCATGATTTAAACATGGATGATCCGCATACTGGTTTTCATGATATTAATTTAAATAATGGAAATCCGCAGCTGAATGAAGAATCTGCTTTTTCGCCATTGTTGCTCAACAATCAATATCTTCCGTTTCAAACAGAAAACTCTTCGTTTGAAATTGAATTGCAGGCAGCCTTGACTTTTGTTGATACACAATTTAAAAAACGAGAAGATTTTCCGTTAAACGGAAATGAAACGGCAACATCCTACTATTTTTTAGACCAGAATCCTTTTGCGTTTGACAGAAAAAGTACCAATATTGCCGTCGGAAATTCTTTTGATGGTAAAGAAATTAATCTTTTCAAAGGACATCATTTTAATGCCGAATTGGTCAAAAAGGATTTTCCGATTCTGAGAGAAACCGTAAACGGAAAACCTCTAGTTTGGTTTGACAACGCCGCAACGACACAGAAACCGCAATCGGTTATTGACAGAATTGCCTATTTCTACGAACATGAAAATTCAAATATTCACCGTGCGGCACACGAACTGGCTGCTCGCGCATCTGATGCATACGAAGCTGCCCGCGAAAAAGTAAAAAACTTTTTGAATGCCAGTTCTGTAAACGAAATTGTTTTTGTTCGAGGTGCAACCGAAGGAATAAATCTAGTTGCTTCAACTTGGGGCGATCAGAATTTAAACTCGGGCGACGAAATTATTGTCAGTAATTTGGAACATCACGCGAATATCGTTCCGTGGAAACGTCTTGCTGATAAAAAAGGTTTGAAGCTAAGAGTGATTCCTGTTGATGATGACGGTCAGATTTTGTTGGATGAATATGCAAAACTGCTGAATTCGAGAACTCGTTTAGTGGCTTTTACACAAGTTTCGAATGCATTAGGAACTGTAACTCCAGCCAAAAAAATAGTTGAAATGGCACACGCTGCCGGAGCAAAAGTTTTAATTGATGGTGCACAATAGGTTTCGCACATGAAAGTAGATGTTCAGCATTTAAATCCGGATTGGTTGGTTTTCTCTGGACATAAATTATTTGGTCCAACAGGAATTGGCGCTTTGTATGGAAAAGAAGATTTACTAAACGAAATGCAACCGTATCAATCTGGTGGAAACATGATTCAGGATGTGACTTTTGAGGAAATAAAATACCACAAAGCTCCGAATCGTTTTGAAGCTGGAACAGGAAACATTGCCGATGCCATTGGTCTTGGCGCTGCTATTGATTATGTAACAAAACTAGGGATTGAAGCGATTGGACAATACGAGCATTATTTACTCGAATATGCTACCCGACTTTTAAAAGAAATTCCAGGTGTTAGATTAATAGGAACTGCCAAAGATAAAGCCAGCGTTTTGTCTTTTAACTTGCAAGGCTATTCAAACGATCAGGTTGGACAGGCTTTGAATAAAGAAGGAGTTGCAGTAAGAACCGGACATCATTGCGCACAGCCTATTTTACGCAGAATGGGAGTTGAAACTACAGTTCGTCCTTCATTAGCCTTTTACAACACAACTCAGGATGTAGATACTTTTATTAAAACCTTATGGGAATTGAAAAAAGTGAGATTCTAAAATAAAAATGAGTCAATGCTATAAAAACATTGACTCATAAGAAATAGTTACTTTTTTTGATATTTTAAGTAATTATAAACAGAAGGCGATTGTTTCATTACAGTCGCCTTTTTATATCATTAAAGTTACGGAGAATTAATTAATTTTTAAACTCCTCCAAAGATTTCTCAATAATCTCAAGACATTCATTAATTTGCTCTTCGGTCATTACCAACGGCGGTGCAAATCTGATTTTGTTTCCGTGAGTTGGTTTTGCCAATAATCCATTATCTCTAAATTTCAGACAGATTTCCCAAGCCAAATCAGAATCTTCATCTGTATTGATTACGATGGCATTCAAAAGTCCTTTTCCGCGTACCAGCGTAATCAAGTTATTTTTTTCAGCGATTTTATTCAATCCGTCTCTTAAAATAACTCCTAAACGTTCTGCATTTTCAGCTAGTTTTTCGTCTTTAATCACTTCCAAAGCTGCAATCGCTACGGCCGCTGCAACTGGATTTCCTCCAAAAGTAGATCCGTGCTGTCCTGGTTTAATCACATTCATGATTTCGTCATTACATAAAACAGCCGAAACTGGATAAACACCGCCAGAAATTGCTTTTCCTAAAATTAAAACATCAGGCTGTACATTTTCGTGGTGAACGGCTAATAATTTTCCTGTACGTGCAATTCCTGTCTGAACTTCATCGGCGATAAAAAGAACATTGTGTTTTTCACAAAGTGCTTTCGCTTTCGCTAAATATCCTTCAGAAGGAACATAAACTCCTGCTTCACCCTGAATTGGCTCAACCAAGAATCCAGCAATATTTTTAGATGAATTTAAAGCATTTTCAAGCGCTTCCAAATTATCATATTCAATTTTGATAAACCCGTCTGTAAAAGGTCCGAAGTTTTTACGAGCTGTTTCATCATTAGAAAAAGAGATAATTGTAGTTGTTCTTCCGTGAAAGTTATTCTCACACACAATAATCTGTGCCTGATTTTCAGGAATTCCTTTTACTTCGTATGCCCATTTTCTTGAGATTTTCAAAGCAGTTTCAACTGCTTCTGCACCAGTATTCATTGGAAGAACTTTATCGAAACCAAAATATTTCGTTACATATTCTTCATAGTTTCCTAATTTATCATTGTAAAAAGCACGAGAAGTCAAAGTCAGTTTTTGCGCCTGCTCTACCATTGCATTTACAATTTTAGGATGGCAATGACCTTGATTTACCGCAGAATAAGCAGATAAAAAATCATAATATTTTTTACCGTCAACATCCCATACATATACGCCTTCTCCGCGCTCTAAAACTACAGGAAGCGGGTGGTAATTATGAGCACCATATTTGTTTTCTTTTTCAATCAAAACTTCTGATTTTGATGAAAGTGTTTTTTCTGTACTTATCATAATATGCTTTTTATTTCTACAAAAATATTAAAATTAAACAAATAACCGCCTATAAAACGATATTTTGACTTAAATATAACAAAATAAAAGTCAAAAACTTAATTTAATTACTTTTAAAAAGACATATTTATTTTTTTCGAAATGCGATTATGTGTCTGTTTATTAAAAAAAAGAATTACTTTTATAAATAACAAAAGACTCAATTTTTAAACGATTTTTATTGAATGGAATTATTAGACGAATTTGATATTAGCATTATCAAAGAATTAGAAAAAGATGGAAGAATGGCCTTTTCTTCTATCGCCACTAATCTTAAAATATCAAATACAATGGTGCATCAACGTATTAACAGAATGATTGAACAAGGTGTAATTTCTGGGATAAAACCTATTATTCAGGAAAAGAAAATTGGCTACGACTGGGCTTCTTTTACTGGGCTTACATTAAACAAAGATTCTGATTCTGAAAGAATTATTGAGGCTCTTAAAGAAATTCCGGAGATTACCGAATGTTATTACGTAACAGGTTCTTTTACGCTTTACATAAAAATAATAGCAACAAATCACGAACATATGCGCCGTATTCTTTACGAAAAAATCGACGGAATTCCAGGCATTGACAAAACCGATTCTATTGTAGAATTGGGTTGCGCTTTTAAACGAAACATATCCTTATAAAAAGAAAACCATTCTTTTAAAGTATTGGTTACAAACCTCACAAGAATTTACTTGTGAGGTTTTTTTGTAACATAATATTTCTGATATTTGTTAAAAATTGAAGAAATTATGAAAAACTCCATAATCATTTTATTCAGTGCAATCTTATTCTCAAATCTTATGAATGCGCAATTAAAACCAGTAAAATATACAGAAGGAAGCCAGCAACTTAATGGCTTATTTATAAAATCTGCTAAAAAAAGCAGTAACAATCCAGGAATCTTACTTCTACCGGCATGGCTTGGGATTGATAATGCTTCTAAAGGAATCGCGGAAGAGTTATCTAAACTGGGCTATCATGTCTTTATCGCTGATATTTATGGCGAAGGAAATTATCCTAAAAATACTGGCGAAGCAGGAAAACAGGCTGGTTTTTACAAAACAAACTTCGAAGCGTATCAAAAACGTATTGATGCCGCTTTGAAAGAATTAGTAAAAGCTGGCGCAAATGCCGATAATATTGTAGCTATTGGATATTGCTTTGGAGGAAGCGGTGTTCTTGAAGCGTCCCGCGGACATTTGAATGTCAAAGGTATTGCTTCCTTTCACGGTGGTTTAGGAAAAGATGCAAGCAGAAAAAATGAACCTATTGCTACGAAAGTTCTTATTTGTCATGGAGCCGATGATCCGTTTGTTTCAAAAGACGAAATCGCTGCTTTCCAACAGGAAATGCGTGACGGGAAAGCAGACTGGGAAATGATTTATTATGCAAATGCCGTCCACTCTTTTACTAATCCTGAAGCAGGAAGTGATAATTCTAAAGGTGCGGCGTATAATGCTGTGGCTGCAAAAAGATCTTTTGACCATTTACAGCTTTTCTTAAACGAAGTCCTGAAAAAATAATTTCAAAAAACAAATACCTAAAAACTACCAGAACAAATCAATTAAAATAAACCAATGTCACATAACAAAATTAGAGAAGACAAAACTTGTCTAAATTGCAGACATGTTGTGGAGCAGAAATACTGCCCCAACTGTGGACAAGAAAATAGCGATAGCCGAAAGACTTTTCATCATTTATTTATTCACTTTTTTGAAGATTTAACACACTATGAAAATGCTTTTTGGAAAACAATAAAAAATCTTCTTTTTAAACCTTCAACGCTTACTAAAGAATACCTTTCGGGAAAACGTTTGTCTTATCTTGCGCCGGTTCGACTTTACATTTTTATAAGTTTTATTACATTTTTGCTTATTGCAATGTTTCCAAATAATGTAGGTGAAAAAATTGATAAAAGCGAAGAAGCGCTGAACAAAGAAATTTCTAAAGCTACTGATAGTTTAAGAATAAGCAGAAAGGAAGACAAAAGGTATTTTCATTTTAAAACGATGAAAGAACTTGATTCGATTCAAAAATATGGAAAAGAAAGTGAGAAGCTAAATGCTTCTTCTTATTGGTTTTCTGAAAAAGCGATACACGTCACAGAAAAATACACCAAAAAAGAAATTTATGTAAAGTTTGTTGAATCGTTCTTTCACAATCTTCCTAAAATTCTATTTATAATCATGCCGTTTTTTGCTTTTTTCTTATGGCTTTTTCATAATAAAAAAAGGTGGTATTATTTCGATCACGGAATTTTTACACTCCATTATTTCTCTTTTCTTTTACTGATTTTCCTCATCATGTTTATCATAGAAAGAGTTATTGGCCTTTTTGGAGAAGATAGTCCGCTGTCTTTTATATCCTCAATTACAACATTTGCAGGAACCATCTGGATGTGCTATTATTTTTATCCTGCACACCACCGTTTTTATGGCGAATCAAGAATAGTCTCTTTTATAAAAAGCTTTTTATTGTTTATAATAAATTCTCTTTTTATCCTATTTTTACTGACTTTATACGTTCTTTACACATTTATTAATTTACACTAACTAGAATGAAAAAAATACTCATTTTATTTTTAGTTGTTACTGCGTATTCTTGTAAAACTGCGCAGTCAACAACAGCCAAAGACAATTCGGATCCGTCAAAATATGTTAAAGCTATCAGTGAAAAAGATCTTAAAAAAATGCTTTACACTATTGCTTCTGACGAAATGGAAGGCCGCGAAACGGGTTCTAAAGGACAGAAAAAAGCAGGTCTTTACATGATCGAGCAATACAAAAAAAGCGGAATTTCTTTTCCAAAAGGAGCGTCGGACTTCTATCAGCCAGTTCCTGCAGCATTTATGAATGCAAAACGCAATCAAAACCTTCCAGATTCAGAAAACATCTGGGCTTACATTGAAGGTACAGAAAAACCAAATGAAGTTTTGGTAATTTCTGCACATTACGATCACGTGGGCATCAAAGACGGCGAAGTTTACAACGGTGCAGATGATGATGGTTCTGGAACTGTAGCGGTGATCGAAATGGCTAAAGCTTTTGCTAAAGCTAAAAAACAAGGTCACGGTCCAAAACGTTCTATTTTGTTTCTTCATGTAACTGGTGAAGAGCATGGCTTACACGGATCTCGTTATTATTCTGAAAATCCATTATTTCCTATTGCCAATACAATCGCAGACATCAACATCGACATGATCGGACGTCGTGATGTTGAGCATTCAAATACAAACAACTACGTTTATGTAATTGGTGCTGACAGATTATCTTCTGATTTACACAATGCAGTTGTAGCTCAAAACGAAAAATATATCAAAATGGACTTAGATTTTAAATTTAATGATCCAAAAGATCCAAACCATTTCTATGAGCGCTCTGACCACTATAACTTTGCAAAACATGGTATTCCAGCCGTTTTCTTCTTCAACGGAGTTCACGAAGATTACCACGGAAAAGGCGACGAACCTCAAAAAATTGAATACGACACTTTAACTAAAAGAACAAAACTGGCTTTTGTCGTAGCTTGGGATTTAGCTAATAGAGAAAATAGACCGGTAGTTGATAAGAAATAGTTCTTTTTAAGATACTAAGGTGCTGAGATGCTAAGATTCTAAGGTTTCTTTTAGGAACGGTCATAAAAAAAAGGATGAGTTTACTCATCCTTTTTTTGTTTTATATATTTTTTGGCTTGCTTTTTTTTCTCAAAGTTAAAAACCTTAGAATCTTAGCATCTCAGAACCTTAGCAACTTTAACTAGTCATTCATCGAAATCAAAAACTCTTCGTTGTTTTTTGTTTTCTTGAAACGATCGTTTACAAAATCCATAGATTCTACTGGATTCATATCTGATAGATATTTACGCATAATCCACATTCTTTGCAATGTTTTCTCGTCTAATAATAAGTCATCACGACGTGTACTTGAAGATGTAAGATCGATTGCAGGGAAAATACGTTTATTTGCAATTTTACGGTCTAATTGAAGCTCCATGTTACCAGTTCCTTTAAATTCTTCGAAGATTACTTCGTCCATTTTAGACCCCGTTTCTGTTAATGCAGTTGCGATAATACTTAAAGAACCACCGTTTTCTACATTTCTAGCAGCTCCAAAGAAACGTTTTGGTTTTTGCAATGCATTGGCATCAACACCTCCACTTAATACTTTTCCAGATGCTGGTTGAACCGTGTTGTAAGCTCTTGCTAAACGTGTAATAGAGTCTAATAAAATCACAACGTCGTGACCGCATTCTACTAAACGTTTTGCTTTTTCCAATACAATGTTAGCAATTTTTACGTGTTCTTGTGGCTCTCTATCAAAAGTTGAAGCAATAACCTCTCCACGAACACTTCTCTGCATATCTGTAACCTCCTCAGGACGTTCGTCAATCAGAAGAACAATTAAGTAAACTTCAGGATGGTTTGCTGCAATTGCATTTGCAATATCTTTAAGAAGCATTGTTTTACCTGTTTTAGGCTGGGCAACGATCATACCACGCTGACCTTTACCTATTGGTGAAAACAAATCTATAATTCTGGTTGAAATAGAACTGCCTTTTTCGGCTAGTTTGAATTTTTCTGAAGGGAAAACAGGTGTCAAGTGTTCAAAAGAAACTCTATCGCGAACAACTTGCGGATCGTGTCCGTTAATTTTTAATACACGAACCAAAGGGAAAAACTTCTCTCCTTCTTTTGGCGGGCGAACCACACCTTTTACAGTATCTCCAGTTTTTAAACCAAATAATCTGATTTGTGAAGTTGATAAATAAATATCATCTGGAGAAGCTAAATAATTATAATCGGATGAACGTAAAAATCCGTAACCATCAGGCATCATTTCTAGAACACCTTCACTTTCAATAATTCCGTCAAATTCAAAATCTGAATCCCTGAAATTATTATTATTCTTTTTATTCTTATGATTAGGATTTTGATTATTGTGATTTCCGTTTCCATTGCCATTCCCGCTCTGATTTTGATTCTGATTCGGGTTTTGATTTTGGTTCTGGTTTTTATTCTGATTCGGATTGATCTTTTTAACAGGAGCAGTTTGAGGAGTTTTTTCAGCTGTTTCGGCTGTTGGCTCAGAAGTAGTTGGCTCTGATGGGGCTGCTTCTACATTTTCCTCTGCAGGAACTTCATTTACAGCCTCTTTCTCTTTTTTAAGAGCTACTTTTTTCTCGTATGCCGACTTGCTGAATTTTACAACTTTAGGCTCTTTTTTTGCTGCTGGCTCTTTGTTTTCCTGTGCTTCTACAGTCGCCGTTTCTGCAATTGGCTCAATTGTATCTACACTATCGTTTTTTTGAACAGTTTCCTCTACTTTATCAAATTCTAAAACGGGAGTATTTTTGGTATTTGCTGCTTTTGTTTTGGCTGGAGCAATTCTGGCACGCTTTGGTTTATCTTCTTTGGCATCAGAAACTACTTCTGTTTGAGAAGCTTGAGCTGGCGCATTAGAGCTCTCTTGGTGTGCTAAAATCTGACTAATTAAAGTCTCTTTTTTGACACCAGTAATCTTTATTGTTTTAGCTAACTTAGCTATTTCTTGAAGCTCAGAAAGCTTCATTTCTTTTAATGCAGAAATATCAAACATGAATGTTCTATGAATTTAATTATTTTAAGGAATACTGTAAAAAGAATAGGTAGATAATTAATTTGAATTGACCGCAGTATGAAGTGCTTACGGTATTATGATGCAATAATACGAATAAAATTTTATCATACAATAGTATTTTAAAAAAAGAAAATATATTTTTGTAAAACATTTTTAGACCATGATACAAAGAATTCAGACTGTATATTTATTTCTAGCTTTTGCTGCAACTGGCATTTTAATGCTTTTTGTTCCGCTTTGGACAACTAGTGCAGGAAAGCCATTCTTTTTTATGCAGGATCAGCTTTATACTGTTTTATTAGGCTTAACGACTATGCTTAGTATTATCAGTATCATTTCATTCAAAAAGAGACAAAATCAGTTTGTGCTAAACAGATTGAATATAATATTAAATTTAATTTTATTAGGATTATTTGTATATCGATCACTAAATTTATCTGGAGGGACTGAGGTCTCTGAGAAAGGTATTGGGATGTTCATGCCGATTGTTGCTATCGTGTTATTAGTTTTAGCTAATAAGGCCATCAAAAAGGACGAAGATCTTGTAAAATCTGTTGATCGTTTGAGGTAAACCTATAAACTTAGTTTATTTGTGCGAAGAAGAACCCGAATTTTTATTCGGGTTTTTTTTATGCCTTATTTTATCATAAATCAGACCTAAAGGGCATTATAGATATGTGATTTACATGATAAATTTGCATTTTCGAATTCAAATACAATCATGACACCAAAAATAAGGATCCATCTTGCAGACGATCATCAGGTATTAATTGATGGTCTTTCAAACCTGCTCCAAACTGTTTCAAATTTTGAAGTGGTCGGAACTTCTTTAGACGGCACTACCGTTTATGATGATGTCATGAAGGACAAAGCCGATGTTTTAATTCTAGATATCAGTATGCCAAAGAAAGACGGCATAGAGGTACTGAAAGAGTTTAATGAAAAAGAAATGCCTTGTAAAGCCATTATTTTATCCAGTTACGATGATCTAAAAATCATTAAAGAGGTTATGAAATTAGGCGCAAAAGGCTATCTATTGAAAAATTGCGCTGGAGAAAATATTATTGAGGCTGTCGAAGCCGTTTATCAAGGACAGGAATATTTTAGCGACAGCGTTAGAGAGAAAATTTTCAATACTTTTAGAGACAATCCCAAATTAAATCAAAACGCAATTATAGAAAACCCAATTTTAAGTCCGCGTGAGATTGAAATCATTATTTTAATTGCCTTAGAATACAGCGGTACAGAAATTAGCAAAAAACTTTTTATCAGTTCACATACTGTCGAGACGCATCGAAAAAACATCATGAAAAAGCTTAATATAAAAAGCACAATAGGTCTGGTAAAATATGCTCTTAAAAACAATTTGATTAATCCTTAAAGATTGCTTTTATGTTTCGTTTCAAATTCTTCCTATTTCTTCTTTTACTCTTTTCTTTTGAAGGAAATAGTATCGCACAATCAAAAGATACAGCAAAAGTTTCACAAACGGCAAACAACCAAACGACCTTTAATCATCTTAGCAAATCAGAACAGCTTCGAAATAAAAAAATCGTCAGTTTAACCATTATACTTACTGTCATCATTTTTCTTTTATTTTACTTTTTATACCAAAACAACAAACTAAAACAGAAAATAAAACGAAAAGACACCAAACAGAAAATCCTTCTTAATATTATTAATTCCGGAATCGATTCTCAAGAAGTAGAGCGTAAAAAAATTGCTTCTTTTCTCCATGACAATATCAATTCATTATTGTCTTCTGCGGGATTACACCTAAATACGTTTACAGCTCAAAACGATGTAAAATCGGAAGAAATACGAAAAGCAAAAGCAATTCTATCAGAAGTGCATGAACTTTTACGCGATATGTCTCATGATCTTGTTCCGTCGCTTTTGGTTCGTTTTGGATTAATTTATGCTTTGGAAGATCTATGCGAAAAAAACTCAAACTCTGCAATTGAATTTGAATTTTCAAGCACTATTCCGACCAGTAGAAGATATGTTGAAAAATTTGAAATGAAAATCTATTTCATAGTTAGTGAATTGTTCAGCAATATTACCAAACATAGCAATGCTCAAAAAGCAAAACTTTCTTTAGCAGAAAAAGACAACCAACTAATCTTCCACATTCACGATGACGGAATTGGTTTTAAAACACAAAAATTAAAAGATGCTGAAGGCTTCGGTTTAAGTAGAATTAGAGCTAGAATCAAAAAATATAAAGGAACTTTATCAATTACTTCAAAAGAAAATCAGGGAACCAAAATAAAGATTCAGATTCCGCTGCCGCATTAATTACTTCTCTCCTATTTCGATAATTTCCAAATCTTTGATTTTATCATCATCAATTACAAAACGCAACATGGTTCTCACTTTATGAAAACCACTTTTTCCTGCCGCGCCTGGATTCATGTGCAATAAATTATTCTTTTTATCAAACATGACCTTCAAAATATGCGAATGTCCACAGATAAATAATTTAGGCGGATTCAAAGCTAATTCTTCTCTAACATTCTGATTATATTTTCCGGGATAACCGCCAATATGAGTAATCCAAACCGAAACATTTTCACATGAAAAACGATTATTTAACGGAAATTCTAATCTTGCTTTTGCATCGTCAATATTTCCGTAAACCGCTCGTAAAGGTTTTAGTTTTTTAATCGTATCCGTCACTACCAAATCTCCAATATCTCCAGCATGCCAAACTTCGTCTGCCTGAGCAACATATTTTAAAATAGTATCATCGATGTGACTGTGGGTGTCTGAGAGAAGGAGGATTTTGGTCATTTTTTTTAAGAGGCTAAGATTCTGAGGTGCTAAGATACTAAGTTTTTCCTAGCATTTTAAATTGTAGAGACGCACTGCTGTGCGTCTAAAACTTGATTAGCAAATAACAAATATCAAAAACATCATAACATCCCTATAGAAAAAACTTAGAACCTTAGCATCTCAGAATCTTAGAACCTTTTTTCATACCTTTGCACCTCAGAACCTCTGTCCTTAAAATGAGATATTTTATTCAATTCGCTTATAACGGAACACATTATCATGGCTGGCAAATACAGCCAAACGCTTCTTCAGTTCAAGAAACTTTAAATAAGGCTTTTTCGGTTTTATTAAACGAAAGTATCAGCATTATGGGGGCTGGAAGAACAGATACTGGTGTTCATGCAAGCGAAATGTACGGTCATTTTGATACAGAAAAAAACTTAGACATTCCAGTTTTAATTCATAAACTGAATTCTTATTTACCAAAAGATATTGCGATTTTTAATATTATTCTGGTTCACGATGATGCGCATTGTAGATTTGATGCCACAAAGCGAACTTACGAATATCATATCAATACAGCAAAAAATCCGTTTTTACAGGAATTGAGCTGGTATGTTACACAAAAATTGGATATTGCTTTGATGAATGAAGCGGCACAGTTACTACTGAAGCATACCGATTTTCAATGTTTTTCAAAAGTTAACACTGATGTAAACACATTTGATTGCACGATTTTTGAGGCATACTGGAAACAAGAAAACGAAAAACTGATTTTTACCATTTCAGCAAATCGTTTTTTAAGAAATATGGTTCGCGCTATTGTGGGCACTTTGATCAATATTGGTTTAAAGAAAATAACTTTAGCTGATTTTGAAAATATCATTGCCAGCAAAAGCAGGGAAAAAGCAGGATTTTCGGTTCCGGCACATGGTTTATATTTGACCAATATTTATTACGATTATTTATAAGCTTTAAGCTTTAGGCAATAGGCTTTAGGCTTATTTCTTACAGCTAAAAGCTAAAAGCTTATGGCCTAAAGCCTATAGCTTAAAGCTCCTAAAAACAAATGAAAGCAAAAGCATTCGATACAGGATTATTCAAACGAATTTTAAAATACACACGACCTTATAAATGGCGTTATTATGGCGTAATCATATTTGCCATTTCGCTGTCTATCTTCGCTGCACTTCGCCCCTATTTACTAAAAGAAACGGTCGATGGCTACATCAAAACTCATGATAAAATGGGATTGCTAATGTATATCGTTTTAATGGGAGTAGTTTTACTGATGGAGGTCTTCTCTCAATTTTACTTTGTTTATTGGGCCAACTGGCTCGGACAAGATATTGTAAAAGATATTCGAACTAAACTTTTTAAACACATTTTGAGTTTCAGAATGAAGTATTTCGATTTGGTTCCAGTTGGCCAGCTGGTTACTCGCGCTGTTTCGGATATTGAATCGATTGCCCGTATTTTCAGTCAAGGTTTGTTTATGATTATAAGCGATTTGATGAAAATGGTCGTGGTACTTATTTTCATGTTTTATATGAACTGGAAACTAACCTGGATAGTTGTAGTTGCAATGCCTATTTTGGTTTACATTACCAGAATTTTCCAACGTAAAATGCAAGTGGCTTTTGAAGAAGTTCGAACGCAGATTGCCAATATGAACTCTTTTGTACAAGAGCGCGTGACGGGAATGAAAATCGTACAGCTTTTTAACCGCGAAAAAATTGAAGCTGAAAACTTTAAAGAAATCAACAACAAACATAGAGTTGCTTGGATTAAAACGATTTTATACAACTCCATCTTCTTCCCGATTGCCGATATTATTTCGTCTATTACTTTAGGTCTGGTCGTAGTATATGGCGGATTCAGAATTTTGAATGGAGATCATTTTACGACTTTTGGTGATTTGTTTTCGTATACGATGTTTATCGGAATGCTGTTTAATCCGTTGAGACAAATTGCGGATAAATTTAACGAGATGCAATTAGGAATGATTGCTGCCAATCGTGTTTTTGACATTATTGATACGCAAGATCACATTCAAGATACAGGAACCATTGAAGCGCCTGTTTTTGATGGAAGAATTGATTTCAAAGACGTTCGTTTCAGCTATATTACAGAAGAAGAAGTCATAAAAGGTATTGATCTTTCAGTTTCTGCTGGACAGACCGTGGCGATTGTAGGTTCTACAGGAGCAGGAAAATCTACTATTATTAATTTATTGAATCGTTTTTACGAAATCAATAGCGGAACAATCTGCATTGATGGAGAAAATATCGAAAACTACACTTTGGCTTCTTTAAGAAAACAAATTGCTGTTGTTTTGCAAGATGTGTTTTTGTTTGCCGATACGATTTATAATAATATTACTTTGCACAATCCAGAAATTACAAGAGACAAAGTAATTGATGCGGCAAAAAAAATTGGAGTTCATGATTTTATTATGAGTCTGCCTGATAATTACGATTTTGATGTAAAAGAACGAGGTGTTATGCTTTCGTCTGGACAGCGTCAGCTTATTGCTTTTTTACGTTCTTATGTGAGCAACCCAAGTATTTTGATTTTGGACGAAGCGACTTCTTCTATCGATACGTATTCTGAAGAAATGATTCAGCGTGCGACAGAAACAATTACAAAAGGAAGAACTTCGATTATTATTGCACACAGACTCGCAACAATTGTAAATGCCGATAAAATTGTGGTGATGGATAAAGGTCTGATTGTCGAACAAGGCACACATCACGAATTACTAAATAAAACAGATGGCTATTATAAAAACCTGTACGATTCGCAATTTTCAGTAGCTAATTAGGTTTTAAGAAATTACTTACATAATTAATTTTCAAAATCTTACAAAAAAATTAAACACCAAAAACACGGATATTTCTTGTATTTAGGAAAAAATGAATTTATCATAACTCCATAATTTTAATTGCATTCTTACAAATAAATAAGTAAGTTTGAGGAATAAATAATCATTTTTAAAAAATCCTATGAAAAAAAAATTACTTTTTATCGTTTTCTTTTTAACCTTTTCGGTTAGTGCATTCTCAATGCAAATTTTCATTAGAGTTGTTGGTTCTACGGAAACTATAACCCTTGAAGTAGAAAGCTCTGATACCATTGATTACATTAAATTTAAGATAATGGACAAAACAGGGATTCTCCCTGATAACCAAAGGCTTATATTTGCAGGAAGACAACTAGAAGATGGAAGAACATTATCTGATTATAACATTCAAAAAGAAAGCTCGATACATCTGGTTGTTCGTAAGGAAAGGTAATAATTAATATTTTTTCTCCTATAGAAAAAAGACACTTCTAAAAAGTGTCTAAGATTAAAAAATAAAAGGGTTTGACTTTAATTGAAAGTCAAACCCTTTTATCATTAGTATTAAGAATTGATTTTTAATCTTCCTCAAGTTAAATATGGTGCAATTTTCAGCATCTAATTAGCTTTAAGAAATTACTTACGCACTTAATTTTCAAAATCTTACAAAACTTAAAGCACCAAAAAGCATTTCATTCTTATAATTAGGGAAAAAATAATTTATCATAACTAAACAATTCCACTTGTATTCTTACAAATAAATAAGTACGTTTGAGGTATAAATAATCATTTTTAAAAAATCCTATGAAAAAAAAATTACTTTTTATCGTTCTATTTTTGGCATTTTCGCTTAATGCGTTTTCAATGCAAATTTTTGTAAAAACTTTGACTGGAAAAATTATAACAATTGAGATTGAAAGTTCAGACACTATTGATAATCTTAAGGCTAAAATATTCGATAAAGAAGGAATTCCAGTTGAATGCCAAAGAATCATATTTGCAGGAAAACAACTTGAAGACGGTAGAACACTATCTGATTACAACATCCCAAAAGAAACCACAGTACATATGGTTCTTAGAACTCCTCCTTGTAATTAATTTGTTTTTAAAGAAGATAACAAATTGCTTAAAACTGGATTTTTGATAAGCTTATTATTTCAAATCCAATATTAGGAAATCAAAAGACCTTCTAAAAAATATGTGAGTTTAAAAATAATTGGGTTTGACTTTAATTGAAAGTCAAACCCTTTTTTCACATTATAGAGTTTAGATTGATTCTGATGTACTTCAAACCCAATCCAACACAATTTTCATGAGTAAAAAGGAAGTTCATACTTTCAAAAATTGGCTCAATCAATAAATTAATAATTATTTAGCTATAAATTGATGTTGCTTTCCTAAATTAAAAAACTGCAATATTCATAAATTGTGAATTAAAATCCGACTAAAAACTATCAAAAACGCTTTAAAACGTTAAATTAGCGTTATAGAAATCATAAAATTGCCCTTTCACAATCAGTTAGATAGCAAAAATTTTTGGTTTATTCTTTATCTTTGAGAGTATAGAAATCAAATGTAAAAGACAATGCCACAAAATAGATTTTATCCTGATGAAAAATTCAAAGAAATAGAAATAAACGCCTCATTACAATTAAGATACGCCATTTCGAACAGAGGAAGATTAATCAGTTTTACCGATGATATTGAAAACGGACGCATCTTAAAAGGAGGTTTAAGCGACGGATATCCAACTTTCCGTTTTAAGGTTAAAAAAGACGATAAAATCGTAAATAAATATCTCTTCTTATACAAATTAGTGGCTCAGTACTTTATTCCAAAAGATTCTGAAGATCAAACCTATGTTTTGCACTTAGATTACAACAGAGCAAACGATGATGTGAGTAATCTTCGTTGGGCAACCAAACAGGAAATGATGGCGCACAGCCGTAAAAGCCCGCGCGTTATTCAGGCAAAAAAGAACTTAATTGAACATAATCTTAAAGCTGACGGACGAAAATTAACGACCACAAAAGTGATGTTAATTAAAAAAATCCTTGCAAGACCTGAACAAAAAACACGTCTTAAAATGATTGCAAAACAATTCGGCGTAAGCGAAATGCAAATTAGAAGAATTGCCAGCGGAGAAAACTGGGGACACGTTAAGATTTAGTTTTTAATTGTGAATGGTAAATTATTAATTCATAACTCATAATTATAAGCCACAGATTATACAGATTAACACAGATTTTTTAAAATCATTTTAATCCTAATAATCTGTGGCTTATTTTTTATTTTTTTTAAGGCACTTCTCTCTAATTACTAAGAACTAATCATTAAATCTTAAAAATCACTTCATAATTCACAATTTACAATTCACAATTAGTTCGCTTTCTGTGAAAAGACCAAAATGTATGTCTTTAAAAACAAAATTTCAAGTGTTCATATAAAATAAATCCTTAAATTCGCAATCACAAATAACAAAGAAAAAATCGAAAGATGAGTTTCGGAAATACAAACTTCATTTTCGATAGTTAATACTAAAAGCAAAAAAAATGAAATACGACGTTATTGTTTTAGGAAGTGGTCCTGGAGGATATGTAACAGCGATTAGAGCTTCACAATTAGGCTTTAAAACTGCTGTAGTAGAAAAAGAAAATCTAGGTGGAGTTTGCCTTAACTGGGGATGTATCCCAACAAAAGCGCTTTTAAAATCTGCTCAAGTTTTTGATTACCTTAAACACGCTTCTGACTACGGATTGAAAGTTTCTGAATTTGATAAAGATTTCCCTGCAGTTATTCAACGTAGCCGTGGTGTAGCTGAAGGAATGAGCAAAGGTGTTCAATTCTTAATGAAAAAGAACAAAATTGACGTTATCGAAGGTTTTGGAAAATTAAAACCAGGAAAAAAACTTGACGTTACTGATAAAGACAATAAAGTTACAGAATACAGCGCTGATCACATTATCATCGCAACTGGTGCTCGTTCTCGTGAGTTGCCAAACTTACCTCAAGATGGTGTAAAAGTAATTGGATACCGTCAGGCAATGACACTGCCAACCCAACCAAAATCTATGATCATTGTTGGTTCTGGAGCAATTGGAGTTGAGTTCGCTCACTTCTACAACTCAATGGGAACAGATGTTACTATCGTAGAATTTATGCCAAACGTAGTTCCTGTAGAAGACGAAGATATCTCAAAACAATTTGAGCGTTCTTTGAAAAAATCAGGAATTAAAGTAATGACTAACTCTTCTGTTGAGCGCATTGACACAACAGGTGCAGGAGTTAAAGCTTTTGTTAAAACGGCAAAAGGAGAAGAAGTTCTAGAAGCTGACATCGTACTTTCTGCAGTTGGAATCAAAACAAACATTGAAAACATCGGATTAGAAGAAGTTGGAATTGCTGTTGATAGAGATAAAATCTTAGTAAACGCTTACAACGAAACTAACATTCCAGGATACTACGCAATTGGAGACGTTACTCCAGGTCAAGCTTTAGCTCACGTAGCTTCTGCTGAAGGAATTAACTGTGTAGAAAAAATTAAAGGTTTACACGTAGACCCAATCGATTACGGAAACGTTCCTGGTTGTACTTACGCAACTCCAGAAATCGCTTCTGTAGGTTTAACAGAAAAACAAGCAAAAGAAAAAGGTTACGAATTAAAAATTGGTAAATTCCCATTCTCCGCTTCTGGAAAAGCAAAAGCTGCTGGAAATGCTGACGGATTCGTAAAAGTAATCTTCGATGCTAAATACGGAGAATGGTTAGGATGCCACATGATTGGTGCTGGTGTTACAGATATGATTGCTGAAGCAGTTGTAGCTCGTAAACTAGAAACTACAGGTCACGAAATCCTTAAATCTATCCACCCTCACCCAACAATGAGCGAGGCTGTTATGGAAGCTGTAGCTGATGCTTACGGCGAAGTAATTCACTTGTAAAAATATACCGTTTTACGGTTATATATAATTCTCAATTTAATAAATCCGATTTGTGAAAACAGATCGGATTTTTTTGTTTAATACGCTCTATAAGATAAAAACACTTAAAGCAAAGTCAGTTTTGTATATTTGATTAGATTTAAGCATTTAAAAATTTTCTAATTGACTAATTTTCTAATTGACTAATTAAAAATGACCACCGATATCATAGAAGTAAATAATTTCATTGTCCTCATCGAACAATCCAATTCTGACAAAGAATTTGTGCAACAATGCGAGATTGATGGTGATGCAGTAGGTTTTGCTTTTTATGGTTCTGGAAATGTAGAATTGGAAATTAAACACAACGATCAAACAAAATATCTAACAAACACAACTGGCTTAGCAATTTCTTTCTTTGGAAATCAAAAAGTTTCTTTTTCGCATAAAATTGCTCCCGAAAAACCTTTACAATCTATCAGCATTTTTGCGAAGCTGAAAACCCTGCAGACATTACCAAAAGAAGAAAGAGAAATCTTTGAAAAACAACTGCCTGAATTAGTAAATCCATCGGCACATTTTGTAAAAGGCCCAACGCTTTTTATGACACTCGAAATGCAATTGGCCGTTCAAAAAATATTCAATACCACGTATTCTGGCAATACAAGATTATTATTTTTAAAAAGTCAGGTGAATGAATTACTGGCGCATTATTTTGCACTGCTTTCTACAGAAAAGAAAACAGATTTAAGCGAAAAAGACAAAGAAAAACTTTTTCAGGCAAAAGATATCGTTAGCACAAACTATTCAAAACCACCTACTATTACAGAATTATCTAAACTAATTGGTTTGAACAGCAGTAAACTCAAAAAGAACTTTAAAGAACTTTTTGGAATTCCAGTTTACAAATACATTCACGAAGAAAGGCTCAACAAAGCTTACGAATTACTTTGCAACAGCGAAAAAACAGTACAAGAAACTGCATGGGAAGTGGGTTACGAAAGCTTAAGTTCATTCTCTAACGCTTTTCAGAAAAAATTTGGATCAAGACCAAACGAAGTCAAAAAACAATTCTTTTCAAACAAATCTTAATTCCTTTCAGACAAATCTTTTCATGTTGATGTGTGCAACTTTGTATCATCATTAATTAAAATCATTAATCATGAAAACAAAGAAAATTTTAGTACTGGGAGGCAATGGAAAAACGGGTCGCAGAGTTGCAGCATTATTAGAAACACAAAAAGACGTAGAAGTGAGAATTGGTTCGCGATCTGCCACAATTCCTTTTGATTGGGAAAAACCAGAAACATGGTTAAATGCCCTGCAAGACATTGATACTGTTTACATCACATTTCAACCCGATCTAGCAGTACCAACGGCACCAGAAATCATTCAGAAGTTTACAACTCTTGCTACACAAAATGGAGTAGAAAAAATGGTTCTTCTTTCTGGAAGAGGCGAAAGAGAAGCGCAAGTTTGTGAAGAAATTGTAAAAGAAACATCCAAAAATTGGACGATCGTAAGAGCATCTTGGTTCAATCAGAATTTTAGCGAAAGTATTTTTTTAGAACCTGTTTCAGCTGGATTTGTAGCACTCCCAAAAGCCGATGTTCTCGAGCCTTTTACTGATGCGGATGATATTGCAGCAGTAGTAACAGAAGCACTTTTAAACGAAAAACATAATGGCAAGACTTATGAATTAACTGGTCCTCGCCTGCTTAATTTTGAACAGGCTGTTTCTGAAATAGCAAAAATTACAAAGAGAGAAATTATTTTCCAAGCAGTAGAACTTGAGGATTATGTGAAGACGCTTCGGGAATATCAGGTTCCTGAAGACGAAATCTGGCTTGTAAATTATTTATTTACAGAAGTACTGGACGGACGAAATTCTAGCATTACAAATGATATTGAAAAAGTTTTAGGCCGAAAAGCAATAGATTTTACCGAATATGTTTTAAAAACATCAAAAACTGGAATTTGGAACAAAGTAAACCAGCTGTCATGAATTATCGGAGAGCAGTTTTATCGGGTATAATACTCTGGAGTTGTATAGCTTTAACCTTTTTTATTCTAGCACACATACCTATTGTAAAAGATTCTTTAAACATACAAACAGCACTAATCTGCATTTTAATTGTCTTCTACGCTATTTTTGGAGCTTCGTTTTATTACAAAAAAGGAACTTCGACATCAGGAATTCCAATTGGATTCATAATGTCTTTAACTGCTATTTTATTAGATGTTTTAATCTTTGTTCCATTTGTAGAAATTCCAAAAGGACATAGTTATCAGGATTTTTTCAGTAATCCTTTACTGTGGATTCTTGCCGTTTTAAATGTTGTAACGGTTTATTTTTATTGGAAAAAGAGATTTGAAAGTAAATAAAACATAAACTTATTTTAGATAATCCGATTTGTAAAAACAAGTCGGATTTATTTATGATAACACTTCATTTTTTGTAATCCTTTTTCTATAATTTTGTGTTTTTAGAATTGAATAAAAAATAGTAATATGAGTTATAGTCCAATAATACACACGATAAATAATAGAAACATTTTTATTGTTTTAATACAATTTATAAAAACTTGGTATGAAATAGACCTTCTCCAAACCGAAGAAATTAATTTTGGAGATCGACTCGGAATTAATATTTCTGAAAATATCAATAAGGTTCTTAATCTTTTTAGTGATTTAAATAATTCTATAATTTATGGTAATAAAAAATACATCCATTCTGCCTTCGATTATATTTTTACAAATCAGCGATTAATTATTTCGTACAACAAAAAAGATGATTTTCTATTACTATTACAAGAAGGACAGCAAGACTTTTTTTATGGCATCAAAAAAATTGATTTATTAAAAGAAAATCCAACCATTTATAGGTTCATCATAAATTCAAAAACACAGGAAATAACTTATTATGAAGATTTGTGTTTAAGCAATTTTTTAATAAAACATATTTGTACAAATTGCTCCAAAATAAAAACTAAATCGTATATGTATTTATTTCCAAAAAATCATGATGCAATAAAGAATAAGATAGCTGAATTGATAAATTATTTTAATTTTAAAACATCATTTGATAAAATTACAATATTAGAAAAAAATGATGCAATTGCTTTTATAGACTATACTGAACATGATTACAGTTCTGAATTTTATTCATTAACTATAAACAAATGGGAAGAAAAGCAAAAAGATATTACCGAAAAAATAGTCGAAATATTTGAATGGAAAGGTTGGAGCGATAATACTAATCGATTTAAACTTTAAATTATAAATCCGATTTGTAAAAACAGGTCGGATTTATTTATTTCAACATATTTAAAGTTTGTCTATTTTGTCATTTCGACTGAAAGGAGAAATCGTACAAGAAACTCCGTAAAGTATATCCCAATCTTTGTCGATTAACTAGTGTGATTTCTCGTTCCTCGAAATGACAAAACTTCGTCTTAAAATTCCAAAATAATTAAATATCATTTTCCTTAAAGTCATAAAAAGATTACTTTTATAAATCATTATAAATATCCTTTTTTATGGAAGAAACAAAAATATTCTACGCCGACGGAGAAAATCCAAAAATGATCGAAGCTTATAAAAGAGCACAAGAAACCTTTAAATATTTCTGGAGAGAATTATCTTGGGAATACAGAAGAATAGTTCCAGGATTGGATGTTGCTTGTGTAAAATTGGCTTTCACTCAAGATATAGACGACGAAACTATCGTAGAACATATGTGGATTAACGACGTAAACTTTGACGGCGAAATGATATACGGGATTTTAGTAAATGATCCCAATGATCTAACCAATGTTAATAATGGAGACGAGATTGCAATTCCGATCAATCAAATCAGTGATTGGTTATTTGCAAGCCAAGGAAAAACATACGGGGCTTTTACGATACACGCCATGCGCTCAGAAATGGACGAAGACGAAAGAAAAGACCATGACGATGCTTGGGGCTTAGAGTTTGGAGATTACAATGATATTCTGGTTGTTACAAATCAGAAAGAAAAACCAGAAAACTTGATAGAGCATCCAATGAGTATCAATATGAAAGAAAGTCTAATCGAATTCTTAAAAAACAATCCAGAAGAAATAGAAGCGCAAGACGATTTAGGCTACACTTTTTTGCATCGTGAAGCTATTGCTGGAAATCAAACTTCTGTAGAACTCATTTTAAAAGCTGGCGCAAATGCAAAGGCAAAAACCAATAGCGGAAAAACAGCTTTAGATTTTGCCAAAGAACTCAAATGGGATCATCTAATACCTTTATTTCAATAAAAAATTTCAAAATCCGATTTACCAAAAGTAGATCGGATTTTTATTTGATAAACTGCTTCTCAAAAAAGAATATTTTTTCATTTTAAAATCAAAACTGATCATTTTTTCATCTGTTTACAATAAAGAATGTGCTACTTTTGCAGCACCAAATCTAACATGCCATAGAATGAAAAAATTATTCTTTACGCTTATACTGTTATCTTCAGTTTTATCTGCCCAAACCAAAACCGACACCGATTTTGCTTCCCGTTTAAAAAGCACTTTTTCTCAATCTACAGACTGTGTAAACGACTTCGAAAAAGTATTAAAACCAGCAGAACTTCAATCGTTAAACACTACCCTTAACGCTTTCGAAAAAAAACACCTTTACAAAATTGTAGTCATAACAACTCCTTCTGTTGAACCTTTTAAATCTTTTGACGAATTTGCAGTAGATCTTGACAAATTTTTATCAAAAGACCCGCGATTAGATCCAACTCTTCTAATTGTTGTGAGTAAAACATTAAGGCAAATTCAGGTCTTAAGCGTCGATTTTATAAAATACAAGTTAAATGCTGAAGACACACAAAACATAATCAGCACCTACTCTATTCCCGAACTTAAAAAAGGAAACTATTTTAAAGCTTTGGAACAGGCTTCAAATGAATTCATGAAAAAATTGCAACAGCAATAAATACATCAAAATCCGATTTGCGAAATCAAATCGGATTTTTTTTTAATGTGTCGAAACTAATAGTTAGAAAAAGACTTATTTTAGTGTAAAAATAAGTTTTACTAGAAATGGAATTAGAACAATACAAAAAAGAATTTACCGAAGATGACGCTGTTGGCTGGTTAGAAATTGATAAAGAATTTGAACGCCTTTATCCGAATCAGGAACCCAAACATTTTGCTCCAGCAATTAGTTATATGCTTGGCGGAGAACATCCGCTTGATGGTGTAAGCTATTACGAAAGCAAAAATCAAGAAGATCATTACCATTTTATTACTTACGGTTTTTCTGAATTGTATTATAATGAAGAAAAAGCAGATGGAGAATTTAGCAAATGGGGATTTGAACTTACTTTTAGATTAAAACCTTATGAAGCCGATAGCGGAAATCCGAGCTGGGCTGTGGCTTTGCTCCAAAATATAGCTAAATATGTATTTGACAGTGGAAATTGGTTTGAAGAGTTTCATTACATGCCAGCAAACGGACCAATTCGTCTGGACACTGAAACCGATATTACGGCATTAATTTTTGTGAATGATCTGGAAGTTCCTAAAAAACAAACGCCACACGGCGAAGTTTCATTTTTACAAATCGTCGGCATAACTTCTGCTGAATATGAAAACATTAAAGAAAATCCAGAAAGGGTGGAAGAATTAGTAAATAAGCTAAAAGAAAATAATCCTTTACTAATTACCGATTTGAATCGAAAAGATTAAACTATCAAAAATGATTAATTACAATAACAAAATCTTCAAACCTGTAAGCAACAGCGAAAACGGAGAAACCTCTAGTGAAACTGCATTTCATTATATACAGGAAGGAAACATTTTAACTTCTGAATATTCTGGAGGAAAAATCGTTAAAGGTCATTTAATTGGTTTGGTTGACGGCGCGGGAAATATCGAAATGAGATATCATCAAGTGAATGAAAAAGGCGAATTAATGACTGGTTTCTGCACTTCTAAACCTGAAATTTTAGCAAGCGGAAAAATTAGGCTTCAAGAAACGTGGCAATGGACTTCTGGAGATTTATCTAAAGGAAATTCTATACTTGAAGAACAATAAATGCAATTTCTAAAATGACGATCATAAGAGAATCAAGAGATAGCGATTTACCTCATTTAAGAGAATTATTCTTAAACGAAAGACGGCGCACATTTACAGAACAAGATCTGTCAGAATTTGAATTAGACGATTTTGACAAGCAAACACAAGGCGAATATATTTTAGCGGCTCTTGTAAACAATATTCCGGTCGGATTTATTTCGATCTGGATGCCTAACAATTTCATTCATCATCTTTACGTTGATGTTAAACATCAAGGAAAAAATCTTGGTACAGAATTATTAAAAGCAGCCATCTTAAAAACCTCATTTCCAATTACCCTAAAATGCCTTACAAGCAACATTAAAGCAGTTGAATTTTATGGAAAAAAGGGATTTGTAGAAAAATCGAGAGGAAATTCGAGCAACGGAACTTATATTTTATTTGAGTTGACCAAAGAAGTAAAATAACCCTAAAATGCTGAAGACATGAGCCAGATTCAAGATTACAACAATTCTCAGACAGCAGAAAACAAAGAAATCTGCGATCTTCTTTTGGCGATTATAAATGAAAATCTTTCTGATGCCGAAAGCAAAATCTGGCATGCGCATCCTGTTTGGTTCCTAGACGGAAATCCGGTTGTGGGTTATAGCAAATTAAAAGATTCAGTTCGATTGCTTTTCTGGAGCGGACAATCTTTTGACGAAGAAAAACTTCAAAACGAAGGTTCGTTTAAAGCTGCCGAAATGCGCTACACAAATAGCAATCAAATAAACGAACAAGACTTAAAACGCTGGCTAGAAAAAAGCAGAGAAATTCAATGGGATTATAAAAACATTGTCAAACGAAAAGGCGAACTGCTTCGAATAAAGCCACTTTAAAAAAATCAATTATCTAATTTTCAATATTTTATCTTTAATTTTACTACTGACATACTGTTGTCACAAAGGCATTTTACCTTTATA
Organism: Flavobacterium sp. CFBP9031; assembly: GCF_034044945.1. Classification (NCBI taxonomy): domain Bacteria; kingdom Pseudomonadati; phylum Bacteroidota; class Flavobacteriia; order Flavobacteriales; family Flavobacteriaceae; genus Flavobacterium; species Flavobacterium sp. CFBP9031. Next base: position 288,446 of record NZ_JAXCWF010000001.1, read on the forward strand.
AAATAAAACTAAAAAAATGGAAACTAAAGATGGAAAATTAGCCGTTTATGCCCAAAATAGACAAGATTGGCGCAATTGGCTTGAGACAAATAGCCAGACAGAAAAATCGGTTTGGTTAATCTTATATCATAAAAAAAGTCAGACAGAAAGCGTAAATTTAATCGAAGCAACCGAAGAAGCACTTTGTTTTGGTTGGATTGACAGTCTCTGCAAAAAACGCGATGCCGAAAGCTATTATCTTACCTTCTCACACCGAAATCCGAAAACCAGCAAATGGAGCAAACCCAATATTGAAAGAGCCGAACGTATGATTCAGCAAAATTTAATGACAGAACGCGGTCAGAAAGCAATCGATATTGCAAAAGAAAAAGGAAAATGGATTACCGAATAATGTAGAAAATAAAATTCTTACTTACTAGGGCGTGTCCCTCCGGGTCAGGCTGTCCGCTATATTCCCGATTAACAAAAACTACGGCTAAAAAGCCTTGTTTTTCTAAATCGGGAGATGCCGCTCTCATCCTTCACGCATCTGGCATCCATAAGAACACTTTTGTTCTTATATAATTTGTACATTAGTAAGATCAGAACTACAACCAAAAACACACCACATCATGCTAAAACAAATTTTTATCCTTCTTATTTTTTGCTTCGGAATTCAAGTGCATTCACAAGAAATTGGTTTTACAACTCCAGATTATAAATCCATCGAAAAAGAAATCAACGACAAAAATTCAAAATTTTTCTATCCTAAATTAATGGAAAGACTCACGAAAAATGATACGCTTTTATCGTATGACGAATACCGCCATTTGTATTTAGGCTATGTTTTTCAACCCAAATACAATGCCTTTTGGAAATCGCCAGACGAGGAACAGCTTCGCAAATATTATGACAAAGAAGAACTCGAAGCTTCAGATTACGATGAAATAATCAAATTGTCCAATCATACCTTAAGCGAATTCCCATTTGACTTAAAACAGCTCAATTTCCTTACTTACGTTTATCACTTAAAAGGAGACGAAGCATCTGCAAAAATTGCTTCTTTTAGATTTCACAGCATTATGAATGTCATACTTTCTTCTGGCGACGGAAAAAAATGCGAAACTGGTTTTCATGTCATAATGGTCGAACACGAATACATTTTGCTCAATCTTTTTGAAATTGAATCTAAAGGACAATCGCTCGTTGATAATTGCGATTATCTGAGCTTCGAGAAAGGCGTTTATAATGTAGACGGTATTTATTTTAACATCGAAAAAATGCTTGAAAACGAAAAGAAAATGCTTCGCTAACATAATTTTAAAAACAGAATACCACAGCTTCAGCAAATTTTAATGTTGAAGCTTTTTTTTTGATAAAAACTATTTATTTATTGTTTATCAATAAATTTTTATTATTTTAGCAGCATAACTTATAATCTTGAATAGCATGGAAATTAAAATTGGAACACCGCAGATTCTAAAAATCCTGAATATCTTATCATGGATTATTTTTATTGGCTTATGTGTAGAAGCTGGTATGTATCTTTTTAACGGAATTTATACTATGACGATAAACTCCTATAATGCTCGTTTTCTTCATTTGCTTGACTTATATAATTACAGTCCTAGTTTTTATATTCAAGAAATATGTTTTATCAGCATTGTGGCCATCTTAAAAGCCATTATGTTTTATCTGATTGTAAAAATGTTGCATGAGAAAAAACTAAACATCGAACAGCCTTTTACTGCCGAAATGGGGCGTTTTATATCTTATCTTTCTTATCTCGCTTTCGGAATTGGTTTGTTTTCCTTCTGGGCCTTCAAATTCAACAATTGGTTAATTATTAAAGGCGTAAAACTTCCTTCTTTGGAATCACTTAATCTTGAAGGCCACAGCATTTGGATATTTATGGCCATTGTAATGTTTGTGGTAGGACAGATTTTTAAAAGAGGAATCGAAATTCAATCTGAAATTGACTTAACTATTTAAACAAAAAATTATGCCCATTATAGTAAATTTAGACGTCATGTTGGCAAAGCGAAAAATGTCATTAAACGAACTTTCAGAAAAAGTAGATTTAACCTTGTCTAATCTTTCCATTCTAAAAACTGGCAAAGCAAAAGCAATTCGTTTCAGTACGCTAGAAGCTATCTGTAAAGTTCTTGATTGCCAGCCCGGCGATATTTTAGAATTTTCTGAAGAATAATTTCATTTCGATTTAATTTGTATTTTCGTGTAAATCAGATTGAAATTTCAAAACAATTATAAATCTAAAAAATCTGAAAATGAACATTCTAATTGTTTACGCACATCCGAGCAAAAAATCGTACACTTTTCAAGTTTTAGAAAGATTGAAACTAGTCTTGAATACTGAAAAATGGAATGTAGAAATCTCCGATTTATATGCGTCTAATTTTGTGGGTGATATGTCTGAGGAAGAATACGAACGAGAAGGTTTTGCCAAAACAGAACTTCCTATTTCTACAGATGTTTTAGCAGAACAAGAAAAAATAGAAAAAGCAGACTGCATTATTTTTCTGTACCCTGTTTGGTGGAGCGATTGTCCTGCAAAATTAAAAGGTTGGTTTGATCGTGTTTACTCTGTTGGATATGCGTACGGACAAAGCGAAACGGCTAGAAAAATGAAAACCATTCCGTACGGTCTTGTACTTTGCACAGCGGGTCATCCGAATGAATTCTTGCATGAAATTGAAATTGCACAAAGCATGGAAAAAATTATGCTGGAAGACCGACTTGGAAAACGTTTTACGCATAAAGAAATGATTATTCTAGGCGGAACATTGGAGCTAGAAAATGTTATGTCAATACATTTTGAGCTTTTAAATAAAATTCCTCAAAAAATTAAAGCAATACTATAAACCTTAAATTTTACTTTATAAAAAATGGAACTAGAAAATAATGCAGAAAAATCAGTTTTTGAAGAAATCCCAACAGAAAAAATATACTCAGAAAAAGCCATAAGAATAGGAACATTTTTTGCTGGTCCATTAGTTGCTGGGTATTGCATTTCAGAAAATTTTAAAGTTTTTAATGACTTTGAAAAAGCCAAAAACACTTGGATTATAACCATCATATCCATGATTGCAATTATTCCGCTTATTTTTATTATTCCAGATAATTTTCCTAGTTTCCTTTTTCCGTTACTTTATTTAACGGTCTCTTCTTATTTTTTGAAAAAATTCCAAGAACAGAATATTCAAAAACATATTCAAAATGGAGGTGAAACTTTTGGAGGATGGAGAGTCACTTTGATTGGTTTGTTAAGCATCATTGTTTTTTTCGGAATCATAATTAGTGTAGTCTTATTAACCGAAAATGCTTAATAATTTTTCTTGTCTGAAACACCCCTTAAGATTGTCTTTTAAACACCTTAACCAATTGATTTTTAGATTGTAAATTTACTTTACTAATTTAAAAGTCAATTGATTATGAATACTCAAGATTTTACCACAACAATACTTGTCAGTCAATCGCCAGAAGAAGTTTTTAAAGCCATACAAAACGTTCGCGGCTGGTGGTCTGAAGAAATTGAAGGAAAAACAGCCAACCAAGGAGACGAATTTAAATACCATTATGAAGACGTTCACCGTTGTAAAATAAAACTGATTGAAGTAATTCCGAATCAGAAAATCGTTTGGCTTATTGAAGAAAACTATTTCAGCTTCACCCAAGACGATACAGAATGGACCAATACTACTGCTGTTTTTGATATTTCGAAAGAAAATGACAAAACGAAACTCAATTTTACACATGTGGGGTTAGTGCCAGAATATGAATGTTTTGAAGTTTGCAAAGCAGGATGGACCAATTACATTGAGAATAGTTTGAAAAAACTAATTGAAACAAGAAAAGGTCTGCCAAATGCTACAGGAAAACCCCAAATTGAAACCGAAAGAAAATTATCCGAAAAATAAAACCACATTTCATACTATTATTTTAGACTACGTCAATCATAGATTTGGCTAAATCTATTTTGCTAATGCTTCGCAACTTTGTATCAACAAAAAAATAATAGTATGAAACTTATAATTACAGGTTCTCTAGGGAACATTAGCAAGCCTTTAGCGAAAGCTTTATTAAAAGAAAACCATCAAATTACAATAATTACAAGCAGTAGTGAAAGAAAATCGGAAATCGAAAATCTTGGAGCTCAAGCCGCAATTGGATCTGTAAATGATGTCGATTTTTTGGCTCAAACTTTTACAGGAGCAAATGCCGTATATTGCATGATTCCACGCGCGAACTATTTTGATCCGAATCTCGATTTAGATGCTTTTACTCGTAAAATTGGAAATAATTATGCAGAAGCGATCGCAAAATCTGGCGTAAAACGAGTAGTATTTTTAAGCAGTATTGGCGCACATTTAGAACAAGGTTCTGGAATTATTCAGCGTTATAATGAAATCGAAGCGGTTCTGAACAAACTTTCAAATGTCTCGATTACCTTTATGCGTCCAACTTCTTTTTACTACAATTTGTTGGCTTATATCCCGATGATTAAAAACCAAGCCATTATAGCTGCTAATTATGGAGCGGACCAATTGATTCCGTGGGTTTCTCCAAACGATATAGCCGAAGCAATTGCAGAAGAACTTACAACTCCGCTTGACGGAAAAAAAATACGTTATGTTGCGAGCGAAGAAGTTTCTGGAGATGAAACGGCAAAAATTTTAGGCGATGCCATCGGAAATCCAGATTTGAAGTGGAAATTAATATCTGACGAGGAAACACTAAACGGATTAATTGCTGTTGGGATGCAGCCCAAAATAGCACAAGGTTTGGTAGAAATGTATGCTGCACTTTACAGTGGTTTGCTAAGTGAAGATTATTACCAAAATCGACCTGCCGTTTTAGGAAAAACAAAACTGGCAGATTATGCAAAAGAATTTATTGCTGTTTTCAATCAAAATTAATTACCTTGTAGTATGGCCAATCAGCAACCACTTCGATTTAAGACAATAAGCGAATTTCATGATTTTAGAGATTTGCCAAAACCCGAACATCCTTTGGTAAGCGTTTACAATTTTGAAGATTTAAAATATCTAAATAACGAAGAACCAAAAAGCTTAATGCTGGATTTTTATTCGATTGCTTTAAAAAGAAATGCCAACGCAAAAATGCGATATGGCCAACAGGAATACGATTTTAAAGAAGGTGTTTTAATTTTTCTTTCGCCAGGACAAGTTTTTTCTATTGAAGGAAATGCCGAAATGCAACACACAGGATGGTCATTATTGATTCATCCTGATTTTCTTTGGAATACGCCGCTTGCTCACAAAATCAAACAATACGACTACTTTGGTTACGCGGTCAATGAAGCGCTACATCTTTCTGATAAAGAAGAGAATATGCTCATTGATATTATCAAAAATATTCAGCAGGAATACCAATCCAATATCGATAAATTCAGTCAAGACGTTATTATTGCACAAATTGAATTGTTTCTCACGTATGCAGAACGATTTTACAACAGACAATTTATTACCCGAAAAATAAGCAGTCATCAGATTCTCGCACGATTAGAAAAACTTTTGGAAGACTATTTTACCGACGACACTTTAAAACAAAAAGGGATTCCAACAGTTCAATTTATTGCCGAAAACCTAAATGTTTCTCCCAATTATCTCAGCGCATTATTAAAAACGCATACGGGTCAAAGCACGCAACAGCATATTCATAATAAATTGATTGAAAAGGCAAAAGAAAAGCTTTCAACTACTACTCTATCTATCAGCGAAATTGCATTTGAACTGGGTTTTGAGCACCAGCAATCCTTTAGTAAATTATTTAAAACAAAGACCAACACTTCCCCTTTAGAATTCAGGCAATCGTTTAACTAATTGTTTTATTTTTCATACATTCGTTAGGTAAAAAACGAAAATCATGAATCCATTTTTAAGAAATACTTTGGCTGTAATTGCAGGTCTTGTTATTGGCAGTATTGTCAACATGAGCATCATTTTAGTAAGCAGCTCTATAATTCCAGCGCCAAATGGTGCAGACGTTACTACTGCTGAAGGTTTAAAAGCAAACATGCATTTATTTGAGCCAAAGCATTTTCTTTTCCCATTTTTGGCGCACGCACTCGGAACTTTTGCAGGAGCATTGACAACCGCTATTGCTGCAATTACACACAAAACAAAACTGGCTTTCGGCATTGGAGGTTTCTTTTTATTTGGTGGTCTTGTTACAATTTTCACTTTACCTACTCCTCTTTGGTTTGGTTTAGTCGATTTAGTTTTTGCTTATATTCCAATGGCGTATTTAGCTTCTAAAGTTGCTGTAAAAAAATGAAATCATGGAAAATCAAAAAAAGATAAAACCAGCCAAAAAATGCTATGAACATCTTGGGGGTAAATTGGGAGAATTGCTTCTAGAAACTTTTGCCGACAAAAAATGGATTGCCAAAAATAATCCCGAAGAGAAGCATTTTTACATAACAGAATTGGGTGAAAAAGAATTTGCTCAACTTGGTATTGATCTTAGCAAAATCAAATCGGAAGCCATTTAATTTTATAAATTTCCTTTTCTTTTCTACAAAATTTGTAGCACTTTATTTCATAACTTAGTTTGCTTTTAAATCTTGAATCATGACTAAGAAAGAAATCGCTAAAAACTTCCTGAAACTGGCAGCAAAAGGACATTCTCACGAAGGTTTTCGATTATATGTCGGAAAGAATTTCAAACATCACAACGCCTACTTCAAAGGCGATGCAGATACCTTAATGCTTGCCATGGAAGAATCTGCTAGAACAAATCCGAATAAGATTTTTAAAATTCATCATGTTTTAGAAGATGGAAACTTGGTTGCTGTGCATTCACATCTTAAACAAACGCCTTCAGACATTGGTTTTGCCGTTGTGCATATTCTAAAATTCAAAGACGACAAAATCGTGGAATTCTGGGATTTAGGCCAACCCGTTCCAAAAGATTCTATTAATACAAATGGAATGTTTTAATTTTTGTTTCACGTTTCAGGTTTCAAGTTACCTACAAAACGTGAAAACCGAGAATTGAAAATTGAACCCTTAAAAAATTCACCACTAACAATCAAATGAACTTCATCGCCAAAATTTCCTTATTAACAATTCTAATTTTCACTTCTTGCAATTCATCGGCACAGAAAAAAGAGGATTATAAAAAAAGTATCGACAGTATACTTCAAAATTCTAATCCAAAATTTAATGGTGTGGTTTTGATTTCTCAAAATGGAAAAACATTGTATTCTAAAGCGCAAGGCTTTTCTAATTTTGAAACTAGAACACCTTTGAAAATGAATACCCAATTTGAAATCATGTCCAACAGTAAATTAATTGCCGCCGTTTTGCTTTTGTTGGAAGTAGAAAAAGGAAAAGTAGATTTGAATACGCCAATCAAAAAGTATTTACCAGAACTGACACAAACTTGGGCCGATTCTGTAACAGTTCATCAGCTTTTAAACCACTCGCACGGAATTATCGATTTACAAAAACCATTGGCTTTTAAACCGGGAACCGATTTTAAATACGGAAATCTAAGTTTTAATCTGGTCGCAAAAATTGTCGAATTCAGCTCTAAAAAAAGTTATACAGAAGTTGCCGAATCGCTTTTTAAGAAATTAAAAATGAATCACACTTTTTGTTATTCAAAAGATAAAGAACAAAATCTGGCAACGGGTTATTATAATGTAAAAAATCAGCTGGAGACTGATACCACAAGACAAATTACAGATGAAACTTTAGGTGCAGACGGCATTATTTCAACCGTTTCTGATCTTGCTATTTGGAACAATAATCTTCATAAAGGAAAAATATTAAAGCCCGAATCGTATCAGTTATTAACTAAAAACACCATTTTATCTCAGCATAATTTCTTCGGAAAAGAAAAAAAGCCTTATGGATACGGAATTCGAATTGTAGAAGAAGAATCAGTTAAATATCTTGGACATACAGGCTTAGGAGACGGATTTTCTGGCGTAAATTTGTATTTCCCAGAAAGTGATGTTAGTCTGATTATTCTAGAAAATCAAATGCCCGAAGATGCCAATTTGTTTTATGCTTCTGAATTCAAAATCAAAAACATCCTTCTAAAAAGCAATTTATTAAGTAAAAAGTAAACAAAATGGCAAAAAATAAAACTACAGAAACTCAAAACAGTGTTACTGATTTTATTAACGCTGTCGAAAATGAAGCTAAAAGAAACGATGCTTTTGAACTTCTTAAAATAATAGAGGAAACAACAGGCTTTGAACCCAAAATGTGGGGACCTAGCATTATTGGTTTTGGAAGTTATCATTATAAATATGACAGCGGACATGAAGGCGATGCACCATTAGCTGGATTTTCGCCAAGAAAAACAGCATTGACCGTTTATTTCTATTTACCAGAAGAAAAAAGAGAAGAACTTTTATCGAAACTAGGAAAACACACCTCTTCGAAAGCTTGCATTTACATCAAAAAATTAGCTGATGTCGATATCGAAATCTTAAAAAAGATAATTTTGCTTTCTAAACAATACACTCAAAAATTATATCCCTCAAAATAAAATGATTACATTCTTAATTCTAGCATTTTTAATACTATTTGCCCTTTACAGATTTCTTGAGCATCCAAAATTTGGAAAAGCTCCTTCTGGCGAAAGATTAACTTTGATTCAAAATTCTCCTCAATATAAAAACGGAAAATTCGAAAATCAATCTTTTACACCCGATCTTGCAGAAGGAGAAAGTATGGCTGGGGTTTTGTTTGAATTTTTCTTCAAAAAAGTAGAAAGAAAAATTCCAACCGATTTGATTCCGTCTATAAAAACCAATTTGCATGAACTTCCTCTTTATCAGGATATTTTAGTTTGGTTTGGACATTCGTCTTATTTTATTCAGTTGGAAGGAAAACGATTTTTAATTGATCCCGTTTTTAGCGGAAACGCTTCTCCTATTCCTGGCACAACAAAATCTTTCAAAGGTTCTGATATTTATTCCGTTGATGATCTTCCAGAAATTGATTATTTATTGATTACACACGATCATTATGATCATTTGGATTACGATACGATTTTAAAATTAAAACCTAAAACAAAAAAGATTATCACGGCTCTTGGAGTGGGTTCACATTTTGAGTTTTGGGGATTTCCATCAGAAAAGATTATCGAAAAAGATTGGTACAGCACCATCAAATTAGATGAAAATCTGACGATTCATACTACGCCTTCAAGACATTTTTCTGGCAGAAGTTTTAAAAGATGCAATACGCTTTGGACTTCTTTTGTTTTGGAAACTAAAGATTTTAAGATGTATTTGGGAGGCGACAGCGGTTACGATTCTCATTTTGCTGCAATTGGTGAAAAATATGGGCCTTTTGACATCGCTTTATTGGATAACGGTCAATACAATGAAAAATGGAAATACATTCATAATATGCCTGAAGATGTAATAAAAGCAATGAAAGACCTGAAAGCAAAACGCGTATTTCCGGTGCACTCATCAAAATTTGCTTTATCGCTACATTCTTGGGATGAACCTTTAAATAAAGTGACTGAATTAAATGCAAATTCAGAAAATCCAGTTCCATTAATAACACCAATGATTGGCGAAATTGTTGAATTGAAAAATGATAAACAAGAGTTTAAACAGTGGTGGAAAGGGGTTAATTAATTATGAATTGTTAATTGTTAATTGTTAATTGTTAATTGATAACTGTAATGTCACCCTGAGCGAAGTCGAAGGGCGTTCCAATTAGCACTTGGGCTTCGACTTCGCTCAGCCTGACAACGAGCACAACACTTGAAACTTGAAACCTGAAACCAAAAAATGAAACCAAAAATATACTATTTCGCAATTATCTTTCTATTAACAATAAATCTATTCGCCCAAAATACCTATGTATTTTTAGGATCTTATAATCGTGATAAAACAGCTGAAGCTATTCAAGTTTATCAATTGGATACATTGAGCGGGAAATTGACCAAATTTACTTCGGTTAAGAATATTGTGAATCCGTCTTATTTAACGGTATCGCCAAACGGGAAATATGTTTATGCTTGTACAGACACCAAAACTCCAAATGCAGGAAGCGTAAGCAGTTTTGAATTTAATCCGTCAGCAAAAACATTGACTTTTTTAAACAGTCAGCGAAGTGGTGGCGAAAATCCTGTTTATGTCAGCGTGCATAAAAACGGAAAATGGCTGGCCAACGCCAACTATACCGAAGGAAGCGTTTCGGTTTATCCGCTCTTGGAAAACGGTAAAATCGATTCGATTGCTCAGAATTTTCAATACATGGACGGAAGCGTAAATAAAGACAGACAAACTAGATCTCATGTACATTCAGCAGTATTTTCTCCACAAGGCGATTATTTGTTTTTACCCGACTTAGGAGCAGATAAAATACGCTGTTATGCTTTTGATGAAAATCTAAAAAAGCCTTTAACAGAAACTAAAAATCCGTTTACGAAAACCGATTTAGAAGCTGGTCCAAGACATTTAACTTTTCACCCAAATCAAAAGTGGGGATATTGTATTGAAGAAATGGCTGGACAAATAAGCGTCTACAATTACGAAAATGGTGTTTTAAATAAAATTCAGCGTATTGCGACGCATTCCGATAAAATAAAAGAAGGTTTTGAAAGCTCTGATATTCATATTTCACCTGATGGTAAATTTTTATATGCTACAAATCGCGGAAAAGAAAACAATATTGCGATTTTCTCTATTGACGAAAACGGTTTGCTTAAAAGCATTGGCTATCAGTCTACTTTAGGAAAACATCCTAGAATTTTTGCCCTTGACGAAAGCGGAAAATTTTTAGTAGCATCAAATGTATTGACTAGCAATGTTGTTGTTTTTAAAAGAGATTCTAAAACTGGATTATTAAAGAAAATAGGAAAAGAGATAAAAATGGAAAACGTTTCTTGTGTTCAGATTAAGCAGATTTGATTTTTTTATTTCACGCAGATTTTGCTGATTATAGCAGATTTTATTTCTTGCTTTATTTTTAACATTCTGTCTAATTAGGCAAAAACTAATCATAAAAAAACAAAAAAATGGAAATATCAAACTTCAATCTACAGCCCGATTTCTTAGAAAATGAAATCTCACAGTTAATTCCGTTAGAAGAAAAACATTTTGAAGCATTATTTGAAGCAGCTTCTGACCCATTGATCTGGGAACAAAATCCTGTAAAAGACCGATATACAAGAGAAGGTTTTAGAACTTATTTTGATATCATTATTACAAAAAGTCCGTTCTTAATTCTCGATAAACAAACCAACGAAATTATGGGAACAACGAGTTTCTACGATTACAATCCAGAAAAATCGAGCATTGGAATTGGCTACACTTTTATTACTAGAAAATATTGGGGCGGACCATATAATAAATCAAACAAAAAATTAATGATTGATTATGCTTTTCAGCATGTTAATTCAGTACTTTTTCATATTGGATCAGAAAATTTCCGTTCGCAAAAAGCTGTTTTAAAACTCGGAGCAGAAAAAATCAATGAACTGACATTTACTGTTAATGGTGCCGATGTGCCGTATTTTGAATATGAATTGAAGAAAGAATGAGACTTGAAATAAGAAGCAAGAGGAAAGATTTTGACCTTCTAAATTATCTTACCTCTTGCTTCTTACTTCTCAAAATTAAAAAAAACAAAAATGAAAAGAATAACCGTTTTCTGTGCTTCTAGTTTTGGCACTGAAAAAATTTACGAAGAACAAGCGATTTTAGTTGGAAAGGCATTAGCCGAACAAGATATAGAATTAGTTTATGGGGGTGCAAATGTCGGCTTGATGGGCGCTGTAGCAGACGGCGCTTTAAACGCTGGCGGAAAAGTGATCGGTGTGCTTCCAAACTTTTTAAGATCAAAAGAAATTGCTCATTTAGGTTTAACCGAATTAGTTTTGGTAGAAAGCATGCACGAAAGAAAAACCAAAATGAACGATTTATGCGATGGCGTAATTGCACTTCCTGGAGGATTTGGAACACTAGAAGAACTTTTTGAAATGCTGACTTGGGCGCAATTAGGTTTGCATAAAAAACCAATCGCTATTTTAAACATAAATGGTTTTTACGATTCACTTATCGCATTACTGCAAACCATGACCGAAAAAGGTTTACTGAAAGAGGTTAATCAGAAAATGCTTTTAGTTAGTGATTCGATTGATGATTTATTGCATCAAATGCAAAATTACACTGCGCCAACTGTCGGAAAATGGATTGACAAAGCACAATCTTAGTTTTCAGCGTTACACTCTATCAACATTTTTAAACTGCTTTTTATAGTCACTTGGATTTACTCCGTTATGTTTTTTAAACAGTCGATTCAAGTGACTTGCATCGCTAAAACCAAATTCATATACAATCTCATTGATTTGCATATTGGTATATTTCAGTCGTGTTTCAATTAGTTTTATTTTGTACGCGATTGTATATTCCTGTATACTTTGCCCCGTTTTGGTTTTAAAATACTCACTTATATATTTGGGCGAAATATTAAATGCTGACGCCATATTCGATGCCCTTAATTGATCGGGACGATAAATATTTTGATGAACATAATTCAATAAATCCAAACTTGGCACTGCATTAACTTCATTTATACTAAGAGGAGCCATAAGCGAAATATTTCTCGCTGCTATTGTTATAATCGTATTTAGAATTTGCTTTATAACTTCTTGCTGCTGCGGAAACTGGCTTTTTTCTTCTCTAATAAGCGCTTCTATCATGGCTCTTATTAAAGGTTTGTCGATTATAGTTTTTAAAATACAGCCCGGCATATGATTGTGGTTATGGAAAATAAACTCCAATTTCTGAATCCAATCGCTGTTTTGTGTTTTAAGATAACTGTCATTAAAGCGTATAAAGAAAAATTTCGTTTTCTCAGTGACTTCAAAACTATGTGTATCTTGAGGAAAAATCAAGAAAAACTTATCACTACTATACGGCAGTCGGTGATCGTTGATAATTTGAGTTCCTTTTCCTTCTAGAACAAACACCATTTCAAAGAAAGTATTTTTACGTTCTTTCGGTTCATATTCCAAAACTTCTAAAAACTGAAGTTCAAAAGGACGGTGTAAGTTTCTAATTTCCATCTTCCAAAAATACAAATTATTCCAATGATTGTACAAATTTATAAAAGTCGTTATCTGCAACTTTGTACTATAAAATCACATCAATATGGAAACAACCTCATTTTTATTATTACGTATTGCAATCGCCATCAGTATGTTTGGCCACGGATTAGTCCGTTTGCCAAAACTTGCAACTTTCAGCAATTGGATGGTTGGCAGTTTTGAAAATTCGATGCTACCAAAAATCATCGTAACACCATTTAGTTACATTCTTCCTATAGCCGAATTTACAATTGGTCTTTTCTTATTATTAGGCATCTTTACTAAACCATCCTTAATTGCCGGAGCAATCGTTATGCTCATCTTGTTGTTTGGCACTTCGATGATTGAGAACTGGGAATCTATTCCGTCACAATTAATTCACATCGCTTTTTTTGCTTTGCTTTTGCATTTTGCAGATTACAACAGCTGGGCAATTGATACTTTAATTAAAAAATAAACAGCATGAGCTCAAGAAGAAATTTTATTAAACAAACTGGAATAATAGGAATGGTTGGCATGATGAATCCCATTGAAACTTTTTCGGAAGTTTCGAAAAATGTACCTCTTTTCGTCCCACAAAAAACAAAATGGGCAGATGGTTCTAGATTAGTGGTTTCGATCTCAATGCAATTTGAAGCTGGCGGACAGCCTCAAAATGCCGAAAGTCCGTTTCCGCAAAATATACAAAAAGGTTTTATTGATCTTCCTTCTGCAACCTGGTACGAATATGGATATAAAGAAGGCATTCCGCGTATGCTTGATAATTGGGACAAATTGGGCGTAAAAGTAACTTCGCACATGGTTGGAACCGCCGTTTTAAAAAATCCCGAACTGGCTAAAGAAATTGTACAAAGAGGCCACGAAGCTGCCGCACACGGAATGAGCTGGAGCACGCAATACACCATGCCGTATGACGAAGAAAAAAAGTTTATAAAAGACGGTGTCGATGCCATAAAAAAAGTCACAGGCTTTACTCCTGTTGGTTACAATGCCAACTGGTTACGCCGAGGACAAAATACTCTGGATATTTTACAGGAACTTGGTTTTAAATATCATATCGATGATCTTAGCCGTGATGAACCTTTTATTATTCAGATAAAAAATAAAGATTTTGCAGTCGTCCCTTATACGCTTAGATGTAATGATATTGTTTTGATTGAAGGGAAAAACTTTTCGGCAGATCAATTCTTCCAACAAGTTAAAATGGAATTTGACCAATTATACGCTGAAAGTGAGACACAACGCCGACAAATGTCAATTAGTTTTCATGACCGTATTGGAGGGACTCCGCAAATGGTAAAAGCAGCAAATGATCTCATCAAATATATGCAAAAGCATAAAGGTGTAAGTTTTAAACGAAAAGATGAAATTGCCGAAATCGCTCTGCATGATAAAACTACAATTAGAGAGTAGATTTTAGATTATAATCCATATAAGTCCAAAAACTTGTGTGGATTTTTTTTATTAAATTAGAGCTTCGAAAAAAGTATCAGTTTTAAACCTAATCTTGTCATTCCGAGGAACAAGGAATCACACATGAAGCTCGTTACAGAATGTCGCCAATCGTTGTAGATCATCGGGTGTGATTTCTTCTTCGTCGAAATGACAAACGAAGCTTTTTTTACATTTTACAATTCACAAATAACATCTCACCAACAAAAATGAAAACAGAAAACAACAAATATGCAAAGGCCGAAATGCTGATAAGAAAACCTGTTTCAGAAGTTTTTCAGGCTTTTATTGATCCTCATATTACAAGTAAATTTTGGTTTACAAAGGGATCTGGAAAATTAGAAGAAAATAAAAAAACAGAATGGACTTGGGAAATGTATGGCTTTTCGCTTTCGGTTACTACACTTGTTCTTCAAGAAAACAAAAAGATTGTAATTGAATGGGGAAATCCAGATGAAATCACTTTGGTAGAATGGGTTTTTAGTCCGCTGAATGAAAATGAAACTTTTGTGAGTGTCACCAATTCTGGTTTTCATGGAGACACCGATAAAATTATTGATCAGGTTCGTAATTCGACTGAAGGTTTTACTTTGGTTTTGGCTGGAGCAAAAGCTTATTTAGAGCATAATTTACAATTGAATTTGGTATTAGATCGTTTTCCAAAGGGACTAGCGTAATCTTTGTTTTAACCGCAAAGAACGCAAAGGTTTACGCAAAGTGCGCGAAGTTTTTTTTGAGAATCATTAAAATGAAAAGTTCACAAAGCTTTGCGAACTTAAAATATACATTCTGTTTAGAACTCTTACTAAAAAATCTTAGCGTTCTTTGCGGTAAAAATGAAAGACACTTTTTAAATTTTGTACTCCAATAGGAACTTGAAAAAATAAAAAAAAATGGAAACAAAGAAACCCGAAAATATAGACGAATACATTGGAGCATTTCCTAATGATGTACAAGAAATTTTGGAAAAAGTAAGAATGACGATTCAGAAGGCGGCGCCAGATGCCAAAGAAAAAATCAGTTATTCGATGCCAGCTTTTGAACAGAACGGAATTGTAGTTTATTTTGCGGCTTTTAAAAAACATATTGGACTTTATGCATTACCAAGCGGACACGTAGCTTTTGCAGAAAAACTTTCTAAATACAAATCAGGAAAAGGCTCTGTTCAATTTCCTTTAAAAGAAGCAATGCCTTATGACTTGATTACTGAAATTGTCAAATTTAGAGTCAAAGAAAATCTGGAAAAAGCAAAAAAGAAATAAACCACAATGAATTTAACCAAACATTACGACCAGCTTTACAAAACATCTTCTGAAATTATTTCAGCAGGCAAATATTCTATTGATTCTGAACTTAAAAACGAATCTGATTCTCGTTTTGGAATCACGTTACTTATTCGCCCAAATGATGAAATTAAAGCTAATATTCAGACTTTCATTAATGAATTAAAAAAAGCAGAACCTGAGCAATATTTTTACCCAGATTCAGACATTCATATTACCGTTATGTCGATTATTTCTTGTTCTTCAGCTTTTACATTAGATCAAATTTCGCCAAACGAATATATCGAGGTAATCTGCAGAAGTCTTGTAGATGTGGAGAAAATCAAAATTCATTTTAAAGGTATAACTGCTTCCCCTTCGGCAATTATGATTCAAGGTTTTCCAAGTGATGAAACCTTGAATAATTTAAGAAACAGACTTCGCGAAAATTTCAAAAATTCCGGATTACAGCAAAGCATAGATAGCCGTTATTCTATATCGACAGCGCATTCAACTATAATGCGTTTTCAGGAAAAGCTCCACGATCCGAAAAAACTAATAGAAATAGCAGCAAAATTTCGTGATTATGATTTCGGAGAATTTGATGTAAAAAGTATCGAATTGGTTTACAATGACTGGTATCAGCGTAAAAATACTACTCGTGTTTTGGGAGATTTTGGATTGAGATAAATTACTTAAAACCAGAATAAATTTTGTTAATAAAACTTCTATTTTCGAGTTTTAAGCTTTACAAATACATCTACCTTTGGGTTCAAAATAACCAAATTATACAAACTTACAACGGTGGATAAAAAACTTTACGGCCTAGATCATTTACGTGCTTTTGCAATCTGTTTTGTTTTTTTATTTCATTATCAAGTTCCTGTTTTTGATTACCCAGAATGGCTTCCTGCAATTGCTAAATTTGGCTGGACAGGAGTCGATTTGTTTTTTGTTTTAAGCGGTTTTCTAATTTCTTCTCAGCTGTTTTTTCAAATTAAAAATGGCATCGAAATTTCGTTTAAAGACTTTTTTGTAAAACGCTTTTTTAGAATTCTTCCTGCTTTTTGGTTCGTGACAGCGATCTATTATCTTTTTCCTTTTTTTAGAGAAAGAGAAGCGCTTCCTCCTTTATGGAAGCTACTCACTTTTACTCAAAATTTCGATTTAAACCTTCAAGATTTTGGTACATTTTCTCATGCTTGGTCACTTTGTGTAGAAGAACATTTTTATCTTCTTTTACCTCTATTTCTGTACTTTTTGCTCAACACGAAATTCTTCAGCAAATCCTATTGGTTGCTGCTTACCTTTATCTTGTTAGGATTTGTTTTTCGATTTTATAGCTGGGAAAGATTATATATTCCACTTATTGAAAATGATAATTCTTGGCTTTATTGGTACAAGTATATTTACTACCCAACATACAATCGCTTGGACGGACTTTTGATTGGGGTTGCAATTGCTGCCTTTTATCAATTTCTACCTGAATTTTGGAAAAAAATCTCAAAATACGGAAATCTTTTACTTATAATTGGACTTCTAATATTGTTTGGTGCTTATATTCTTTGCATTGAAGAAAGATCTTTTTACGCATCACTTTTCGGATTTCCGGTAATTGGGCTCGGCTATGGATTTGTGGTTATGGGCGCAATATCTCCTGAAAGCGTTTTATACAAATGGAATTCTAAAAAAACTACTTTTATTGCAGGGCTTTCGTATGGAATATATTTAACGCACAAAGGAATTATTCATATTACTCAGGAATTTCTCGCTTCTTTAAACATTGATACAAGTAGTACATTTTCAATGCTAATTTGCATTATTACTTGTGTAGGAGCCGCATATCTGCTACATCAAATAATTGAGAAGCCATTTATGAAATGGAGAACAAGGTTTTTGAGTGAGAAAAAATTATTGCTTGAATTTCCCAAAATGCCATAAAACTCCAGACGGATCGTGCAAAAAACATTCGCTTCCCCAATCTAAATATTTTATTGGAGTCAGTTTTACTCCTTCATATTTTGAAGGAAGATTTAGAGCTAAAAGTTCGCTGTAATACCGTTCGACATTATCCACTTCCAGAAAAATCATAGTATTTTCAATCCAATTTTTATCGTAGTAATCTTGAAGATAAAAAGCGATTTCTCCCGTTTTAAAAACCGAAAAATTAGATTCTAAAACCGTTTCTTCAAATCCTAAATCGCGATAAAAACTTCTTGAGATTTCAAAGTTCTTAGCACCTATAAAAGGTCGGATAGATTTAGCTCCGTGATTCATTTACTATAGATTTATATCGTTATAATAAATTAAAAACCATTTATTATCGATCAGTTTAAATTGTCTCTCTACTTCAAAACCACTATCTGGAATCCAAAATTTTTCTGTGATTAAAGTGTCTGTTTTTACTAACGAATGCTGGTATTCTTCAATTTCTGTTTTTTCAGCAACAGGAATAACTTGAAACTCCCAATTCTTTCTTGTCCAATTATATTGCTCAAAACCAGAAACATGTTTTCCTTCTATGGGAAAATCAACTCTTGAAACCTGAAAAATTGAATCAGAATGAAATTTTTTATTGAACTCGTCAAAATTCTCAGGCAATTCTTTTTCTATAAGTTTTACAATGCTATCACTTTTAATAGCAATTTCAGAGTTTGATTTCGTCTCTTCTTTTACTTTATTACAATTTACAGAAATAAAAACAACAGCCAAAACACTTAAAATAGTTGAGATTTTCATGAAGATTAGATTTTAGCTTTTCTTCAAAATACTTCCCAAACCGCGCCCAATTTGTTCTATAGCTTCTATACCTTTTGCCAAAGGCGATGCGGTAAAATCTTCGTAAGCATCCATTGCACTTTCTTTCCTATCGTCTTGCGGATAAACAAGCATTACATTATTGCTGTCGTAATATTTTTCAAACTTCGTTGGTAATTTATCAAAGATAGACTGATACGAAACAGAACCTTTTCGAGATAAATTGACAACCACTAAATCGGTTGGTTTTATTTCATCAGAGATGCTTTCAAAATCTTCCCAATCCGAAATGTTTTTAAAACCAAATTTGCTGTTCAGTTTTAAATTAGAAGCAATCTGCTGAATAGCCTGATAGGTTCTTTCTTCGCCGTAAATCACAATCGGAATACTTAATTCCTGCGCCAAACGGCTCACTTTCTGCATTAGCAAATGAAAACCAATTCCTCTTTCTGAAAATGGCGGACAAATAAAAACCAGTCTTTTTTCTTCAATAAAATTCTTTTGAAACCTACAGATAAACAAAGTCTTATCTACATTATTGATAATCGAATCAACATTTTCTCCAAAGATTTTATCAATAAATCCAGTCTTTCTTGGCCAGCCTACAATCACGATATCCGACATGATTTCTTTAGAAGTCCTTGCAATTCCGCTCGCAGGATTGTGATCGATTCTGGCAATAGTATTAATTTTCACTTCTGAAGCCGATCCTTGAATTACAAATTTATCGGCGGCTTTTCTGTATTTTAAAATGTTCTTTTCCGCCTGATTATTGTTTGGAACAATAGTCAATAAAGTAACCGGATTTGATGATTTTTTATCTTTGATCAAAAGCGCAAAATCCAACAAACTTGCTGCAGCAGACGATTTTGCCAACGGAATCAAAATATGTTCGTCTAAGATCTGATCTCTGTCTGCGTCTTCATGTGAAATTTCTTCTTCGCAGATGGCAATTTTTTTCGCCGCTTTTTCAGTGGCAAAAGAAGCTACAATACACGTAATCAGAATTAGGATAATGGTTCCGTTTAAAATATTTTCATCTAATATTTTTGCTTTAAATCCGACCAAAATTACGGCCAAAGTTGCCGCGGCGTGCGCACTACTCAATCCAAAAATAAGCTGTCTTTCTGTTCGGGTATATTTAAAAACAATTTGAGTAAAAAACGCTGCAATCCATTTTCCAAATATCGCTACAACGCTCAAAGTTCCAGCCACTATTAAAGCTGTTGGTCCGCTCAAAATAACGCTTACATCCACTAGCATTCCAACAGAAATTAGGAAAAACGGAATAAATAACGAATTCCCCATAAATTCAATTCTATTCATCAAAGCCGAAGAATGCGGAATAAGCGGATTCAAAGCTAAACCCGCAACGAAAGCTCCAATAATAGGCTCTACTCCTGCCACTTCAGCCAAAAAAGCGGCAAAGAAAACGACAGAAAGCACAAAAATATAATGGGCGTGTTTTTCACTTTCCAACTTCTTAAAAAACCATTTTGCTACACGAGGGATAATCAAAAACATTATAGCAGAGAAAATTGCCAATGAAATAATCAATTTAACCCAAAATGCCTGATTTAGATTTCCCTGACTGCTTCCCATAATTACTGCCAGAATAATTAAAACGGCAGTATCTGTCAAAATAGTTCCTCCAACGGTAATGGCAACAGCTTGATTTTTAGCAATTCCTAATTTACTCACAATCGGATACGCGACCAAAGTGTGTGTAGCAAACATACTTGCCGTCAAGAAACTCGCATTAAAATCATATTTCAACAAATAAAAACAAACTGGAAATCCAATTGAAAGCGGAAGAATGAAGGTGAAAAAGCCAAAGAGCAAACTCTTATTTCTATTGGCCTTGAACTCGTTCATATCCAATTCTAAACCTGCAATAAACATGATATACAAAAGCCCGATTGTAGAAAATAAATCTACTGCGGAGTTTTTAGCCAGAATATTTAATCCATGCGGACCAATGATAACACCAGAAATAATAAGTCCGATAATTCCAGGAATATTTATTTTTTTTAGTAAAATGGGACAAAGCAGGATTATAAATAGTATTAATGAAAAAATCAATACTGGATTGCTTAGTGGTAATTCGAATTCTTGTAATAGATGTCTGAAAAATTCTATCATAGGGTAACTTTATCTTCTTGTGGCATTATTATTTGTAAAAAGACGTTTTCAGAATTAAAACAAAATCCATGAAGTATTAATAATAAAGACTCGAGTAATACAAGTCGTTCTTTTACAAAAATACCTAAAAAACACGAACTTTTTACGGAAAGTGCATATTAAGGTTTTAAATTTATTTCGTTGCCGAATTATTAAATTTTAATATTTATTTTAACAAATACGCAAGATTAACATTAAAAAAGAAATCATCATTGCATTATTCGATTATCTTTGTCTTAACAAAAAATGAACAATGGAAGAATGTATCTCTGTTTTTGATATGCTTAAAATTGGCGTTGGCCCTTCAAGCTCACACACTTTGGGTCCTTGGCGCGCTGCGGAACGCTTTCTAGAAGAATTGAAAGAAGAAGCAATTTTAGACGATATTACAAGGGTAAAAGTCGATTTATATGGCTCGCTTTCTTTAACTGGAAAAGGCCACGCAACAGATCTTGCGGTAATGTTAGGATTAAGCGGACAAGATCCTGAATATATTCCTGTAGAAGACATTGCAGGAATTATTAAAAAAATCGAAACCACAAACGAAATCAATTTGGGTAACCAAAAAGTGATTCCATTCTTTTTTCTTCAAGACATTGTTTTTAATAAAGACTTTCTTCCGTTTCACGCAAACGGACTGAAATTTACGGCTTACCAATCTGACGATTCAGAATACGAATCGACTTTTTATTCTATAGGTGGTGGCTTTGTGGTAAAAGAAGAACGTACAAATGCCAAACTGAAAGAGGTTATAAAATGTGCCTTTCCTTATCCCATTCAAAATGCGGCAGAATTATTGAATTATACCGTTACTGAAAATAAATCGATTTCTGAAATTGTATACGAAAATGAAATTTCGATGCGTCCAGAAGCCGAAGTGCATTCTGAATTAATGCGTATTTGGAATACGATGTTGGAATGCATGTATATTGGTTGCCATTCTGAAGGAATTCTTCCAGGCGGACTTCACGTACGAAGAAGAGCTTTTGATATGCACCAAAACTTAATTGGATTATCTAATTACACTGACCCGCAAAGCTGGTTGGAAGAAATTAGAAAAACTGAAGTTAAATTCCGTCAAATCTTAAAATGGGTGAGCTGTTTTGCCCTTGCCGTTAATGAAGTAAATGCTTCTTTAGGCCGTGTGGTTACTGCTCCTACCAACGGAAGTTCTGGTGTAATTCCTGCTGTTTTAATGTATTATATGGTTATTGAAAACCATAATGCAGGCGAAAAAGAAATCAAACAATTTTTGATGGTGGCTGGTGAAATTGGAAGTATCTTTAAAAAAGGTTCTACTATTTCTGCAGCAATGGGCGGATGTCAAGCTGAGATTGGCGTTTCGTCTTCGATGGCTGCGGCTGCTCTTTGCGAATTAATGGGCGGAACTCCTGCTCAAGTTCTTATGGCTGCTGAAATTGCCATGGAACATCATTTAGGTTTAACCTGCGATCCTATTGGCGGTTTAGTTCAAATTCCATGTATCGAAAGAAATACAATGGGTGCCATTAAAGCCATAAACGCTGCTGAATTAGCTTTAGAAACCGATTCTAAAAATGCTAAAGTTCCATTAGACAAAGTGATTAACACTATGTGGGAAACAGCAAAAGATATGAATTCAAAATATAAAGAAACTTCTGAAGGAGGTCTTGCAATTGCTGTAAACATGGCTGATTGCTAAAACTTAAAATAATTATTGCCAAAGATCAAAGGTTTTAGACTGATAAAAAATCCTTCTTAAAACCTTTAATCTTTGTCAAAAACCTCAAAAATTACTACACAATTACTTCTATTGTAATGGAAAACAGTCAATTTCTATTAGAATTAAAAGACCGAAAACCATTTTCTCTCGAAATATTCTATAATTGCTAATTCCCTTTTTACAATTATTCAATACTTTTACAACATCAAAAAAACATTAAAATGTCAGTAGCAAAAAAAGATTATAAAAGAATCACAACAAAGTCATTAATTGAAATGAAAAGCAACGGAGAGAAAATCTCTATGCTTACTGCGTATGATTATACAATGGCAAAAATTGTTGATACCGCTGGTATCGATGTAATTTTAGTTGGTGATTCGGCATCAAATGTAATGGCTGGTCACGAAACGACTTTGCCAATTACTTTAGATCAAATGATATATCATGCTTCTTCTGTAGTTCGCGCTGTAGAAAGAGGTTTAGTTGTAGTTGACTTGCCTTTTGGAAGTTACCAATCTGACCCAAAAGAAGCTTTGCGTTCTTCTATCAGAATTATGAAAGAAAGTGGGGCTCATGCTGTAAAATTAGAAGGCGGAAAAGAAATTAAAGAATCCATTAAAAAAATATTACATGCTGGTATTCCTGTAATGGGGCACTTAGGTTTAACACCTCAATCTATCTACAAATTCGGAACTTACAGTGTTCGCGCTAAAGAAGAAGAAGAAGCTGAAAAATTGATTGAAGATGCTCAAATGCTTGAAAAAGTAGGCTGTTTTGCTGTTGTTTTAGAAAAAATCCCAGCAGATCTGGCTAAAAAAGTAGCTGAAAGCATTTCTATTCCAGTAATCGGAATTGGAGCTGGAGGCGGTGTTGACGGTCAAGTTTTAGTAATTCACGATATGTTGGGAATGAACAATGAATTCAGCCCTCGTTTCTTACGCCGTTACTTAAATCTTTACGACGAAATGACTAAAGCAATTGGTCAATACGCTGCAGATGTTAAGGCTAGTGATTTCCCGAACGAAAAGGAACAATACTAATTTTTAAGATACTAAGGTTCTGAGTTGCTAAGGTTCTAAGTTTTTAGGCTCAAAGAGACAAAGCAACAAAGGTTCAGAGATTTTTATAAATTGCCTCCAGCTAAAGCTGGAGGTTTATTTTTAAGACATGTTAAAGGCTTTAGCCAAACTTTTTCAATTTAAAATTTCACTTCAAAATGAAAATTATTTCAGACAAAAACAATCTCCAAATTCTTCACGAAGACAACCATATTATTGTGGTTAACAAACGTGTGGGCGATATTGTACAAGGTGATAAAACGGGCGACAAACCTTTGTCTGATGTTGTGAAAGAATATATTAAAGCCAAATACAATAAACCTGGAGATGTTTTCTTGGGTGTTATCCATCGTCTAGATAGACCTACAACCGGAATTGTTGTTTTTGCTAGAACTAGTAAAGCTTTATCGCGTATGAATGAATTGTTCAGTAATCGCGAAACCCAAAAAACATATTGGGCTGTTGTCAAAAATAAACCAAAAGACGAAAAAGCAAAATTGGTTCATTATTTAAAAAGAAACGAAAAAAACAACACTTCAAAAGCACATTTAAAAGAAGTGCCAGATAGCAAATTAGCCAGTTTAGATTACACTATAATAAAAGAACTTCAGAATTATACCGCTCTGGAAATCAATTTACATACGGGTCGTCATCATCAAATTCGTGCACAATTAAGTGCCGTCGGATCGCCAATTAAAGGAGATTTAAAATATGGCGCAGACCGAAGCAATCCCGATGGAGGAATCCATCTTCATGCAAGAAAACTAACTTTTGTTCATCCTGTTTCAAAAGAGAATATCACAATTATTGCCCCTACTCCAGATGATCCTATTTGGAATGCTGTCTGATTTTTATGATTTAATTGTTAATTTTTTAAATTTTATCGATTAACTTGCATAGAGAAAAAACAAGCAAATCGAAAAAATGGACTTTAAAAGCGACATCGGATATCGAAAAGAAACTCTAAAAAAGTTATTGTATAATATTCAAAAAAGCGAAGATTTAATTGTAAAAGCTTTATATGATGACTTTAAAAAACCAGAGTTCGAAGCTGTTTTAACCGAAACGAATTACGTTATTTCGGAACTTAAGGATACGATTAAAAACCTGAATAAATGGGCAAAACCAAAACGTGTTTTTCCATCTCTGCTTAATTTTCCCTCTTCCGATTATCTTTATAAAGAACCTTATGGAGATGTATTAATCATTGCTCCTTGGAACTACCCTTTTCAGCTTGCTTTGTGTCCTCTCGTGGCTGCAGTTGCTGCAGGAAATAGAGTCGTTTTAAAACCATCTGAACTTACCCCTCATACCTCTGCCATAATTGCAAAAATTATAGAAAAAACGTTTCACGTTAAGCACGTAGAAGTTTTTGAAGGCGGTGTTGATGTTTCTAATAAACTATTGGCGCAGCGCTGGGATTATATCTTTTTTACAGGAAGCGTTGCTGTTGGTAAAATTGTTGCAAAAGCGGCAGCCGAAAATCTAACTCCGGTTACTCTTGAATTAGGCGGAAAAAATCCTTGTATTATTGATGAAACAGCCAATTTAAAACTGGCTGCCAAACGAATTGTCTGGGGAAAATTTATCAACGCAGGACAAACTTGCATTGCACCCGACTATATTCTAATTCAGAAAAACATGAAAGTCAATTTCATTTCTTATATGATTGAAGAAATCATAAAAGCCTACGGAAAGAAAATTGACAAATCTCCCGATTTTGCGCGAATTATAAATACCAAAAACTGGTATCGCTTGACCAATATGATTCAAGGTGAGCACATTTTGTTTGGCGGAGAAAGCAATGCAAGCCAACTTTATATTGCGCCTACTCTTCTTGAAGAACCAGATTTGGACAGTGCCGTTATGAAAGAAGAGATCTTTGGCCCTATTTTGCCGATTCTTGTTTACGAAAATGAAAGTGACATCGAAAATGTTGTGAGTCGTTATGAGAAACCTCTTTCATTTTACATTTTTAGCGAAAATAATTCCTTTGCAAAGAAATTAATTTCGAAATACTCTTTCGGAGGCGGATGTATCAACGATACCGTTATTCATTTCTCTAACAACAGACTGCCTTTTGGCGGTGTCGGATATAGTGGAATCGGTGCTTATCATGGTAAACGAAGCTTCGACACATTTTCTCACCATAAAGCAATTGTAAAAAAAGGCAATTGGCTTGATTTGCCTATGCGCTACGCTCCTTACAAAGAAAAATTGGGCCCAATAAAACGAATTTTAGAATGGCTATAGCTGCAGTCAAAAACATTTCGGAATGTTTTGTAGATTTTTATACGGAATTGATTAAAAATATTATATTTACGTCAAGATACCTTTCAAATATTACAAGTCTATAAAACAATCTTACATAAAAATGAAATCTACACTTAACCAAATTGAGGACATTAAAAAAAATGGCTTTTCCCTTGATTTTGCTACGGTTTTTAATCACGCTTTCGAAAATTATAAAAAAATAGCGCTTTACTCAGGACTTATCATCCTAGTTTTTTCAATTATTGCAGCCGTCGCTTTTATGGGTATAATGATTGCCTATTTTGGTGCCGAGGCGATGACGAAAGATTTCATTCAAAATTTTGAGAATCAACAATTCACTTCAATTCAACTCGTAATTCAAACCGTTGCTGTTTCTTTGGTTGCAGGAATTACAGCTCCTTTTGGTGCTGGTTTCCTAAAAATGGCCGATTCTGCAGACAAAGATATTGAGTTCAATGTTTCTACTATTTTCACTTATTACAAAGCACCCTATTTTGCACAAATTTTTGTTGCAGCTTTTATTCCAGCAATTTTAGGAACTGCCATTGCCAATTTAATCGAAAGTTCAGGAATTGTATTTGTTGGAAACATCATTTCGTTTATGGTTTCTTACTTTATGTATCTTTCTATTCCATTAATTGTTTTTGGAAACCTTAAAGCTATAGATGCTATAAAATCTAGTATCATTATCGTTACAAAAAATCCGCTTAACATATTTGCTTTTTTTATCATAGGTTTCCTTGGTTCCATGGTTGGTTTTATTGGCTGTTGCGTCGGAATCATATTTACGGTTGTTTTTAACAGCTCTATGATTTACGCGACTTATTTCGCCATTTTTGGAACACAATCTGAGGAAGAAGATTCAATTGATTCAATCGGAAAATACAATGTAGATTAAAACCGAAAATTCTTATTTACCGAGAACTTAACCACTTCTTTTTAAGAATTTTCAAAAGACTATTTACTAAACCAACATACCCCAAATTCTATGGTCGCAAACTATAGTTTTTTCAATTCGGTTATTTCAGGAATTTCCACTATTGGGAGTACCTTCGAATCAATTATGACTGGATGGTATGTGTTTAATTCCGATATTATTTACTATAACAACCATAAACTTTTTGTTTTAGGTTTATCGCTTTTTGCCTTCCTTTCGCTCTTAGTTTATCAATTTTTTAGAATTAAAGCCAAAATTGGATATTTCATCGAAAAGAAGAGAGAACAAGATGCTGTTGGAAGAGAATACCAGCTTTATATCTTATTTTTTGGTATTGCGGTAATTGTAATCGAAATCATAAATGAAATTTTCAAAATAAGACCCAAAAGCCTCTTAATTGTAAATGTTTCAATTGGGGTTTTGGTACTTATCATTTATACGATAACCGAAAGAATCAAATGGATAAGAGATAAAATCCAGCAGATTTTTATTTCCAGCTTTTTTATTTACATCAGTTACGTAGCCTACAACATTGTTACACTAAAAAATGATGTTGTACCCATTATTGTTTTCCTGATTTCTTTTTTCTTTTCGTACAGCATCCTTAAACCCATAAAAATTTATTGGGCCTTTGTTGCTTTAACGTTTACCTTTCTAATTACTACGTTAGCACTTCAACTTATTCCAATAAAATCTTCCATCTTACTGCTTAATTTCTGCATTCTAATTTTTATTATAAATCAAGTAAAATATGCAGTTTTATTAAACAATCGCGACAATTTTAGATTTGCAAACGAAATTGTTCATAAAGGAAATTCACTTACAATAGCATCCAATCAAAAAGGTGAAATACTTTTCTGCAGCGAAACCGTAACTCCTATTTTAGGATACCAACCCGATCAAGTTATGGGATTGAAATTCTGGGAATTAACCCATGATTTAGAATCTGACGAAAAATTCAATCCTGTTAGAGACCAAGAAAACAAGCTTTATATTAGAAAATTAAAAACCGAAAACGGCGAATACAAATACATTCAGTGGAAAGATAAAAAGTTTTCAGACGATTTAATCATTAGCATTGGGCAAGATGTTACCGAACAAGTTATCGTTCAGGATCAATACAAAAACCTAATTGAAACGGCCACCGATATTATTTTTGAAATAGACGCAGAAGGTCATTTTACTTTTATAAATGAATTTGGTATTTCTGCTCTTGGATATTCTCAAAACGAAATAATCAAAAAACACTATTCCAATTTTATTCATGATAATTACATCAATAGTGCTGTAGATTTTTACGAAAATTTGGTTCTCAATGAAAACAATTATCCCATTATTGAAATTCCTATTTTGAAGAAAAATGGTGAAGAAATATGGATGTCTCAAAAAATTATTGTCCGCAAAAATGAATTAGGATTAACAATTGGCTTCTCTGGAATTGCAAGAGATATTACTGAGAAAAAAAATATCGAAAACGAGAAAAAAAGACGTCTTAAAAAAATTGAAGCCTATAACAATTCAACCAAAAAATTATCCACGACAGATTTTAGCAAGTACAACGAATTAAATACTGTCATCGATTTAATATTAAAAGAAGCTGCCTCTATAAGCAACACTAACCGCGTAAGTTTTTGGAAATATGACGATGATTTAATTACTTGCAAAAATCTTTTTAGCCTTGACAATCAAAGTTTAAGCGACAAAAACATTTTAAATAAAGAGTCCTATCCTATTTATTTTGAAACCTTAAACAATAAGGCCATTATTAACGCACCAGACGTATTCAACAAATTGGAAACATCTGAGTTTCAAAAGCTTTATTTTACAAAAAACAAAATCAAATCAATGCTGGACGTGCCTATTTTTTTAACAGGGCAATTAGCAGGTGTTGCTTGTTTTGAAAGCACAGAACAAAAGCGAGAATGGGACAATGAAGACATTAATTATGCGAGAACCATATCGGATGTGATTTCTCTTGCCATTTCTTCACAAATGCGTTTAGAGGCAGAAAGAAAATTGGAACTTAAAAGCCAGCTTTTATCTGCACTTTCATTATGTACAGAGAAGTTTCTGCTCAGCAAAACGACTCATCAAATGTTTCAGGAAACGTTCAATATTATTGGAAAAGCAGCCAAAGTAGATCATATGTATTATTACGAAAAAGATGCGATCTATAATACTGTAAGTCAAAAATATAAATGGTCACGAGAGGGGGTTGTCCATCAAATTACCCCTTTGCATCATATGACAGAACAAAATCTTCAAGAAATATATGATGTGGCATCACAAAGAAAAATCCTAAATATATTTACAAGAAATCTTAATGAAGGTTTTTTCAAAAAACTTCTCATCGACAATGAAATACAATCTATCTTAATTTTACCTATTTATATTAATGATCTTTTTACAGGTTTTATTGGTTTTGATGATTGTACAACGGAAAGAAAATGGACTGAAGATGAAATAAACATCTTTCAGGTATTGGCAAATAATATTTCATCGGCGTTAGAAAGAAACCGAAATGAAACTAAAATTATTGAAAGCGAAGAGAAATTTAAACTGATTGCAAACAATATTCCTGGAACCGTTTATTTATCAAAATTTGATGCTTTCTCGACTAAAATATTCTTAAACGATGAAGTTTTAAATCTTACCGGATATTCAAAATCTGAATTCATTGAAAATAATTTGTCTTTTCTATCGTTAATTCATCCTGATGATAAAGAAGAAGTAATTAACAATCAAATCGATAATCTACAGCACGGAATGCCTTTACATAACGTGTATCGCATTCAGCGCAAAAGTGGCGAATTTATCTGGATAGAAGAATTTGGAGATGTAATTAAGCGAGACGATGAAATTGAATTTGTGGGCGGAATCTATTTTGACATTACAAGTAAAAAAGAAATAGAAGACGCGATAAAAGCCAAACAGCTTGCTGAAGCGGCAAACAAATCAAAATCTGACTTCTTGGCTAATATGTCGCACGAAATTAGAACTCCTCTAAACGGAATTATTGGTTTTACACACTTATTAATGAAAACGGATTTGGAGGAAATTCAAGAAAAATACATGACCACAATTAATCAGTCGGCTCATTCCCTTCTTGAAATTATAAATGATATTTTGGATTTCTCAAAAATTGAAGCAGGAAAACTAGAACTTTTTATTGATCTATATGACATAAAAAAAATCTTAGGGCAAGTTTTCGATTTAATTGTTTATGAGTCTAATAAAAAAAATCTGGAACTCGAATTGAACATTGATCCCGATGTTCCTAAATATATCTGGACAGATATTGTTCGTCTCAAACAGATTTTGATAAACCTACTTTCAAATGCGGTTAAATTCACAACAGAAGGCTCCATCAAACTAAACGTTTCGGTTTTAGAAAAGAACCATGGCAACCATTGCGTTATCCGTTTTGCTGTAATTGATACCGGAATTGGAATTCTTGAAAAAAATCAGAAAAAAATATTCAACGCTTTTCTGCAAGAAGACAGCTCAACAACAAGAAAATTTGGAGGAACAGGATTAGGCTTAACCATATCGAACCAATTGCTTGCTTTAATGGAAAGCCGTTTACAGCTGGAAAGTAAAATTGACGAGGGAAGTACTTTTTTCTTTGATTTAAATTTAAAAACAAGCAATCACAGCATTAATGATAAATATAATGCCGAGCTTAAAAGTTTGAATATTGACTTAGATTCTGATGAAATTGATACAAACGACAACAATATTACCTTTTTAATTGTAGAAGATAATAAAGTAAACATGCTTCTTCTAAAGACAATTATAAAAAACTTGTATAATAATGCTTTCATTTTTGAATGTGAAAACGGATATGAAGCCATTCAGCAATTTGAAAAAATTAATCCGACCATTATTTTTATGGATATCCAGATGCCAATTATGAATGGTTATGAAACTGCAAAGGCAATTAGAAACACTAAAAAAGGCCGTGATGTTCCTATAATCGCCGTTACAGCTGGCGCGGAAAAAGAAGAACGAAACAAATGTATTTCGGCCGGAATGGATGATTACATTTCTAAACCAATTATGAAAGGAAGTGTTGAAGAAGCACTAGTTAAATGGCTAGGGTAATTTTTAGTTTTCAGTCTCGGTCGCAGTTTTCAGTTTCAGCAAACAATCTTAAATTGAAAACTGCGACTGACAACAAAACATAAACCTTTCAATTGTAAAATTTATCATAAAAAATCTATAAATTCGTACAACGTTTTAAATAACAAGTTAAAAAACAATTCAATATGAAATGGCAAGGAAGAAGGCAAAGTGATAATGTCGAAGACAGAAGATCAATTTCTGGTGGAGGAAAAGCAATAATTGGCGGAGGAGTTATTGGGATCATTGTTTTGCTTCTAAATGTTTTTGGCGGCGAAACAGGTCAGCAAATAGCGCCAATACTAGAACAAATGCAAGGCGGACAAGGACAACAGACTGAAGCTGCAGCTCCGTTAAGCAAGGAAGACGAAGAAATGGGAAATTATGTACGAACTTTGTTAGCGTACAATGAAGATACGTGGACAAAGATTTTTGCAGAGCATGGAATGACATACGAAAAGCCAAAATTAGTTCTCTTTAAAGGCGCTGTACAAACTGCCTGCGGTGGAGCATCATCTGCTTCGGGCCCTTTTTATTGTCCAGGTGACCGCAAAGTATATATGGATTTAGATTTTTTTGAAGAATTAAAAACTAAATTTGGCGCAAAAGGAGGCGATTTTGCCATTGCATATGTTATTGCGCATGAAATTGGCCATCACATTCAAACTTTAATGGGAACATCTTCTAAGATGCGTCAGATGCAGCAAGGAAAAAGTGACGCCGAAGCTAATAAATTATCTGTAGCATTAGAATTACAGGCTGATTTTTATGCTGGAGTTTGGGCACATGATAACCAGAAAGATCTTGATGTTGGAGATATTGATGAAGCTTTAAGTGCAGCAAATGCAGTTGGAGATGATGCAATACAAAGTAAAATGCAAGGTCACGTTGTTCCCGATTCTTTTACTCACGGAACATCAGAACAAAGAATGTACTGGTTTAAAAAAGGCTTTAAAACTGGAGATATAAATCAAGGCAATACATTTGAAGAAATTCGTTAATACATAAACCAAATATAATAACCACCAAAAAAAGCCCAACTTAGCAGTTGGGCTTTTTAATGAAATTCCAATAAAAAAAATTCCAAATTCCAATCTTTAATTCCATTGAAGAACTAAAGAATTACAAAAAAAAAATCCTTGTTCTCCTTAAATTATTCATCAGCATATAAAAACATAACCAGCGGTTTCAACCTCTGGAACGCAACATTACCACAACGCATATCCTCATCGTCCCCGCGGTTGAAACCACGGGCTATATTTTGAAATACTAAGTTTTTAATTTAAGCTTTCTTTAAAAAAATTCTAAATCCCAAGTTGTTCTACTTTTGGAATTTGGATTTTTTTATTGGAATTTTGCTTTTTTTGTTTTCTGACGAAAACAAAAAAAGCCTTGAATTTCTTCAAGGCTTCTTATCTGGGTGGCTGACCGGGTTCGAACCGGCGACCCGCGGCACCACAAACCGCTACTCTAACCAGCTGAGCTACAACCACCATTTTTCTGCTTAGCGAGTGCAAATATAGAACAAAGGTTGAGTTCTACAAAGAAAAAAATGAAAAATTTTCATAAAAATTAAATCAAATTTTCTAAGCTATTGACTGCCAAACACCTTTCAACCGTAAAACCTTCTGCAAAATCTTTCCCAACTAACCTTCCTAAGTCCTGCGCGCGATAATTTAAGCTTTCAAAAAAGTTTTTACTCGTAATTGGCGTCGAAGGTTCTTTTGAATTCGGATCGTAAAATTGAGTTTTGTACGCCATAATCGCTTCAATCTTCTTTTCTTCAAATCCTGTAATGTCTACAACGAAATCAGGTTCTAGATTTTTCCATTGAATATAATGATAAACCACTTTGGGTCTCCACGCTTCTTGTGGCACTCCATCAATCGAAGTTTCAATTTTCATTAACCCTGAAAGAAAACAAGAATCCGAAACCAATTTGCTTCCTTTTCCGTGATCTATATGGCGATCATCAATTGCATTACACAACACAATTTCTGGCTTGTATTTACGAATCATTTTAATGACTTCTAATTGATGTTTTTCATCATTAACGAAAAATCCGTCACGCATTGCTAAATTTTCACGCACAACAACTCCTAAAATCTTAGCTGCATCTTTTGCTTCCTGATCCCTAATTTCTGCTGTCCCGCGTGTTCCTAATTCACCACGCGTTAAATCTACAATACCTACTTTTTTCCCAAGGGAAACTTCTTTTAAAATTGTTCCAGCACAACCTAATTCTACATCGTCTGGATGCGCCCCAAAGGCCAATATGTCTAATTTCATTATTTTTTGTTTCAAGTTTCAAGTTTCAGGTTTCAAGTTGTCAACAGAACGTGAAACTTGAAACCTGAAACTTGAAACAATTTATAAACTTTTTCTCAAAACTTTTTTCATCGTCATTGATTTATTAACGCTTTCTTCCCATTCTCTTTCAGGAACACTTTCTTTTGTAATACCGCAGCCCATGTATAAGATCGCTTTTTCGTTCTGAATCTGCATGCATCGTAAATTTACAAATAAATCAGAACTTGCATTATTTCCTGCAAAAGTGCTGTTTAGTTCACCTAGAAAACCAGTGTAGAAAGTTCTATTGTAATTTTCATTTTCTAAAATAAATGCTTTCGATTTCTTTTTTGGAAGTCCGCAAACAGCAGGTGTTGGATGCAGCGTGTCTATTACTTCTTCTAAAGTCGAATTATCTTTTAAAACTCCAGAAATATCTGTTTTAATATGCCAGATCGATCCTGCTTTTAAACTGTAAGGCTCAGAAACCACAACAGAAGCTGTAAATTCTCGAAGTCTTTTTACAATAAAATCAGTAACAAATTGCTGTTCGTCTTTTTCTTTCTGCTGCCAAACGATTTCTACTTCTTGATTATCTTTTTGTGTTCCTGCCAAAGCCATCGTTTCAAAAACATTTCCGTTTGCTTTTAGCAGTTTTTCTGGAGTCGCCCCCATCCAAAGTCCAATTTTCGGATGAAAAAAACAATAGCAGAAAGTGGCTGGATATAGCTGAACCAAGTGCTGAAAAGTTTCGATAAAATCAAATTTAGACAAAGGAACTTCTTCACTTCGTGATAAAACCACTTTTTTGAATTCTTCATTTTTAATGGCTTGAACTCCCTGCGCTACTAGATATTCATATTGAAATTTAGCTTCAGCATCAAAACTCAAATCGTCAATTTCAATGGGTTCAAATGAAGTCTTTTCTTTTTGAACCGTAATAATTTCCGACTCATTTTCAGGAATTAAAATTAATTGTTTTTCATCAAAAGAAGCAAAAACAAATCCTTTTTCGCTGTAATCCGAAACGGTATTTAAAATATTATTTTGCTGTAAAATCGCAACATAAATTTCTGTATTGGGTTTTGAATAAAGTACAAAAGGTAAATTTTGTTCTTTATGATTTTTAATTTTTAAGAAAAATGAATTCATATTTATTCGCTTTTCTTTCTATCCAAAACCATATTCGTCAGTTTACAAAGTGAAACCAAATTTCCTGCTTCATCGGTAATTTTGATTTCCCAAAGATGAAGACTTCTTCCTTTGTGAATAATTCGAGCTGTTCCGAAAACATAACCCTCGCGAATACTTTTTAGATGATTTGCCGAAATTTCAATACCTCTTACCTCTTGTTCTTTCGGATTGATAAAAAAGAAAGAAGCTGCACTCCCAACACTTTCTGCCAAAGCTACAGAAGCACCTCCGTGCAATAATCCCATTGGCTGATGAACACTTGGATTTACAGGCATTTTTGCAGTTAAAAAATCTTCTCCGGCATCGATATATTCTATTTTTAGCGTTTCCATCAATGTGTTTTTAGAAAACTCATTACAGCGCGCTAAAATCTGCTCTTTTGTATAATTCATTAAAATAAACTTTAAAATCGTAAAATTAAAGAAAGATAAGACATAAATCTAAAAATCGGATTCTAAAATTAAAAATCAATTATGAACTTGTCAGTTTTTTGCTATTTTTACAAAAACAATCAAAATCAATCTTTGGCTTTTTTTTTGCCACAGATTACACAGATTTAAAGGATTTTAAAAATATAGCCACTAATTACACGAATTTCCACGAATTTTATTTCAATTTAGTTTGTGGAAATTCGAGAAATTCGTGGCGAAAAAAATCTTTTTAATCCTTTTAATCTGTGGCTAAAAAAAAAAAAAACATTCAAATGCGTCAATACTTTGCACTTTCCATTATTGGTTTAATTTTAGTTTTTAGTTCTTGCCGAACTGATTTTGATACTGTTGCCAGTTCTGGAAATTTAAAGTTCTCGAAAGACACTGTTTATCTGGATACTGTTTTTAAAAACATTGGTTCAAGCACTTACCAATTGAAAATATACAATCAGAGTAAAAATGATATTTCGATTCCGATTGTACAATTTAAAAAAGGCTTAGATTCTAAATATAGAATGACTGTTGACGGAATGACGGGCAACAACGGGAAAATTTTTAAAGATGTTACACTTTTAGCAAAAGACAGTTTGTACATTTTTATAGAAACCACGGCAGATATTACAGATGCGAATCCCGATGATTTTTTATATACCGACGAAATTCAGTTTGACAGTGGAGCAAATTTGCAAGAAGTAGCTTTGGTTACTTTAATTCAAGATGCGGTGTTTTTATATCCAAATCAAAATCCTGACGGAACCAAAGAAAAAATTAAAATTGATGGCAAAGATGTTGACGGATTTTATTTAAACGAAAATGATCCTGCAAACGGAAATGAACTTCTTTTTACAAATGAAAAACCATACGTAATTTATGGCTACGCAGGAGTTCCAGAATTTAAAACCGTAACTTTTGAAGCTGGCGCAAGAGTTCATTTTCATGCCAATTCTGGATTGTATGTTGGCAATAACGCTTCTCTACAAATTAACGGAACAACCTCTACAACTGATAAACTTGAAAATGAAGTGATTTTTGAAGGGGATCGTTTAGAATCACTTTATTCTGATATTCCTGGACAATGGAAATCGGTTATTTTTTCTAATGGAAGTGCCAATCACACCATCAATCATTTAACTTTGAAAAATGCGGTTATTGGTTTGGATTTGCAAAGTCCTTATAATACATTCGAAATTAAAAACACTCAAATTTATAATTGTGCCGAATACGGAATTTTAGCTCGAGATACTCATGTTATTGCTAGCAATATTGTCATAAACTATGCAGGTTTAGCTTCTCTATCCTGCGTTTATGGTGGAAATTACAACTTTACGCATTGCACCTTTAACAACAATTGGTCAAGCAGTTCTCAAGTTGCAGTAAATTTAAGTAACTCTTTAGCTGGAGCAACTCCAGAAACCAATCCTTTAACCAATGCTATTTTTAATAATTGCATTATTTATGGTTCGGCTACAAACGAATTCAATTTGGACAAAAATCCAAATGCGCCATTTGTCTATCAATTAAATAATTGCCTACTGAAATTCAGCAGTTCGACTAAAGATCCTAATTATCAATTCAAGACCGACACCGAACATTATACGAATATAATTCTGAATGAAAATCCGAAATTTTATAATGTGTCTCAGAATAAATTTAATATTGATAAAACTTCTGCCGCTTTCGCGAAAGGAGATCCCGTCTTTATGATTCCAACCGACATTTTAGGAATTACAAGAACTTCGCCACCAGATTTGGGAGCTTATCAGAGTCAAGATTTTCCTAAGTAACTTTTTTTTTTGCCAAGAAGGCGCTAAGTTTTTTTTAAAGAATTTTGATTATAAATTTTGCTCGCAAAGACGCAAAGTCGCCAAGTTTAAGTCAGAAAACTAAAAAAAATCTTTGCGACTTTGCGTCTTTGCGAGATTAAATTTTACCCATTCTGCAAATTTCTCGGATTTCCTTTAGAAAAATTTGTAATTAAATTTTAAGAATTCCCTTGTTCTTATGAAGTAGTTTTTTGATTGAAATTTGAAAAACAACAAACGTTTACAGGCAAAAATTAAAGATCTAAAAATGTTAAATTTTGGGCACTTTAACTAGCAAAAAAATTGCATTTTCAGGGCAAAAAAGGGCAAAAATAAATAATTAAAAAGGCGTTTATTGTTGCTTTTTTTTTCGGTTTAGATTGACTAAATTTGCACCTCAATACAACAAACTACACAAATGATCCATTTCTTTGAAAACCAAAGCAAAACTGTTTTTGCAGTACAAACGCAAAACGAAATTTCAGCTCAAGACATTTCAAAATTAAACTGGCTTTTTGCCGACGCGAATAAGATCGAAAAATCTGCATTGACAGGTTTCTTTGTTGGTCCTCGCGCTACCATGATTACACCTTGGAGTACAAATGCTGTAGAAATTACTCAAAACATGGGGATTTCTGGCATTATCAGAATCGAAGAATTTCATCCTGCAACGGAAGATTTTACTGATTTTGATCCAATGCTTTCTCAAAAATTCAACGAATTAGATCAAGAAATCTTCACTATCAACATTCAGCCAGAACCAATTTTGGATATTGATGATATTGCAACTTACAACAAAGTAGAAGGTTTAGCTTTAAGCGAAGAAGAAGTAGAATATTTAAACAATCTTTCGACTAAATTAGGAAGAAAGTTAACTGATTCTGAAATTTTTGCTTTCTCACAAGCGAATTCAGAGCACTGCCGTCACAAAATTTTCAACGGAACTTTTGTTATCGATGGCGAAGAAAAAGAAACTTCTCTTTTCAAATTAATCAAAAAAACATCACAGGAAAATCCTAACGATATTGTTTCTGCTTACAAAGACAACGTTGCTTTTGTAAAAGGACCAAAAGTGCAGCAATTTGCACCAAAATCGGCCGATAAACCTGATTTTTACGAAATAAAAGAATTTGATTCGGTTATCTCATTAAAAGCCGAAACACACAATTTCCCAACAACTGTTGAGCCTTTCAACGGTGCTGCAACAGGATCTGGAGGAGAAATTCGTGACCGTTTAGCTGGTGGACAAGGTTCATTGCCTTTAGCTGGAACTGCGGTTTACATGACTTCTTACTCTCGCTTGAAAGAAGATCGTAAATGGGAAAATGCTGTTGAAGAAAGAAAATGGTTGTACCAAACACCAATGGATATTTTAATTAAAGCTTCAAACGGAGCTTCTGATTTTGGAAATAAATTTGGTCAGCCGCTTATTACAGGTTCAGTTTTAACTTTCGAACATTCAGAAAACGACCGTAAAATTGGTTACGATAAAGTAATCATGCAAGCGGGCGGAATTGGATACGGAAAACTAGATCAATCTATCAAAAAGAAACCACAAGAAGGCGATAAAATCGTAATTCTTGGTGGAGAAAATTATAGAATCGGAATGGGTGGTGCTGCGGTTTCTTCTGCAGATACTGGAGCTTTCGGTTCAGGAATCGAATTAAATGCAATTCAGCGTTCAAACCCTGAAATGCAAAAACGTGCTGCAAACGCGATTCGTGGTTTAGTAGAAAGCGACAATAACCCAATTGTTTCTATTCACGATCACGGAGCTGGAGGACACTTAAACTGTCTTTCAGAATTGGTTGAAGAAACTGGAGGTTTAATCGATTTAGACAAATTACCAGTTGGAGATCCTACTCTTTCTGCAAAAGAAATTATCGGTAACGAATCTCAGGAAAGAATGGGATTGGTTATTGGTCAAAAAGATATCGATACATTGCAAAGAATTGCCGACAGAGAGCGTTCACCAATGTATCAGGTTGGAGATGTAACGGGAGATCACCGTTTTACTTTCGAATCAAAATCAAATGGTTCAAAACCGATGGATTATGCTTTAGAAGATTTCTTCGGAAGTTCTCCAAAAACGGTTATGACAGACAAAACTATAGACAGAAAATATGCTGATGTTGCTTACAACGCAGGTGATTTTGAATCATACTTAAAAGATGTTTTGCGTTTAGAAGCTGTTGCTTCAAAAGACTGGTTAACAAACAAAGTGGACCGTTGTGTTGGAGGAAAAGTAGCTAAACAACAAAATGCAGGTCCATTGCAATTACCTTTAAATAATGTTGGAGTTATGGCTCTGGATTATTTAGGAAAAGAAGGTATTGCAACTTCTATTGGGCACGCTCCTATCGCTGCTTTGATTGATCCTGTTGCAGGATCTAGAAATGCTATTGCAGAATCGTTATCAAACATTGTTTGGGCGCCAATTAAAGATGGTTTAAAAGGAATTTCATTATCTGCAAACTGGATGTGGGCTTGTAAAAACGAAGGTGAAGACGCTCGTTTATATGCCGCTGTTGAAGGTTGTTCAGATTTCGCAATCGAATTGGGAATCAATATTCCAACAGGAAAAGATTCACTTTCGATGAAACAAAAATATCCAAATGACGAAGTAATCGCGCCGGGAACGGTTATTATTTCGGCTGGAGGAAACTGTACAGATATTAGAAAAGTAGTTGAACCGGTTTTACAAAAAAACGGAGATTCTATCTATTATATCAATTTATCTCAGGATGATTTCAAATTAGGAGGTTCCTCTTTTGCACAAATCAGAAACACAATCGGAAACGAAACTTCTACTATAAAAGACGCTTCTTTCTTCAAAAATGCTTTTAACACAATCCAGGAATTAATCGGCGAAAGCCAAATCTTAGCGGGTCACGATATCGGAAGCGGTGGTTTAATCACGACTTTATTAGAATTATGTTTTGCTGATGTAAATTTAGGAGCAAAAATTGATTTCAGCGCTTTCGCGGAAAAAGACTTATTGAAAATCCTTTTCGCTGAAAACATCGGAATCGTTTTCCAGGCTAAATCTGATTCAGCTGTTGAAGCAAAATTAAATGCAAACAATATCGAGTTCTTCAAATTAGGTACAGTTCAAAGTACACCAAGTTTGGAATTTGGAATTTACAATTTGGATATTGCGAAGTACAGAGACATTTGGTTTGAAACTTCTTATTTATTAGATCAAAAACAATCTAAAAACGGAAGAGCTCAGGCACGTTTTGAAAACTATAAAAATCAGGTTTTAAATTATACTTTCCCTGCACACTTTACAGGAAAGAAACCCGAAATTGACAATTCTAAACCAAGACCAAAAGCGGCTATTATTCGTGAAAAAGGAAGTAATTCTGAGCGTGAAATGGCAAATGCTATGTACTTAGCAGGTTTTGATGTAAAAGACGTTCACATGACGGATTTAATTTCTGGTCGTGAAACGCTTGAAGATATTCAGTTTATTGGCGCGGTTGGAGGATTCTCTAACTCTGATGTTTTAGGCTCTGCAAAAGGTTGGGCTGGGGCTTTCTTATACAACGAAAAAGCAAAAACAGCTCTAGACAATTTCTTCAAAAGAGAAGATACTTTATCTGTTGGAATCTGTAACGGTTGCCAATTGTTTATGGAATTGGAAGTGATTAATCCAGAACACGAAGTTCACGGAAAAATGCACCATAACGAAAGTAACAAACACGAAAGTATCTTTACTTCTGTAAAAGTTCAGGAAAACAATTCGGTTATGTTATCGACTTTAGCTGGAAGCACTTTAGGAGTTTGGGTTTCTCACGGAGAAGGTAAATTTAAATTACCTTATGCAGAAGACCAATACAACATTGTTTCTAAATATGCTTACGAAGGTTATCCTGCAAACCCGAATGGTTCTGACTACAACACGGCTATGATGTGTGATAAAACAGGAAGACATTTGGTTATGATGCCTCACATTGAGCGTTCGACTTTCCAATGGAACTGGGCTCATTATCCAAAAGACAGAAACGACGAAGTTTCGCCTTGGCATGAAGCTTTTGTTAACGCGAGAAAATGGATTGAGAAAATCTAAAAATATATTTTTACTAAAGACGCCCGAATTATATCGGGCGTTTTTTTTAGCCACGAATTACGCTAATCTTTACTAATTAGCTTATTTCCAACTCTTACGCAATCTTGTCATTCCGAGGAACGAGGAATCTCCGCAAGAGACTCCACAAAGATTGTCAACTTTTCTGGACGGAGCTACTTGTGGAGATTCCTCGTTCCTCGGAATGACAAACTTTATCTTAATTATTATTGGGAGGATAAAAAACTATTTAAAACTATTCTAAGATTAATTTAATGGTATCTTAAGACAGCTTAAGCAAGCGTAAACATTCTGGTAAATATCTTTGCTACATGAAAAATATTATACGCAAAATATACCTCGCAATCCTCTTATTTACTTTAAGCCAATTTTCTTTTGCTCAAAAAACAGCTATAAAAGGAACCATCACAGACGGAAAAAATCCTATAGAATTTGTTGATGTAATTTTAAAAAACACAGCCGATTCAACCAAAACTGCTAATTACGCCGTTACAGATATTTCTGGAAATTTCTCATTAGAAAATGTAACTTCTGGAGAATATCTGCTTCAGTTTAAATTAATTGGTTTTAAAACCAATACTAAAAAAATAAAATATACCGGTACAGCTATTTCACTTGGAACGATCACTTTGCAAGAAGATGCCAACCAGCTTAATACTGTAGTGGTAAACTCACAGAAAAAACAGATTCAGAAAACAAACGAAGGCTTTATTTTTAATGCTGTTTCGAATATTTCGCAAACGGGCGGAACTGCTACAGATATGCTAAAAAGCATTCCGACTGTTGCCGTCGATGCCGAAGGCGGTATTACGTTAAGAGGAAAATCGCCAATGATTTTGATCAACGGAAAAAATTCGGCTATTACCAATATGGATCAGATTGCTGCGAGCAGTATTGAAAGTATTGAAGTAATTAGTAATCCTACGGCTAAATATGATGCAAATGCCGAAAGCGGTATCATTAATATAAAACTCAAAAAGAACAACCTCAGCGGTACAAATGGTGCTGTAGCATTGGGCGCAGGTTTTGGTGCAAAAGGAAGAGTAAATAGTTCTGTTCTTTTCAATCATAAAACAGAAAAATGGAATTTTGGTTTAGGCTATGACAATCGCTTTGCTGGAAGAACAAAGAAAATAAATGCCGACCGAACCAATTATTTTATTGATGACGAACATTATATTCATCAAAATCGAAACGATGAACGAACTGAAGGCCTTCAGAATCTGAAATTAAATATTGATTTTTCTCCAAATGACAAAAATAGCTTTTCATTTGAAGCACTTGGAAATCTAGAAAATCAAGACAATGACGAGACTTTATACACGCAGGTAAACACAAGTGCCAACGCCTTTTTCTCCAATAACAGAAGACATTCATTAGAGCTGGAACATTCAAAAGTTGGCGAACTTGCTTTTACCTATGATCGTAAATTTGATGACAAACGAAAAAGTCTGAATACCTCTATTACTTCTTCTTTTGGAAAACATAAAGAAAATACTGATATTGACACTTATAATTACGATGAATATCAGCAACAGATTGGTGAGGCTTTACTGCAGAGAACACACAATTATGAAAATCAGAATATTTCGAATGCCATTGTAAATTACGCTTTTCCAATTTCAGAAAAATCGATTATAGAAACAGGTTACAAAGGAACTTTCCGATTTTTTAAGTCCGATTTTGAAAGTGCTGATCTAATTAATGGTGAATATATCGTGAATCCGTTAGCTAGTAATAGTTTCAAATTTAACGAACAGATAAATGCCGTTTATGGTCTGATGAATTCTTCTATTGGCGATAGCGAAAACCCAAAATGGAAATACAATTTAGGTTTGCGTGCAGAAAATGTTTCCAATACTGGGGCAACACAAAACAATAGCGACCGATTTAGCAACAATTACTTAAAACTCTTTCCGTCAGCTTCCTTACAATTGAATTTAAAACCAGATGAATTTATAAAGTTAGGATATAGCAAACGAATTAACCGCCCTGATCTGGATGATTTAAATCCGTTTATTGACATTACCGATGCGTTAAATCCGCATGGAGGAAATC
Organism: Flavobacterium sp. CFBP9031; assembly: GCF_034044945.1. Lineage (NCBI taxonomy): Bacteria > Pseudomonadati > Bacteroidota > Flavobacteriia > Flavobacteriales > Flavobacteriaceae > Flavobacterium > Flavobacterium sp. CFBP9031. The sequence continues at coordinate 331,147 of NZ_JAXCWF010000001.1, forward strand.
CGTATTTAAAACCCGAAATCATTCATATTGCCGAAATGAGTTATAATAAAAACTGGAAAAACTACTCTTTTTCGACCAATGCTTTTTACAGAAATGCAACTGACGCAATTAGACAATATGCACAACTTTTGGACAATGGAGTGGTTTTACTTCAGCCCCAAAACATTGGAAGCACGGTTACTTATGGTTTAGAAACCATTTTCACTCTTAAACCAGTTGGTTTTTATGATGCTAATATTAGTTTAACCGCTTTTCAGCAAAACATCAATGCTGACAATTTACCGCAGGCCGATGATATTGTAAGCAGTGCCTTCAGCTGGTACGGAAAAGTGATTAACAACTTTGTTCCTTGGAAAGGCGGAAAACTTCAGATTATCGGAAACTATAATTCGGCCGTTGCCACTCCCCAAGGAAAAAGAATTCCGATTTATAATGTTGATATGGGATTTCAACAGAAATTAGGAAAAGGAAATGCCCGTTTAGGTTTGGTTGTAACCGATATATTTGACACTTTAGAAAGCGGTTATAAAAACAATACCTTATTATTTAAAAACAGCAGAACTTCAAAATCTGACACAAGAGCTTTGATGGTTACATTTGCATATACGTTTAGATCTGATTTTAAAGAAAAACTACTAGAAAATCAGTTTTCAACAGAATAAAAACGGACCTAAAATGATAAAAATGTAAAAATTTCATTCTTGTATTTTCAAGCAATAATTCTATTAAAAAATTGGATTATATTCGCCAAAAGAAATTAGCTCGACAGATTTCTTAAGCCCAAAAACACTTAATCCTACATAGAATGAAATTATTACATTTATTAGTGGTAACACTATTTTTTACTGCCTTTCAATCGCATTCGCAAGTTCAAGTTGATCAGATTACCCATAATTCAAAAGAGCGTTATATTACTACTACAATTGGCTATCCAGTGCCTGGAACTTATGCTCCTTTAAACCAAAAAGAGCCTATTACGGTTTTAAATCCAGACGGAACCGGTTTTATTCAAGCTGAAGATTTAAGCAAACAAAAAATAAATTGGGGAATTGAATGTACTGAAGAAGGTGTTCCTGTTTTTAAAGAAGGATTCAATAGTGCTTCTTACACATTCTGGTACAGACCAAATGACAGTAATGAATGGTATTATTCTCAATTCTCTATTCATTTTGCTAAGAAAAAAATGTTTTTAATGGGCGAAAGAGTAAAAGTATACGAAGATTATAACGTACAATAGCCTTTAAAAAACGTCTTCAAATTAAATTTTTCTTGATTTTTTAGAAATTTAACGGCGAAAAAGAAAACGTTTTCGTTGATTTTTAATAGTCTTTATAAATTTTCCCATTAAATTTTATAAAACTGAAAATCATACCCAAATTTTATTTAATTTGCAATAAAATTCAATATATTAAACATGGTTTCAATCACACGCCTTTTTGATTTTCCCTATTATCAACAAGAAACTTACAACCTTCCAGTTGCTCTCGCAACCAAAAAAAATGGAGTCTGGGAAAAAACATCCAGTGAAGAATATATTGCAAAAGCAAATGCTATTTCGAGAGCATTATTGCGTATGGGCGTTCAGAAAGATGATAAAATTGCTTTAATTAGTTCAAATAACCGTACCGAGTGGAATATAATGGACATTGGTATTTTGCAGACTGGTGCGCAAAATGTTCCAATTTATCCCACTATTGCAGAAGAAGATTACGAATATATTTTAAACCACAGTGGCAGTATTTACTGTTTTGTTTCTGATGATGAAGTGTTACAAAAAGTAAATGCAATTAAAGCCAATGTGCCAACATTGAAAGAAGTATATTCTTTTAATGAAATTAATAGCTGTAAACATTGGTCAGACTTATTGGTTTTAGGCGAAGATGATAGCAATCAAAGCGAAGTTGAAGCTAAAAAAGACAGTATTCAAACAGATGATTTAGCTACTATTATTTATACTTCTGGAACAACAGGAAGACCTAAAGGAGTTATGCTTTCGCACAAAAATATTGTGTCAAATGTTTTAGACAGCTCACCAAGAATCCCATTTGATCCAGGAAAAAGCACCGCATTAAGCTTCTTGCCTATCTGTCATATTTTTGAAAGAATGATTTTGTATATCTATCAATATTATGGTGTATCGGTTTATTTTGGAGAATCTATTGATAAAATCAGCGATAACTTAAAAGAGGTCCGTCCAACTGTAATTACAGCTGTACCAAGACTTTTAGAAAAAGTTTACGATAAAATTTATGCGAAAGGAGCTGAATTAACTGGTATCAAGAAAAAACTGTTTTTCTGGGCTATCGATTTAGGTTTAAGATATGAACCATACGGAGCAAATGGTGCTTGGTATGAATTCCAATTAAAGATTGCACGTAAACTAATTTTCAGTAAATGGAAAGAAGGTTTGGGAGGAAACTTAGATTTAATGGTTTCTGGAAGTGCTGCCTTACAGCCGCGTTTGACAAGAGTTTTTGCTGCAGCAGAAATTCCGGTAATGGAAGGTTACGGTTTAACGGAAACTTCTCCGGTAATTGCTGTAAACGACCAAAGAAACAAAGGATTTAAAATTGGAACTGTTGGAAAGCCGATTCGTAACGTAGAAGTTAAAATCGCTGAGGACGGAGAGATTTTATTAAAAGGGCCAAACGTAATGTTAGGCTATTATAAAGATCCTGAGAAAACGGCTGAAGCTGTAATTGACGGTTATTTTCATACGGGAGATATAGGAGAAATTGACAGCGAAGGTTTCTTAAAAATTACCGATCGTAAAAAAGAAATGTTCAAGACTTCTGGGGGTAAATATATTGCTCCGCAAATGATCGAAAATGCCATGAAACAATCTCGTTTTATTGAACAGATAATGGTTATTGGTGAAGGCGAAAAAATGCCAGGTGCTTTTATTCAGCCAAACTTTGAATTTGTAAAAGAATGGGCAAAAATCCATAAAATTACTTTAGGAAGTTCTGATGCAGAAATCAGCGCTAATGCAGATGTTATCAAAAGAATCGATGAAGAAGTAGAAGGAATCAACAAAAAATTCGGACATTGGGAACAAGTAAAACGTTTTGAACTTACACCAGATGTATGGTCAATTGACGGCGGACAGCTTACTCCTACTCTAAAATTGAAACGTAAAATCATCAAAGAAATTTACAAAGATCTTTATGCAAAAATCTACGGAAACAATTAATAAATCAAGATAATATAACCAAAGTGAAAAGGCTGTCTCATTGAGATAGCCTTTTTTACTATTACAAAAAGGGTATTTTTACTTTAAATACCAAACTATAAATCGCGTATTTTTAGGTTTTCTTTTATCTAAAACAAAATAATATGCCTTGGACAGTTCTCGAACAATTATGGAAACGTACTTTAGATTCCAAAAATGCGAATTCAGACCATACCAATTGGGATAACCAGATTAAAACACTATATCAATTAGGCATTGGCATGGAAGATACTTTGTATTTTCTATATTCTGAAAAACCAGATTTTGAAACTTTCAAAACATGGATTAATAATAGAAAAAGAAATACTGATCAAGAAATTGAGGATTTAACTGTAAATGTCTTGTCTAAGCAGGATCTTGAATTTTGGAATCGGAACGGTTATGTTGTGGTTAAAAATGCTATTTCAAAAGAAGATTGCAAAGCCACACAAAAAGCCATTTGGGAATATTTAAAAATGAATCCGAATGAAAAAGAAAGCTGGTACAAGCGTCACGAAGAACAAAAAGGACTTATGCTTAATTTTTCGGATCATGAAACTTTAAATCGTAATCGCTTTTCGCCAAGAGTAAAAAAGGCTTACGAACAGCTTTATGGAACTACAAATATCTACAAAACTATAGATAAAGTAAGTTTTAATCCGCCCGAAACAGATCATTTCACCTTTCTTGGAAGTCCGCTTCATTGGGATATGAGCTTAAAAAAACCGCTTACTTATGGTCTTCAAGGGTTATTTTATTTAACTGAATGCAGAGAAAATGATGGAGCTTTCCATTGCGTTCCAGGTTTTCACAATCAAATCGATGAATGGCTCGACGAACTTGAACCACATGAAAATCCAAGAGAAAAAGCTTTAAAAACGTTACAACCAAAACCAATTACAGGAGATGCAGGCGATTTTATAATCTGGCACAATACATTGCCACACTGCGCAACACCTAACAGAGGAGAAAGCCCAAGAATGGTTCAATATCTTACTTATCTTCCAGATGATTACAATGCTGCTGGAGAATGGATTTGAATGATTCAAAATAAAAATGGGCATAATCAATTGAATGATATACCCATTTTATTTAGATTTAGATTTACTTTCTTCCTTTTAATTTATATTTCATAACATCTTTAAGCATTGATTTGTTTTTTTCATTAAAAGCAACCAACTCTGAGGCTATATCAGGTTTAATCATAATCTTATCGGCTACAATCTCGTAAGCAATATTTTTAGTAATTTCTTCTAAATCCTCATGCTTTTTAAACTCATGTTTCATGGCTTGCAAAAACAAATCTGAATTCTCCGCCGAAACATCCGATTCATAAATTGAGGTTATGACTCCAGATAATTTTTCTGTCGATTCAATATTTGCAAAATAATTATTCAGACAATTGAATGCATCTTTATTATTTCTCCATCCCGTTATCAATACCTCTTGTGCTCCATTTATATTCTTAATTTTATTTTTATAAATAAAAGATGCTTTTAAGTATTGGTTATTTACTTTATAGTCATCTATCACTTTACCATAAAACTTATCGGCTTCCGGTTTGTCTTTTAGAATCGTATACAAATCTCCCACTTTTTCGTTTTGATTGAGTTCTCTGTATAATTCAATTGCTTGTTTGTATACATGTCCTTTTTCATAACACTCCGCCGCTTTGTTTTTATTATTACAATATTTAAGATGGACTGCTGCTGCTTCACTGTACAACTCCCCTTCTTCCAAAACATCTGCAGCTTTGTAATGATTTTTAAGCAGTTTCATATACACATGGGCTGCCTTTGCATAATCTTTCTTTTCTTTAAATTCTTCAGCCATTTTTTCATATCTGCTTTGTATTGTAGAAAAACGCTCCGAATCTATCAGAGCCGAGCCTCCTCCTCCAGATTGCGATGGCTGACGTGGTGGTGAATAACTATAAGAAGAACTCGAAGAACTGCTATTCAAAAGTGCCAGTGCTATTATTAGTCCAATTGCAAACACAATCACAATCAAAGCTAGAGACGAATTAGTTCCCAGGTTTGTATTGCTGAAATTGCAACTCTTCAGATTAAATAGAATGATGAGTACAAAAATTATCTTAAAAACAATTAAAAAAGGCTTACCATCAAATTCAGATTCATTCATTTTATTTCTGCTTCCTCCTGAAAAAGAGCGACCTCCAGAGAAACCTGAGCCATTTCCTTCAAAAGAAAATTTTCCATCAAATCCTCCTCTAGCAGTTCCTAAAGTATCTAGAGGAATAGCCAATTGTAAAGCCATTTCAGGATTTTTATCAAGAAAGGCCAAAAACTTATCCATTTCCTTTTGATTTCCCTTCATTAATTCCTCCATATCAAATGGTAATTCATCTGGTAAATCTTCTTGTGAAAATGGCTTTTCAAGCGCTTCTAGAATATCTTCTGTATTTGCTTCGTAACGTAATGATGATATATACTGCGGAATATGAACTGTTTTGGAAGGTTCCAGTATATCGATTTCTTTTAAAACTGGCACTTCAATTAAATCGATCCACGAAACTTCTTCCTTTAACTCTACTAATCCAATATCTGGATGCATGAAATGATAGTGCTCTGAAAACAAATTGTGCCACTCAGCCTTTGTTAGCTGAGGGGTCACAATTGTATTTTCGGGAATAAATAATTTATTTTCTATCAATTGGCAGAAATAATTCTTTCCGATACGATCCGTTTTAATCAGACTCTGATCAAAAACCAACATACATCCAAACAACTCATTTGCCCTTACGGCAGGAACTGGGAAAGTTTTGACCAAATGGAATGCTAATCCCATATTCTGAATTTCCTGAAGCCATACTTTCGGCAATCTGCTTTTTATGAAAACACCTCCTTTAGGAAATGTATTTTTAGAATTTATGCTAAGTTTAAGTTCCATTTTGTCTTACATTTTTTATAAACGGATCCAGATATTTTTCCAAAAAATCTTTCTCCTTTACACTCGTCAGAAAAGAATCTGTTATAAAATAATCGTTACCAGAATATTCACTTTCGGAGGCCATAATTGTTCTGCCGTTTACAATAAAAGGAATATAAAATTTGGAGATGTCCTCCTTACTGCTTTCAAATATTAGAATTCCATCCTTATTAGTTACTCTACTTCCGTCCTTAGACTCAAAACACAAGGTTTCTATATAACAAACAGCACCGTTACTTTCTATAGTATTCTTCAATACTTCAGCCTCCTGTCTTGTTACATCATTTAAAACAACTCCAAAATCCTCATCTACAACAGCTTTACTTTCAAGTAAAGATTTACCTGTATTTTGTTTTATTATTTTAACAAGATTAATAGCTGATGCTCCCCTATTTTTCAAAATAAGATTTACTTTTTCGTAAAATTGTATTGCTGGGTGTTTCCAGTCAGTAGAATAATAACCTCTCTTAGAAAACTCTAAGTGCGTAAAGTTAAATCCGTTAATTTCAATACTATCATTTACAATTGACAATCCTTTTAGTTTTTTTATGACGCTGTATTTGAACTTACTATTCATAAAATCCCTAACAAAAGAATTTTGTTTCATGCTATAGTTCACAAAAGCATCATTAATCAAATTACTAAACTCAGATTTCATTTTTATTAAACCATCATCGACACGCCAATAGCTTGTACCATCAGTCAAATAAAACTCATTCTTATATCCAAAAACATTAACTTTTAAATCATTAAATTCTTCATTAGAAACCAAATTACTTTTTAACTCCTGTTTATCAATATTATAAATACTAATTTTTGGTATCGAATCGCTTACATAACACAACAGAAATCTCTCGCCTTTGCCATTGGTTTTTATAGCAAATTCTCCTTTGTCAAAAGGAAGATTTGAATCTATTCTTTTAAATCCTTTGTTGAACTCATTACTGACAAACCAGAATAAATTTCCGTTTAGATAGGTATAAAAGTCGGTACCATAATAAAAGATATTCTGATAGCTTCTTTCTAATGGAAATAAAAGCGGTATATTATCTAAGTCTGTTTCTGAATACTTACGGCGTGGAGAATCTCGCTTTTCTTTTTCCCACAGTTCATCCAGTGGCATTATAATATGCTGAAGCATTTTTCTGCCTTTATTCTGATTTTTATAGACTTTGATGCCTTCTATCTCCATTTCAAAAACATACTTAATCTCAGTATAATAAGTACTTATCACATTTTTCATTGCCGTCAGTTTCAAACTGTCTTCTGAGGAAAAAAGAAATACTTCCTGATTTTTACTGCTAATTTTATTTTGCTGAAAAAATGATTCAAGTCCTTGCGAACAATCCAGTTTACCGCTAAGCTCGCTCAACGCCTCAATTACATCATGAACATTACCTAATGGAACTTCTTTAAAATCCTGACCTGCTATAAAAACTCTGCACTTAATATCGGTTTTCGGATGTCTAGCAATCGTAATTGCCGAAGCAAAAGACAGAATCTTAGGATTCCCCCAATTTTTTAATGAGCTGTCGATAATCAAAATACGTTCGAACTTATCTGCTTCTGGTGGAACTTCTCTTTGAATATAAAGCGCTTCGTTATTGGCTATTCTGGACATAAAAACGTCATCGTCATACGCAAATTCAGAGATGACCAGTTTATCAAAGTTACCTTTGTTTGTCAAATCAGAGATTCCTCCCAAAGGCTGTTCGCTTGGGTGATTGTGGTGCAACGGAATATGAAGCCCCGACCAAAGTCGTTTGATAAGACTTCCTACATGAAACGTACGATCATCATTTATAAGTTGTTCCACAAAAGTTGCTGCATCGATAAGATTTTCCTCTTCTAAAATTTCCTCTTGCAGCTTCTCCTTTAAATCCTCATGCGGATTATTTTCCATGGCATGCAAAATGGACTCCACAGTTGGAAAATTCTTTTTTAGTAAAGCCAGAGTTCTAAAATCTTTTATAAAATTGGCATCATTAAAGGGCTCTTTTACACCAGCTCGCACCAAATGATGTCTTTTATCTTTGTATTCCTCGAGAATCTTTTTGGCCTTTTCAGTAGAAATTCTGTTATGACATCCATCAAAAATAGTCTGAAACATTTTCATCCTTTTTTCACCAGTTTTATATTCATCTGGCAAAGCTGAAAGCTGTCTCATAAAACCAATACTGGCGCCTAATCTAAACGAATGTTCTATAGGAAATGATTTGGTTATTTCTATGCCTTTTGCCCACTCCTGAATTCTGTCAATAGCTTCTTTACTATCATTATTGGTAGCAGTAATGGCTAATAAAAGAGTTCCGAATGGTGGAAAATTACTATCAGAAAGCGCTTCTAAAATTTCAAAGACAAATTTCTCATAACCGATAGTTTGTCCATTCGGAATTGAGATCGTCTCAAATACGCTATCTGGAGAAAATACCTGATTTTCCCATTCCCAAAAATAGTCTGTAAACGATTGAAAATATCTTTGAAATTCCATTTTTAATTTATGAAAAAGTTAAGCGAAATGAACTAATTGATAGTGGTTTTACATTTTGTTTGGGAATAGAAGAATAACTATTATCCTTATTCCATAGTATTATATTTTTATCGAAAGGATTTAATTTATCCTTAAGTGTTTGGGTCAAAACAGGCCATTCAAAATCATACCCTGTAGGGATTAAAAAATCATTCTTAGACCAAAATGTATTTCCTTTTAAAGGCAATAAAGGCTTCCCGATAATCAATGCTTTATTATTGATTACAACCCATTGCAAAGGTTCAAGTCTAAATTTTGGTGCAAATTCGATATAGGATTTCAGTTCCTGATATTCTACCAATAAAGCGTATGCTTCTTTTACATCTTCCGATCGTTTTAATGCAATCTGCAGTGTATCACTTATACCGAAAAAATTATGATTGAAATTTGGCAGTGAAATAGGCAAACCTCTCAAAACCGGCGACCATAATAAACCCGAAGGCAGTTTTTTGGTAGGTAATTGTTTTCCTTTTTCGAACAACAAATTTTCTTTTAACTCATATATTTTGGTATACGGAATCTGTAGAAGTTCAGTGGAGCCTATTTGATCGTCCGTGAACTCTTTTATCCAGATTGTATTGGTCTCAAAAGCTATCTTGAGATTTTCCCAATGTCGTATTGCACCAAGAAAATCTTTATGCTCTTTATTAATTTCTAAAAAGTACATGTTAAATAGTTTGAAGAATTTTTTGCCACAAAGATTCTATATGTTCCTGAATGTATTTTTTCTTTTCTGCATCTTTGATCCAATCGCAGCGGGTTTGAATATATCTCAATTTATCTTTGATCACGTTTTGCTCTTCAAAAGAAAGGCTATCATCCTGCCATTTCTCGATCAGATAATTTACTTCTTTCATTACACTTTCAGCATCCGGCGTCTTATTGTACATCGCTTGCGGGTGGGCTTCTGTAGAAGTATCTTTTTCGATAATTTTATTAATGATTCCTTCCAGAATTTCAATTTGCTCTTCGTTATCCCAGATATATTTCAACACCCAAAAATCTGACACAATTGATTCTTTTCTTCCGCACATTAGCGCACTTGCTGCAACAAGGTTCTGAAGTTTTACGGCACGTCGGTCAGAAACTTTGATGCCAGTATTTCGAAGACTATGAATAATATCTACATATTCGTTTCGTGTAGCACTCAAATCTACCTGACGACAAAGTTTTTGCAATTCGCGAACCTCATCTGCCGAAATAGTTGGCACTTCTTCAGTCACCGAGCTTTCCAGTTTCCATCCAGCAAGCAATACCTGATGCAATAAATCTGGTTCTACATAATCACATTTGATACGAATCAAAAAACGGTCAAGCAAAGCGTTTAACGATTCATCTTCTGGCATAAGGTTACTTGCACCTACAAACATCAATGCTGGCAATTTTTTAGTTTCTTTACCACGGCGAAAGATTTTTTCGTTAAGCGCCATCAACAAACTGTTCAGGATAGCCGAATTGGCGTTAAAAATCTCATCTAGGAAAACCATAGAAGCTTCAGGCATCATACCGTCAGTATTGGTAATCAATTCTCCTTCTTTTAGTTTTCGAATATCAAAAGGTCCAAAAATCTCATTAGGTTCTGTAAAACGGGTCAACAGATATTCAAAATTTTTGTCGCCCTCGATTCCTTTAGAAAGCGATCTGACAATGGCGCTTTTTGCAGTTCCCGGAGGTCCAAGCAAAAAAGCATTTTCTCGTGCCAGTAATCCAATTCCTAATAGATCGATAATTTCATTTTTACCAACAAAAGTTTCTTTGATATGTTTTAAAACGGCATTTAATTTAGCTGTAGCATTCATTATTTTACTTCTATTTTTTAATAATTCGTTTGTTTTTAAAGTTGAGCCCAGAATAGCTTTTGGTAGTCTCCAAACCCTATTTCCAATTGTTTTTTTATAAAATCAGACTGTGCCCATTTTATAGATTTTCTTTGCACCACTCGGTCAATATAAAGTTGCAGTAAACAATCATTTTCTGCGATTATCTCAAAATTTACATTTTCCGAATCCAGATCAGACCCAATAGCAGAATAATGAAATTGAATTAAATGTTTTTCTAAAATATCAATAATCAAATCTTCTGGATCAATCTTCCTAATTTCTGTTATAATCTGAGGTAAAAAACGCAGACAAAGATCTGATGAAATAATTGCCGAAGCATCTATTGTGCCTTTATAAAAAGGTAAAAGTTCTTTTACATCACTCATTTTATGCTCTCTGTGCAATAAAAGTTGCGTGGCCAAATATAACGTTCTGGCAGACCATAAAGCAGCTTCTCCATTAAAGTCGGGGGCAGTTCCTGGATATTCTAAAATTTCCTTTTCATATTCTGTTTCCAGAAACAAAACGGCTTCTTTTTCCTCTGTTTGGGCTATTGTAATTAGTTTATCATACAAAATAACCTGTTCAATGGTTCTGAGATGATAAATAGTATCCAAAAAAGGCGTTTTTATTTTTTCCATAGTATTATAATTATACCTTTCTGAATCGGATTTTATTTCTTAATAGAACAATCTTCCGTCTCATACGAAAAATTGTACATTAACAAATATATTATTAAATCCGAACCTTTGCGCAAATATTCGTTTTAGCTTTTGCAATTGTTTTTAACAAGAAAGTGAAACTACAGCTGCAACAACTGCAGTTTCCTTCTACAGCTATCAACCATGCATTTTGATAGCTATTATTAACAAATTAAATTCTAATTTTTAAGGCACCAATTCAAAATCTTTGCGATGTTTTTGGCATCGTCAATTCCGCGGTGATGTGTTCCTTCTAACGGAATATTCAGCAATGCAAGCGCACCATTCATTCCTGTTGGTTTAACCAAGCCAAACTTTTCGGCAAAATGCTCTTTTACATTGATATGCTCCTCTCCCATTGGATAGGAAACACCAAACGATTTACATTGTTTTTTCAGCATATTCAAATCGTACTGACCGTAACTTGCCCAAGTGTAGAAATCGGGATTATATTCGTCGATAAGCTCATTAATAGCATCTTCGAAACTAACTCCGCTCTTATCAAGTAAATCCTGAGTAATGGTGGTCAATTCTGTACAAAACAAACTAACGGTTGAGCGTTGCGGCTTTACCAATATCCCTTTATTCTTAGAAATTGCTCCCGTTTCTGTGTCCAACACAGCCAAACCAATTTCTATAATTTCATTTTGCTGCCCGCTCGGGACCGCGCCTTGCCAGCATGTGGCTTCTAAATCGATAATAATAATTTTATCTGTAGTTTTCATTTTTTTAATTTTTTTTAAAATTTACAATTCCCTATCTCCAAAAGGAGCTTTCCAAGCTTTCGCTAAAATGCGGGCCTTTACCTCATCATAAGAAAGAGGTTCATAATTGTGGCAATCAACACCAACATCAAACGAGCGAGAAGTTTCATCATCAAATAAATGACCGTGAGAGTGACCGTATAAGTGCCATGTTCCTCTAAATGAACTTCTCCAAACTTTCATTGCATAGTGAAACAAGATTATTTTCTGCCTTCCGTTTGGTGCATCTCCATCTTCAACACTTAATTCATAATAATCTTTAATCCACTCAAATCGTTTAGCGTAACTCAACGCCGATTTATCGTGATTGCCTTTTACGAGAAAAATAGAACCATTTAATTGATCTAAAATTTCTTTTGTTCGTTCTGGTCTCGCCAAAGAAATATCACCTAAGTGATAGACAATATCTCTCGGACTCACCTTTTCATTCCAACGTTTAATGAGTTCCTGATCCATCTCCTCTACCGAGGCAAAAGGTCGTTCACTAAACCTAATTATATTCGTATGACCAAAATGATGATCAGACGTAAAAAATATTTTTTGATTCATTAATTTTTTAATTTGAAACCACCAATTTTATACTGATGGTTTCTGTTGTGTTTTCTCTGTTTTTATCAGAAAAACATGCTTTTAAAATCTAGAAAGAAACTTCTTTTCTTAGACTTTTTTTCAGACTTTTCTTTTTTTACAGCATTCTTCTTTTCAAAAACAGCTTTAGCTTTCTCAAGCTTTTTAACTGGTTTTATCTCTTCTTTTTTAGAAGTTTCATAAAACTTTTTGAAAGGACGTGGCTCAAAATCAACCAAAATAGCTGCCATATTTATAGCATCAATATTGGATGGATCTGTTTCTCCTTTTAAGAAAGTTTCGATAGGTCTGAACTTGTCTTTCTTTTCCTTAAACTTGTTCTTTTTCGCATGATCGAAATCTAGCCCTAATAGGTTTTTAAAAACATTCAAATCATCTTGAGTTGGGTTATTTTCGAAAATAAGCCAGCACAAATCACGAAGTTTTCCACGAGAAGGCTTGTACAAATAATCAAAGTATTTGCCGCCTTTTTCTATCTCGTATTTATTTCTAATTGCTTTTTTATATTTTTCTAGTGTATTGTTTTGCATGATATTTTTCTTTTGCAATTCTTGGAAATCTCAGGAAATCAAAGGCTTTTCTGGGAAATCCAATATCACAAAGTTTAAAAGCACGCTTGCTTTACTAGAGAAATATCTCTAAATGATATATAGGGTTTCCCGAAAATTTACCTTTTCATTCCATAGGCTAATGCATTCTAAATCTGCTCCTTTAATTGAGGCAAACGAAGATTCACTTAACTCCACTGTATCCGTTTGACCTTTATGGCCCGACGCAAATCCTATTTCTTGATTCATCCTTAAATTTTTATTATTAAACTTAAACGATCAACATTTACTGCTAATGGTTCTTTTACTTTACGAAGATTTCTTTTAATTGACCAATTACGTTTCCGCCGCCAGAAATGGTGATTTCACCAATTTTATCAGCGATTTTTTCAACGTACTCCATCTCTTTCAACTTCCACAACATTTCGTTTTCTTCCATCAGCTTTGCTGTGTTAAGCAAACTTCTTGTTGCTGCAGTTTCTTCTCTTCTCATAATGCTATTGGCCTGCGCTTTTTTCTCAGCAACCAAAACCTGATTCATGATTTCTTTCATATCTCCTGGAAGAATTACATCTCTTATTCCAGCATCAGAAATTGCTAAACCTAAATCTTTGATCTTAGTTTTTGCTTCTTCTAAAATAGCATCGGCAATCGCATCCTTCTTTGACAATAATTCATCTAGAGTTAATCCGCCAACAAAAGCTCTTAAAGCCAGTTGCATTGCGACATACAATTGTTTTTCAAAATCTTTATTTTCAGTCAAAGCTTTCATAATATCAACCACTTGATATCTCACAAAAAAGTTAATTCTTAATCCTGCTTTATCTTTAGTCAACAACTCCTGACCAGAAATTTCCAATTGTTGCTGTCTAGTATCAACCGTTTTCACTTCGATTGTAATGGCGTTATTCCAGAAATAATGTGTCCCTGATTTCAATTCTTTCACAAAAGTTCCATTCACAAATAACAAAGCTTTGTCATTACTTGCTATAATAAATTTTCTTGTGAAGTATCTCATCTTAACATTTTCCAATAAGTTTACTGGAACATTTTCTGTGATTTCAATCTTAGACAAATCTGCTTTAGTGAATTCATTTTTTACAACTCCTTTCCAAAAAGCATACTTTCCTGGCACCAAAACTTCTTTAAAATTTCCTTTTACAAATTGCAACACAATTTCGTTATCGGCAACTTCAATAACCTCCAAAAGAGATGCTAACACTTCATTTTGCAATAAAATATCCAACTCAAAAGGAGCCTGAAAAGATCCGTTTAGATCGTAAATCATAATGTTTTTGTTTCCAAAAATCCAGTGTAATCCTTCTTCTAATACTTTTATTAATTTTCTATTTTCGAACACCAAGCCTACTTGGTAAGTCTCGATTTTAATTCTTTTTATCATAATATTTTTTTGTTTAAGGTTTAAAGTTTCATGTTCCAAAATCTTAAACCTCTATACTCTTTATTCTTTTCTCTATTCTCTTTTCTCTATTCTCTTCTTAATAAAAAAACCTCATTGTCTTTCTCCTCCAAGAAAAACGGACGAATAGTTTGTTCTTTGTCTGTCTGAGTTGTTTTTGATTCTATTTTATTGAAAGAATCCCCAAATTCTCTTAACAATCAAATCAAAAAGAAAACAGACTTTTCAAAACACATTTCGATTCGCACTGGCTTTATCAGAGTGTGAAACATCAAATTCTAGAATCTTAATTTCACTGACAAAGACAAATTAGTTTTTTCTAATGGTCATCTTTTTAAGAGTGATGGTCTCTACTGTTACAGGTTTTTGAGACCCGTCGACTAACCAATTCGTCCAACCGAAACGTGTTCGGTGCAGGATTCGAACCTGCATAACACATCCAATGCTCTATCCAAATTGAGCTACCACATTACTGTGAATGGGATTCGAACCCACAACCCTTAGATCCCTTGTGCGATAATTTTTTGGAAAACCATCAAAACCTCCAAACCAAGCTGCATAGAAAAACATAATACGCTTTCGCGAAAAGTCTGCTACAATGGTGCTATACAGAAACACCCAACAAGGCTTGTTTGATATTTTTAATCAAAGTCTCCTTTGATATTCATTTTTTTTTTAAGAACGTTTTTTGTTTCTAAAACAAAGATTCAAATGATCCTGCGCAATTATTCTGCGCAGGATATTTTTTTTAATTAATCCATTCTATAACCGTCGATAAATAAGCTTCTCTTACTTCATCAAATCGAGTTATGTTCGGAATATGATTTACTTCTAACAAATATTTAGAACCATCTTTTCCAACGATATAATCATTTCCAATCATATCCATCTTCAAAGTTTCTTTTATATAAATTGTATCTGCTAGTAAATCTTCATCAACAGGCATAAAACCTGCGTTATCAGGATGAATAGATTTTAACCAATCGTCTCCTTCTAATTTAATCTGCCAATAAACATCTCCAATCATCATGATACGAACGGCTTCTCCTTCATAATAAGGTTCAATTGTAGCCGTAAATTGGCTTTCCCATTCTCCTGTAAAACGATGTTTATTCTCGCCGCAATGCCAATTACCCCATTTGGCAACCGTATCATTTGCAATAGTTACAGAAGCCCCTGCACTTATAAACCCACGAGGTGCACTAAATTTTGAAAGAGATAATGCTTTTACGAGACACGGAATCTTAAATCGGCAATCCAACATTGCCGCCGCATTCGGATAACAGTCTCCTTGCCAAATTGCTAAACCAGTAATAAAATCGAAATCATTATCGTAAATTCCATAATAAACCACTTTATCAACTGGAAGCATTCCAACTCCATTGGCTTTTTCCATATAGAGCACTTCATCTTTTACTACGATTTTAGGAATAGACTGATGCCAAATAATATGTCCTGAATAATTGGCTTTTATTACATCATACTCTTCTTGTTCAATTCCAACAAGAGCTATTCGGTTGTATAATTCTTTCATTTTTTTAATTTTTTATTTCTTTAAAACTTTATACAGCAATTTGGCTGCATTGTAAGCATCATCCGCTCCATTATGATTCTCTCCTTCAAAAGATTCTCCTATTAACTCTAGCTCTTTCAATAATCCTTTAGGTTTCTCCTGAAGGTAAACTAAATTAAAAAGTGTCTTTATATTCAAATAGTCATTTCTAAATGGGTTTTCAATTGCTTTTGATTTACATTCTTGTTCTAATATTTCTTTATCAAAATCGCCATAACCGGCAAATGTTCTATACTTTGCCGAATATTTGGAATTAATTTTCTTCAATGCTTTCTCAAGAGAAGTTCCTTCTATCTGTAGTTTTTCATTTGTAATTCCAGTTAATTGGCTACAAAAAGAAGAAACTTGAGAAACTTCTGGTTTGATATAAAAACTTTGTTTATCTTCAATTTCTCCAGACGATAATATTAACTTGCATACTCCTATCTCGATAATTTCTCTCTGATTTAAGAGTGTTTCCTCCTTAGATTCCCAGCAAGTTGCTTCAATATCAATCACTATAATTTTATCATATAACACCATGATTTCTAAATTATTAATTATTATTTTTTAAATAAATACACAATTTCCCGATATTTTCTTTTTTTTGAAATTGTTGTTCGTATCTCATAAAAATACCCGAACTGACGGACTGCTAATCTCTAATAACTCTTTACTATTACTATCCATTAAGCATCACTTCCATTCGTTTAATACCAAAATCTGATTTTCTTAATTTACACATTCGCTCATCTGAAATGTGATGGAAAACAATACCTTCAATGTCATTCTCTGATAAGAATATTTCTAAATCCTCAAAATCAAGACTTACAAAATCAAGTATTTCACTTCCGTGTTTTACCAATGTATGTTTCTCAAAATTTTCAGGGTTTCCTTGTACTTTAGGTCCGCATAATTCGTAAGTTCCATCAACTTTATTTTCTAATCCATCAAAACCTTCAAAGAAATGCTTATCCTCTGATTTTGAACGATCACATTTTAACCAGTGTGGGTGATGTCCCGAAATTAGATCTGCTTCCTGGCAAGGAATTGCTCCCAACGGAATTGTTCTTCCTTTTTTAGCATCAAACCTTTTAAATATTTCACCCTCTATAATTGCGACAGATGTACCGTCAAATTTTCTGGTTGCAATAGCTTCTCCTTCAAAAACCCATTTGTTTTCAATATTAATTTTATCTATAACCCTTCCTAAATCATTAGGATCTTTGGCGAATAATGTGCTTATCTTTTTCATTGTATCTTTTTTTAAATCTTCATTTTGTACAGGAAGAGTCCCGATAGCTATCGGGGCGAACTCTCAGGAAACTGATTCTAAATCAGCCGTGTTTACCATTTCACCATTCCTGCATTTTTAATTAAGGTTCTAGGATGCTAAGGGACTAAGTTTTTTAAACTTTTAAATCCGAATCTCAGCAACTTTAAAAACCATTTCATTAGTCTGGGAAGCAGTCCCGATAGCTATCGGGAGAACCTGCGACCTCCCGCATCCAAAGCGGGTAAACAACCTCCGTTATCTTCCCAGGTCTATTTAAGTAACTTAGAATCTTAGCATCTCAGAAACTTAGAAACTTTAAAAAAGCGGCTCATACGGGAGTCGAACCCGTTTCTCCCGAGAGACAGTCGGGAAGGTTAGCCAGTAACCCCAATGAGCCAGTTCCTTCTAGAGAACAAGTGATTTTGGAAGGATTCGAACCTTCGACCATCTGCTCCGTAGGCAGACGCTCTATCCAACTGAGCTACAAAATCATTTTTTTGGGCATAAAAAAAGCACCCGATCAAAGGTGCTTTACAAAATTCAACGTGATATAACTATCCTATTGCCTATATTGATGCACCTGCATTGTCAAACGTCTAAGATCGAATCTTGCGTTTAGTGGTAATCCGTATGATATTTTATTTTGTAAAGCCATTTTGTATGCTGTATTATATTTTAAATTCTTGTTATTATTTGAAACGCTGTGTTTCAATTTTGTTCGGCAAAGATAATGTCGAAAAAATCATATTTCCAAATATTTTTTAAGATTATTTTTCTGATTATCAATTAGTTATACTTAAAATTAAACCAAAGAAATCCCTGTCCGCAAACTGGTGCAGATTTCTCTTTTTATCAAATGACTGTTACTCATCAGATTACTTTTCAAGATTATATTTCGCTATTTGGTTTAATCATTAAACATTTTGTCAATTATTTTTTTAGTTTTTTTAGTTATGGTTTAATATTCTATCATTTTATTGTCTTTCTATTCCATTTTATTGTCACAATGAACGAAGTCGAAGTGGTTAAAAACAAAAAAAGCGCCCTACTTTGAGGACGCTTTTCTGTTTTATGATGAGTTTGACTCTAAATTTTACATTTTAATTTCATAAAAATACATATTGCATCCTGATACTTTAGCCGGAAGTTCTCCTGCTAAGTGGTCAAAATATTTTGCGATTGAAAGTGTCATATGTATTTTAAATATTTAATTATGGCCACAAATGTAGTATATTTTGTCATAATTTAAATTGCCCAATGAAATTAATTTTAACATATTTTTTTAAAAATAATCTAATTACACTGATATTCAATAATATATAATTCGATAAATGGAAATGCATATTTTAGGAATTTATTAGCGCGAAAATGCATAATAAAAAATAGGTGTGCAAGGACTCGAACCTGCATCCTTCTGTTTAGCAAACAGTTGCTCTTCCAATTGAGCTAACACCTTTGTATTTTTATTTACCACGAAGGCACTAAGACACGAAGTTTTCTTTTAAGTTTTGAAGCAAAAAAACCTTTGTCACTTTGAAACTATGCGTCTTTGTAACTTAAAAAAGAAAGGTGTGCCTGGACTCGAACCTGCAACCTCTTACCTGCTGGGTAAACGCTCTTCCAATTGAGCTAACACCTTTATATTTTATTTGCCATGAAGGCGCTAAGACAAAAAGTTTTTTTTTAAAAGTTTTGAAGCAAAAATTAAGAAACAAAAACCTTTGTCACTCTGTCTCTTTGAACCTTTGCAACTTTAAAAAAAAGGGTGCACCTGGACTCGAACCTGTACCTTTCCCAGTGGTGGGGAACGCTCTTCCAATTGAGCTAACACCCTAGTGGATAGTTGGGACTCGAACCCAAAACTTTTCCTGTGGGGGGAATATTTTTCCAATTAAACTACTATCCTAACTTTTACCAATTGGAAACTTTGTAGTTTTTCAACAAGACCCCAAATATACTTTTTCCTTTAATACCCTGCACGATTGGATCAAAAATTCTGCTGGCTCCATCTACAGAATCTAGCGGCGGAATATATCCTTCTTCAAACTGCTTTTTTCGCAGACTTTCTTTTGCTCCGGTCGAAATCCAGCCAACATCTACACTGGTCATAAAGATGGCATCTTCTGCAAATTCTTTTGCAGAAGTAAGTGTCATCATATTCAGTGCTGCTTTTGTCATATTAGTATGAGGGTGAAAAATCGTTTTATTAGTATAACTAAATATTCCTTCAGAAGATGTCACATTTATAATAAAACGTTCATCGAATGCTGAGTTTAAAAATAATGGTTTAAGTTCTTTTATCAGGAAATAAGGCGCAATTTGATTGATCAGATTAACCTCAACAAGCTCATACATGCTAATTTCTTCCAAAGTAGAATTCCAACTGGTTTTATCCCGATTATCAACAGGTTGTCCAAAACGCGAAATTGCGATTTCAGTTTGTTCTTCAAAACCATACTCTAAAGCTTTTACTTCTGATGTTACTTGAGTTTTATTGGCAATCAGATGGACATTTACCGAAAATTCTCCAAGCAGGTTTTCTTCTTTTCTAATTAATGGAACATAATATTCATCTGGATATTTTATAGTTTGAGCCGCATTATTTATTAAAATATCCAGACTCTCAAATTTGGATTTATAAAACGATACAAATTCATTAATAGCATTTAGATTTCGTAAATCCAGACCATAGATAATCAGATTTTCTCCCCATTGATCAAAATCTTCTTCAAGTTTGAACTGTTCTAACGCAAGCGCAGGAAAACGGGTTGTAAGTACAACATTGGCATTACTTCGCAATAATTTTAAAGCTGTTGCAAAACCTACCTTTACTCGTCCGCCAGTTAAAATTACGTTTCTTCCTTTTAGATCTATATTCTGAAAACGTTTTTCATAGTTTTCTTCTGCACATTCTGGACAAAGTCTTGTGTAGAAACTATGGGCCAACTTATAAGATCGATTACAGGCGTAACAATTTTTAGGCAGATTTAATTCGGTAAATTGTTGTTCTTCTGGATTTTCTTTTTCTGAAAATAATGTTTCTCCTTTTAAAGCTTTTGATACTATAGTCGCGTTTATACTAACCTGAAAATCCTGCTGCTTTTTTGAAGTATAACTGACGCTTCGGATATTTTTTTTTGCATTTTTATGAATTTTGGTAATCAAACCCGCAAATAAATCGTTGTCAGGATTCTCCAACGGATTGTCTTTTAAAGCCTGTAAAACCTTTATACAGCTTTTCCATTCTTCATCATCAAAAATATAGGTATTGTTGTTATTGTTTTCTTTCATTATTTTTTAAAGAATTACAGCTTTGGCCTCATTAAAAAAAACATTCTTTTTTTATTTATTCACTACAAATTATAGTTTCAGTTATATTGAGATGAGTCAAAACATATTTCATCAAATTAAAATTTGCCAAAGCATGATCTAAAATCCACGCGTCAGATGTTATCGCAATTTGATTACTTTCTGACATAACTTTATCAGGATTATTGACTAGTTCGACTTTCCAATCTAAACAATTTTTCAAAGCGATTTCTTCAATTATCTGTTTTAATTTTCCGCTATTAGAAACGGGCTTATCAAACAACCAATGCGCCTTTTTTATTTTTTCGTTTCTAAAAAAATCCACTATTATGTCAATAGCCTGCGAAGTTTGATTTACCTTTCTATAAGTTCCATAAACACTTGACAAATCTCTTATATAACCATCTAATCCTGTAAAAACATAGGCTTTTGATAAGATGCTTTCCAGCAAAATTAACACATTAAAACCATCAATAACAATTTCTTTCCCTTCTAGATCCTTATTTTGAATTTCCTTTGATTTTCGGTCTACAATCTGACTTTGAGAAGCACTCATTCCACGAACAGCTTGTTGCTGACGCGCATTTAAACGGTAGCGATTTCCAACCAAAACCAATGTTGCTTTTTCGCCATAACCTCTGCTAAGAAAGTAGTGCATATCTGCAACAGCTTCTTTTAGTCTCTGTTGCATTTTTAAAGTTCCGAAGAGCGCATCATCGCTGGCTTCTTTTCCCCGGTTTTTTAGATTTGTCATTTTTTATTGAAGTTAAAGCTTTGATAAAGTAACGTTCTTTTTTTGTTACCAACTACAACTACTTCGCCTTTTTATCTTTTATCTTAAAAAAAATTAGAATTTAAAAAAGGCTGTTCTACTATTGAACAGCCTTTTCTATTTTTAATTTAAGCATACGTCTTATCAATCTGACTTAAAATAGTTGGATCCTGAATTTCATTGTCTTTCGCAAACAATAAAACTTTAGACATAACCTCAGCCGATTTCGGATCGTCGTCTGCAAATGGAAGGAACAAACGTCCTCTGTGTTGCGAATGAATTGGCAATATCGATAAATATTTACCCGGAACCTGATGTACAATCGCGCTTCCTAAATGTACGCTGTATTCTGCCAATTGTCCTTTTATGATGGCATGGTTTCCGGTAATTTCAACATTTTTAATTTTAAATAAACGAAGTGTTTCTCTTAACAATACTGCTCTCATTTCTATAGAAGAATGACTCGCTTCAGGATCAACTCCGCCAACATGGGCAACGCTTACCACTAAATCAATGTCGCGCATTACTTCTGAGAAAATTCTCGGATTGATATCTTCAAAAGCAATGTTTTTATAATCTTTTAAAGAATGAAATTCGATAGTTTCTAAAGTCGGACTTTCTACATCTGCTGGCGAAAACCAATCTGCCATTGCATACATTTTTACCTGATAGCCTTCTTTATGGAAAACTTTCTGCAATCCTTCCTCATAATCTACTTTCCAGCCTCTTGTTTTCAATAAAGCCAAAGTTTGATTCGGCTGTACTTGATGCCCTGCATAACGTCTTGAAACCGATTTCTCTTTTAATTCATCTGGCGTTGGAACATACAATTCTCTAAAAACTTGCTTAAATGGCTGTTGCAATTTATTGTCAAAACAATATTTCTGATAATCTACCCAAACATTATTTTTATGCAAATCGAAACAGTGTGCAATTCTGAAAGTCTGACTTTGATTCAACGAAATTATTTCTCCTAAACCGGTCACTAAACTTCCATCAACATAAAAACCAATCTGATTGTCATTAGAAATAAAAACCAATTTCTCTAGATGTTGTGAAATAATGGGATGCTCAAAAAGGTTTTGCATTTCTGCGAATAAAAACTCGTCTCCGCGAATCATACTTTCTTCCAAACCTTTTCTCGAACGTGTCCATTGCTCGCGCATCGTTTTTCTGTAATTCGTCAGTTCTAGAATTCCTTTGTCTTTTTTGTATTTCGGCGGAATCGATTTTAATTCTTTTCCTGCTTTATAGGTAACCAAATCGGCTTTTCCTTCATTATTAATGACCAAACTTATGGTTACATCATCTAAAACCACTTCGGTTTCTTTTGATAATATATTTTGAACTTGCTTGGTTTCCATTGCCCAAGTCAAACGAACTGGATCTGGATAACCTGCATTTCTGGCTAAGTTTTCCAATGCCACACGAATCGCCAAAGCTTCGCTCGCCTGTTTCATCGAACCAAATTCTTTACTTTCTTTTTTAAACTGCTGCAAATATTCGTAACGCGCCAAAATATCTTTTTCTGGACTTGCTTTACTTAAAGGCACCAATCCGTAAACGCGCAAATAATCCTGATCACGTTTGTCTTTTACTTTGGCTGTAACTTCCCTAATTTTCAAATCGCCTGTAATCGTGTCTGCATATAAACGCGCACGACGGTGGCCGTTTCCGTCTGTTACATATTTAGCCGATTCGTACAGCATTTCCCATTTTGCTTTTCCAAGTTTTTTGTAAGCCGATGTAAACCAATCTTTATCTACGGCACCATCTTTAAAATCTTGCAAATCTAAAGTCGAAAATCTCGCCGCTTCACTTTCTAATTCCGAATTTGTAGCACTGTAAGATGCTGTTTTGGTATGCGCATGAAACCACCAGATTCCTTCGTCCAGACCATTCCAATCTAAATAACTGCTAATAAACTTTTGCCATTGAGGCGCATAAATAGCAGTCTGAATCAGTCTTTCTTCAGAGATTTTAGCTTTTTTAATTAAAGCATTAAAGCTTTCTTGTGTATCTGTCTCTAGCGGATAACATCTTTTCAGTAAGAAGCTAAATAATTTCTGTTTCGTTAAATCGGTATAACTCCAAGAATAAATATACCCTTTGTATAAACTTGCTTTACCAAGCGCTGTAATCAATTCGACCAAACGGTTGGCACCAAAAATCTTCTGGAAACTCTGTACCAAATGCGTTACCGAAGTATTAGAATCTCCTCTCTTAACCTCAACATCCAAAAATGTTTCGCGAATTTTATCTATCATCGAAACTAGGAACGGAAATCTAACCAATAAGTCTTCGCTTCCTTGATTTCTATAATTTCTGGTTCCGCCCGTTAAAAATGAAATTCTTTCTGGTTCCAAAATACCTTCGTACAATTCACCTTCGGTAATTAACTTTTGTTCAAATGCAGCACTATATAACTGAACAAAAGGTTTACAGTGCGAAATATTTTTTTCCAGTCCGTTTAACTGTCTCCATCTGTACAGATTCCATATCTTAATTTCTTGTTCTGTAGTTACATTTCTTAAGTCGATTCTGTTTAGATAAACATCAAAAAAGTTCTGGCTTTGCCAACCGTTTCCGTTGTTGTTATTGTAATAATATTCATTTTTACCTGGCACGTATTCAAACTCTTTTACAGATTCTGGAAGATCTGCATACAAAGCGCTACTAGCGTCAATTAAGAAATCTACTTTTTCTTCAAAAGCATATTTTACTTGCAACGCATTCAGAATATTCAGAATCGCATTATCCCAATCGTAACCTCTTTTGTTTGGGTGCGGCAGTAATTCTTTATAATAAAAAACATGCTTTTCTAGAAAATCTCTCCAGATTTTTCGATCGCAATTGCTTACAAACGTTAGCAAAAACAAATCACGTTCTACTAAACCTGAATTTTTCAACCATTCTTCCCAAACTTCATACAACGGATAATTGGTTGCAGCCAATTCTGAATTCTTATCTTCTTTTATATTTTTTAATGGTCTAAAAGAATTCCCCAATAAAACAGTCGATTTGCTATTATCGTAGTTTTCAATTTCGTATTCAAAATTTCTGTTTTCTTCAAACAATTTATAAAGCTTCGCTATTTCGTCTTTAATATGCGACATCGATTTGGAGAAACCGTACTGATGTTCTTTTACCGCTTTTGCATACACAGAATCTGCTTTTGGTTTTGGCAATTCGTAAACTGAAATTTCGTTTGGCGTAAAAAATCCGTAACCGTTTTCTGCGCTTAAAAGATCTTTCTTTTTTGAAGGTTCTAACTGCTCAATAAATTTGGTTTCTTTCTCTGTAATTTTTGGCCTTTGCAGATAATCTTTTACCCAATCGTTAACCTTATCCGTCAGTTTATTGTTTTTCTGAAGCTGCAGCATTACGTCCAACATAGACATACGCTGTTCCAAATCGCCTTTTTCTACGGTCTGATCAACAAATTTGACTACTTTCTGATCTTCTTGTTTAATCAGAATCGCTGTTAGATTCTTTTTTAAATTAGAATTTTTACGTTTAAATAATTCCTGAAAAACAGCCAATTCCTCTTCGGTTAAACTCAAATCTTTTAAAACATTAACCGCAGAAGCCACAAGAGATTCTCCTCTGTCTTTTAAAATTCGCAAAGCAAAATTTCTTTGAAATTCAGTCGGTTCTGTTTTGGTTGAATTGTTTTGATTGCTGTAATACGAATAGCTGTAAAAACTTCCCAATAAATTTCTGGTCAGTTTCTCTCTTAAATTGATCGAGAAGCCTTCAAAATGTTGCAAAACCGCTTCTAATCTTTCGGTATTATCGCCCACCAAATTAATCGCTGCGGCATAAAGCGTATCTCTTTCGAATTTTACATTTAACCACGAAAATACTTTTCCTTCAAAAGTTTTTTCTTTTTCGGCAATGCTTTGTGCAAGATTGTAAACTTTATCAAAGAAGTTCGGATAATCTGCATTTTCGATATAAAACTTCGACTTTGTATTGGCTTCCAACAAAGCATTCATTCTCGGAACGGCAAACGCTAAAACCTGCAGATTCTCATCTTCTAACGCTTTAAAATAAAGAGGCATTTCGATATAAGGATCGTTGGTTTCTCCCGCAAATTTCAATGCCAGCGATTTCTTTTCGACCGAACCTTTTTCTAATAATTCGTGCAGATACGGAACTGTTTTCTCGACATCCAAAACACCTTGAACCCAAAGCGCCATATAGACTTCGTTATTATTTTTGCTTTTTACGCCAGTCGCAATCGTTTCTGGTTTTGAAAAATAACCCGAAGCCAACTCGATAATATTTCGAACTGTAGTTTCTTTTTCAGAATCCCAACCCAAACCTGTCCACGTATCAATCGCTCTTACAACCGATGAAAAACGAGTCAGTTTATTATCAATAAGCACTTTAATCATGTATTGCAAAGCGCCAATGCTTGTTTCGTCTAAAGCTTCCAGAATCGTCTGGCGCAAACCTTCCTGACGTTGAGCCGCCAAAAGCAGTTTTTCTACCAACTCCCAGTTTCCCTGCTTTTCGCTGTTTAAAAGGGCTTTGATGATATTTCTAGACACTTTTCCGTGTGCATCTTTATTGAAAATAATGTCTTCAAATAATTGGAAAAGTCCTTCCTTACCAGAATCCAATGCAGCAGACCAAACTATGAATTTAGTAATGGTATTTGAAATCTCGGTATCGTAACGAATTTCATCTTCAATACTCAAATCATAATAAAAAGTGGTGCTGTCCTGATAATTGTATTTGTAAGGTCCGTTTAGTAAAGAACGCAGAAAATTAATCTGACTTACCAGCAAATAACTTTTATGATTTGGTGCTCTAAATGCTCTTCGCGTATAACCCGTCTGATACATTTTTTGAGGCAATCTGCTCCAAGCTTCTTTGACGTATGCGGCATTTTCTTCGCCAAAAAAGTAAAGCAAAAGATCGTAGTAATTTTGATCTTCCCATATATCCTCTTTTACCAAAGTCGCAAACTTTTCGGCTTCTGTAGAACCCAGCGAAATATAATTGCTGTAATAATTGTCCTGAAGTTTTACGAGTTCTAGACCAAACTCCGCCACTTCTTTTTTTAGTTTTGTTTTAGAAAATAATTTTGTAACCAGATTGCTGTTTACAATTTCTTCCAATTCTTTTTTAAATCTCTTAATTGGATTTTCAATTACTTTACTTTTTAATAAATCTTCAATTGTCATATTGTTTATTTTAGATTTCTGATTTTAGATTACTTCACTTTGTCTTCCTGAGCGAAGTAGAAGGATTTCCCCAAACAATTTTGGAATTTGGGGTTTATTTTTTTTTTTGAATTTGGAATTCGCTTTTGGAATTTGGGATTTACTTTTTGGAATTTAACTACCAATAGCTTCCCGCCAAGAACGTAAGCCTGATAAAAGTGATGGATTTGTTTTGAGATAAATCGATTTGTTCGGTTAACATTTCCAGCTGATCGTCTCCGTAGAAAATAGCATACAAACCGTCTTCGAAAGCTACAATGGCATTTTCCTGCGCTTTGGCCAAATCTACTTGATTGTGATTGTACAGCGCGCCAAAACCTACTTTTCCGGTATCGGTAAGAATGGGTAAATAATTTTCTTTGGGAAGATGGATTTTGTCTTCGTCTTCAAACTCAAAGGATGAAGAACGGAACAATTGTACCTGATGGTCAACAATCGATTCTATGAGTTTTAGTGTAGTAATGATAGGATTTTCTACTGCTAGATCTATATTCTTTTCCTGAAGTAGCGGATGTTTTTTTCCTAATTGTTTAACTGAGATGCTTATATTCATCTTTATCGGCTTTTATTTTGAAAGGGTAATGTAAGAATTTTAGAGTGATTTGGCCTTAAAATAATGTCTTTTAAATGTTAAAAAATCTAGGAATTAAAAGTACTATTTGATTGTAAAAAAATACCCTGCCAATTGGTATTGGCAGGGTTTGGGTTTTTATTTGTAGCGTTTTGACCTTAAATCACATAACAAAAACCTTATTCTGCTATTCTTTTGTCTTTTAGAGGCATTCTTTATTTATCCCTTCACTATATATTTACCAAATACCACACTAAAAGTACTGCGAATATACCAGCAGTAAACCCAATTACATCTAGAAATCCCCCTATCCTTCTCTATATCAGAATAAAGGATCACAAAACTATTGCATCTCATTAACCTTAAAATTAACAGCATGAGCTTTCTAGCAAACTATAAATCAACGAAGAAGAATGTAACAGCATGAGCAAATTCTAATGCTCTTATCCATAGAACTGACCGCCAAAGAATCGGTTTTCGGCAATGCCAAGTTCTTTAAAAAATAGATTTCAATTTAACCAATCACTACACTATTTAAATTTCTAAAAAATGTCAAAATTCTCCGAACAGGTAAATATCACCATAGAAGGCTTTACCCAAAATGTGATTTATTACAATCTTGAGCTTTCCCAAAAAATGGCAGACCACCATCATTTTTCTTTCTTTTGGCAATACACAGGAAAACCTATTATTGCCCCGCAGGATCAGGAAAAAGCTTTTGGCAATTACATTGGCAGCGAGGTCATTTTTACCTTTACAGTAAAAGGCATCCGATTGATGTCTAAAGGAAGAATTACAAAATTAGGTTCTATCGATCTGCACGGAAGCCCCGCCGGACTGCACGTAACAGGAACAAGCCATACCGTTGCTCTCGATGATATGCCAAAATCTAGAATCTTTCGCGAGAAAAGCCTCCAGCAGATTGGGCTCGAAATTTTTGCTGAAGAAAACTCGGGAGAATTTTATCAGAGAGAAGCCATTGTGCCTACTTATACAAAAGAATTCAGCTTTAAGACTCAGTACAATGAAACAAGCTTTGATTTTCTTAAACGCCTTTCTGCACGCTATGCCCAATGGTTTTATTTTGACGGAATGCGCATGCAGTTTGGCCAGATTAAAAACACAGATATTAAGCTTATAAACGAATCATCGCTGCATAACTTTAGTATCGAGGCCAATCTGGTTTCGCATAAAACCTCGTTCAGCAGCTATGACTACAATAGCGCTTCACGCATAAAAAATGGTGCAGAAAAAACCTCCGAAGGAAGCCAAGACCGATTTGCATCGCTTGCCGTCTTTAAGCAGCCTTACATTGTAAGACCCGGACTTGAAAACGGCGCGTATACCAGCAACGCCCAAAATAAAGAGGAAATTGACGAAATGGTGAAAATGCAGACCGCTGCATGCGATGCCAACAGCATATTTTACAGCGGCACCTCCTATCTGCCTATAGGTTTGGGACAGACTTTTTTCATCGAAAACAAGAACGTAGAGCACCACCTGCTGGCTGTTGAAATTACGCACCGCTCTGAAGTAAACGGAAATTACACCTGCCAATTCAAAGCAATTCCCTCCGATGTGGCAGCGCCGCACTACACAGACGTAAATGTATTTGCTACCGCCGAAAGCCAGCCCGCAATAGTAATTGACAATAACGACCCTGAAAAAATGGGACGCATAAAAGTGGATTTTTTCTGGAATGGCTGGACAAGCAAAAGCGATTGGATGCGTGTGGTTCAGCCTTACTCTGGTTCTGGAAAAGGGCTTTATTTCAGGCCTGAAATTGGTGAAGAAGTTCAGGTAAGTTTTGAAGGCAACAATGCAGAACGCCCCTTTGTTTCTGGCACCTTTTATAACGGAAAAGAAATGCCCGATTTCTTTGATTCAAAAAACCGAATTAAAGGCTGGAAACTCCCTTTTGGACAGCTTTTCAAGTTTATTGAAAAAGTAGGCATCTGGCTTTCTGATCCAAGCGGGAATGAATTTCATATGAATGAAGAAACAAAAAGCATTAATGTGACTTCTCCTGAAACAATAACAATTCGTGCTAAAAATATTGTTTTTGAGGCTAGCGAGAGCATAACAGTAAAAGCAGGAACTGATATTGATATGAGTGCAGGAAACAATATGACGCAAGAAGCAGGAAATGATATTTTTATAAAAGCAGAGGGAAATATTATAGAAAAAGGTGATGAAAAAATTGAACTTATTGACCAAAAAACAACTACTAATTCATCTGAACATATTGAAATGGCAGAGAAGATAAATATAAATGCCACAAATGGAGATATGACATTAAAAGCTTCAAAAACAATTCATGCCAATAGTGGAGAAAACAGCAATTTTAATTAAATTTTAAAAATCATGGCTATTATAAAAAATGCAAAAAACAGCATTTTGAAAGTAAACAAAAGGCATGTTGTAATGGCAAAAGAAATAGAAAAAACTAGTGGCACTATAAAATTAGTTGCGACATATGGAAATATTGAATTAAACAGCACACAAAAAATTATAAAAAATGGGAACATCAATTAGTTTAGGCAATTACGAACCAGACGAAGTACCAGAACCTTGGGAAGAATATCAATTTAGAGACTTGTCACGAGCGTACTACACACAAAGTATAAATATGGCTTTTAAAAGTGGTGATATTAACTTAGTACACTGTATTACAGCATTAACGTCATTAGAGTTAAATAAATGTTTTACAGATTCGGCAAAAAATATCGATATAGATAAAGTTCCCAGAAAATGTTATTTAAGCGCTTTAACTATTTATATGGATAATAAAGGTAAAATAGTAAATGGGGAAAAAGTATTGACAGAATTTAAACTGATTTATGATTACTCCGAAAAGAGACATCTTCTTGATACTTCATATAAAATAAAAAAAGAAAAAGAAGCCTGTATAGATGCAAAAGAATTGCACAAGAATATTTTAGAAAATAAAACTGTGACCTTTAGAAGCGGGAAAATTTATGTCTTAAAAAAATTCCATGAATATATTAAACAGGCATCACTTTGCAACCGTAGAACCGATGTTAATTATACGAATCTTAAGGTTGCAGAAAACCGTGATGAGCTAAACAAAACTTTAAACTTGTTAGGAATAACCTCATCTGCTGTTGGTTTTATACCAGGTAAAGCACCAGTAATTGCAGATACGGCAATGAAAATTTTAGGAATGGCTTTAAGTGTAGAGCCTAGATTCAGTCTTGCAGAATATACTTATCCTATAAAAGGACCAGTTTATTTGGATGAAACAACTACAATTCAAGAATTTAAAAGAAAAAATAATAATGGCTATATATCATCCCAACAAGGAGAACAGCAACCAAGATTTGAAAAAAAAGACATTTTGAAAGAATTAGAAGATTATGGATTAAAAATAACTACAAAATGAAAGTAATATCATTACTATTAATATCATTACTACTATTTAATTCATGTCAGAAAATTGATAGAATCAACCATTATACAAATGAACTTGTAACTCAAAAAGAATTAGCTGAAAATGGATTTTATAAATACTCATATTCAACTTTCTATGACTATAATGGAAATAAAGTTACAGACACGAAATTTCAAGTAAAATATGATATGTACTCTAATGTTAAACCCCAAAAAAACGAAGAAGGTGAAATATGTCCAAGTCAATTAGGAAGTCTTTTTAAACTAGATTCACTTAAGAAAAAAGAAATGAAAGATTATCTCAAAAATAATTTGAATAATAGAATTATAACTTATCTCTTTAGAAATGACACTTTATTTTACAAAAGTATAATAGTATTAACTTCCGATAAACCACAAAAACAAATAGCCGATTTAACTTCGAAAGAAAAAATCACAAAGTACTATGATAATCTTAAAATTCCCGTAAGAATAATTATCGAAGATAATTTAAGTTCAAAAGAACACCCAACATTATTTATAATTAACAAATATAAAACAAGCATTCAATATTCCGAAAAGGATAAATCTTATGAATTATTCACAAACTATTTAAACGACTCTATTTATTATGATATTTTAGATACTTGGTATTATGGCTTAATGCGTAATACTCATTATTTTTTAAAATATAATCCAGAGCTATTTATGTAGTTAGTTTAGTAAAAAAGAATTAGAAGATTTGGGACTAATAATAAAATAAATGAGAATTGAAACATATTATTTTAAATATTAAAAATTTAATACCGCAAAAAGCTTTCCCTTGCTAGCGCGAGCGTCCCGCTCGTGAACACTAAGTTTATGTACTCGCTCCAACAAAGGAATTATGGAGGAATGAAAAATAAAAACAAAATTAGATTACAGTCGACAGCTCAATATGGCCTTACTATATTTTGGAAAGAAGTTAATATCTCAAAACCTAAAGAAGATATCAAAAAGAACAAAAATTATATAGTTTCTGGAAAAAGCATTAATCAAAGTGAAAATGGACATGAATTTCATTCAGATACAACTATAAAAAATAATAGTTCCGAAGATACAAGACAAAATTAAATTGATAGGATATAATAAATTCAAGAAATGACCAAAACAAGACGTGTTGGCGGTAATGCAACTTACATAGTAAGAGGAACAACAAGAGAATTTGCCAACGAAATAGAAATAAACTCAAACGGGCGTATCGAGTATTTCGCCCCTGAATACACTTATGGAGACCCCGATCCTAGACCAGTTAAGGAAGAACCTGAAGTTGCTTTTTCAGGCTGTTGGACTTCAGATTATGAGGGAATGAGAAACTTGGAAAAGGATGCCACTAAGCCTATGTCAAATCTTGGAGAAACGGTTTACTTTCAATTAACCGTTAGCAATAATATACCAATTGGTACAAATATAACATTTAAGCTTTGGGATGAAGATTTTGGAGATATACTAAATTGGTTTTTATCAGATGACGATACATTTGATGGTAAAAAAGTCTATCGAAATGCTGTAGTAAGAGAAATAAACGGCACTCATAAAATGACAATTAAATTATTTCTAAACCCAAAATGGTATGATGATCTTGTGGCAGATCTTGGAAGTTTTAAGAATGGCTGTCTGGACTTTTATTGGACTTGGGAATATAACGGTAAACCATGGACTTCGAATACAAACATTCTTAATGTATATCCTTCAAAAACCACTTTGTTTATAAAGCCAGCTTATGAAGGTTATGGTTTTCCAGAAATCAGATCTGCAGATGGAGAGATAATAGTATTCTCAGTAGGAATAGTAGCCACCGAGGAGCCATCAAAAGAACTTGAGAATGTAATGGACAAGATTTGTGAGAATATAAAAAACAATGCTATGTTCGAATTACGAGAGGAAATGGTTAAGCATAGTGATAAACTTAGATTTTCTATTGCAATAAAACAACTTAAAAAAGGGCATCTTGTAAATAATATGGGCAAGTTAGAATACAGTCGTAGAATTTACACTAAACCTGTATTTGACAATGGCGGTGAATTGTATGAAATTACCCAAGCAGCCAATTTTGGTTACAAAAAAGAAGGAAAACTTATAACTACTAAGGGCATAAGCCAATTGGATTATTTTAAACAGGTTGGGGTACGTAATGCACTATTAAAAAATGCTGAAAAATTGAACTTTATTATAAACTGTATAGATACTGTCAAATTCGGCATGGATGGAAAAATGGAAACCCTCACAACGATGTTTGTTCCTTTGGACTTTTTAAATGCGGTGGTTTATCCAAGCATTAGCAAACCTATTGAAGAAGTTTGGGATAATATAGTAGTACATGATGTTGAAAAAGCAAAAGACATAGGAATTCGAGGTATTTATGAGTTAGCGCGTTCTGAAATGTTTAATACAGATAGATATGGAGATTATAAGTGTTTAGAAATTGACCAAAAAATATTAGATAAATTATTAAAGGGTGAAATCAAAACTTTAAAAGAGTTGACCAATTTAAAAGAGAAACATTATATAGAAAGTAATTACGACAAAAGTAAATTTATATTCACCTTATTGCATTACACAAAAGAAGATGAAAACACCCATAAATATTTAACATACGTAGATACTATTTTTATAAACTAATAAACAGAACCATGAAAACAAGACATAGATTTTTACTTTTAATTCTCTTGGCATTATTAGTCTCTTGTCAAACTAAAGAACCTATAGTAATCAAACAAATAGATTCAAAAGAAATGGTAACGCTTATACCAAGTTTGAAAAATCCTTCAATGAAAGACAGCGTAGTTTTAAGTATCCCTACTGAATTTAGAATTATTATAAATTCTTCGAATGTGGGTTACATAGTTTGGCGTTATCGTGCAAATGGGAAAGTTGTTCTAGATGACATTACTGATTATCAGGTTTGCAATAAAAAAAACAAATTAAAACTAATTTATAATTTAAATTTTGATGAAATTCCAAAGGACGAGTTTATCGATATAATTATTAAAGAAAGAAATCGTCTAATTTCCAAAGTTGAAGCTAATAATTTACTTAAAAAGTACAAAATTAATAAGTCAATTGATCATTTAAAAATTGGTGACACAGTAAAATTAGTAACGTATGATAAATTTAGAATTGAAAACAAGGATATAATAAATAGTTTAAATAAAGTTCAAGATTCAATTGATTTTAAGGCAATGAGAGGTAAGGATGAGAATTTTTATACTTCAAAAAAAATTAATTGGTAAAAGACTTTACAAAGTTTATCACGCTAAAAAGCAGAATTTAAAAAAAAACAATTCGGCAAAATTATAGTAACCTATTTTGCAAAATAAATTAAAGACTAACAAATATGAAATTTATTATTGCCTTTGTGTTTTTAACACAACAGTTCGTTTTCTCTCAAGAAAAAAATATTGATTATTTACCTCTAAATAAAGAGAATTTTCAGGTGAGACCTAATTCAGTAACTTTTAAATTTTCGGTTCTAGCCACTAAATATAAAAATCGCTATGATCTTGCCCGAGACACAATATTAAAAGAAGGGAATTATATAATTAAATACGATAATTTTTTTACAAAATTTTCAGTAAATAAGGCTGGCAAAATTGATGGAAAACTTGATGAAAATTTTTTAAAACGTGGTAAAATTTTTACAACTAAATACCTCGTTAGAGATGGATTTATATATAAAGCTACTACATACGATTCAACAGACAATCTAATTACAGATAGTGATGTTTATTATTGCGGCGACACTATTGAAATAGTAATAATCACAGCAAATGGTGAGAAAAAAATAACAATTGAAACTCCCAATACTACGGAAATTAGAAAATATAATAAAAATGGCGATTTTTTAGATGAAGAAATATGGAATAAAGCTGGAATAGGTGGTCCTTGTAAATAAATGAAGAGTATTTACATATATAGTATTCATGATTAATTAATTAATTAATTAATAAATAACAAACCACTTAAATTTTAGCGGGATAAACTTATATAGTATGACCACAATTTTTCTCTATACCAGAATATCATCAGGCTTACCTTGGTTCTTAGAAATATTTATAATTTTAATCCTTTTTGCGGCATATTTTATCGATAAATATCAAATCATTAAATTAATAAAAAAACAGAAAAAAAAATTAGATTATTTTAAACGGCATGGAGATAAAATTATTATTAAATATGATGAGCTAGTCTTAAAAACAAACTGCTGGATAGAAAATGAAGAAGACTTAGAAAAAGTATCAGATAAGATAAGTAGGAATCTTATAATTTTAGAAAAAACACATAAAGGTCAACTTTTTAAAATAGAATATGAAGTTTATATGGAGCCTGAAATATTAAGGATGAAACTTGCATTAAAATATGAATTAGACTTTTACTATAATCCCAGTAATTTTGATGATAATCTGCTGGATTTTGAATTTTTATTTCAATAAAATCTTACCTTTCGATTAAATTTACGCAACGATAGTGCAGATTTGCATTCTGCGCTATCGGATAGTTTCATGCTATAGATTTTAATCTACACCATAGCTGAAGAAAAATAATTTTAAGAATTATACTACTTTTCATACTATTAAACCAACTTCTTTTTTAATATATTTGCGATTCCTAAATTACAGAATTATGATACTTAAAAAACTTCTTGCCCATGTGGTATGGTGGCGGCATTGGAAACAACCGTAACGCTTCTGTAAGCGTAGGACACCTTAGCTACATGGGTTTTATATTTCCTAAATTACAGAGTTATGAGTACCAAAACCCTTTCAAAAGAAGCCGAAATCGGTCTAATGAATTTCTTCAACGACAGAATTGACCCACTCGATATGGCGAGAGCCATAAGACAGGTAAATCTAACCCTCGCTTTGGGCGTTCTAAACGATCAAGAAAACATTCAGTTAAACGCTGCCAAACTTGGAGACAGCTTCTATTGGCTCAATGAACTAGCCGAAATTTTAGATCCTTATCTGGATTTGGAGTAAAGGTTTGTGCTTTTTGAAAAAATTAAAACCCTTGGTCTTTGAAAGAAGATTGAGGGTTTTGTTTTTTTTAATGAATCTAGAAGCAAACAATATTATTGTTAACTAACTATCTAAATAAATTTTATTCAATTACGGATTTCCCCCCTGCTGGTGTGAGCGTCCCGCTCGTGAACACAAAGAATGACAGAATTATAGACAAATCTTGCAAATGAACGAGCGAGACGCTCGCGCCAGCGGTTTTTTTTCAGGGGCAAGAACAAATTCACAAAATAATAGTGCAGTACATGAAAGTTTAAAATCAACAGGATTCAAATCTGGAACAATGTTTTGGACCACTTTTAAAATTTAATAATTATGAAATATTATTTATATCTATTATTTTTTTTTCGTGCAACAATAAAATTGAAAAAAATGTGATTTTACATTCAAATGATTTATCAAGCGACACTTTATTTAGTCCAAAAAATAATTTGTTAGAAAAAAAATGTTTGGATCAAGTTAAGGGTTACAAAAACAAATATGGAATTATATTCTCAAATTATTATAGAGACCAACCTATTCCTTTTGATTTTGACGATAATAAAACAATAGACACAATTGTGGTTTTAAAACCTTATTATGAAAGTAGTAATGACGATTGTTTTCCTAATAATTCAGAGTTTGATTTTACAATACTTTTAATCAGTAAAACAACACATGGAAAAAGTAAAGTTTTTAAAACTTATAAAAATGCCTTGAAGTGTAATACACCTACTTATTATGAAGAAATAATCACTACTAAAAATGGTTTTGTTATCTCCAAAGATATTACAGGAAACAATAGTTTTTATACCAAAACCTATATTTCATTCAAGGCTAATGAATTTTATGTTGATAGTATAAATGTTGAGTCTTGGGGATGGAAACAATACAAAAAAACATTAAAATATACTGACACAAGCTTTCCTCTTTCTAATTTCAAAAG
The DNA here is from genome assembly GCF_034044945.1 of Flavobacterium sp. CFBP9031. NCBI lineage: Bacteria > Pseudomonadati > Bacteroidota > Flavobacteriia > Flavobacteriales > Flavobacteriaceae > Flavobacterium > Flavobacterium sp. CFBP9031. The sequence goes on from NZ_JAXCWF010000001.1 coordinate 367,764, forward strand.
AACAGATATTGACTCTATAAGAACATTATTAGATAGCAATAATCAATAAACAAACACATTTAAGTTTTAAAAGGTAAATTATGAGAATAGTAACGTTTTTTTTCTGCCTTTTTTTTAACATGATAATTGCACAGAATAATACATTTAACTTTATTCAAAAGGAGATAGAATCCTGTAGAATACCAATTAACGATTCTTCAAGTATTTATCATATTCACGAAAATCTGTATAACAATGAAATCAATCTTATCCTAAAAACTGAAAATACAATTACCTCAGAATGCAATAAAAAGTCGCTAACAAAAAAGCTAATTGAAAAATTAAAATTTTCGCAAAATCCAATAGTAGAGATAAATAATCATGATGTTAAAAATATTACTATTGGAGATTCTGCAAATCTTATTCCGACTAAGATTGTAGCATCAAAGAGATTAAATTATACAAGTATAATTATCGAAATAAATAGTTTTTCGTATTCAACTGTAGGAAATGGATATATTTATTTATGCTTTAAAGTTGATCAGAAAGGAAAAGTAATTGAGAAAAAAATATTTGAATCAAAACTGTCTTTAAGAACAAATAAGTATAAGAAAATTTTCTAACGTATATTCTATAAACAAGTAAAATAAAACCCTGCAAATTGATATTTGCAGGGTTTAAGTTTTTATTCGGATAATTTACGATTGCTTACACAAGCCTTCTGAATCTGCTTCTCTGAAAATGGCGATAACGTTTCTGCCAGATTACGGCTGGTTCTTAAACAGCTCAGGATTTTTTGCCTTAAATTGATATCGTCGCCAAACTCTGTATGCATTAAAAGCTCGAAGATTTCCTGCAAATACAGGGGCTGTTCTTTGTAATCTCCCTCAAACAATTCGTCTGAAAGGAAATTAAGTACGGATGGCACTACATCACGATGTGTTGGTTTTTGATTTTCTTTTTGCATAATAGAAAATTTTAGATGCGCGAATACCTCGCTTTAGGTGTGCAAAACATTCAAAGGAATGATTTAGGACAGTTTCCTGTTCCTTCACCGTGACGAGGTATTCGTTTATGTTAACTTTTAAAAAGTTTAAGGATTACTCCTTTGATTGTTTTGCATTACAAAGATATTCTTTTATTTCAAAAAGAAAGAAATGACTTACTTTTTATTTTTTTTTTTAAATTTTAATGCCAAATGTAAAGATTGAAAGCAAAGATAAAATTATTGTTGATGGATGTAATTTTTAATTTGAGTAATACCTGTTTTCTTAAATTTTATTTTTAATACTTTCAATAATCTTTTCGACCTCATTAATTGAATTAATATTCCCCCAACTTTTTTTATAATTTCTACAAATAACACCAACAGTTCCCTCTAATGATAAAGTTATCATTGTTTTTATTTCATCATTTACAAACTCTAGTTGTCCACTGATAAGTCTTTGTTTATATACAAATCTTAACTCTTCAATTTGCTTTCTTGTTATCATAGTTTTATTTTTTTACTAAATCAGAATTAATAATCCAATCAGAATTTCTATACTTATCTAAATCGTCTTTTACATTTTCCTCTAATACTGCAAAACATAACAAATGAGTTGGGCGAGAAAAACCTACATACATCATTTTTAAAGCTTCTATACCAGTCGGGGTTTCACAACTTTGTTTTTGCTTGTACAATGGAATTGTTTTTAACTTTTGTTTTTTTATTGATGTATTTAAACTAGCCTCTTTTAACTTTAAAGTTTCATAAATAGGCTTTTTATATGCCGTCTCGACATACATTGTAGCGCAATGTGTTTGGCCTTTTACAGCATGAACTGTTGTCACTTCAATTCCTAAATTATCTTCAACTATTTTTTTATTCTTAATTCTCATTTCATCATTAAATTCAAAAATAAAAAACTGCGTTTTACGATTTAATTCTAAATCAAACCATTCCTTAAATTCATTTTCAATGAATTTTTTAACCGAATTAAAAACAAGCCTATAGTTTTTTGTAGAAACTAAATCAAAACACCAATCAAATAATTTAGCTTTAAAATCTTCATAAATCCCATTATTAGAGCATGCTTTAATGTATTCAATTAGATCACTTTTTGTATAAAAACGCTCAACGGTTCTACCTCTAATTATCTTTACTAATTTTTTATCTTCAAATCTCAATATAGTAATTAGAGCATTTAGTATTGATTTTCTAACTCCTTCTAACGTTTCTTTCTCTTGATCAAAAAGTTGAAGATATTTACTCAGTGAATCAAAATCTTCTTTTTTTGATTTACTCAATTTATTGTAGCCAAAAACTGTATGAAGACATAAATTACCATCACTCTCGTTTGTTCTTTCTCCTGTCCAACCAATAATTTTAAACCCTTTTTTCTTTTCTTCAATGTTATGGAGATTATGGCTTTTTATTATTTCTTCAAACTTAATTTTTAAACGTTCTTTGGTTTCTTTAGTAAATAAAACTAAGTGAGGATTAATCTCTTTTTCATTTTGTAAAAGCTTTCTTTCTCCCACAACATTGAATTTTTCTTCTTCATTTCTAAAAGTAAAATAATTTACTAATTCAGCATTTTTAGAACTTAAGCGGTTTGAACCATTTAAATAGCTAGCGTTTCTTGGCTTCCAATCACACTCATCTTTAACTCTATTGTAAATTGACTGATTTGGATCACCAATTCTTTGAATTATAGTTTTAGATTTTTCAGTAAAAAAAATATTATCAATTATATCTATTTGATATTCTTCTAAATCCTGCATTTCATCAATGAAAACATATTTAAAACGATGCTGAAGTTGTTCTCTAACATTAGGAAAATTATGTAAATACCAATTTGCCAATGAAAAGGAATCTCTATATGACAGAATTCCATTTCTAAACAAACTTTCTTTCCAATTTTCAATTTCTAAATAATGATCTTTTGCAGTTCCGTCAAATTTATATAGGGTTTTGCTTTTTTCACCATACAATATTTTTCTACTAATTAAATCGAATTTTAAATAAAAAATAAAATCAATAGTATTTTCATTCTTCTCATTTGGAGAAAGATTTGTCCTATTGTGATTTGCTTTACCATACAAGAGATTCTTTAGTTTTGGAAAAGTATCTCCATTCTGCTTCCATTTAAGTTTATAATTAAAAAAATCCGCAACTTCTTTTTTATATATATCATCATCGTTTTTAGCTATATAGGAATCATATTTTAAAAAATTTGCAGGGTTAGCCAAAAATTTATTTACAAAACTTTGAACAGTTCCTATAAAATTTGGATACTGAAATAAATTAGGACAATGCTTTTTTAATTCTTTTTCAATTTCATTAACGGTTGAATTAGTGTGAGCCAAAACTAAAATACCTGAACCATCATTAAATGGAAGTTGTTTAGAAAGACAATAAAGTTTTGCCATTAAAGCAGTTGTTTTCCCACTGCCTGGAACAGCTAAAAGATCACTAGTTTGTAGATTTTTAATAAATGGAATCCTTTCTTTTTTATCAAATTCATTTCCATCAATAAAGATATGTTCCGCTTCTCTAATATGTATATCATTTATTTCAACTTTCATTACAAACATGTTTTATTGCATTAATAATATACTCCATTTTTTTATCTTTAGATAAATTCTCTTTTGTTAGCGACAAATCTTTTTCGATTTTTTCTGCTAACAAAGAAGCAACTTCAACCTTATCTATCGGACTATGTCCTTTATCCTTTCTTAATTTAGATATAAACTTAGTCTCTTCGAATTTTCCATCTTTAAACTCATCTGTACCAGAATGAATCTCAGAAACAGATTCTTTAAAAAATTTAGAAAGTGTTTCTGATTTATATAAACACCATTCTAAAGTCCAATCACTTGTAGAGGATAATAACACATTTGTATTTTTGAAACTATCCGCTAATTCAGCTATTTTCTTTTCTTTTTCTTCTTTTTTAATTGCGCAAAATGAATTGTCTTTACTATCTGGCCTATTATCCAAATCCGTTATTATTGCGACAGGAATATTTAATTTTTCGATTGGATTTTGCCTTAAAAATATTCTTGCGAATTTTAAGTAAGCTGTAGAACCAACATTAACAATCGAGATTTCCTTCTCTGTCAAGTCATATCCCAATCTTCTAGCAATAACAGGTAAAATTATTTCTTCTGACCAACCTTCAACTAAGATGACTCCTTTGGCAAAAAACAAATTAGCTTTCGTCACATCTAGAAATCGTTCTAAAAATTTATAATCATTTTTCTCCAATTTGGTATACTTATCTTTTTTAGTTCTTTCGTTTTCTTCATTAGGTACTTCTCCTAAAGGTAAAGCTTGATTGTTATTACAAAATATTAAATTATGCAACTTAACTTTTGAAGCTAAATTTGGACTATGAGTAGATAATATGAATTGAACTTCCGTTTCTTGTTGGAGTGCTTCAATAATTTTCATTTGTGCTTGTGGATGTAAATGTGCTTCTAATTCTTCAATCATACACAATCTTAAACCGTTCCAATTATCTTTTTTTAAGTGTAGCAATTCAGCCGACATATATAATCGATTCATTGTTCCTAGACCAAGATTTTGTTGGTTTAATATTCCTAGAGAAACTTTTTCTAAAATACTTTTAATATCACTGTCTCCAAGTGATATACGCGATGTTTTATCTTTATGAGTGAATGAAACTAAAAAATCGTCAATAATTTTTTTAAGTTTCTCATTTCCATCAGTTTTAAACCATTTTTCAATTTTTAAATTCAATTCCTTAAATTCAGATTCAAAAGGATGTACATCACTTTTAGATTTCTTTTTAAAAGATTCGTGTTCTCTAAGAATTTGAGATAATCTTGAGTTTTTTTTAGCTGTTAAATCATTATCCGCATCTCGTAACGCTTTTAAATAAGTAGTTTTCAAATATTCTCTTGCTTCTGCATTTAACGGATAACCTGTTTCATCCATACCAGCTTTAACATCTGTTACTTGAATTCTATCGTCTTTAATTTCAACTTGATAAATCAATCTTAAAATAGGTTCCGCCTCTTTACCAATACCTTCCCATCCAAGCCATTCAATAAAATTTTTAGCTTCGTTTGGCTTTAAGCCTTTAAATTCTAGTTCAATTCTTAATTTGTCAGAATTTTTATAAAAATCAGATTCTTCAACTTTAATCCATTCGTAGGCATGAGTTTTTAAAACTAATTTAATTGCATCTATAATGGCCGTTTTACCTGAATCATTCTCCCCAATTAAAACATTTAGACCTTTATTAAATGAAACAATTAAATTTGGTTTATTCAAATCAAATGGGTTTTCAGAACCATATTTTCTAAAATTCCAAAGCCTTAATTCAGATAAATACATAATTTTACTTTATTAAATTTTTAAATATACCTTAATTCAAAGGTGCATCATATCTTACAAATATTTTTACGGATTTCCATAAATCAATATAAAATCTTTAATACACCCTTATGTTCAAATATATACAAACAAAAAGCCTTCAAACCAAGTACAAACACCTAATTTAAAAGCCAACAAATAATCTTCTAATTAATATTTTAAATCCCAAAAAAGCTTTTAGCATTCCTCGTCGTTTCCTCCGCAACCTTATCCAAAGTAATTCCTTTAAACTGTGCAATTGTTCCGGCAACATACGGCAGAAAAGCAGGTTCGCAACGGCGTTCGTGGTATTTCTTTAAAAGGCTGTTCGGGACATTTTTAGGAAGCATAAACGGCGCATCGGTTTCAATCATCATTCGGTCGAGCGGTACGTACTGAATGACTTCTTTTAAATGGCTGAAACGCTTGGCATCAGAAATCGCTCCCGTAAAACCGAGATAAAATCCGTTATCGAGATAGGTTTTGGCTTCTTGCAACGTTCCCGTAAAACAATGCACAACAGCTTTTGGCAATTGCGGCAAATAGTCTTTTGTGATATTCATAAAAGAATTAAAAGCGCTTCTTTCGTGCAAAAACAAAGGTTTCTGTACTTCAATCGCCAATTCTAATTGGGCTTTATAACATTCTTCCTGTTTGTTTCGGGGCGAAAAGTCACGATCAAAATCGAGTCCGCATTCGCCAACCGAAACTACGTGTTTCAGTTCTAATAATTTCCTGAGTTTCGAAATACTCTGCGCATCAAAACTCTTCGCATCATGCGGATGTATTCCCGCCGTAGCGTACAGCACGCCCGGATACTGCCTCGCAATCTTAGCAGATTCTTCGCTATTTCGTACGCTGGTACCCGTGAGTATCATTTGCGATACATCGGCGTCGAGCGCGTCTTGTACGACATCGTCTATGTCGTTTTGGAATTGTTTGTTGGTCAAATTAATTCCGATATCTATATATGTTTTCATTTTTTTTTGTTTTTTGCCACGAAGGCACTAAGGCACAAAGTTTTTTTTATTCTTTGTGTTGGTTATTATTGTTTTAAGTTGCTAAGGTTCTGAGATACTAAGATGCTAAGTTTTTCTTTTTAATCTCGCAAAGTCGCAGAGTCGAAAAGTTTTTTGTTTCACGCTCCCGATAGCTATCGGGATTGCAGATTCTAGCTGATTTAAAATGATTTTTATAAATAATCTGCGAGCATCTGCTTAAATCTTTTTAAATCTGCGTGAAAAAATCTTTAACCACAAAGTTTGTCATTTCGACGGAGGAGACCCGAGCGATAGCGAACAGGCGAAGCAAATCTTCGCGAGAAACTCTACAAAGATTGGACTCACGTTGTGGAGCTACTTGTGGAGATTTCTCCTCCGTCGAAATGACATAAAATGAGGTTAATCGCTGTAATGAGAAACCTTAGAACCTTAGTATCTTAGAACCTCAGTATCTTAAAAGAAACTAATCCTCTTTGCTCCCATCATCTGCCATTCGAACCAATTTCGGCGTAAATTTGGCAACCACATCAACTAAATCCTGTTGCGCTTCCATCACCTGATTGATATCTTTATACGCCATTGGGGCTTCGTCTAGACCTGCACCGATAAGCGTAACACCATGATCTCTCAGGATCGATTTCATTTCAGTTTGTGTAATGTTTTTTATAGCTTGAGTTCTGCTCATTTGTCTTCCTGCTCCATGCGAAGCCGAATTGATGGCGTTCTCCTCGCCTTTTCCTCTCACCAAAAATCCCGGTGCGGTCATACTTCCCGGAATGATTCCCATAACGCCTTTTCCGGCTGGAGTTGCTCCTTTTCTATGTACGATCACTTCTTCGCCGTTCCAGATTTCTTTCCAGGCAAAATTATGGTGGTTTTCGACTTTGGCTAAAATCGTCGCACCCAAAGCGCGTTCCATTTTGTTATGGATAATCTCGTGACAAGCCGAAGCGTAATCTCCTGCCAAATTCATCGCCAGCCAATATTCCTGTCCTAATTGCGAGTTCATATCTAAATATGCTAAGTTTTTGGCCACTTCTGGAAGTCTGCATTCGTCTTTCGCAATTTTTGTATAATGTCCTGCAATTGTGGCTCCCATTCCGCGTGAACCAGAATGCGTCAACAAAGCGACGTATTTTCCTTTTGGAATATTCAAAACCGCATCGTCTTGCGCAAATTCCATGATTCCGAATTCCACAAAGTGATTTCCACCACCCGAAGATCCTAATTGCGACCATGCTTTATCCTTCAGGTTCTTCACAAACGGATTCATATTAAAAGCATCGTTTTCCAAAACCGCATGATCTGATTTGTACTGACCGTGAAATCCGTGACCTGCTCCAAAAATAGAATTTGCAATTAATTCTTTTTTGAATTTGGCTTCGTTTTCAAAGTAAAAATCCTCCGCAATATCATAAACTGACAACGCCATTCTACACCCAATATCAACCCCAACACCATACGGAATAATAGCATTTTTTGTGGCTAGAACTCCGCCAATAGGTAACCCGTAACCTTGGTGCGCGTCTGGCATTAAAGCTCCGGCAACTGTAACAGGCAGTTTCATGGCAACTTCCATTTGTTTTCTGGCTCCGTCTTCGATATGATCCAATCCGTAAGCTGAATATGCATTTGGATTCTGATTTAAAGCGATGAAATCTTCTGGTTTTTCATTCGATTTTTCGATTAAAGCAACAGCCAGTTTGCTGAAGATTTTATCGTCGATATAATTCTCCGGAGTTTCTAAGACGTTTTTGAAATTGGTAATCATTTCGTCTCTTGTGAATCCGTTTCTTTTGCTGTTTATTTTTAATGCGATTCCGATTATTTTTCCTTCTGGGAATCCTAATTCTAATATATCTGTACCGTTTATTTGTGTTTTCATTTTTCTTTCTATTTTGATAGTACAAAGGTTAATTTCTACTGCGCAGTCATTTTGCGTAGTTTTTTATTTCTAAGTTTTTTTGCTTATGAAAGAGATGGCTCTCGCAGATTTTGCAGATTAAACAGATTTTTTTCTCTTTTTTTGTCACCCTGAGGAACGAAGGATCACATCCAATATTCCTCAAAAAGAATCGCCAATCTTTGTCGAGTTTCTTGTGTGATCCTTCGTTCCTCAGGATGACAAACAGTACGTTTAATAAAAAACTTAAAAAACTCTGCGTCTTCGCGCCTTTGCGAGATTAAATTTACCAATCTTTGCGGAGACGCACAGCAGTGCGCCTCTACAAACCTTTGTCACTTTGTCACTTTGCAACTTTGCAACTAATCCACCAACAATTGCGTCACAACCGCTGGATTCATCGCCCATTGCGCTGTATAAACCTCATCGGCAATTTCATTTTCGGTGATTGTTAAACCTTGAGCTTCCGCTTTAAGCTGTAACAAACTACCAATATTCAATTTGCTGTTTAGTTTTGCCAACAACGCCTGAACGCCTTTGAAATCCAATCCACCTACAACCTGACCTCCGAAAGTCATCTCTAACCAAACGATTTCTCTTTTGGCTACATCCAACACTCCAAAAACCAAACCTTTGGCAACATTTTGCGTCACACGAACCTGATGATCTACACACGACGGATCGTATGCTACACCAGTTTTCTCCGAAATTTTCATCGGGTATTTGCTGTTCATCCAACCTACGACCAAATTTGGCGTAATACTTCCGTTGCTGTACGCATTACAAGTAAAAGTTACAAATTTAGCTTTGGCTTTCGCCAATTCGTCGATGTTAATGTTGATATATTCGGCAGTTCCAATTTTATTCGGAATGCTTCGGATATCTCCACTATGCTGACAACCTGTAGTCGTCAATCGGCTGAAAGAACAAATATCTGAACTGTTTTCGTAAGCGATATGACAGCTCAAATCCATATCTAAATGCTGCGCTGGCAAATCTTTACCCCATTGCATAAACAATCGTAATTCGTTTCCTTCAATTGGGAAACGTGTTCCCATTAAAGCAACTGGCAAATCCTGAACGGTTTCGCTTCGATCTCCTATAGAAACCGGAATATTAAACAATTGCGGATCGATATAGATTGTTTTGTTGGTGTTAACAATTTTCGCAAATCGTTTTTTCATGGCCAAAAGACACAATTCTTCGATTTGATTTTTCATCGCTTCCAACTGAAAATCTTCGTACAACTTCAATAAAGCGTTTGCTTCAATTCGTTTGTTTGTTCCGCCCAAAGGTTTCACACTTCTCTGCATGTTTTTATCAAAATAATTCTGAGCATACATGTTCAAAGTAAACACCAATCGAGCCGGAACTTTATCGATGATTTCTTCAAAATGAGCAATAGTTTCGTCTGCTCCAAACCATAGCATGTTTGAGAATAACGAACGTGCAAATAAACCCGGGCGTTGTTTCAATAATGCAAATGTTTTATCGGCATCAAATTTCAATCTTGACGAATCTACTTTGCTTTGCCAAACATCGTACACTTGGTTGTAGAACACATCCATTAAAAAGTTCAATTTCTCAAACCCTTTTCTTTTGCTGTATTCTGCCAAACGCAACGCTCGGATAAAACGAACCCACATTCCTCTTTTTGGATGCATGGTTTCGCACATAGCCTCCACTTCCATATTCATATTATTCAACCAATTTGCTACCATTAAACATTCTTTTCGGGAATATTTTAGTTTCAAATCTTTTTGAGAAGCAATTCTTGCCTGAACACTTGTATCTAAAACATTATGGAAATGTTGTGCATTTTTGGATGTTCTTTTGATAATCGTTTTTGGCTCAATAATCTGAAGCATTCCTGTGTTTTTATACCATAAGTATCGTAAGATATCTGTTGGTGTTTTTAAAAACTCAGAAGCCTCTTCTTCTTTACCGTTTTCGATCAAAAGATCAATTACGAGCATTAAAGTTTCCTTTATTGCTACTTCTGTTTTTGGTAAAGGCAAATATTGCATCGCCATTTTTAAACTATCTACTTGCGTAGCGTCTAAAGCGGTTTTAGATTGCAATAACGATATATAGAAATCATTTAAATCTTTTTCTGTCCACAATTCCAGCATTTTTAATTTGCTTCCTTGTCCGATATTTTCCAGTTTTCCAAATTCAAACGGAGTTCCACAGAACGGGCAACCATTGTATCTCTCTAATGGAAAAGTATTATCCGGAATAATATGTCCGCATTGTAAAGCTGTTCCGTTTTTAGTTTTAAAAACATTTCCGAAAAACGTGATGATATGATCTACAACAGATTCGCCTGTTGGAACATTCCATTCTTTTACCAATGGCGTCCAGTTTTTATCTGTTCCTAAAACTTCTCTTAGAACTTCTAAAACCTCGATTTTATAAGTTGGGCTCACGTTGTTTAAAGCGTGAAGCAAAGATTCAGAAAATGTAAATCCAAGTTTTGAAACATTGGCTAACAAAACGGATGTTGTTCCTGATAAATTTTTAACTTCATTCGTAATCATTTCTGATGGAATGAAAATAGCATTTTGACGTAAACTGATTTTTAATAATTCTCTTGTTTTCATTTTTTTTAATTTTTAAAAATTTAGATAATTGCGTTTCTGATTTCTACCTAAAAGAGTTTTGAAGTAAGAAACACTTGACCTGAAATTTGACGATAATTGATTAACTAAGCTAAAATGGAGCGGGCTACCGCGAAGAAGTAAGTTAATCTTGACCCTCGTTTTTTATTAATGATAATTTTAAAACTTTGTTCGGATTCGAACCGAAATTAGCCATTGTCTGAAGTAAGTTTTAATTGACCATTAATTGTGAAGCAGATGGGATTCGAACCCACGACACGGACATTAGAAGTGTACGAAGTAAGTTTTGATTGACCTTTTCAGGATAATTTCAAAACTACCTGCTCTACCGCTGAGCTACTGCTTCATAATAATTAAATAAAAAGGTAATGGTGTAAGTGTGTACATTGGAAAGTGTTTTCGAAGTAACTCAAACTTGACCTGTTTTATTCTTTTTTTTTATTTCTATGAACGTTTGTTTTTTATTTCTTGAACAAAGATTTTAAAATTAGTGCGCAGTCATTTTGCGTAGTAAAAATTTTGTTTCATTTATTAGAAATACTATTTGTTTTATTTCTTGAGCAAAGATTTCAAAACTACTACGCAATTATTTTGCGCAGTAAAAAAAGAATTTTAAATTTGAGTAAAAAACAACATGAATTTAAAGGAAATTTATTCTGATTTACTTTTGAATATCGGCTTTTCAGCAAATGAAATTCAGCAAAACTGGACGGATTTAGAAAAGGCATATTCCAAAAAATCAAGGCATTATCATAATCTTACGCATTTAAAAGAAATGATAAAGGGTTTTGAAACGTATCGCGATAAACTTCAAAATCCAAACGAAATATTATTTTCTATTTTTTATCATGATTTTGTGTATTCGGCTTCCAAAAAAGATAACGAACTTAAAAGTGCTGAGTTTGCTTTGGCAATTTTGCCTGAAAATATCAATTTAAATAAACAATTGGTTTTTGATGCGATTTGTGCGACGCAACAACATCAGTATAATTCTATTGAAGACATTAATTGGTTAATCGATTTTGATTTGAAAATCCTCGCTAAAGATTGGGATGATTATAAAATCTACTTTGAACAAATTAGAAAAGAATATCGCATTTATCCTGATTTTCTATACAAACCCGGACGCGCAAAAGCGTTGAAGCATTTTCTGGAGAATGAATTTATTTTTCAGACTGATGAGTTTAGGAATTTGTATGAGGGAAAAGCGAGAATTAATATTGAAAGAGAAATAGAGTTATTAAACTAAAAATTGAATCTCGCAAAGACGCAGAGTCGCAAAGTTTTTATTTAAAGTATTAATTAAACGCACAGTTTGTCATCCTGAGGAACGAAGGATCACATCCAATATTCCTCAAAGAGAATCGCCAATCTTTGTAGAGTTTCTTGTGTGATCCTTCGTTCCTCAGGATGACATAAAATGGGGAAAATCATTTTAATCCTCATAATCTGTGGCTTAAAAAAATAAAAACTTTGCGCCTTCGCTCCCGATAGTTATCGGGATTGCGAGCAAAACACACACAGCAATGTCACAAAACAAAAATGCCCTAATTAGATACAAAACGATCGATAAATGTCTGCAGAACAAATACAGGCAATGGACACTCGAAGATTTAATCGAATGCTGTTCTGAAGCATTATTTGAATATGAAGGACGCCAAAATCCAATCAGTAAGCGAACCATTCAAATGGATATTCAGCTGATGCGAAGTGAGAAATTGGGTTATAATGCTCCGATCGTGGTTTACGATAAAAAGTATTATAAATATGAAGATGAAGATTTTTCGATAACCGATATTCCGCTAACGGAAACCGACATGAATGTTTTGACCGAAACGGTTTCTATGCTAAAACAGTTTAAAGATTTCTCTTTATTTAATGATGTATCGGATATTCTACAGCGGTTAGAGGATAAAATCTACGCCGAGAAATCGCATACCAAACCTGTTATTTATCTGGATAAAAATGAGAAACTAAAAGGGCTTCATTATCTGGACGAAATATATCAGGCGATTATCAAGAAAATGGTTCTCATTATTACTTATAAATCTTTTAAATCCAGAGAAGAAACGAAATTTCATTTTTATCCTTTTATACTAAAAGAGTTTAATAATCGCTGGTTTTTAGTCGGAAAGAAAAAAGCCTCACAGCCGATTACCAATTTGGCTTTGGATAGAATTATTTCTATTGATTACGATTTTAATCTTCCTTATTTAGAAGAAGATTTTGACGCTGACATTTATTATAAAGATGTAATTGGCGTAACGGTTAATTCAGGATTAAAAGCTAGAAGAATCGAATTGTGGGTCGATGCTTCGAATGCGCCCTACGTACTTACAAAACCTTTACACACTTCGCAGCGATTAATTAAAGAAAATGAAGACGGCAGTGTTATTATACATATATATGTAATAATCAATTATGAAATGGAACGGCTTCTTCTAGGTTTTGGAAGCTGTTTGGAGATTTTAAGGCCCGAAAGTCTGAGAAATCGTATGAAAAAGATACTTCTAGATGCCATTTCCCGTTACGATTCTGAAAAACCAACTGAAATAAATGCATAATTTTTTGCAGAATACAGAAATAAATGCTTTTTAAAAATTAAAAAAGGATTTTTACCGCATTAAAAATGTTAAAATCTAAAAAAAGAATAGTATATTACACTTAAAATAAACAACCAAAACCCTCTAAATCAGGGATATTTTATAACCAACCAAAAAATTATTAAAAAATTATATGCATGCATAGTATTTTTTAATTATATTTGAAATCGATATAGTTACCTATGAAAGATAAAACGATAGATTATATTTTGAGAGCGACATGGCAAGCTGTTTCAAGAATGTATAATGAAGAAGCAGCTAAATACGACGCAACAATGGCGACAGGGTTTGCTCTTTTAAGTATGGACAAGGAAGAAGGAACTCCGTCAACGGCTCTGGGCCCTAGAATGGGTATGGAAGCCACCAGCTTGACAAGAACTTTAAAATCTATGGAAGAAAAAGGTTTGATTGTTCGCAAAAAGAACCCAAGCGACGGTAGAGGTGTTTTAATCTATCTGACCGATTTTGGGAAAGAAAAAAGAGATTTATCTAAAAATACGGTTCTGAAGTTTAATGAAATGGTAAGAAAACATGTTTCGGAAGAAAAGCTGAATCATTTTATCGAAGTTTCTGAAATTATCAACGAACTGATTCACGATAAAAACATATTTAATCAAACAGAAAACACAGAAAAAGAATAATATTCTTTTCCTCCTACAAACAAATAGTAACAAATTATGAAATCGCCCACAATAAAGTTTTTTCCAATTAATAAAAAGGCGATAACATATTTGACAAATAGAAAACAAAATTAACAAATATGAAACGCACAATTAAAAAAGTTGCTGTAATTGGATCCGGAATTATGGGTTCAGGTATAGCTTGTCATTTTGCTAACATTGGTGTCGAAGTTTTACTTCTGGACATTGTACCGCGTGAACTGACCGAAGCTGAAGCTAAAAAAGGATTAACACTTGAAAGTAAAGCCGTTCGCAACCGTGTGGTAAACGAACATTTGGCGAATTCATTAAAATCAAAACCATCTCCTATTTACAGTCAGAAATTCGCAAACCGAATCACAACTGGAAATACGACAGATGATATGGCAAAAATTGCCAATGTTGACTGGATTATCGAGGTTGTTGTGGAGCGTTTAGACATTAAGAAATTAGTTTTTGAACAAATCGAGAAATTCCGTAAACCGGGAACTTTAGTTACTTCTAACACTTCTGGTATTCCAATTCATTTTATGAGTGAAGGAAGAAGCGAAGATTTCCAACAGCACTTTTGCGGAACTCACTTTTTTAACCCTGCGCGTTACTTAAAATTATTTGAAATTATTCCTGGTCCAAAAACTTCTACTGAAGTATTGGATTTCTTAAACGAATACGGATCTAAATTCTTAGGAAAAACTTCTGTTGTTGCTAAAGATACTCCGGCGTTTATTGGAAATAGAATTGGTATTTACGGAATCCAAAGTTTATTCCACTTAGTAAAAGAAATGGGATTAACAATTGAAGAAGTTGATAAATTGACTGGTCCAGTTATCGGTCGTCCAAAATCAGCTACTTTCCGTACTGTTGACGTTGTTGGTTTGGATACTTTGGTACACGTTGCCAACGGTATTTACGAAAACTGCCCTAACGACGAGCAACACGAATTGTTCAAACTTCCTGATTTCATCAACAAAATGATGGAAAATAATTGGTTAGGAAGCAAAACTGGACAAGGTTTTTATAAAAAAGTAGGTAAAGATATTCTTTCTTTAGACTTAGATACATTAGAATACCGCGCTGCGAAAAAAGCAAATTTTGCTACTCTTGAATTAACTAAAACTATTGATAAACCAATCAATCGTTTTAAAGTTTTAGTTAAAGGAACAGACAAAGCGGGAGAATTCTACCGTAAGAGTTTCGCTGGAATGTTTGCGTATGTATCAAACAGAGTTCCTGAAATCTCAGACGAATTATACAAAATTGACGATGCCATGAAAGCTGGTTTTGGATGGGAAAATGGTCCATTCGAAATCTGGGATGCTATTGGTGTTGCGAAAGGAATTGAAATCATGAAAGCGGAAGGTTTAGAGCCTGCTGCATGGGTTACTGAAATGTTGGCTTCTGGAAGCGAAAGTTTCTACTCTGTAAAAGAAGGAGCAACTTATTTCTATAACATTCCAACAAAATCACAATTAAAAGTTCCTGGACAAGATTCATTCATTATCCTAAACAACATTCGCGAAAGCAAAAAAGTTTGGAGCAATAGCGGTGCAATCATTCAGGATTTAGGAGACGGAATCTTAAACTTAGAATTCCAATCTAAAATGAATACAATTGGTGGTGACGTTCTACAAGCTATCAATAAAGCAATCGACTTATCTGAAAAAGAATGTCAAGGTTTAGTTATTGGAAACCAAGCAGCGAATTTCTCTGTTGGGGCTAATATCGGAATGATTTTCATGATGGCAGTTGAGCAGGAATATGATGAATTGAACATGGCAATTAAATTGTTCCAAGATACCATGATGCGTGTTCGTTACTCTTCTATTCCAGTTGTAGTAGCGCCTCACGGAATGACTTTTGGTGGTGGATGCGAAATGAGCTTACATGCTGATAAAGTGGTAGCTGCTGCAGAAACGTATATGGGATTAGTTGAATTTGGTGTTGGAGTTATCCCTGGCGGTGGTGGTTCTAAAGAAATGACTTTAAGAGCATCTGATTTATTCCGCAAAAATGATGTGGAATTGAACGTTCTTCAAGAGTATTTCTTAACAATCGCTATGGCTAAAGTTTCGACTTCTGGTTATGAAGCTTTTGATACCGGACTTCTTCAACATGGAAAAGATGTTATCGTAGTAAACAAAGATCGTCAGATTGCTGAAGCTAAAAAACATGCTTTGTTATTAGCTGAAGCAGGTTATACACAGCCAATCAGAAGAAACGATATTAAAGTTTTAGGAAAACAAGCTTTGGGTATGTTCTTAGTAGGAACAGATCAAATGCAAGCTGGAAAATACATTTCTGAACACGACAAGAAAATCGCTAACAAACTGGCTTATGTAATGGCGGGTGGTGATTTATCTGAAGCAACTTTAGTATCTGAACAATATTTATTAGATATCGAACGTGAAGCTTTCTTATCTCTTTGTACTGAACGTAAGACTTTAGAGAGAATTCAATATATGTTAACTAAAGGAAAACCTTTGAGAAACTAGTATCAAGTAATAAGAATTAAGTATTAAGAAATGCACCAGTTTGAAAAATTAAAGATTTGGCAAAAAGCAATGGATATAGCGGTTTATGTTTATGAAATCTCAGCATTGCTGCCAAATGATGAAAAATTCAATTTAATTCATCAAATAAAAAAATGTGCTGTTTCTATTCCTTCAAATATTGCTGAAGGTTCAGGTAGAAATTCAGATAAAGAATTTATGCATTTTTTAGGAATTGCAAATGGTTCAACTTTTGAATTAATAACCCAATTAATACTTGCAAAAAGACTTAAGCTTGTTAATGAAGATTTAATTCAACCAACTATTAATCAATTAGTAGAAGTTTCGAATATGAATTTTTCATTTCAAAGATCACTAAAGGATAAAATCAACAAAACAATTGGAAAATCTTAATACTTAATTCTCCAATCTTAATACAATCATTTATGAAAACAGCATATATAGTAAAAGCATATAGAACAGCAGTTGGAAAAGCTCCAAAAGGTGTTTTTAGATTTAAAAGACCTGACGAATTAGCTGCAGAAACGATCCAGTTTATGATGGATGAACTGCCTAATTTCGATAAAAAACGTATCGATGACGTTATGGTAGGAAATGCCATGCCAGAAGCAGAACAAGGACTTAACGTTGGACGTTTGATCTCTTTAATGGGATTAAAAGTTGAAGATGTTCCTGGAGTTACAGTAAATCGTTACTGCGCATCTGGATTAGAAACTATCGGAATGGCAACTGCAAAAATCCAATCAGGAATGGCAGATTGTATCATTGCTGGTGGTGCAGAAAGTATGAGTTATATTCCGATGGGAGGTTACAAACCAACTCCGGATTATAAAGTTGCTGCTGCAGGTCACGAAGATTACTACTGGGGAATGGGTTTAACTGCTGAAGCGGTTGCTAATCAATACAAAATCTCAAGAGAAGATCAGGATGAGTTTGCTTACAACTCTCACATGAAAGCCTTGAAAGCACAGGCAGAAGGAAAATTTGACAAACAAATCGTTCCTATTACTGTTGAGCAGACTTTCATTAATGAAAACGGTAAAAAAGAAACAAAATCATACGTTGTAAACAAAGACGAAGGACCAAGAGCTGGAACTTCTAAAGAAGCTTTGGCAGGTTTAAAACCAGTTTTTGCTGCTGACGGAAGTGTAACTGCTGGTAACTCTTCTCAAATGAGCGACGGTGCTGCTTTCGTTTTAATCATGAGCGAAGAAATGGTAAAAGAATTAAATCTTGAGCCAATAGCGCGTTTGGTAAACTTTGCTTCTTCTGGTGTTGAACCAAGAATTATGGGTATCGGTCCTGTAAAAGCAATTCCGAAAGCTTTGAAACAAGCTGGTCTAACATTAAACGATATTGAGTTAATTGAATTAAACGAGGCTTTTGCTTCACAAGCTTTAGCAGTTACTAGAGAATTAAATATAAACCCAGATATCGTAAACGTAAACGGTGGAGCAATCGCTTTAGGTCACCCTCTGGGATGTACGGGAGCTAAACTTTCTGTTCAGTTATTTGATGAGATGAAACGCAGAGGTAATAAATACGGAATCGTTTCTATGTGTGTGGGAACTGGACAAGGTTCTGCGGGGGTTTACGAAGTTCTTTAAAAAAGAGAATAGAATATAGAATAAAGAGAATAGATGTTTTTCTTTGAGAATATAGAGAGTGACTTTTTTGGAGTTATAAAATGTTTCAAAAAACAAAATAAACATAGTACTAATCTTACTTTTTTATTTTAATTTCTTAAATTGACTCAAAAAAACATGAGACACAATTATAAGAACTTAAAGATTTGGAAGATTGGAATTTCAATTGCTAATGAAATTTCAGATGTATTAATAGAATTTCCAAAACACGAACGATACGATTTGAGTTCTCAAATAAGCAGATGTTCGGTTTCGATGCCTAGTAATATTGCTGAAGGATCTTCCAGAACTGATAAGTCTTTTAGTCACTTTTTAGACATTTCTCTTGGTTCTTCATTTGAACTAGTTACACAATTATTGATTGCTAAACATAGAAAATATATAAACGAGATACAATTTAACCAATTAGAAATTAAAATAGAAGAATTCCAAAGGATGACAATGGGTTTTCAAAACGGACTAAAGTAAAAGTCTATTTTCTGTACTCTATATTCTATTTTCTTTCATAAAAAACAAAAACAAAATGGCAGATACAATCGAAAAAAACGTGACTCGTGGTGGTCAGTTTTTAGTTAAAGAAACAAAATGCGAGGACATCTTCACACCAGAAGATTTCTCGGAAGAGCAGTTAATGATGCGTGACTCTGTAAAAGAGTTCGTTGACAAAGAATTATGGGCGCATAAAGATCGTTTTGAGAAAAAAGATTACGCTTATACAGAATCTTCTATGCGTAAAGCTGGTGAACTAGGACTTCTTGGAGTTGCGGTTCCTGAAGAATACGGCGGATTAGGAATGGGATTTGTTTCTACAATGTTGGTTTGTGACTACATTTCTGGAGCAACAGGTTCTTTCTCAACTGCTTTTGGTGCTCACACAGGAATTGGAACTATGCCAATTACACTTTACGGTACTGAAGAACAAAAGAAAAAATACGTTCCAAAATTAGCTACTGGAGAATGGTTTGGAGCTTATTGCTTAACTGAACCAGGCGCAGGATCTGATGCTAACTCAGGAAAAACTAAAGCAGTTTTATCTGAAGACGGAACTCATTATTTAATTACAGGACAAAAAATGTGGATTTCGAATGCAGGTTTCTGTAGCGTTTTCATCGTTTTTGCTCGTATTGGAGATGATAAAAATATTACAGGTTTCATTGTAGAAAACGATCCTTCAAACGGAATTTCTATGAATGAAGAAGAGCATAAATTAGGAATCCGTGCTTCTTCTACTCGTCAGGTTTTCTTCAACGAAACAAAAGTTCCGGTTGAAAACATGTTATCTGAAAGAGGAAACGGTTTCAAAATTGCAATGAACGCGTTAAACGTTGGTCGTATTAAACTAGCTGCAGCTTGTTTAGATGCGCAAAGAAGAGTTACTTCTGGAGCTGTAAAATATGCTAACGAAAGAATTCAGTTCAATACTTCTATTTCATCTTTTGGAGCTATCCGTTCTAAATTAGCTGAAATGGCAACTAATGCTTATGCGGGAGAAAGTGCTTCTTACCGTGCTGCAAAAGATATCGAAGACAGAATCGCTGCTCGTGAAGCTGAAGGTACAAGTCACCAAGAAGCAGAATTGAAAGGTGTTGAAGAATATGCGATCGAGTGTTCTATCTTGAAAGTAGCCGTTTCTGAAGACGTTCAATCTTGTTCTGACGAAGGAATTCAAATTTTTGGTGGAATGGGATTCTCTGAAGACACTCCAATGGAAAGTGCTTGGAGAGATGCTCGTATCGCTCGTATCTACGAAGGAACGAACGAAATCAACAGAATGCTTTCTGTAGGTATGTTGATCAAAAAAGCAATGAAAGGTCATGTTGATTTACTTGGACCAGCAATGAAAGTTCAGGAAGAATTAATGGGAATTCCATCTTTTGACACGCCAGATTTCTCTGAATTATTCGCAGAAGAAAAAGTAATCATAGCTAACTTGAAAAAAGTTTTCTTAATGGTTGCTGGTAGCGCTGTTCAAAAATATGGTCCTGAATTAGATGCTCACCAACAATTGTTAATGGCGGCTTCTGATATCTTAATCGAAATCTACATGGCTGAAAGTACAATTTTGAGAACTGAAAAATTAGCAAAAGCTCAAGGAGAAGATAAAGTTCAAGAGCAAATCGCTATGGCAAAATTATATTTATACAAAGCTGTAGATATCGTAAACTTAAGAGGAAAAGAAGGAATTGCTTCTTTCGCTGAAGGTGATGAGCAACGTATGATGTTAATGGGACTTAAACGTTTCACTAAATACACTAACCTGCCAAACGTTGTGGCATTGAGAGAAAAAATTGCAGCAAAATTAGTAGCAGAAGATACTTACTGCTTCTAATATCAAGATAGTTTCTAGCTTTTAATTTGTTTAAGCCCGCGCAAGTCCGAAACTGCGCGGGCTTATTTTTTTGTTATTTCCAGTGAAAGACATCACTTACAAGACGCAATATTTTTGCAGAAATTTGCAAAATATTCGTTAAAATTGACTTTCTAGAGCATTCTTGATGTTAAATATTAAATGTATTACAGTATATTTAACATTCTAAAAACTATAAAAAACAAAATAATGAAACAAATTAACCTAATTGCATCATTTTTATTGTGCTTTTGTATTACTACTACTTTCGCACAGAAAAACAAAAAAATGGACATCATTGCCTACTATACTGGCGATTCTCAACTTATTGACCAATATGAGGTTGGAAAATTAAACCAGATTATCTTTAGTTTTTGCCATCTAAAAGATGGGAAATTAAGTGTCGATTCGGCAAAAGACTCTATTACTATCAAACATTTAGTTTCGCTTAAAGCAAAAAATCCGCAACTTAAAATTATCTTATCTCTTGGTGGCTGGGGAGGCTGTGAGCCATGCTCAGAAGCATTTTCAACTGCTGAAGGGCGCTTAAAATTTGCAAAATCTGTAAAAGAAGTAAGCGATTATTTCAAAGTTGATGGTTTAGATTTAGATTGGGAATATCCATCAATTGAAGGGCTTCCTGGACATTTATACCAACCTGCTGATAAACCTAATTTTACAGAACTTCTTAAAATTTTACGCTCAACATTAGGAAAAAAATATGAATTGAGTTTTGCTGCGGGAGGTTTTCAAAAATGTCTAGATGAATCTATAGACTGGAAAGCTGTTGCTCCTTATGTAAACCGCATTAATATCATGAGCTACGATTTAGTTAACGGATATTCAAAAGTTACAGGTCATCACACACCATTATACAGCACAAATCCAAAAGAAGAATCTACAGATAGAGCTGTTGAGTTTTTACTAAAAGCAGGCGTTCCTGCTGAAAAATTAGTAATTGGAGGTGCATTCTATACTAGACAATGGAAAAACGTAGAAAACATCAATAACGGATTGTATCAAGCTGGAGAGCACTTTCAAGGAGTTGATTTTAAAAACTACGCTACAACATACACAGAGGCTAACGGCTGGAAATATTTTTATGATGAAAAAGCTCAAGCGCCATATTGGTACAATGCATCAACTAAAACTTTTGCTACATCAGATGATTTAAAGTCTATTAAAGCTAAAGCAGAATATGTAAAAGCTAAAAAGTTAGGTGGAATTATGTTTTGGGAACTTACTCTAGATAGTTTCCGTGACGGAATGGTAAATGAGATTTACAAAGTCAAAAAACAATAAATAATACAAAAGGGAATCATAATGATTCCCTTTTTTTATATAAGTCGTATAAGATTACTGCACCTTATTCTTATCTATTTCTCCAATAAACGGAATTGCTTCTAAAATTTCGCTTCTTATTATGGTTTGAAGATATACTTCAAGCTGAATAAACTTTGCTGCATTAATAGATCCAATCGCTTTTTTTGCTTGATTATAAGTTTTAGAATACAATTTCTCATAATCAATATGGTTTTTCAAAGTTGCTTTAGCCAATTGATCTGCTTTTTCATCGGTTAAAGTTTCGTAATTGGCCGCATAATCGTTTATTAGTTGAAACTTAGTCTGCCCTAGAGCTTTTCGCGACGTTTCATAATTATCGTAAACTTTAGTAAAAGCTGTTGCCTGCGCATCAGATAAATTCATGTACTGCTTTACCAGCTCAGCTTTAGATTTTCCATAAACACTTTGTACTACTTCTAAATCTTCCTTGTAAGAAGACTGCGCATAAGATGAAAACGAGGCTGCCGCCATGATAAGAATAAGTCCTAATTTTTTCATAGTTTTAATTTTAAATTTGTTTTTAAAAATTTATGCATACTCAAATATACTGATTTTAAACATATTAAACGATCAACAGGTTTTAAAAAAATGAATATTGGTAAACCGCTGACAGAGCATAATAATTTAGTCCGTTGTTGGTATAGGCTCCAATATGATATTGAAATCTAACGGACTGCCCTTTTGCAATTGGAGTAGAAAAAGTTCCCCCCACTCGCCAATTATCAATCTGACTCTCATCTGAAACTCCATCAGCAATAGTTCGACCTCCAAAAAACCAAGTCGTATTAAAACCAACCCACATTTGGTTTTTAAAATAATAGCTTGCATGCGCCTGAAGACTACAGGTTGGTTTTTGCTCTAATTTTTTTCCTAGATAATCATTATTATCCGTATAAAACCACACCCCGCCATAGGCCTCGGCATAAACGTGAGCAAACCGTTTCGACACCCCTATTTCGGGCTTAAAAGCCCAGCGGTTTGTTCCAATGTTTACTTGTTTATCGCCATAATATCTTCCTGTTGGGATTGAAGTAACCAAACTGACTCCAAGAATTGTTTTTTGCTCAAAACTTCTAAATTCAGATTTATCAAGTGCAGGAGAACCTAGCAAATTAATTCCAAAACGCACTTTCATATCTGCAAAACCTATTCTTGAGCCAGTAACCAGCTGATCACTAATTACAGCAGATCCGTCCATAAAAGTAAAAGGCAGTCCTACCTGTATACGAGCCAGTTTATCTGCCAACCCAAAAGTTTTGATATAATTTACAGCCATATTATGGCTTTGAAGTGTAAAATCTTTTATGGGTAAAGAAGGATCTGTGAGTACATTTCCATTCATGAAAACATACCCTGCCGCAATTACGTTTAGACTTTTAGGAACATTAGCATAAGCTCTGGGTTCCAAATCCTGACCCAACATGGTGAATACACAAAAAAAGAAAAACAAAACCGAAAACTGCCACTTTAATAACCATAAAAAGATTCTTACCATATATTCAGACGAATTTGTGACAAGTTTAGTATTGAATTAAATCATTATTTCTCTGCTGTTTTTGGAGCGTATATTACCCCATCATAACTAATTGGACCTCTATTATTGCTGCTTACAGAAAGCGTTGTGTTTCCGTTATAAAAGATGGAAAACGTTAAATCGTATACATCGCTAGCACCTCTTACAGTTGCTTTTAGAATAGTATTATTTTTTTTATTTTCGACTTTAATATTCTCGGGCTTCCCTTCAAATTTTATTCCACCATCACTATTATAGCCAACATTATAACCGCGTCCGAAGAAAGGAAGATCACAAGTTGCACTATCGGCCTTAAACTTTAAAAAATACGTATTATAGTCCAATTGAAGTAATCGACCACCTTGAGGCGTTGCTTTTTGAGCCTCAAAAACAAAGTTTTGAGAATCGATAAGTGCTTTAATTTCGTTTTGTTTCTTTAATTCTCTTTCTTGCTTGAGTTCTTTTTTTGTCTTTTCTTGTGCAGAAACTGAAAAATTAAAAGCAATCAGAAACAGGAAGACATATAATTTAGTTTTCATAAAACTATTTTTTAGTAAAACGCATCATCGCAATATCTCCGGAAATGAAATTCAAAGTTTTACCATCATCTGTAATACCATATGATGTAATTTTCTGCAGCGTACTCATATACACCTGCTCGCCCTGACTACCATTCAAACACATCATTTTAGTTACCGCCATTGGCTGTGTAAAATCTATTTTGTTTCCTGTCGCGCTAAGTTTTCCTGTATAAGAATTACAGCCATTATTTCCCGAAACACGACTCTCTTTGATACTAAAGACAATAGTTGGCTTTTTATTTGGGTATAAAACATCAAAAGTTTGGGAATCTGCAACATAATTTAATTCCCAAGTTCCATCAAGCTTAGAAACTGCATCCGTTTTTGCGCATTTGCAAGAAATTAAAAACGAACTAATAAAAACGAGAGTAAAAATCTTTTTCATCATAACATTAAGGATTAAATGTGAGCGAATTAGATAAATGGTTTTCAGAAATTATTCGTTAAAAACCTACACGAATTTAAACAATATTTTTTGGTTTTAACTCAATCGATGTCAAATTATAACGTATAGTTTGACTTTTTTTTAACTTTTAGAGGCAATCAATTCCGTTATTTTATGTTAAATTTACTTAATCTTTAATTAAAAATGCCCGTAGATATGAAAAAACTAATTGTTTCTTTCGCTATAATTACTGCCTTAATCATTGGCTGTAAAACAAATAACAAATCAAATGATGCTAAAACTCTAACTGTTGCATTAGAGCCAAAAAGCAATAGTAAAGTTGCCGGAACTGCTACTTTTGTTGAAAAAAATGGTAAAGTAACTTTTACAGCAAAAATAACAGGATTAGAACCTGGAGTGCACGCCATCCATATCCATGAAAAAGCAGATTGTAGTTCTGCCGACGGAAGTTCTGCTGGAGGACACTGGAATCCGACTTTCAAAAAACATGGAAAATGGGGAGTTGGGGAATATCATAAAGGTGATATCGGAAACTTTACCGCAGATGCAAAAGGTAACGGATCTATTACTTTAACTACTGACGAATGGTGTATTGGATGTGGAGACAGTAATAAAGATGTTCTAGGAAAAGGCTTAATCGTACACGCAGGAACAGACGATTTTACCACTCAGCCAACTGGAAATGCAGGAGGAAGAGTTGCTTGTGCAGGAATCATTAAATAAGAAAAATTTGAATAACCGCTATTTTTAACAAAATCTAGCGGTTATTTAATTTTAAAATGAATCCTAAGACAAGAAAAAGGCATAGCTTTGCATCAGCAAAATTAAGTCCATGATTAACCCATCAGCACCAGGCTGGATCGATAAATTTTTTAGTGAACAGAAGTTTTCAGAAGCAATTCCTTTTGAAACTGTGGATTCGTTTTACTATAAAGTGAGAGAAACAGGGTTTATTTACGGACATATTATTGCCATAGATTCTCAAGTACCAATTCCGATAAAGGGCTGGTTTAAAACCGAAATTTCAAAAGTTGCCTTACTTAACACACTCTATCATGTCTTTTGTTTAGAGAAAAGAAATTCGGAACCTATACATTTTATTGCTGAAGTTTTAAAGTTCTATAAGCAAATGAATCCAGAAGGATTTAATTTGTTTAAAATTTTATTGCCAAAAGATACTCCTTCTCTATCTCTGGAAAACATTATTGACCAAAGAGTTCAAACGAATGATAGCATCATTAGCAAAAACTTCTCGCATTTGGTGACAAACGCTTTATTGTTTATTGATGTTCTGGCCTTTAGACAATATTTAGAGCATGGAGAAATTCCTGAAAAATATTTAAAAAGAATTGAAGAAACGGTTCTTGGAATTGTTGGTTTGGCTTTAAAAACCAAAACAGTAAAATCTCAGCATGACGATCTTTTAATTAAACTTTTTGAAGCTTCCATACGTTATTCAAAATTTTCAAAAGTTACAGTGGAGACTTTGGAGACTTTAAATCTAGAATACTTTAAAAATAGACTTGAACAGTACTATTTAATCGATATGGCCGGAATGGCTTTGTGGAGTGATGGAGTTGTAGAAAATGAAGAATCGTATTTCCTATATTCTTTAGGTTCAACAATGGGAGTTCCTGATGATTTTGTAACGCAAAGCATGGATACAACCAATACTTTTATTACAACTCACAAAAAGAAAATTCCGTACTTTAATTATTCAAATCCTGTTAAACATTTTTATGACCAAATGACGCACAGTGTAGTCAAACTAATCATACGAAACAAAAACAGATTGATTAAGGAGATTGTACAGAGCAAGGAATTGATGGTGCTGCTCGCCTATTCTACAACAAGAGATTTGGATGCGAAGGAAAAGAAAAAGGTAAAAAAACAGCTTTTGGACATTTGTAAAACCATTCCGTCGCTAACCATATTTTTACTTCCAGGAGGAAGCTTACTTCTTCCAATTCTAATTAAGTTTATCCCAACAATGCTTCCGTCTGCATTTAATGAAAATTTAGACGAAAACGAATAAAAAAAATCGCCCTTTTGAGGGCGATTTCTATTTGTATCTATTAAAGATCTAATTGGTAAACTTCGTCTAGCTCATCATTTGAAGCGATATTTACGTCTAAGTCAGTTACAAAACCAGAATTTAATCCGTAAACCCATCCATGAAGCATTAAATCTTGGCCATTTTTCCAAGCATTCTGCACAATAGATGTTTTCGCTAAATTGTAAACTTGTTCTTTAGTATTGATTTCAACAAAAGCATTAAAACGCTCTGTTTCATCTTCAATAGAGTTTAAGTATTTATCATGTAAACGATATTCATCTTTAATATGACGAAGCCAGTTATCAATAATTCCAACAGACTGATGTCCCATTGCTGCTTTTACACCTCCGCATCCGTAATGTCCACATACAATAACATGTTTTACTTTCAAAACGTTTACAGCATAATCCAGAACACTTAGCATGTTCATATCAGAGTGCACAACCATATTGGCAATGTTACGGTGAACGAAAACCTCACCTGGTTTTGCACCAACAATTTCGTTTGCAGGAACACGGCTGTCAGAACATCCAATCCATAATAAAGGTGGCGATTGTCCTTTTGCCAAATCAGCAAAATAATTAGGATCTTTTGCTAAAGAAGTTTCAACCCACTTTTTATTGTTTTCTAATAACTGCTCATAAAATTTTCTCATTTTTTTATTTTTTTGTGTGGTAATTTCTAAGTTATAATAGTCTCAAAAAATGAACTTAAATGTAAAGTTACCTAAAATTTGACATTTCATCTTCCTTAAAAACACCAATTTTTAATTATTCTCCTCTAACAACTTCTTTTTTAACCAGTTCTCTTTTTGCCACATCATAATAATGCTCAATCGTAACATGGTTACTATTTTCTGGCGTATTTTCTAATTCGTATGCTTCTTTAAATCCTTTAAGCTTCACTTTGATGTTTTCATCGATAGCTCTAGTTTCTTTAAATTCACGAATTAAATCCAAAACATCATGCGCAATATACTCCGTATCATGTGCATTGATAATTACTTTCGAATTTTCTGGAATTTCAGCCAATGTTTGTTTGATTGCCGCTTTATTTAAAAACGAAACTTCCTGCGCTAAATCAATATGAATGATATCCCCATCTTCATATTCTTCTTTCTTGAAAACGTAAGCCCTTTTCAGGTTTCCTCTAAGAACAAAAATGATACTGATAACAATTCCCAACGCAACACCTTTTAGCAAATCTGTCGCAACAACAAAGACCAAAGTTGCAATGAAAGGTACAAACTGGTATTTCCCCTTTTCCCAGAAATGCATAAAGGTTGCTGGTTTTGCTAATTTATATCCCACCAAAATCAAAACAGTAGCCAATGTTGCCAATGGAATTTTGTTTAAAATTGCTGGTATAGACAATACACTTATTAATAAAAGCACACCATGAATAATGGCAGACATTTTAGATTTTGCTCCTGCATTGTTATTTGCAGAAGATCTTACTACTACAGAAGTCATTGGCAAACCTCCTAAAAGAGCACTTACCATATTACCAACACCTTGAGCTCTAAGCTCTACATTGGTATTAGTGTAACGTTTTTGCACATCCATTCTATCAGAAGCTTCAATACACAAAAGCGTTTCAATAGAAGCGACAATGGCAATCGTAATAGCAACCACCCAAACCTGCGGATTTGTAATAGCAGTGAAGTCTGGGGTAATTATAATTGATTTAAAGTCTTCAAAAGATTTTGGAACTGGCAAAGAAACCAAATGTTCTTTTGCAATTGCCAAAGTGCTTCCTGTAGATACAAATATTTCGTTTAAAACTACTCCGGCTATAACAGCAACCAAAGCTCCAGGAACTAGTTTTATTCTTTTTAAGAAAGGAACTTTATCCCAAGCTAATAAAATTACCAATGAAACTGCTGAAATTACTACAGCTCCTAAATGAATATGATTTAAGACATCAAATAGAAATGAAAAAGAATTACTTCCATCATTTTGAATGAAAGCCTGATCTCCTTCAAAATCTGCATCATAACCAAAAGCATGAGGGATTTGTTTTAAAATGATAATAATTCCAATACCCGCTAGCATTCCCTCAATTACGTTTGTTGGGAAATAGTTCGATATACTTCCAGCCTTTAAAAATCCTAATGCTAATTGAATTAATCCAGCAATAAAAACAGACATTAAAAATACATTGAAAGCTCCTAAATCGGTAATTGCGGTTAAAATGATAGCCGTTAACCCAGCAGCTGGACCTGACACACTAATATGTGACTGGCTCAAATATCCTACAATGATACCACCCACAACACCAGCAATGATTCCAGAAAATAATGGTGCTCCAGAAGCCATTGCAATACCTAAACACAATGGAAGAGCCACCAAGAAAACCACTAAACCTGAAGCAAAATCAGATTTAAGGTTGGCAAAAAGATTGATTTTTTTTGTCATAATATAATACTAAAAAAATTATTCATTAAAGATTTACCCCATCTCGATAGAAATGCGGCTAAAGTTCGAAATAATCGGAAGTATTATGCTACGTTAGGTGGTGGAGCAAAGATGCTCGGAGAGATGTTGTCTAGTTTGACAATGTTTTCAGAAATAATCGTTTTTTTCTCGATGTAAACCGGAATCAAAACTTCATGCTCAAGAATAGTTGGATGAACTACATTTTTAAGTTCTTTATGCACTTCTTCTTCAGCAATACTAAAAGATATAGCTGTATTATTTCCTTTCTTAATCGCCTGAACAATTGTCGGGGTCGATAAGAAGGCAATAAATATGAATAATAATATGCGAGCTATATATTTCATCAAAGCAAAAATAGCGTTAAACAAATAAAATCAAAGAGATTTTCATAGAAATTTAACATAAACAAAAAAGCAGAATGCAATTTTCATTCCATTCTGCTTTTAATTATTTAAAAAACAATTATTTACAAAGTTTCTTCTAACCAAGCATTCATCATCCAAATTGTTTTTTCCTGCTCAGCAATGAAGTCACTCATCATAGAATTGGTTCCTTCATCATTAATTTCGTCAGATTTGTTCAAGATTTCTCTCTCGATTTTTAATAAATCTGATAAAGAATGAACAATTAACTGAACCGCTTTTTCATCATTAGAAATATTCTTTCCAACTGTCAATTTATTGTTTTTAATATAATCTTCAAAAGTATGCAGAGGCGTTCCTCCAATTGTCAAAACTCTTTCTGCAATCATATCTATTTTCAATTGTGCATCGGTATACAATTCTTCGAACTTTACATGTAAATCAAAGAAACGCTTTCCGCGAATGTTCCAGTGAATTCCTCTCAAATTTTGATAGTACACTTGAAAGTTTGACAATAGCACATTCAATTCTTTTACTAATAATTCTGATTCTTTTACTGGTAATCCTAAAATATTCGTCTTCATAATCTATTTTTTTACACTAATTTACTACAAATTTAGAGTAACTTTACTAAAATAAACATAAATAAAAATTATATTTTCTTATTTTTGCATCACAAATTACTATCAACATGACTATAACTCAATTGCAATATGTGTTAGCGGTGGCTGAGCATAAAAATTTCACTCTTGCTGCTGAAAAATGCTTCGTAACACAGCCAACTTTAAGTATGCAAATACAAAAAATCGAAGAAGAACTTAATATTTTAATTTTCGATAGAAGTAAAAAACCAATTCAGCTTACTGATATAGGACAGAAAATTGTAAATCAAGCTAAAAATATCGTAAACGAGGCTGATCGTATAAAAGATATTGTAGAACAGCAGAAAGGTTTTATTGGCGGAGAATTTCGTTTAGGTATTATTCCAACGATTATGCCTACGCTTCTTCCAATGTTTTTGAATAACTTCATTAAAAAATATCCGAAAGTAAAACTCTTAATCGAAGAGTTGAATACAGAGGAAATTATTCTAAAGCTAAAAAATGGACATTTGGATGCTGCGATTGCCGCAACTCCGTTAGAAGACGAAAAAATCAAAGAAATTGTTTTGTATTTTGAGCCATTCGTCGCCTATATACCAGAACACCACGCAAGTTTCCAGAAAGAAGAAATTGAAGTTGCCGACTTAAATCTGAATGAAATTCTTTTATTGCAAGACGGACATTGCTTTAGAGATGGTATTTTAAATTTATGCAAAAATGTCTCAGACGCCGACCAAAACAATTTCCAGATTCAAAGCGGTAGTTTTGAAACCTTAATTAAATTGGCAGACGAAGGCCTTGGCACAACGTTACTTCCGTACTTGCACACATTAGACTTAAAAGAATCCGACAAACTGAAGCTCCGTAATTTTAAAGAGCCAAAACCTGCTCGAGAGGTAAGTTTGATCTACCCAAAGAGCGAATTAAAAATGCAAATCATTGACGCATTACGATCTACAATTGCTGGCGTTGTAAAAGGCGCAATAGTTTTTCAGAATGTTCAAATCATTAGTCCATTACAAAAGAAAGCGTAATAAAAAAGGAGCCAATTTGGCTCCTTTCTTTTATACTTTAATTAGTTGTAGACTTTGTTTTAATTCTGGTTTTCCAACAACGAAATTAAGTAACCACTCTTGCAATTGTTCCATTTCGTAAGGTAACAGTGTTTTGATAGCTTTTTCTAACTCTTTGCAGAAAAGTATCGGATCGAAACTAACTCTTTCAAGTATTGATTTCGTGTAATCAAACATCATTTTTGACATAATAAAATAAGATTTTCGGGGGTTATCTATTTTTTTAAACTCGAGCCAAATTTAAACAAATAACTAACATAATTTCTACTTTTAACTTATTTTTTTAAAAACTTTAGCAACGAATACGTTTTCTTAAAACATATAAATCAATGTAGAATTATTCTAAATAACTCATTTAAACGTTTTTAAAGGCTCTAAACATTTCTCTTTTCCCTGGAGGCCCTGCCAATTTTTCTACAGTAAATCCAACTTCAATCATGCTTCTTTTAACAACTCCTCTGGCTGCGTAAGTTACAAGAACGCCGTTTGGCTTTAAACTGTTGTACATTTTCTGAAAAATTTCAGTACTCCAAAGTTCTGGTTGCACTCGATAACCAAAGGCGTCAAAATAAATCAAATCAAAAATTTCAAAATCGTTTATTTCGTGAAAAAATTGTTTTCTTTTGGTTAACGAGAACTGATCGCAAATTTCTATTTTTTCGTTCCATTCCGATTTATGCATTTTTTCAAAAATGTTATAAAATTCCGATGCTTCTAATTCTTCCGCATAATTCATTTCCAAAATCTCATCTGCATCTACCGGATAAGCTTCAACCCCAACATAATCGATAGCCTGCTTCTTTCTAACAGATTCTAAAAAAGTTATAAAAGCATTCAAACCCGTCCCAAAACCTATTTCCAATATACTTATCGGATTTTCAAATAACGAAAGACCGTTTTTAATAAAAACGTGCTTCGCTTCCTGAATTGCACCATGTTTAGAATGATAGCACTCATCCCACTCTGGTAAACGAATTGTAGTTGAGCCATCTAGCGTTTTAATTATTTCTCTTTTCACTTTTTTCAGAATTTTATACTAGCTTTTTATTGGTTTTCAAGCCATTTTAATAATCAAATTTAATCAAAACTAATGCGTAAAGCCTTAAAAAACCATACTTTTTTCATAAAATCTTTATAAAAAGCAATTAAATATTTGAGTTTATTATAGGATAAATAAATCTCAGTCAAAACCAGCAAATAATGAATTTTCGCCAAGTATTTTACAGATTTTTACGTAATTTTGCATTCAATAAATTCTATTTTACATGATATCATCACTTTAGATTTCTGACAGTGAAGAATATCTCACAAAAAACTTACATAACTATGAGTACAACTCAAACAAGCAAAATTGAAATCATTAAAGCTACTTCTACAAAAATAAACGAAGTAGATTTTGACAACTTAAGTTTTGGTGCTGTATTTACAGACCATTTATTCGAATGCGATTTTAAAGACGGACAATGGCAAAATCCTGTCATTAAGCCTTATGCGCCAATTTTAATGGATCCATCTTCAAAAGTCTTCCATTATGGACAAGCAATTTTCGAAGGAATGAAAGCTTATAAAGATGACAATAATGATGTTTGGTTGTTTAGACCAGATGAAAACTTTAACCGTTTTAATAAATCTGCTGTAAGAATGGCAATGCCAGAAGTTCCTGAAGCTATTTTTATGGATGGTTTAAATGAATTATTGAAATTAGACAAAGACTGGATTCAAAGAGGAAACGGAGCTAGTATGTACATTCGTCCGTTTATGATTGCTACAGGTCCTGGAGTTATCGCAAATCCTTCTGACGAATATAAATTTATGATTTTACTTTCTCCTGCAAAAGCATATTATGGAGGTGAAGTAAAAGTGATCATTGCTGAACATTTCAGTAGAGCTGCAAATGGTGGTATTGGTGCTGCAAAAGCTGCCGGAAACTATGCTGCTCAATTTTACCCAACTAACTTGGCAAACAAAGACGGCTTCCAACAAGTTATTTGGACTGATGATGCAACACACACAAAATTAGAAGAAGCGGGAACAATGAACGTTTTCTTCAGAATCAACGATACTTTATTAACAGCTCCAACAAGCGAAAGAATTTTAGATGGTGTTACCAGAAAAAGTTTGATCGCAATGGCTGAAAAAGAAGGTCTAAAAGTTGACGTTCGTCCAGTAATTGTTTCAGAATTGGTTGAAGCGGCTAAAAACGGATCTCTAAAAGAAATCTTCGGAGCAGGAACTGCTGCAGTTATTAGCGTTATCAAAGGATTCTCTTATAAAGATGAGTATTATGAAATGGCTCCAATTGAGGATTCTTATGCTTCTTTATTAAAAGAAAAATTAACTAGTCTTCAAAACAAACTTTCTGAAGATACTTTTGGATGGACAGTTAAAGTTCAATAATCCCAAAACCATATAAATAAGAAACCCGATAAATTTAGTTTTATCGGGTTTTTTATTTTGTCTATTATTAAATTTTATCGTGGAGATAAGATTAAACTCAATCTTGTCATTTCGACGAAGGAGAAATCTTCGCAAGTAGCTCGACAAAGATTGTCGATTAGCTATATGGAGTTTCTTGCGAAGATTTCTCCTTCGTCGAAATGACAAAAATGACGCAAAGCTTTGCGAACTTTGCATTTGCATAAGAACTGCTGAAAAAAAACTTAGCGTTCTTTGCGTTTAATCCTCTTTACAACAATTTCGAAAAATCAGGTTTAAAATAATTTGGGCCTTTCATCACTTTTCCGTCTTCGCGATAAATTGGTTTTCCATCTTCACCCAATTTACTCATATTACTACGTTGGATTTCATCAAAAACGGCCTCAATTTTATCTTGAAGTCCGTGCTCGATAATTGTTCCGCACAAAATATACATCATATCTCCAAGTGCATCTGCAATTTCAACCAAATCATTATTTTGAACCGCCTCGTAATACTCTTCATTCTCTTCCTTCATTAAATTATAACGAAGTAGTTTTTTCTCTGCTCCTACATCGGCAATTGGAGTTGCGCTGTGGCCAATTTTAAAAGCAGTGTGAAATTCAGTTACGGCGTCAAGTTGTTTTTTCATATAGTTGTTTTCTTTTTTTTGCTAATTTAAGTCAGTTTCTTATAAATCTGAAATTTATTGAAGGAAATGAAAAGGCAATTTAGCAGCAAATCGTTTACAAATCTTTAAATTTGCCAAAAATTTTTATAACTATGTTTAGTCAAGGTCAAATACAATTTGGAATATGTTTTTTTATCGTTTTTGTAATCATTATGATATTTGCTTATCGAAAAGATTTAAAATTACACAAAGTCTTTTATAAAGGAAATTACAAAGTACTCCTTGCCTTTCTGCTTTTCATTGTCCTTTTGTTCGTAATTAAAATATTTTTGAAAAGATAAATTATTCTGGTCGCAATAAAATAAAACCTAATCATTATGGGTTATTAGTAAGACTCATGATAAATTTATAACTTTACCAAAACCAAACAGCCTACCATGAAAATTCTAAAGTATTTATTTCTTTTTGCACTTTTAAGCTTTGTTGCTCTTACTGTTTTTGTTGCTACTCAGAAAGGGGATTTTTCTGTAGAAAGAAGTAAAGTCATCAATTCTCCTCGTACAACGGTTTATAACTACCTAAACGACTTTAGAAATTACGAAGATTTTGAATCATGGTCGGTTGAAGATCCTTCTATAAAAATGACATACGCTAATAAAACTAGCGGAAATGGTGCGACATTTTATTGGGATGGTGCTGATGGAAAAGGAAATTCTATTATTCTTAAAACAAAAGATGGCGAAAGCATTGACCAAAAAATGCAATTTGACGGTACTGAAGCTGATGTAAACTGGACTTTAAAAGATACTTTGAACGGAAAAACAAAAGTTACCTGGAAAGGAAAAGGAACAATGAGCTTTCTGTTTAAAATTTATACCGCATTACATGGAGGTTCAGACAGAGTTATAGGAACTATCTACGAAAAAAGTTTGGCTAATATTGACAAAAATTTAGATTACGAAACGAAAACTTACGCCGTTACAGTAGACGGAGTGGTTAAGAAAACAGAAACACCTTATATAAAACAGACTTTTACTAGTGAGATTGCCAAAGTAAGCAAAAATGCTAGGATTGTAATTCCGAAGCTTATTCACTTTAGTGAAACAAATGGCTTAGCAGCAAGCGGAAAACCATTCATTATTTATCACACGTACGACACTAAAACAGGTTTGGCAAAGATTTCAATTTGTTTGCCTATTAATAAAGAAATTTCAACTAGTTCAGGAAGTGATATTTTAGCAGGGAAATTAAATGGTTTTGATGCTGTAAAAACAACTCTTAACGGAGATTACTCTCATAGAAACGAAGCAATTGCAAAAACAACGGCTTACATTAACAACCAAAAAATTATTCCAGATTTGAGCTGGTCTCATCTTGAAATCTTAACGTTGAGCAAATTGGACGTAAAAGCTTCTTCAAAATTGGTGACTGAAATTTATTTCCCAATAAAACCAAAAGTAGTTCCTGTTACCACTGAGCCGACTTATAGCCCAGAAAGCACTAGCGAAACCACAAGCGAGCCACATACAGAACAACCACGCGCAGAGCCAGTAAAGCGTAAACCAGCGGCTCCTGCCCCTGCCCCAACACAAACACCGGCACAAGAAGAAGATTCAGAATTTTAAATAATTTTAAAGGCGCATTAAACCTTTTACATTAAATTCTGTCTAACTTCTATTAAAGAAAGTTTACAAAACAAAAACTTTGATAGACGAGAAAGAATTTATAAAAGAATTATTAAGTCCCGAAACGCAAAATACTGCGTTTCAAAAACTCTTGTCCGATTATCAGAGACCTTTGTATTCTCATATTCGAAACATTGTTTTGAATCATGATGATGCCGACGATGTTTTACAGAACACTTTTGTAAAAGTCTTTCAAAATCTTAAAAACTTTAAAGGAGAAAGTAAACTTTTTTCCTGGATGTATCGCATTGCTACCAATGAAGCTTTGACTTTTTTATCGCAAAAAGCAAAATTAAGCGGAATTTCATCTGAAGATCTGCAGAATAAAACGATCGATAATTTAAAAGCAGATCTTTATTTTGATGGAGATGAAATTCAAATCAAACTTCAAAAAGCAATTGTAACACTTCCAGAAAAACAGCAATTAGTTTTCAAAATGAAATATTTTGAGGAATTGAAGTATGAAGAAATCGCAGAAATCTTAGGAACATCTGTTGGAGCTTTAAAAGCTTCTTATCATCACGCAGTAAAAAAAATTGAATTATATGTTACATCAAATTAAACCTTTTGTAACAAAAACTATCTTATAAGTATCATGAAAACATTTAAATTAGAAAACGAACCCAAAATAAAATCTGGTTTTAAAACTCCAGACAATTATTTTGATCATTTTTCAGAGAAGGTTTTACAGCAATTAGACGAAAAAGAAGTTAAAGTAATTCCTTTTTACAAACGTAACAAAACAATCTCTCTAGCGGCCGCTGCAGTAATTGGTTTTGCATTATTAATACCGATCGTAAATAATTATAAAGCCAGTTCAAACGAACTTGACGAAGCTACTTTAGAAACTTATTTATCTTATCACTCCAATATCAGCCAATATGATTTAATTCAGACCTTAGACGACAGTGATATAGAAAAATTAGGCAACGATGTCACTTTAGAAGACGAAACACTAGAAGATATTTTAGCTACAAGTCCGAACTTAGAACACTTAATTTCAGAACAAAATTAAATCAAACTTAACTCAACAACTTAGCTTAACAATGAAAATAAAAAACATTTTACCACTCCTGCTATTTCTGATAAGTTTTTCAATTTTTGCCCAAAGCGGAAAAATTGATGAAAAGCGAGAAAAAATTAAAGCTTTTAAAGTGTCATTTTTAACAACAGAATTGGAATTAACTTCAACTGAAGCAGAAAAATTCTGGCCTATTTATAATGCTTATGACGATAAGCAATATGAATTAAAGTATTTGAAAATGAAGACTTATCTGAGACAATTAAAAGATG
Organism: Flavobacterium sp. CFBP9031; assembly: GCF_034044945.1. Classification (NCBI taxonomy): domain Bacteria; kingdom Pseudomonadati; phylum Bacteroidota; class Flavobacteriia; order Flavobacteriales; family Flavobacteriaceae; genus Flavobacterium; species Flavobacterium sp. CFBP9031. The sequence continues at coordinate 404,797 of NZ_JAXCWF010000001.1, forward strand.
ATAATCTTAAAAATCTTTCAGATAAAGAAGCGGCAACGTTATTATCTCAAATCGAAAGTACTGATAAAGAAATATATCAGCTTCGTGAAAAATACATGAGCAGTCTGAAAAAAGTACTTCCTGCAAAGAAGATACTTTTACTTAAAAAATCAGAAGACGATTTTAATCGAAAACTATTGCAGCAATATCGAGATAAAGGCAATAAAGACTAGACTTAAAGAAACAACAGCGATAAGAACCCTATATAATAATACTTACTTTATTATTTAGGGTTCTTATTTTTTTATTTAAAATTCAATCGAACTACTTTATTATGTCCTGCTGCGATAGCAGTATTTCTATTCACAAAACGAATGGTGAAGAATTTGGTGTCTGTAGAAAGCTGCATCCAGTTTTCTCCTCCATTTTGAGAATATTGTATTCCTTCTGAACCTACACAAACAATTTCTCTTCCATTGCCTCCTGGAACATATTGAATACATGACGCATAACCAAATCCCATATTCTGACCAATTAATTGCCAAGTCTTCCCGCCATCTTTTGTAAAAGCCTTATTATTGGCTTTATTATTAGGAAGATCATAATCTCCTCCTGCAATAAAACCTTGCTTAGAATCGTAGAAATCGGCAGTAAAAATTCCTGTCATTTGTTTCCCTTGCACGATTGGAGTTTCTACAACTTTCCACGTTTTTGCTTTATCTGGAGAATAAAAAACACGCGCTTTTTTTCCGCCCGATACCAACCATGTATCGTTTCCTTTTATAACAATATTGGTATTACTCGCTGCAAAAGCAGCTTCTCCAGTGCTATTTGTTGGTAATTTATCAGACAATAATTTTGTCCAAGTTTCTCCGCCGTCGCGAGTAACTATAATAGAGAAAGTATCCTCTGTCGGGTCACCAATTGCAATTCCTTCCTTATCGTTCCAAAACTGCATGCTATCATAAAATACTTTCGGATTAATTTCTTTATAAACCAATTTAACTTTGCGGTCTTTTTTTGAAACGGAATAAAGAAGTGCTGGATTTGCCACACTCAACAAAAAAATATCTTTTGATGTTTGCGCTATACTTCTAAATTCTAATTTAAGTGTATCACGGTAAATATGTTCTTCAAATTTCTCGTTTTTATCCAAATCATAATAACCAAAACGAGAATTATCTGCCCCGTACCAAACTTTATTTTTATCAATAAGAATTGCTCTAATACTAATTCTGTCTTTAAACAATGTATCTATTGTCATTGATGTAAAGCCATTATTATAAACAATATCAGTTTTATAATTAAATGTCCTAAAAGACATCAGCAAAATAAAAATAACACAAAATAAAGCGAGTTTTTTCATAGGAAATTTAAAATTTGGTTAACGCTAAAATACGATTATTTATAAAATTTCAAAATCATTCTATATTCTTTTCTGGCATGGTAATTGTTTTCTTACAAAATACATTTAACAAGTAAAATATGAAAAATATATTATTTATAGGGATTTTTATACTACTAGTAAATTCCACTTACGCCCAAAAAGTAAATGTTTACGCTAAAAACTCTTATGTAGAAAACAATTTAGACTTAAATGCTGTTTCTATGATATTTTCTCAATCTGTAGACGCGGCAGATTTTGAAACAAGATTAAATTATCCTGATGAACGAATCTCAAACTTAGATTTAAATAATGATGGAAAGGTTGATTATTTAAGAGTTACAGAAAAAATTCAAAACAATATTAAAATCATCATCATTCAATCGGAAATAAAACCAAACATATTCGAAGATGTGGCAACCATTAATATTATCATGACTTCTAAAAATACAGGCTACAGTAACGATCCTGGTATTCGACCAAAAGATATTATTATTCCATTTGTATTTACAGTTTTAGACGTATTTCTCCATAGACGATAACAAAAAAAAGATACTGATAACCAAGAAACTAAACTCATAATTATCTTGAATAAATTTTATGGCACAGTAATTGGATATCTCAGAATATTAATCTTCAATATGATTTTATCATGAAAGCGAAATTACTTTTACTAGCCCTATTTGCATTAGGAATTAGTTCGTGCCAAGCCCAAGCTGGAGCTACTGTTTATGCAAAAAACTCAGATATAAGCGATAACTTAGATTTAAGAGCTGTTGCTTCGATGTTTGGAGAATCAGCTAACCTTCAAGATTTTGAAAGACGTTTAAATGATCCTAAATATCAAATATCAAACTTAGACCTTAATGGTGATAACGAAGTAGATTATCTTCGCGTTATTGAGAGTGTAGAAAACAGAACACACGTTGTTATTATCCAAGCCGTTTTAGATCGTGATGTTTACCAAGACATTGCAACTATCGATGTGGAGAGAGACAATTACAACAAAGTAAGTGTTCAGATTGTAGGAAACACTTATTTATACGGAGCAAATTATATTTATGAGCCCGTTTATAGTGTGGTTCCTGTTATTTACACTTCGTTTTGGGTAACAAATTACAGACCTTATTATTCAACTTGGTACTGGGGCTATTATCCAACGTATTACACAGCGTGGACACCTTACCCTGTTTACAGATACAGAAACAACGTAAATGTATGCATCAATGTACACAATACATACAATTATGTAAATGTGAGAAGAAGCTATAGAGCTTCTGCTATTTACGAAACAAGACGTACTTATGGTTACGAAAGAATGCGTCCGAATTATAGTTTTGCGGAAAGACATGCTAACACAACAAATCGATACGAATTAGATCAAAGACGTGTTGTAAGCAGAGAAACTAACAGAAATACGTACAATACAAACAGAAATAACAGTGGCAGAACAACATCTAACAATGGAGTTTCTAACAGAACATATGCTGATAACAGAAGCAGTACAAATAGACCTTCTGTCGACAGAAGCAATAATGGCAATGGAAACAGCAACAGAGGCTACAATTCTACAGGCAGAAGCACTGAAAATGTAAATACTCAAAGAAGCGCAACTCGTGATTATTCTAATAGTACGAATAATACTCCAAGAGCTGAAAGCACTCCGAGAGCACAAAATTCTCAGAGAGTAGATTATGGTAGCAATAATTCTTCTAGCACATCAAGAGGTAACTCAAGCCGTGAAACATCTGCTCCAAGAGCTGAAAGAAGTACTAGAAGCTACTCAGAGAATCAATCTAGCAGTTCAAATAGAGATTATTCAGCTAGACCACAGCAAAGTCAGCGTTCAGAATCTCCAAGAATGAGCCAAGAAGCTTCTAGACCAAGTCAAGAATCTCCAAAAATGAGCCAAGAATCTAGAGGCGGACAAAGCCAAAGAGAAAGCAGCTCGAATTCTAGAGGAAACGGAAGACGAGGTTAATTTTCCAAATAAATAATATTCAAAAACAGAAGCACAATTTTACGATTGTGCTTTTTTTTATCTTTTTAATTTTAAATGCCTCTAATTTGTTTTAAAACAGTAAATTTGCAACCGTCTTTTTATAAAATTAACATGAGCGCATCGCATAAAAACTTACATAGTAAGTTGTCTATTGGGGGTTTATTAATTACTTTAGGGATTATTTATGGAGATATTGGAACATCTCCATTGTATGTAATGAAGGCTATATTAGGCGATCACACGATAAATGCTGATATTGTTTTAGGTGGTATCTCTTGTGTGTTCTGGACCTTAACATTACAAACTACAATTAAATATGTACTTATTACTTTAAGTGCTGACAACCACGGTGAAGGAGGAATTTTTGCCTTATATGCATTAGTCAAAAAAACAAAAATTCAATGGCTCATAGTACCCGCCATTATTGGAGGTAGCGCCCTACTCGCTGACGGAATTATAACTCCGCCTATTTCGATTTCATCTGCTGTAGAAGGAATTAGAGCTTTCTACCCGACGATGGAAACACAAACCATTGTGTATATCGTAATTACAATTTTATTCGTTTTATTCACTATTCAGCAGTTCGGAACTAAATTGGTTGGTAAATTCTTTGCCCCAATGATGTTAATCTGGTTTGCAATGCTGGGTACTTTAGGAACAATTCAGGTTCTGAATTATCCAGAGGTAATTAAAGCGATCAATCCTTACTACGCTTATCATTTATTATCGATACACCCTGATGGTTTCTTCGTTCTTGGTTTTGTATTCTTATGTACAACTGGAGCCGAGGCTTTGTATTCTGACATGGGACACTGCGGAAGAAAAAACATCAGAATTAGCTGGATGTTTGTAAAAACGACTTTAGTTTTAAACTATTTCGGACAAGCAGCTTATTTGATTCACCATGAAGGAAGCACATTACAGCAATTAGGAGGCGAAAACGGAAATCCGTTTTACTTAATTATGCCACATTGGTTTTTACCATTCGGAATTGTAGTTGCAACTCTTGCAGCCGTAATTGCATCTCAGGCACTTATCTCTGGCTCGTTTACTTTGATCAATGAAGCAATGCGTCTGAACTTCTGGCCAAAAGTAAAAATCAAATATCCTACAGAGGTAAAAGGACAATTATATATTCCGTCAATCAACTGGTTATTGTTTTTTGGCTGTGTCGGAATCGTTTTACATTTTGAGAAATCTGGAAACATGGAGCATGCTTATGGTCTTGCGATTATTTTGTGTATGATCATGACAACGATTCTCTTAAACTACTACTTAATCATGAAACGCGTAAAACTGTACTTCATGGTACCGTTGATCACAATTTATTTATTGATTGAGTTCAGTTTCCTTTTCGCTAATATTACCAAATTTGCAGAAGGTGGTTATGTAACTTTAATCATTGCAAGTATGCTGATTTCTGTTATGACAATCTGGTACTTGGCTAAGAAAATCAACAAAAACTATACAAAAGTCGTTAAGGTTGATGATTACAAACAAGTTTTGGTAGAGTTAAGCCAAGATTTATCTATTCCAAAATATGCTACGCATTTGGTTTATATGACAAACGCAAATCGTGTAGATGAACTAGAGGAAAAAATCATTTATTCTATTCTTCAAAAGCGCCCGAAAAGAGCCGATATTTATTGGTTTGTTCATGTGAATATCTTGACTGAACCATATAAAACGCAATATAAAGTAACAGAGATTGCTAAAGACGATATCTACAGAATTGACTTTAATTTAGGTTTTAGAGAGCCTACCAAGATAAATTTGATGTTTAGAGAAGTTATCAAAGATATGGTAAAACGTGGTGAAGTTGATATTACGAGCCGTTATGAATCTTTGAATAAAAACAATATTATTGGGGACTTTAAATTTGTATTGTCTGAGAAATTCTTATCAAATGACAACGATTTAAGATGGCATGAAAACATTATCATGAATTCTTATTTCTTCATCAAAAAACTGAGTTTGTCTGAAGAAAGAGCTTTCGGTCTGGACAGCAGCTCTGTTAAGATAGAGAAATTCCCAATGGTGCTTCATGCTCCAGAAAATATTGGATTAACGCGTATTATTTCGAAAGAATAAAAAGCTTAACAATAATTTCAAAAACACTCTAATTTAGAGTGTTTTTTTCATTTAGTGAAAGTCTGAAGTAAGATTCAGTATTAAAAATTTAACTTTCAATCAATTAATAGTACCTTTGCAACTCAAATTATAGAAATGAGATTACACAGAAATTTAGTTTATACTACCATTGACTCTTTAAATGCAATTTTCAACGAAGGAGAATATGCTGATAAAGTGGTAGCAAGAGCATTAAAAAAAGACAAACGTTGGGGAAGTTCTGACAGGAAGTTTGTTGCTGAAACCATATACGAAATTGTTCGCTGGAAACGATTATACGCTGAAATTGCCGAAGTAAAAGAACCTTACGACAGAGATAATCTATGGAGAATGTTTGCCGTTTGGGCTGTTTTACGCGGCTATCCAATTCCAGATTGGAGACAATTAGAAGGAACTCCTGAAAGAAAAATAAAAGGCCGTTTTGACGAATTATCTAAGACTAGAGCTATCAAAGAATCTATTCCGGATTGGATGGATGAATTGGGCGTAAAAGAACTTGGAGAAAAAGCTTGGGCAAAAGAAATTGCAGCGCAAAATCAGCCGGCAAAAGTTATTCTTAGAACCAATACTTTAAAAGGCACTAAAGAAAACCTTCGAAATACTTTAATGGATTTAAATATTGAAACAGAATATTTAAAAGACCAGCCAGAAGCTCTTGTTTTAAAAGAAAGAGCCAATGTATTTTTGACAGATGCCTTTAAACAAGGACTTTTTGAAGTTCAGGATGCCAACTCTCAATTAGTTGCAGGATTTTTGGATGTAAAACCAGGAATGCGTGTAGTTGACACTTGTGCTGGTGCTGGAGGAAAAACTTTGCACATGGCTTCTTTAATGGAAAATAAAGGGCAATTGATCGCAATGGACTTGTACGAAAGCAAATTGAAACAATTGAAATTAAGAGCAAAAAGAAATGGCGCTTTTAATATCGAATACCGCATTATTGACAGCACAAAAGTGATCAAAAAATTACACGAAAAAGCAGATCGTGTTTTAATTGACGCACCTTGTAGCGGATTAGGAGTTTTGAAAAGAAACCCAGATTCTAAATGGAAATTACAACCTGAGTTTATTGATAATATCCGTAAGGTTCAGAGTGAAGTTTTAGAAAGCTATTCTAAAATTGTAAAACCAGGCGGAAAATTGGTTTATGCAACTTGTTCTGTTCTTCCATCAGAAAATCAAGAGCAAGTAGAGAAGTTCTTAAAAACAGAAATCGGACAACAATTTACTTTTATTGAAGATCGTAAAATGCTGGCTTCAGAATCTGGTTTTGATGGATTTTATATGGCACTTTTGGAAAGAAAAAAATAAATTCCAAATTCCGATTTATTTCGGAATACTCAATATTAAAATTCCAAATTCCAATCTTAAAACTTGGAATTTGGAATTTTTTATTTTTTCTAATCCCATATAACTTTGTCATTTCGACGTAAGGAGAAATCTTCGCAAGTAGCTCCGCTCCAATAAGCAAATCTTTGTGGAGTTTCTAGCGAAGATTTCTCCTTACGACGAAATGACAAAATTGCGAAACCTTGGAATTTAAAAGATTAGTATTTAATCTTGTAAAGTAGGTTTTCGCAACAACTTACCATTTTCATTTTCTTTGAATTTTGAAACAAAAACTATCTCTTTTGGTTTTTCATATTTACCTAAAACATCAAAAAAATCAGGTTCAAACTCTTGTTTTTCTCCTTCGATAACCAAAACTAATTTTTCTCCTAAAGTGGTATCTGGAAGTCCAGTAACAAAAAATCTGCTGTTTATTTTTCCAATCAATTTCGCTTCAATCTGTTCTGGAATCAACTTTACTCCTCCACTATTGATTACATTATCTATTCGTCCTAAAAATTTAAACTGCTGTTCATTCAACAATTCAACCAAATCATTAGTCACAATTGGTTCATCTGATATTGTAGCCACATTGATAACCAAACATTGGCGATCATCTTGAGAAATTTTTACATTTGGAAGAATCGAAAAAACAGAATCGCCTAAACGTTTCGCAGCAATATGCGTAATGGTTTCAGTCATTCCGTATGTTTCATAGATTTCCGTTTTAAGTGGCAACAATTTCTCCTCTAAAGCCGAATCTAATTTAGCACCTCCAATAATCAACTTACGAACTTTAGACAATCCAGCAATAGAATTTTGAACTTGAAGCGGAACCATTGCTACAAAATCATAAGTCGTTGTATTTAATTCCAGCGGATGAAGACTTGGTGAGACAACATCTAATTCTAAACCTAAAATTAAACTTCTTACCAGCATCATTTTTCCAGCAATAAACTGCGTTGGAAGGCACAACAACGCTTTATCTCCTGGTTTTAAATCAAAGAAATCTCCAGTTGCAAGCGCTGACTGTATCATGGCTTGTTTTTTCAGCCTAACTAATTTTGGCAGGCCTGTTGTACCAGAAGTAGTCATTTCGATATAATCCTTTTTATCAAACCAATCCAAAAAGAACTCCCCTATTGATTGTTCGTAGGCATCTCCTTCTTTGATAAAACTATAAGCGATACGGCACAGATCTTTCGCATTTAAATGATATCCATTTAATTTGAAATAATTGTGAACGTTATTTTGAGTTAAGTTTTGCATATTCTTAAGCTTTTAATTCGACATGATTAATATTTCCCGTTAGCTTTTCTTTCCAATTTGTCCAACCGTATTTTTTACTAAAAATAAAAAGCAGAAGAGGATAAATAACCACAACTGGCAGAATAACATCGATTCCCGCCGAAGGTTCTGAAAGATCTTTAAATATAGAATTCGTTTGAAAAACAGTCCAATCTGATGTAACCAACAAAGCTCCCACAAGATTGTTTGCAGCATGGAATCCAAGCGCAAGCTCCATTCCTTCATCCATCAAAGTTATAACTCCTAAAAACAATCCTGTTCCTATGTAATAAATCATTATAATATTTCCCATTTTACCAACTTCTGGATTAGTCCAATGCATTGAACCGAATATAACAGAAGTCATTAGGAGCGGAAACCATCTGTTCTGCGCTAAATTGGCAAATCCTTGCATTAAATATCCTCTAAAAACATATTCTTCTGTAGTTGTCTGAATCGGAATTAAAATGCAACCTAAAATTACTAATACTAAAAAAGGAATCAATTTAAATTGCAACACAAATTGTTCCGGAGCTCTTAAATAGACAAACAAAAAACTAAGCAGTGAAAAAAATGTCCACACAAAAAAAGAAAACCAAATTCGATTCCAATCTACTCTAGATCTTGAAGTGGTGACTGACAATAAGGTTTGATGATGAATAAATTTTACAACAAAATAAATTCCTGCAAACGCAAAAACAAACGAAATCATGACCAGAAAAAGCGTCGTATTCGACTCGAACATGTTCATAACACCCTCGTTAGTTGTTGGAAAAGCGATGTGCTCGGTAAATGTTTTATAAAACACAGCTGCTGTAATTGGAAGTTGGCCAACAAAAGACGCTGAAATAATAAAGACAGATCCTAAAAGATATTTCCAAAATTTATTTTCAGGTTTAATCCCTTGCTCTAAAAACATAAATTTAAAATTTTAAAAAATGAGAATTCAAATTCGATAAGTTAATCTTACTTTTGATATTGCTAAAATACCCCTTTTTTATTGTAAGAATATTTGAAACGTTTAAATATAACAAAATGATACAAATTTACCATAATCCGAGATGCGGAAAATCAAGAAACTGCCTAGCTTTTATCGAAAAATCGAATCAAGATTTTGAAATCATTCCTTACTTAACCGAAACTCCAACTTTTGATCAGTTAAAAACACTATTAGTACAGTTAAATCTTGAACCAATTCAGCTTATCAGAACTAAAGAAAAAATCTGGATTGAAAATTTTAAAGGTAAGACTCTAAGCAATGATGAGATCATTAATGCGATGGTAGAAAATCCTATTTTAATCGAGCGTCCAATTGTTGTAAAAGACGGAAAAGCCATCATTGGACGTGACCCAGAATTGGTCGCTTCTTTTTTAGATTGATTCTAAAATATCCTATTAACATTTTTTTGTGATTTCTCTCTTTAAACCAAAAACTACATTTGCCGTCTAAAGGAATAAAGAAAACCAGAAAATGAAAAAAATCAAATTTGCAGTATTGCTTGTATTCTTGTTTACAAGTTTTTACAATTACTCTCAACAAGGAGGCCCAGGTGGCAAGAATAAAGTAAAAGTCACCGGGAAAGTTTTCGAGAAAGTAAGCAAACAGCCCTTAGAATATGCTACTATTTCGATTACTGCTCCAAACGATACAAAAGTTGTCGCTGGAGGCATCACAAATCCAAAAGGAGAGTTTGAGGTTGCTGTTGCGCCTGGAACTTACGATATTAAGGTTGAATTTATTTCATTTAAACCAACTGAAATTAAGGCAAGAAGCATTCAGGATGACACCAATTTAGGCGTAATAAATCTATCCGAAGATGCAGCGCAGTTAAATGAAGTTGTTGTTCGAGCTGAAAAATCGACAGTTGAGATTAAATTGGACAAAAAAGTTTACAATGTCGGTCAAGATATGATTGTAAAAGGCGGAAGCGTGAGCGATGTTTTAGACAACGTTCCGTCTGTTTCTGTTGATACAGAAGGAAATGTAAGTTTAAGAGGAAGCGACAATATTCGTATCTTAATTGACGGAAGACCTTCGCAAGCTATAAACATGGCAGAAGCTTTAAGACAACTGCCTGCAGATGCAATTGATAAAGTAGAAGTTATTACGAATCCATCGGCGCGTTATGATGCAGAAGGTGGTTCTGGAATTATCAACATTATTCTTAAAAAAGGTAAAAACCAAGGCTTCAACGGAACTTTTATTGCTTCAACAGGTTTGCCAGAAACTTACGGTTTAAGCGGTAATTTGAACTATAAAACAGAAAAGTTAAACTATTTCACTACTGCTGGTTACAATTATAGAACTACAGAAGGAGCAGGAAAAACAAATTCCGAATACCTTAATCCAGACGGAACAATAAAAAGCTACTTAGACGAAGACCGCGATACACAACGTATTAGAAAAGGTTTTAACGGAAGAGCCGGTGTAGAATGGACCATAACTCCATCTACATTTTGGACCAATGCGATCAATTACCAAAAAAATTCTGGTGACGATAGAGATTTGATCAACTACTACAACTACGATGCTGCTCAAAATTTTACAGGAACAACATTTCGTTTAAACAATGCAGATACTGGAAGTGAAAACTTTGAATATACTTCTAATTTGATTAAAAACTTCAACGATAAAGGACATAAACTTACCGCAGATTTTTCTATTTCAAGAAATACAGACGATAGCAATAGTACAATCGAAGATTCTCCTAGATTTGATACAACTTTAAACGATCAAGTTCAGAAACAAGTTCTTTTTCAAGCAGACTATGTATTGCCATTAGGAAAAGGCGGACAGTTTGAAGCGGGTTATAAAGGAAGTTTTGGAGATCTGAATAACGAATATTTTGTAACAGATGATCAAGGCGTAAAAAATCCTAATTTATCAAACACCTTAGAGTACAAAGAAAACATCAATGCGCTTTACACGCAATATGGTTTCAAAGCAAATAAGTTTTCTTATTTATTTGGTTTAAGATGGGAAGACACAGACATTCATGTTAACTTATTAGACAACAGCGATTTCAATACTAAAAAATACAATAACTTATTTCCAAGTGCTTTTGTTAGTTACGAAATCTCAGATCAGAGTAATTTCTCGGCAAGCTACAGTAAACGTTTAACTAGACCTAGAGGTCGTTTCATGAATCCTGCTGTAAACTATGCAAGTAACATTAATATCTTTCAAGGAAATCCAGACTTAGATCCTTCTTTAACAGATAAATATGATATTGGCTATATTAAAAAATGGGATAAAGTAACTTTTAATACATCTGCCTATTTTGAAGACACAAAAGACGTTTTCAGCTTCGTACGATCTCCTACGGGTGATGAAGTTAATGGAATCCCAGTTATCAAAAGCCAGCCTATTAACTTAGGAAAAGAACAAAAATTTGGTTTCGAATTTACATTTAATTACACTCCATACAAATGGTGGAAATTAAACAGTAACTTCAACTTTTTTAATGTAAAAACAACTGGAGAACACAGTTATACAGACACACAAGGAAACGAGATTGTTCAAAATTTAGACAATCAGGCTAATTCTTGGTTTGCAAGAGTAAACTCTAAAGTAACGTTACCATACAAAATTGACTGGCAGTTAACAGCAATGTACAACGGAGAGCAAAAAACAGCTCAAGGTAAAAACTTAGGCCAATTCGGAATGAATACAGCTTTCAGTAAAGATGTTATGAAAGACAAAGGAACTATTGCATTCAATATTAGCGATGTTTTCAATTCAAGAAAAATGAGATCTTACACCTACTTAGACAATGTAAATTCATATAGCGAATTCCAATTCCGTAAACGTCAGTTTAATTTATCTTTCACTTACCGTTTCAACAAACCTAAAAGCGAAAGAGACAAAAATGCACAGCCAAGAAACGACGGTGGCGGAGAAGGTGGCGGAGAATTTCCGGGTTAACATATGTTAAATTCCAATATCAAAAATTCCAAATTCCAATTATAATTGGGATTTGGAATTTTTTATTTTAAGCCTACTTCTTAGCTGTCTAACTTTGTCAAAGTTTTAAACTTTGACAAAGTTCTAAACTCAAAGTATAGAAATTTGGAATTTAGTCAAATAGATAGCGTAAAAGAGAAATAAATCTCCATAAGAAACTCCTCAACGAAAGTCCAATCTTTGTCGAGCTACTGACAGAGATTTCTCCCTTTGGTCGGAATGACAAAAATGAGCAGAATAACTTTAGTTTTAAACTTTGACACAAATCTAAACGCAAAGTATTGGAATTTGGAATTTCTCCCAAGGCTTCGGGATTGGAATTTCCTTTTTTTTGTGCAAAAAAAAAGAACCCTAGTGGGTTCTTTTCTTATGACATCAATCTAATATTTAATAGATTGTTCTTCTTGTCTTTTTCTGGCTCTTTTTTCTTTGATCATTTCCCAGCTTGCTCCCGTAACCCAATAAGATACGAAACCAACCAAGAAAAACATTAACCAAAACCCTATAGTTAGAATGGTTAAGAAAAGTAAAAAGCCTAAGTACTGTGAAAATTCAAACATGTTTTCCGGAATTTTTGAATGTTACGACAAATGTAGGGTATATATTTTTTCTCAGCAATAAAATCTAAATCAATTTTCGTTAAATAACATTTATACGTATATTTATACTCATTTTAAATAAGCTTTTTTTGAACTTGAAGTCCTTTGAAATAAAGAGCTCAGACAATTGTAATAATTTTCAGGAGCTATTCCTGCTGTCCGCTGTATTCCCGATAAACAAAAACTACGGCTAAAAAGCCTTGTTTTTCTAAATCGGGAGATGCCGCTACCATCAGGGCTAAAAGACTCATTTTCAAAAGAAACTTTTCATTTCGCATTTAGACATTTCACATTTACAGAATAACATTTTTACAAACAACATAATGAAATACAGAATAGAAAAAGACACCATGGGCGAAGTTCAGGTCCCAGCCGATAAATATTGGGGTGCACAAACAGAACGTTCAAGAAATAATTTCAAAATCGGACCTGCGGCATCTATGCCAAAAGAAATCATTGAAGGTTTTGCTTACTTAAAAAAAGCAGCCGCTTATGCCAATTATGATTTAGGCGTTTTACCAATCGAAAAAAGAGATGCTATCGCTGCTGTTTGCGACGAAATTCTGGAAGGAAAATTAGATGATCAATTTCCATTAGTAATTTGGCAAACAGGTTCTGGAACGCAAAGCAATATGAATGTGAACGAAGTAATTGCAAATCGCGCTCAAGTTCTTAAAGGTTTTGAAATTGGCGAAGGCGAACAATTCATTAAAGCCAATGACGATGTGAACAAATCACAATCATCAAATGATACTTTCCCTACCGGAATGCACATTGCGGCTTATAAAATGGTGGTCGAAACTACCATTCCTGGTGTGGAAAAACTTCACGCCACATTAGCCAAAAAAGCAGCTGAATACAAAGACGTAGTCAAAATCGGGCGTACACACTTAATGGATGCAACGCCATTAACTTTAGGTCAAGAAATTTCTGGTTATGCCGCTCAATTAGCTTTCGGATTAAAAGCATTAAAAAATACTTTAGCCCATTTATCTGAAATAGCGCTTGGAGGAACAGCTGTTGGAACTGGATTAAACACACCAAAAGGTTATGACGTAAAAGTAGCTGAGTATATTGCCCAATTTACTAATCATCCTTTTATAACGGCTGAAAACAAGTTTGAAGCACTTGCTGCACACGATGCTATTGTAGAAACACACGGAGCTTTAAAACAACTAGCCGTTTCTTTAAATAAAATTGCTAACGATGTTAGAATGCTAGCTTCTGGTCCGCGTTCTGGAATTGGTGAAATTCATATTCCTGAAAATGAGCCAGGTTCTTCAATCATGCCAGGAAAAGTAAACCCAACGCAATGCGAAGCTTTAACAATGGTTTGCGCTCAAGTTATTGGAAATGATATGGCAATTGCAGTTGGAGGCATGCAAGGTCATTATGAATTGAATGTTTTCAAACCTGTAATGGCAGCCAACTTTTTACAATCGGCACAATTATTAGGAGATGCTTGTGTTTCTTTTGACGAACATTGCGCACAAGGAATCGAACCTAATCATAAAAGAATAAAAGAATTGGTAGATAATTCATTAATGCTAGTTACCGCATTAAATACTAAAATCGGATATTACAAAGCCGCTGAAATAGCCCAAACCGCACACAAAAACGGAACTACTCTTAAAGAAGAAGCTGTTCGTTTAGGTTATGTAACTCCAGAAGATTTTGATGCTTGGGTGAAACCTGAAGAGATGGTTTAGTTTTTTTTGTTTCATGTTTCATGTTTCATGTTTCATGTTTTGAAATACTTGACGAATAAAACCTAATTTAATTAAAAAAGGGAGGAAATTTAAAATTTCCTCCCTTTTTTAATAACGTGAAACCTGAAACTTGAAACAAAAAAAACTTATTTCCCGTCTACATAATCCTGCAAATAACTAAATCTCTCTGTCAATTTTCCATTTTCTGTGATTTTGGCACGTTTTAAGATTCCGTCTTTATCTCCGTTGAAGAAAGCTGGAATTACATGTTCCATAAACTGTTCTCCAAAACCTTCACTGGCATCTTTAGGGATTTCGCATGGCAAATTATCTACCGCCATTACTGCAACTGCAGCAGGATGAAAAAAATCTACCTCTCTATCTTCTAAAGGAAAATATCCGTACAACGGCTCTTCAATTGTAGATGAGCGAATTGTACAAGCAATTGGTCCATTAACATCACAAGAAATATCAGCTACAACTTTCAATTTGCAGTCGCTTGCATTCAGCATTTCTTTTGTTAGAATCATTGGTGCATTACTTGCATAAAAATGCCCTGCAAAATAAATATCAGAAACCTTCGTGAATCTTTCAAAATCAGATTCGTATTCCTCTGGATGATTCACAAAATCTGTAAAATCTAAAACCTGACCGTCTTTTCTTTTGTTATATTCCAAAACATCCAACTGCACATAAACCGCTTGAGCGTATTTTTTAGTCAAATAATTATCAATCGTAATTTCTTTCACTTTTATGGCATCCAAAATTTCTTTTGCTCCGCTCCCCACCTTTCCTGTTCCGGTAACTACAAATTTAAGAGCTGGCATTGTGATGCGTTTTAAATGCTTGATCAAATCTTCTTTTCCTGAAAGTGTCTCTGCTTTAGGAAGTTTGAACAATTCGAATTTAATTCCGAAAGCTCTAATTCCGTTATATACACCAACCATTCCAGCGTATCTTCCAAAACCAATTAAACGACGATCATGTTCGTCTACAATTGTTTCGTGATCGTATAGATCAATATTCTTTTCTAAAATTGCCTGAAGCAATTTTCTGTTATGAGGCTGTTTTTTAATCGTATGAGAAAAAAAGAAATAGGCTTTATTAGGAATCAAATCGGCTACGGGAACTTCTTTTACTCCAAATAATACATCGCAGTCAGATACATCATCGGCAACTGTAATTCCCATATTTTTATAATCATCATCAGAAAATATTCTTATATCAGAACTCTCCACTTTTACAGAAGCATCGTGATAAAGCTGTTTTAACCTTGTCAATTCATTTGGAGAAAAAACGACTCTTCTATCTGGCGGATTTTTTCTCTCTTTTATGATTCCAAATTTCATTTAAACTGATTTTTTAATATTAAATAATATAACTTTTTACAATGCATTTGTTTCAAATATAACAAATTTAGTTAAAATTTTGTTTCTAAAATTCAATTTAAAATGTTTCAAAACCGTTAAAAGCTGAAAAACAATCGACTAAAATTTACTTTTCTTAAAATTATGTTAAAAAACACAAATTAAAGCCTCAGAACTAAGAATACAACAAAATTGAATTCGATATATTTGTTTTTAAAGAACGATGCAAATGATTTTCCTTAAAAAGACAAAGATACCACAATTACTTTTTTCCATACTTGTTTTAAGTTCATGTGGTCAAAACAAAAAAACAACAACAGATACTACTCAAACAGTCGAAGATACTTTACCCAAAATGAAACCTTTAGGTCCAGAACCGAAAGTTTCTCAAGCATATAAAAATTCGGTTGTGGGCAGAATAAATCACTTTTACAATAAAAACTGGCCCAATAATAACATGAACGGGAGCTTCTTGGTTGCCAAAAACGGACAGATTTTATTTGAAAGATATAATGGTTTTGCTAATAAAAATGAAGGAACCAAAATAACGTCTGAAACACCTGTACAAATTGCTTCGGTAAGTAAAGTTTTGACGGCTACAGCAGTTTTAAAATTGGTTAATGCGGGTAAAATTGAATTGGACCAAAAGGTAAATACGATCTTAAAAACTTTTCCATACGAAGAGTGTACCATAAGAATGTTACTGGATCATCGTACCGGAATGCGCAACTATGCTTATTTCACAGATCGTGATAAATCGATTTGGGACCGACATAATCAATTAACCAATAAAGATATTCTTGATATTTTAGCAACAAAAGACATTGGTTTAGAATCTAGAACAGGAACTCGTTTTAGCTACTGTAATACTAATTATGCAATGTTGGCGCTTATTATCGAAAAAATTACTGGTTTAGGCTATAAAGAAGCAATGTCTGAAATGATTTTTAAACCACTAGGAATGAAAAATACCTACGTTTTTGACGATGATAAAGACAGAAAAAAAATTGTTCCTTCGTATAAAGGTAACGGCGTAGAAATTGGTTTTGATTATCTAGACAATGTTTACGGCGATAAAAACATTTTCTCTACCGCTAGAGATCTTTTAAAATTTGATAGAGCAAGACAATCACCAGATTTCTTAAAACCTGAATTATTGAAACAAGTATACACAGGTTACAGCAACGAACGCAAAGGAACTAAAAATTATGGTCTTGGAATTAGAATGATTAACTGGGAAACAGGTCAGAATTTCTATTTCCATAACGGATGGTGGCATGGAAATACCTCATCTTACATTACTTTGATGAACGAAGGCGTAACGATTATTGCGTTATCAAATAAGATGACCAGAAACACTTATGCAGTTCGTAAACTAGCTCCTGTCTTTGGAGATTACCCTTTTAATTTTAAAGACGAAGAATAACAAAATTTTTCTGAAATTTTTAGCAGAAAGTAATTTCAAATACTCTAAATTTGCAGACTTATTTTTGGGGTCGACTGGTTTTGACAGCGAGTCGAATTGAACAGTAAGCACGTCGAGCATTGAGACCTTGCTCGTAAATATAAGATCTCACACTTTTACACGGCGAAAATAATTACGCTTTAGCTGCATAATCCGAATCATAGTAAGATTGCGCCACGTCTCTACAAGGTAGAGAAGCTGGATTCTCCTGGAAAGCCTTGGTTTGTGGCGTTCCGTTCAGGGGAACCGTAAAAATAAACCTAGATTTCCATGAGCTTCGGGTGGATTTTGAAAATTAAGAAGATAAGTGTTGGGTGGTTGTTTCTGGCCTAGCTCAACATCGAAAATTCAATCAGGAAATAAACGTGTAGAAAGCTCTTTAGTTGCTCGTTTGGACCCGGGTTCGATTCCCGGCGACTCCACAAAAAAGCCTGTAAACTCTTTGTTTACAGGCTTTTTTTATTTCACTTCAAACTTAGTCTAAGTCTTATTCTCATAAACGACAAATACGGCTTCCCTACAAAGAATACCGCATTCATCAAACTAATTCAAAATTAAAAAAATTATAAACTTGCTTTTACTTCACCACAAGTCAGCATGTTTTTTGGGTAGTACGGATTTTTGATTTCCTTACTATCACTTGTCCAAACTGCACCTGTCATGGGGCAAATTTGTAAATACAATATCTCATCAGCAGGTTTGAATTTTGAAGCTTGATCCCAATATTTTACCGAGAGTGTTTCAAAAATCTTACGCTGTTTGTTGATGTTTTTTGTTGCTGTTAATGCCGTTGCCAATTCGATAATTTCTTTTCTCGAAGTTGTAGCTGCATTCATGTTTTCTAAATTTAACTTTTTAAACTTGAAGTTTTTTAAGGCACTTTTTAAAGCTTCTGCATTTTTAACAACCGCTAAACTGTCTGATGTTAAAAAACTATTTTTTAAAGCCAAATAACTTTTTGTGATTTCTTTTTTCTCTGCTTCACGCTTTGCAACCAATTCAGGAGTTACTTCTTCTTCTGACGTAAGTTGCGCCTGAGCTAAAAAGCTACAGAAAATAAATGCTATAACTAATAAATTTTTCATGATGTAGGTTTATCTAGTTTTGTAATGATTTTATCTATTTCTAATAAAATGTTTTCGTAGTGATCTTTATTGATTCCTGTTGAACCACTCATCAATTTTGTAACATCTGTTTTTAATTTCAAAAGATGCTGTTTTCCATACAATCTTACATCACTTCGCTGTGCTGTATTAGACGCTTTTCCGGGTTCTAATTCTTTTGGCAATAAGAGCATTCCTAGCTTTTCAACATAACCACGCTGGAAACTTCTTCTATAATAATCTTGTTTTTCGTCTCCGCTAAATTTCACCCAAACGATTTGCTGAACATCGTTTAAAAACTCAGGAACTGTATATGCTCCTTCAGATTGCATCGATTTTAAACTGATATTATAAAGCATTCCAGAGCTCAATAACATATTCAATACCTGATTCTGCTGATCTGAGATTTGATCTTCTCTCTTTAAAGCAATCAAATCATCAATTTCCTGCGGATACATCCAAAGCGGAGAAACAAACAATTGTCTACCTAAATAGTCTATCGCTGCTTTTACTTTTGCTTTAGGAACTGGTTTATAAACTACTCCTTTTTCATCGACTGTTCGTTTTGTAATGTAGTTGTTTCCAATATTTTTCAGAACGTGATACAAATACAAACCGTATTGTCTTACTACTGCTTTATGCATGTCTGCTAAATTATCATACGGATCGTTTGGCTGATAAGTCCATTCGATTAGATGAGGCACAACGCGCTTCAGGTTTTTAATTCCGTAATCGCTGGCAAGTACCGCATCGTCTCCCAGATCTTCTGATTGACTACGCGGATCTTCATCTTTTCCTTCTCCACCAAACCATAATTTCGGATTCGCCGTTAAACTATCAGTTGTTAATTTGGCCAATAATTTCTCTTCTTCAAACTCATCTTTCGTGTTTGGGTAATATTTATATCCCCATTCAACAGCCCATTTATCATAACTCCCAATACGCGGATAAAGACCTATTGGACTAATATTATCTTCTGGCTGTGCTACGTAGTTAAAACGGGCATAATCCATAATAGAAACCGTATGTCCATTTGCTTCTACCCATTTTTTATCTCGAAGTTTTTCTACCGGAGTTGCACTGCTCGCTCCCATATTATGACGTAAGCCAATGGTATGTCCGATTTCGTGAGAAGACACAAAACGGATTAATTGCCCCATTAATTCATCATCTAAATGCATTTTTCTTGCTCTTGGATCTAAAGGTCCAGCCTGAATCATATACCATCTCTGCACCAATTTCATTACATTATGATACCAGCCAACATGGCTTTCCATAATTTCACCACTTCTTGGATCACTAATTCTTGGTCCATAAGCATTTGGTGTTTCAGAAGCTAAATATCGCACTACAGAATATCTTGCGTCTTCCAAACTCATGGTTTTATCGTCTTCGGGCCACTCTTTACCCACAATGGCATTCTTGAAGCCTGCTGCTTCAAAAGCTTTCTGCCAATCGTTGATACCTGCAATTAAATAAGGTCTCCATTTTTTTGGCGTTGCAGGATCGATATAATAAACAATCTGTTTCTTTGGTTCTACCAATTCACCTCTCAAGTATTTTTTAATATCCTTGTCTTTTGGTTCTAAACGATAGCGCTGCACAATAAATTTCTTTTGAGCCCGCTGTTCGTCATCATCAAACAAAACATATTTATTAGCAAAATAACCTACTCTTTCATCAAAGAAACGTTTGCGCATTGGCGTTTTCGGAAGCAATACAATCGAAGTATTCAATCGTAATGTTATGCTTCCGCTGCTTGAAGTAGAACTTGTATACGTTTTTGTTGTTTTAGTCTCAATATTAATTGGATATGCATCAATACTTTCAACAAAAGATTTGTCATCGGCAAGAGATGTTAATTTTTTCTCTGTTTTGTCCTGACTTCCGATAGAGAACATCGCATTATCTTTCTTGAAAACATCTGTTACTTCAATAACCACATCTTTGGTGTCTGGATTGGTTGTTTTTATTGGAAACGCAGCCACAATCGGATTTTCATTGCTTCCTTCTAATGCTTTTGCAAGCATAGAATCTGAAGAACGAACATCTTGTCTGTATTGCAGCGATCTTAAATAAACCGTATTATTGGAACCTTTTTCAAAATAAATAGTCTGCTCGTTCGCTTTTTCTCCACCAAAAGTTCCAAAACCTTCAGGCGTTGAAAGATATCTTGTTACAACAAGCATGTATCGATTAAATAAACTATCTGGAATTTGAAAGTAATATTTAGTATCAACTTGGCTAACCGTAAAAAGACCTGATTTGCTTTTAGCTTTATCGGTAATTATTTTATTGTAAGCCTGCATACCTTTTGGCTGTGTACTGGTACTATCGGCTTTCTTTTCGGGAGTCTGAGCAAAACCATGCTGCCAACACGACAGCATGATTAGAGATATAATTAACTTTTTCATTGGGATTAAAACGGAACTTTTTCGTCTGTATTTAAAGTAAGTTTTGGATTTTTTGTCAACGCCGATAAAGGAAACGGAACGATATAAAATCTTGAATTAGGCTGTAAGGTGTATGTTTTCTGCGGAACTGTTTTGTTTACAAGTGGAAAAACTCTCGTAATTGTTTTTGCATACTCGGTTTCTGTATTTAATCTTTTTAAATCGAAAAATCTATTGAAACCAAAAAGCAATTCTTTTCTTCTTTCATTAATAACAAGATCCATTGTTTCTTTTCTTGTAGCTGGAACTTCTAAGTTTACTGCTCCTGATAAAATACGTTTTGCCCTCAATGTATTCAAAACAGTTACCGATTCGCTAAATCTATTTTCTCTAGCATAACATTCTGCAAGAATTAAATATACTTCGGGTGTTTTCATGCCAACAGTTGGATAAAAGAACCTTGTATATTGAGTTCCCCAATATGCTGTATTGGAACCTTGATCTAAATTGGTTGCACTTGTAGAATTAAAGAACAAATTAAAACGCGCATCGTTAGTTCCGAATAAAGTTCTCAATTCTGGACTAATAATATAAAGCTGTCCAAAATTCATTTCGTTATACCCTGTCATGTACATATAACTTAACACCTCTGTATTGTCTGCCGCAGGAACAGCAAGAGATGTTGGTCCGCCTTTTGCATTGTAGGCAACCATATCAAATAGCTGATTATTGTAGCTCAACGATTTTTGCGCTGCCGCTTCTGCTGCTGCAATTTCGCGTTTAAACAAATGTACTTTTGCTTTAAAAGCATAAGCAAATGCTAAAGAAGGATGATAAACATCGGTTGGTTTTTCCTGAAGGTAAGGTAATGCATCTTCTATATCACGCTGAATAAAATCATAAACCTGAGCAACAGTAGATTTAGAAGGTTGTGCTTCCAAATCAAATTTATCCATAATGCAGATTCCACCGTCAGTCGATGCCGTTTGCGGATCATATCCTTTTGCGTAAGTATTTAGCAATAAAAAATGATCGTAAGCTCTGTAAATTTTAGCTTCAGCTTTAGCCAATCTTTTTACATTCTCATCTCCTTTACTGTTATCAACCAAAGAAATAATAGTGTTCCATCTGTTGATGTAAGTGTACGCTTGGTTATAAAAGCTTGAACCCGTCATTAAAGAAACGCGGTCGACACTTTCGTCAAAAGTAAAATTAAGAATATCGATGTTTGGCGTTCTTCCGATTACGTTAGCCTCTCTCATCCATTGATCGTCAGATAAATATTGAAAATTATTAATCGGATAACCTCTTCCAGGAAGCGACACCAATTCAAGAAATTGTTCTGGTGTTTCTACCACCAAAGCACCTTTTGGCGTAATGTCTGTATATTCTTCGCATGATGATACAGTCAACATCATGAACGACAGCAGTGTTATATATAAATTTTTCATTTTTTAAAGAGTAAGATTAAAGCCAAACAAATATGTTTTTGGCAATGGTAAATTACGTGTTGCAGAATTTGCGCTATAAACTTCTGGATCAATATGATTTCCAGCTGCACTACAGTACCAGATATTATTCATCTGGAAAGTAAATTTTGCCGATGTCATTTTAATTTTGTTTGCAAAATCTTTTGGCAGATTATAACTTAAAGAAATATTTCTAAGTTTAATATAATCTCCATCTACCACATTGGCATCAGAATTTCTCCACTGACTGCTGATCGTGTTTGCATAATTTCTCACACTTTCGTCAAAATCTACATATAGACGGGTATTTCCATTTTGGTTGGTATCGGTATAACGATCTGCAATTCCTGAAAGCGTTACTAAATCTGATCCCATATCAAGCGTTTCTTTACGCATTACGTTTCCGCCAGAAAAAACAAACAAGAAATTCAAATCAAATTGTTTATATGAAAAACGCTGTGAGAATGAACCTGTATAAGTTGGAACAAGGCTTCCCATATTTACTAAAGCCTCTGGACTATTAATTGTTTTAATACTGGTTGATATTGGATTTCCATTTGCATCAAAAGTGATTGACGGATTTCCGTTTTCATCTAATACATAAGGATACCCATTTACAGTTCCTCCATATTTGTAAGCATACAAACTATTATAAGTATCATCTTTCAAGAAATAATCTCCGGGTGAACTAACGTAAACAGAAGCCGTAGACATTGCTCTTGTAATTTCTTTTACAGTCGTTTTATTGAAAGCAAAAATTAAATTAGAAGCGATACGAAAATCATTTGTTTTGTACCATTCAGAACCTGCGCTAAATTCGATTCCTTTATTTAATAATCCACCCGCATTAATTCTTCTTGACAAAGCGCCAACTGTAGGATCTAAATCTGTTGTCGCCAATAAGTCGCTACTGTATTTGCGGTATACATCAATAGTACCGTTTAACTTTCCTCTAAATAAGCTGTAATCTACTCCAACATTCGTCGTTTGCGTTTTTTCCCATCTTAACATTGGGTTAGGCTGTGCCGTAATATTGGTATATTGTAATGACTGATATAGATTATCGTTTCTTCTAGTCGCTGTAATATAAGGTGTTGTACTTTGGTCAATATTACCATTAATACCGTAAGTCGTTCTTAACTTCAGCATATTAACCCATTTTACCTCTTTCATAAAATCCTCATTGCTAATATTCCAACCTAAACCTGCTGACCATAACGGACGGTTTTTATATTTTGGATCTACTCCAAACAAATCGGCTCTATCTACACGGTAACTTCCTGTAATGTTGTATTTAGATAAATAAGTATAACTAGCTGTACTGAAAACCGAAAAATAGCGATGCAAAATTTCTGTCTGTGTTCTTGGTACAGTTGCCAAAGTTCTGTTGTTTCCATAAATGTAGCTTGCCACTCCAGTTTGGCTCAGAGCAAGATTGTTCATAACGGCAGAAGAAAGTGTTACAGGATCGTAGCCATAACGCAATTGTTCGATGGTTCTAGGAAGAAAAGTTTCACGCATTTCAAAACCTGCCAAAGCATTTACCGAATGTTTGCCGTCGCCAAATTCTTGATTAAAATCTAACTGATTTCTAAAAGAATAGTTACTTGCCTGACTGCTCAATTGTTTGTAGCGCCCTCCTGTAGAAAAACCTTCAACATATGTATAAGCATTTGTAGTTGGGTTATATCCTGTTAAAGAATTAATCGCAGAACGCATTTTATAAGAGTTAACATCGTAATACTGTTCGTTGTCGTTTCTTCTTACTTCGTACTGAAATTGTGTATTAAAGCTTAATCCTTTATATAATTTCGCTTTTATGTTGGCAAAAGTTCTTAAGCTTAACGAATTTTGTTCTTCGATACCTTCTTTAAGCGAATTCAAAACATTAAATTCTGTCGATTTAAAACCACTCAAACCTGACAATTTTGCTGCTACAGCTGGATTAATAATCCCTCCAGAAGTAAATCCATCTGCAATGCCTACAAACGAAGCTATTACAAGGTTTCCGTTATCGTCTGTAATACGCTCATATCTTTTTTGAATATGGTAATTGCTATAACTACCATCTGTATTCTCATCATTGCTGTAAGTTCCGTTTACTCCAAATGTTGCGTTTAACCAGTTGTTAATTTGAAAACTGCTTTTGGCATACAAGTTAAATGATCGGCTTTTGTTGTTTACAATTCTCTCTTTTGATTCATCATAATTAAGAGAAACGTAAGTATTTTGTTTGGATGTACTTCCAGAGAATGCAATATTGTAACGCTGTCTAAATTCGTTCTGCCACACATTGTCATGATAGTCTTTTATATAATCATTCTTTCTCCATTGGGCAATCGTACTATCAAAATCAGCATTGGTAATTTTTCCTTCTTCCAAATTTCTGTTTAACTGATAAAGCGGACTGTAGTATTTCATACTCGAGTTTCCAATATCACCGTAACTGTTAAACATCGTTGATGTATCAGCATATCTTGCTCTTTCTCTATTATAAACTGCTTGTTCATAATCGATTAAATCGCTAGTAGAAGCATAATTCATATCGCGCAAATTAGGTTTGCTTGAGATAAAGAAATCTGAATTTATGCTAACTTTCAGTTTACCGTTTCCTTTTTTGGTAGTCAAAACGATAATTCCATTTGCTGCTCTCGAACCGTAAATAGAAGCCGCCGCCGCATCTTTAAGAACGTCAACACTTTCGATATCATACGGATTAATATCATTTAAAGTCAATTGGGTTGGCAAACCATCAATTACCAAAAGTGGACTGTAACCCACTTGATCAACAGAAAAAGTACCAATACCTCTTAAAATAGGTTTATCTGCTGCGGCACCACTTGGATTTTTCTGAAACATTAAACCTGCAACACGCCCCTCTAATGCACTTGCTAAGTCGGCATTGATATTTTCGTTTAATACCTTTTCATCCACTTTTGTAATTGCACCAGTAAAATTGCTTCTTGCAATGGTTTGAAAACCAGTTACCACCACTTCTTTCATCGCAGCAACTTTGTCTTCTACCACAAGAGTTAATTCTTTACGTCCTGAAATGGCAAAAGATTTTTTTTCGATAGTTAATCCTGTACAATCCAAAACACCATTTGACGGTACGCCATCAAAAGCAAAACTTCCATCAAAATCGGTTACGCTTACCCTATTTGTTCCCCAAATCGTTACAGATACACCAGGAAAAGGTTCGTTTCTATTATTTACTACCTTTCCTCGTATATCTATTAATCCGTTTCCCTGATCCTCTTCTTTTGAAGCAGTTACCACAATAGTTTGGTTGGTAATGGTATATTTTAAATTCTGATTTTTAAAGATCTGATTTAAAGCTTCTTTTACATTAGTATTCTTAACATTAATACTAACGGGTTTTGAATCTTTAAGCAGTTTCTGAGTATAAAAAACTTCGTAATTGGCTTGTTTTGCCACTTCTTTCAGAACTTTTTCTAAAGGAGCATCTTTAAAATTTATGCTAATATTCTGTGCCTGTCCAGTAAAACTGCACAACACCATAAAAACAGCGCATAACGCCCATAAATGGGCAGAAAAATGAACTTTGGGAATCTTTTTTTTAAGTTTTTTGTAAGGTTTTTTTGGTTGTAAATTTAATTTCATACATTTACATTGGTTATAGTTAAACAATAGTGGACAACTTATATTGGCTATAAACTTTTTAAACAACCAGAAGCATCGCAACTGCCTCTGGTTTTTTAGTTTATAGACTCAATATAATCGGTTAAATAAGATCTTACGGATAGACAATAATCGTTTTTCCTTCAACCTTAAATTTTATATTACTAAGCTCAAGTACTTTTAGTACCTCAGACAAATTTTTATTTCTAAATGTACCTCCGTTAAATCTCACATCTGAGACATCACCACGGTACTCGACTTTAATTCCGTACCAGCGCTCCAATTGTTTCATTACAGATTTTAAATCGGCATTATCAAATTTAAATCGGCCGTTTTTCCAAGCAATTGCAGCTTCGGTATCGACCTCTTTAACGGCAATCTTACTAGAACTTTCAGATATATCGGATTGTTGGCCTGGCTTTAAAATCGCTTTCTGATTTTTAGAAGAAACGGCAACACTTCCTTCTAATAATGTAGTTTTTACTACAGATTCATTATTGTAAGCATGGACATTAAAATGTGTACCTAAAACTTCGATTGTTTGGTTCGCTGATTTTACTAAGAAAGGCTTGCTTTTATTTTTAGCAACTTCAAAATAAGCTTCTCCTTCTAGCTCAACAATTCTTTGATCACCATTAAACTGAGTCGGATATTTGATAGACGAAACAGCATTCAAGAATACTTTTGTTCCATCTGCCAAAACAATATTATATTGTCCGCCTGTTGGGGTCGAAAGTGTATTAAATGAATTTGCATCTTCTTCTGAAGCATTAGCATTTGGGTTTATTACATAAGTAATCACTCCATTGGCATCCATTTTAATGGTTACCTCATCTTGATCTTCTTTAGCAATAATATCTTTTGAAGAAATATCAGAAAGTACAATCTGCTTTCCGTTCGAAAGCGTTAAAATTCCTCTATTTCCGCCTGGGGCAATTTCTTTTGGTTTTTCGACAACCTGAATATTTTCTTGTTCTACTCCTACTTCCGATTTTGTAAAATAGAATATTCCAGCACCAAATAATAACACGATAGATGCAGCGGCGGCAATACGCGGCCAAAGAGAAATCACTTTTGTTTGCTGTGCTAAAGGAAGTCTCGATTTCAAATGTTCGTAACTATCTGCTAGTTCGTATTTGCTAAGCTGTTTATTGCTATTTACCGCTTTATGCAAATACCACGCATCAAGTTTGTCTTTATCTTCATCAGATAAAGTGCCATTTTGATGTTTTTTAAGCAGTTCTAAAAATTCAGTTTCATTCATAATTACAACACGAAATTTTGTCTTGTTTTATAATAAGACAGTTAGAAAGGGGTTTTGTCATAGATGAAAATCAAAAAAATATTAATTTATCATTAATAAATTCATCGAAACGTTAGTTTCTCTTTATTAATGAGGCTTTTATGAGTAGATTTTATTTTAAAATTTAACAAAAAGAACAAGAAAAATTTACCAGACAAAAACATTCAGCGCCGATTTTAGCTTTCCGCGAAGAATTTTTAGCGAATTATAAACTTGCTGTTTAGCCGTTTTGTCTGTTATGTTTAATTGAAGTGCAATTTCGTCGTATGAAAGTTCTTCTACTTTTCTTAAAAGAAAAACTTCACGCATTTTTTCAGGAAGTAAAGCAATTTCGCTTTCAATAATAGCTTCCAATTCTTTTTCTCTGAGTTTAGAATCTGCAAAAACATAATCATTTTCAATAAAGTTCGAAAAAGAATCTGCGTAACGAGAAACTACTTTCTCGTGAGCAATATGATTCAAGATTCTGTTTTTGGTTGCTTTGTATAAATAAGAAGATAACGATCCTGTGATTTCCAACTCCCGACGCTTGTTCCAGATAAACAAGAAAACTTCCTGAACAACATCATTGGCTTCATCATGATTTCCAGTCATTTTGTAGGCATGATTTACTAAAAGTCTAGAATATCTTTCGAAAATTTCTGTATAGGCCAATTGATCATCATCCTTAAGGAGATTTAATAAGATATGATCAGCATATTTGCTATAAACAGACATTAATTAATAAAAAGTGAGGATCAAAAACGCAATATTAAACAATTTTAATGTTAAAAGCCAAAAGATTATTAAGTTAAAAAAAGCGCAAAGGATTTCGTAAACATTTTTGAATAAAATTCAATATGATTAATCTTAATAATATTGAACAGCAGTATTATAGTTAAAAAAGTAGTCGCATTTTCAAATTTTTGCTTTTTTCTGGGTAAATTTAAGGGTAAATGAAAATTTGACAATACTATAAAAAAATTATATAAAACAGTTAGCAGTTTAAGACAGTAATTTTAGAATAATCTAAAAGATAGAGATAATTATTATTCATCCTTTAAAACCGATTATTATGACATATGAAAATTACGCATCTGAAGAATTTGAAATGAATTCTTATGAAGAACAACTACTACTAAATTATGACGACTTTTTAGACGGTGACTACACCAATAGACTGACAGCCTCTAATCATTATAATCTAGAGCTTGGAGAATTGGAAGATAATCTTGAATATGATTTCGATTCAGAATATGATGAAAATGATTGGGAAGAAGAAGAGCTAAATGATATTGAAGGAGAATACGATAAGAATGAGGAAAAACCTGGAAGTTTTGAAATGTTAGGCTAAAAAATACTGCTATGAAAAATTGGTTTCTATTTCTAATCTCAGTCTTCTTATTTTCATGTCAGCAAAAGGAAAACAAAAAAACTTCTGCGGACTCCCCGATGCCAGTTGTTCAAGAAGAAAAAAAGCAGGAGAATAAACAAGTTGGCGACACTATTTCCATGAATTTTAAGAATGAAGAAAATGTGTTTTCAGCCGAAGGACATTTAGATTCTCTAAATTCAAAAATATATGTCAAATTCAAAAATGAAGATTTGGGCAAATTAAACGCTCAAATAATTCCAGATACAGGAAAAGGAAACATTCGTTTTAATCAAATTATTTTTCCGGATAAAACCTCAGACGGCCCTTTCGGAATGGACATGAAAATGCCGCTTAAACAAAAAGGAACGCATATTTTTGTCATCGGACATTCTTTAATGGCCGACAATCCGTATTATGGTAATTTTAAAGTGCAGTTAAAGATTCAAAAAGAATAAGGCGCTATAAAATTATGCTTTGATTTTCCTTTTATTTCTCGCCCAATAAGTAAGATATACAATTCCTAGAATTAGCACCAAGATATCAAATCTAATGATTTGCGGTATACGGTTGATTTGATCGTTATAGTAAGTTCCTCCTAAAAGAGCTCCCAAACCGATTCCGAGTTCCATCGAAATATACATCGTTGCGACCGCCTTTCCTCTATGTTCAGGATTACTCATATCAATAGTCCATGCGCTAATGGCTGGCGACAAAATACCGGTACCGACTCCGTAAATTCCGGCTCCGATTAATAACATATTGATATCTCTTCCTGCACTTATTACAAAAAGAGCAATCGAAGTGATGATTAATCCAGCCATGATCACTTTTGGACGGCCATGTCTATCGGAAACTTTTCCCGCGCCAAAACGAACCATAACGGAAGCTACCGTAAAAGCAGTAAAAAATATTCCTTTATTGGTTGCTCCCAGATGCTCACTCCAATCCGGAATTAAGGTTAAAATAAGTCCGAAAGCGGTGTAGGAAAGAAAAGTGATAATTCCTGCTGGAAATACATTTCTATCTACAATATCATTTTTGCCTATAATGAACATTGATCGGTTCAATTTTTCTTTTGTCAAAAGAGTTTCTTTCATGTTCATTACGATAATAATGGAAAAGAAAGCCAAAAACGACGAAGTATAAAACATAATATTGATTCCGTACGAATTCACAATCATACTGCCCAACGCTGGTCCTAGCGCCCCGCCAATACTAAAACATAATCCGTGCATTCCGAGTGCTTCTCCCCATCTGTGTTGCGGAATAATATCGGCCACATAAGCCGAAGTTGATGTTGGTTTAAATCCAGTTGAAAAACCATGTACCAAACGCAACAATAAAAATCCTGAAACAGAACTCAAAATTGGATACAGAAATCCGCAGATTACACATACCGAAGAACCTATTGCCATAACTGGAACGCGTCCCCATTTATCGGTAAGTTTACCGCTAAACGGACGAGAAATTGCAGCCGTCAAGGTAAATAAGGAAATAATAAGTCCTTTGTATTCTGCTCCTCCCAAACTGCTTAAGTAATTTGGAAGCTCAGGTATCATCATATTAAAACTTGATGAAAACAACAAGGAACTCAAGCAAAGTAAAATGAATTGTAAGGTATAGATTGATTTTTCGTTTTGTGACATTATTAGATTTTTATATAACTAAAGGCAGATAGATAATTATGATTCTTTAAAATAATTCCAGCTGATTGCTTGGGTTTATAGGCTTCTTTTTTGGAGGTTTCGCATCTCCAAAAATGGTTCTTCCGCCATATTTATGCGACTCCTCTCTTTCTCTTTGAACAAGAGCATCAAAATTGGAATTTGGCGTAAAACTTTCTTCTGCTTTTCTTGAAATTTCAGATAGTTTCTGAATAGCGCTCAATTTATCGCTATTCCCGATTTTAGCACGATTAATAGCTCTTTGCAACGTGTCTATTGTTTCATCGTAGATTTTAACGGGAACAGGAAACGGATGTCCGTCTTTTCCGCCATGTGCAAAAGAAAAACGGGCTGGATCATCAAATCGTGTTGGAGTTCCGTAGATTATTTCGCTTACCAAAGCCAAAGACTGCAAAGCTCTTGGTCCCATTCCTTTTAAAAGCAGTAGCTCTTCAAAATCTTCTGGCTTGTTTTCGTGAGTAGCCCAAAGCATTGCGCCCAATCTTTTCATATTCACATCTTCCATTCTCACATCGTGATGCGCGGGCATAGAAAGATGCTGCATTTCTTTTATAATTTTAACGGGTGATTCTTTTACCAATTCTAAAATACCTTCACGAGATTTTGTGGCCGCATTGGCCGTAAGATTTAAAATTGCACCTTGATTTTCGCCATAAATAAAAGTGTGCGGTTCGTTTATAAAAGACTTTAAATCTTGCGAATGCCAATGGTATCTTCTGGCAGTTCTAGAATCAGGATTCATTCCCTGCTGAATTACAGCCCATTGTCCTTTATTATCTACAATAAAATTATGCTGATACAATTGAAATCCGTCCTGAATGGCAGTATTGTCAACTTTAGCGGTAAGCCTGCTGCAGTTGGCAAGATTAATTCCGTCGAGACCTGTTTTTTCGCCAACAAATAAAAGCTCTTGCGGCGTTGCCATCGAGTGTTTTCCTTTGCCTCCGCAGATATAAATTCCGAGTTCTTTGGAGTGCGGATTCACCGATTTTTTCAGTGCTCCAAGCACCGAAGTTGTAATTCCAGAGGAATGCCAGTCCATTCCCATAACGGCTCCAAAACTCTGAAACCAAAACGGATTACTCAATTTACTTATCACTTCGGCAGTCGAAAATTCCATTGCAATGGTTTCTACAATCGCAAAACCAAGTTTAGACATTCGCTCAGCAAGCCATAATGGAACATGTCCATAATGTAAAGGAAGATCTGCCGTGCCTGAACGTTTCATTTGATAAAATTATAATCCTGCAAAAATACTTTATTTAATTGTGAATTATAAATTGTGAATTGTTAATTCAAATGTAAAAAGTTTTGAGATGTGAAATGTTAGATGTGAAAGGGTACAAAGTGAAAATTAGAAAATACTTGCATAGCACCTATCACATCTTACAATTAACAATTAACTAATTTCAACATCTTCTACAGGTTTTTCAATGGGTTCTGAATTATCATCCAGCCAAGCAACAAAGAGTTTGTAGCCTATTGAAAACACAATGGGTCCAACAAACAATCCGATAAAGCCCGACATGATAAATCCGCCAATTACACCTAGAAAAATAACAAGCATAGGCACAAGAGCGCCTTTTCCTAGTAATAATGGTTTTAGAACATTATCTGATAATCCGCTGATAATGAAAAACACCGTCCAAAAAATAGCATAACCAGAATCTCCTGTTGAAAAAAGGTAAATAATAACACCAATATTAATTATAATGGGTCCGATCTGTAAAATAGAAAATATCAGACAGATCAACGTCAAAATTCCAGCGTATGGAATATCGGCCCAAAACAATCCAATTGCCTGAATAATGGTCTGAATAACGGCAACTCCCAAAATACCTTTAACCACTTGGTAAATAGTTGAAACCGAAATGGTCATAATTTCTTCGGCTTCACTTCCTGCAATTTTTCTAAGGAATTTCATAAAGAAAGTTTTACCACCTGGGGATACTAATAAAACTCCCGCAATAATAACCGATAAAATAAACTGAAGAAATGCCGCACCAGAACTCAAAATACTGGCCATGATTTTAGACGACAATTCTCGTATCTGATCTTGATACTTCACAACGCTCTGTTCCAAATCTGTTGATAACGAAAGTAAAAATTCGTAGAGCGGTTTACCAATTATCGGCCACTCTTTTATAGAAGCTCCTGGCGGAGTAATTTTTAATGTTCCTGCTTCAAAACTGTTTTTTAGTTCTATAAAATTACCAGCTGCCGCTTTCAAGAAATAGATTAGAGGCACCACCATTATGGCAATAAGCAAAATAGTAATAACAACCGATGCCAGTGCTTTGCGTCCTTTTAATATTCGCTGCAGCGAATTAAACAACGGATAAAACACAACCGAAAGTATTACCGCCCAAAGAATAGGCATAAAAAAAGGCAGTAGCAACTTAAGACAAAATCCCACAAGGAGAAAAATGAAAAATAACTGCAAAATAGTATCGAAAAGCTCTTTCTTTTTATTCGAATTGGTTGTTTTCATGGTTATTGTTTTTAATGGTGAATGGTAAATTGTGAGTTGTGAATTGTAAATGATAAATCAATTCTCCTCTATAAATCTTGACTCTTGTGTCTTTACTCTATATTCTATATTCTTTACTCTTTATTCTTCCCCGTCTTATTAACAGCAAAATTGGCATCTGAAACCAGTCTTCCGATTAAGATTACGGGATACAGAACACCTGTAAGCACTTCAATCTGAACTAGCGAACGAGCCAAAGGATGTAGAGGTACGATTTCGCCAAAACCCGTCGATGTGATACAGACATAACTGAAATACATAAAACTAGCCAGATCGCTATTACTTGAAAATTTAGATTCGGTTATTTGGAAAGCGCCTTCAATATGCTGAAATAGAAATAAATAAAGTGTAGACCAAAAGTGAACTAGAATCATATATACCACAATTGAACCCACAATTCGATAAGTAGTTACTGGTCCGGGTTCTAAAACTTTCATTAAAACCAAAGTGATCAAAAGCAGCATAATCGCAACTGAAAGAATGAGATCCGCAAAAAGGATGAAAATATTATGTTCGAAATAATTAATCCATTGCGTTATAATAAATAAAAAGGGAATTATGGAAATAAGAAAAGCCTGTTTTTTATGTTTGGATAAAGCTATAATTCCCGCAAAGAGAAACAGCATCCAAAATATATTTACCGCTGCCATAAAACGCGAATAACTGCCAAAAAACGGAATGACAATAAAATGCATCATAAACAGAAGTATCAGCATACCACTCAGTCCGCTTTCTTGTGTCCAAAAGCGATATAAAAAACGGCTTTTTTTAACTATCATAATACAAAATTCTAAATATTAAATTCCAAATTCCAAATTCCAATCCCGAAGCCTAAGGATAAATTCCAAAAACTAAATTCCAAATTCCAATCCTGAAGCCTAAGCCTAAGGGCAAATTCCAAAAACTAAATTCTAAATTCCAAATTCCAATATCAAGCCTAAGGACAAATTCTATATTCTATATTCTTTACTCTTGCTTGCTTCTTTCCTCTCCACCCTCAAATCGGTATCGGCTCTACTTCTACCCTTCCAATTGGTCTTCGCCAAAGTTTGAAAAGCAGAATAATAAAAATGGGCAGAAAACAAACTGCCGACATTACCAGATAAATATCTTTGTATGCCAATAACATAGAAGTTTGAGAGGTTTGATTCGAAAGACTTTTCTCGGCTTTTTTCTGCGCTTCAGCATCTGATAATCCCATAAATAAAAATTGCCTTTTTGAGTTTTCCAACTGTTGTTCGGCTTGTTTATTTAGCGGACTCAACTGCTGACTTAAACCTGTTTTATGCTGTACATTCATATTCGAAATAAAAGTCCCGAGAACAGCGCCTCCAAGTAAAGAGGCAAAAACAGCCTGAGCGATGATTCCAGTCATCATGCGCGATGTGCTTAAAAAAGGAGGAATTCCTTCTGAAATGTATAATAGCGAAACAGGGAAAAGAAACCCCATTCCAAATCCTTTAAAAATTAAGGGCAGATAAAAATCCGATGCATCGATTCCGGGATAGAATCTGAAAAAAAGTATAATATGATACATTCCGTAGCAGGCAAAACCAATTACCCAAATCGTAGCCAGATAAATGCGTTTGTATAAAAGATAAGTCGAAAGCGGAATCGAAATGCACAACCCAATCAAAAGTGAAAGATGTGTTACTGCTCCCAAAACAGAATCAAAGCCTAGAATATTGGTCATATAGCCTGTTACGACACTTCCAGTTCCGTTTATTATTCCGATATAAAACATTAAAAACGCACCTGGAATAACGTTTTTAAACTTGTAAACGTCTAGATTAATTAAAGGTTCAGTGGTAAAACGAACGTGAAGCAGATAGATTCCTGCCACAATAAATAAAACTGCAAAAGCCAGCGTTATTTTTGGATCACTAAACCAATTTCGGGTCTGCCCTTCGGCACATAAAAAAAGAATAATTGCAAAAAACAAAATCAGGATGATCCAACCTCGCCAATCAAATTGGAATTTGGTTTTCATGGGTGCCACATCGGCTTTGTAAAAATACCAAGCCAAAAGAATGCAAATCAAAAAATTGACATTCAGGAAATAAATTCCAAACGTCCAATTATGAAAACTTACAAAATGCGCTCCTAAATATTGATACAAATGCTGGCTTCCTTTTTGTATAAACTGAAAAATGCCGTACAGCAAAGCCATATTTAAAGCGGGATTGTATTTTAATAAAATAGGCACCATCGAAGCAAATATTCCAATGACTGAAACCATTGCCAAAAGAGAACGACATACAACAAACCAAGCAATTGTTGGTGCAAACAATGAAGCGGTATTGAAGATTAACGATAAAAATGAAACCGATAAAATCATGGTTCTAACCTTGATTTGTTTTCCTAATTTCAAACCTAAAGGCAGAAAAGCCAGCATGACAAAAATCGGAACGTAAACCGTATAACTAAAAGCAGTCGTAGAAGATCCAAAATGTCCTAATATCTGCGAATTATCATAAGTCGTAACATTGAGTCCGTTAAAAAAAGGAATCGTCAGGATATACAATCCTGTCAGTGTAAAAACGCTTCCTTTTTTTCCTGCAAACATCTCTTATTTTTTTACATCAACTGTTACATTCATTCCGGGTCTAACTTCCTGAAGCTCTTTTGTGGGAGTTTCAAATTCAATTTTAACTGGGATTCGTTGGGTGATTTTGACAAAATTTCCAGTCGAATTATCAGGTTCTACCATTGAGAATTTAGCTCCCGTAGCAGGAGAAAATCCAGCTACTTTTCCTTTAAACTCTTTTCCATCCAAGGCATCAATTGTAATGGTTACTTCTTGTCCCTGTTTTATTTTTTCGATTTGAGTTTCTTTAAAATTGGCCGAAATCCATAATTTTTCATTCAGTACAATTGTCGCAATGGTTTGATTGGCATTGATTAATTCTCCAATAGACAAATTTCGTTCGCCAACAAAACCACTCGTAGGAGCGGTAATAATAGTATATGATAACTGAAGTTTTGCCGCATCAAGATCTGCTTTCTTTCTGGCAACTGTGGCTGTGGCTGCTTCAAGATTAATCGAACTTTGTTTGGTAATAGAACTGCTGGCATCCAAACCTTTTTTTCCTGCCTTGACATAAGCTTCTTCTGATTTTAATTTAGAAATAACCTGATCGTACTGATTCAGCGTTACGGCCGAATCGGCGTACATATTTTTGAAACGCTGATAATCTTTTTGCGCTTTGTCTAAACTCGCCAAATCCCCAGCCAATTTCTCTTTTCCCGAAGCCTGATTAGAAATAGAAGTCGTTATATTCTGCTGTAGCGAATGCAGATTTCCTTCGGCTATAGCCAGATCCGCTTCTGCTTGTTTGACCTTAATGATATATTCGGAATCGTCTAAAACAACCAATGTATCTCCTTTCTGCACCTTCTGATTGGCTTCAAATCGTATTTCTTTTATATGTCCAGTCGCTCTTGCCACAACATTATTGATGTAAGCTTCAACCTGAGCATTATTGGTGGTTTCATAAGAACTAAAATCAAAGAATAAACTTAAAATCCACAATCCGCCCGCAATCAAAAAAACAAATGACAATACCGTTAGAATTGTGTTTCTTCTTTTTTCATTTTTCTGAACTGCTCCGTTTTGTGTATCTGTTTCGCTCATAACAAGATGTATTAAAGTTTACCCATTGCATATTGAAGTGAGTAATATTGAATGATTAAATCTAAATTGGCGTTTACAAGTGAAATTCGAGAGTTGTTCAGCTGTAATTCTGCATCAACAATCTCGCTGATTAAAGCAAAATCGTTGTCGTAACGGCTTTTTACAATTTTATAATTGCTCATCGACAACTCCACATCTTTTTTGTAGGTTTTGATATTTTCTTTGCTTTCTGCATATCTCACATAAGCATTTTTAACTTCGGTCGTAATCTGGTCTTTGGTAACTTCTAGGGCTATATTACTTTTATCGATTTCCAGTTTATCGCCGCTAATGCGATGTTTCAGATTATAGAAACTCGAAATATCCCAATTCAAAGAAAGTCCCGCCGCCCAATAATTGAGAATGTTTACATAATTGGGCCACTGCGCTGGATATTCGGTATTCAGAATAACATTTGCATTTAAGCTTGGCTTAAATCCGCTTTTGGTGAGACTTAGTGACGATTCAGACAACTTGATTCTTATATCTGCCCGTTTCATCTCTTCCCTGTTCAGAAAAGCTTCTTCCAAACTTTGCTGCAGGTTCATATTTTCTGTCGGAATCATGCTTTCCGTTACTTCTGGCTTCAGAATCGTATTGGTTGGAAAACCGATTAAAATATCCAGATAATTGCTAATCAGCTCAATCGTATTGGTGCTTCTAAAAACCGAAACCTTAAAATTAGATTGCTGCAACTCGGTTCTCAAGAGATCACTCGTAAGGTTCTGACCATTTTTTACACGTGATTTTAGCTGATTTATTCGAATATCGGTATTAATAATATTCTGTTTGGTAACCTCAATCTGACGATATAATTTCTCAAGTGTAAAATATTGTTCTGTAATCGCATTCTTGACATCGGCTTCTGTCATTTTTACAGCAGATTCCTGCATTTCACTGATTAATTCCTGCTGATTAATTCTAGTGTTTATGGCATTTCCAGCGTAAATTGGGAGTGAAGAAACAATATTGGCAAAACCTTGATGATCGTAATAATCTACGGTAACATTTCTGGCATAAAATCCTTCATAGATTTTAGGATCACCAATATAATTGTATCCACCGTTTAAACTTATTCTTGGCGCTTTGGCAATTTTGGCCTGACTGACATTTTCATTTGCAATAGCCAAATCTGCATTGGCCAATTTTAATTGCCGGTTGTTTTTAATGCCCAATAAAATGGCTTCATCCAATCTTATTTTTTTAGCAGACGCCAGACTGATCGTATCCTGCTGCGCAAAACTTACATTGAGGCTGCAGCTCAATAAAAAAAGAGCTAAATGCTTTAAACGAAAAACTTTAAACCGCCAATAGCTCATGAGATGATATTGATTTAATTTTGCACTTTTGGGAAATTTGCAATCAACATTAGCAGAACTTTCGAGAGAATTAAATTTTAGCTAGGCGGAAAAATTACGATGGTTAATTTGGATTCTGCTATTCCAACATTATGATTTTCGTATAAATTTAAACAATTCTTATTCAATACTTTATAGTATAAACACTCAAAATTGTTTCATTTTATAAAATGGAACAACTTCAAAGGTTTCTATGCCTATTTTAAACCAAAAAAAAATTGCAACAATCAAATGAGATCATTGCAATTTTACAAATAAATCAAAATGTAGTTATCGGCGTGTAATTTACATTATTTTGCTTTTGTGGCATCCAATAAGATCGCCAATTGAATACAAGGCGAATCCGATCGATTGCTCCAAGCGTGATTGGTTCCGCGCTGAATTACAATATCTCCAGCTTGCAGTAAAGTCTCTTCTTCGTCTACAATCAAATAAATTTCACCCGAAATAATGATAATGTAATCTAAAGTATCAGTCTGATGCATTAACGGATGTGGCTCTCCTTCGAGAGCAACAATTCCTAAATCTTTGTCGGGCGGAATCTGGACATAACGAAAATAACTTCCGTTTTTAGGCGTATTTGGAAAAGCGGTATTTTCAATAATTTTCTCCTCAAATCTTGCTGGCGTCGTATCTGTCGACCAGATATCTGAAATGATTAATCCTGGAAAATGTTCCGACACATTCGAAACGATTTCATCTTGTTCTATAATCGATTTTCCGTCTCGTAAACCTGTTACGATTCTTCTTGGTATTGTTCTCATTCTTGATTAATCTGCATTATTAATTTTCTGCCACTGGTTTTGTTTTCTCTCAAAATAGTAAGTGCTTTATCTACTGTTTCTTGGCTCAACCCTCCAATTACATTAATATTTGGCGGTGTAATTATTTCATTTTCTAATAAATCACTCAACTCTGTTAATCCGTTTTTATAGTAATCGTATTGTTTTTCAACTCCATACGCATAATTTGAAATATTATGAATTGTAGCACCTCTCGAAAAGAGAATTCCACGCGATTCTGGGGTAGAAAAATTTGTGACATCAATATACTTTCCGTTTATTTTTAAAAGTTTTGCAGCAATTTCTGCAACATGATTTCCAACTAAATCAACGGCGATATCAAATTTTTTATTTCCGTTTAAAGAAAAAGCGGCTTCGTAAATTTCTTCTTTTCGATAATTAATGATTTGTTCTTGTTTAACGCCAAGATTTATCAAAGAAGCGATACTTTCTTCGTTTCCAGCTGTAACCACAAAATTGGTAAAACCTTTAGCAATAAGCAGTTTCATAAAAACATTCCCTACTCCACCAGCACCGCCCGTAATTAATATCGAATCGGTTAAAGAAGCGTTCATTCGCTTAAAAGATTGCAAAGCCGTGAGTCCAGCTGATGGAATTCCTGCCGCTTCTTCAAAAGAAATATTCTGTGGTTTCTTTACTGCAATTCCTGCTGGGACACAAATATATTCGGCATAAGTACCGTTTGATCCCATACTTCCAGAGCCGCAGAAAACAGCGTCTCCAATTTTAAGCTCCGTTACCTCATCACCAATTGCTGTTATAATTCCAGAAAATTCTCTTCCTAAAATTGGCGAATGTATCAGCTTCCTTTCAGAACCGTTTTCGGTCATTTGATAATCAATCGGATTAAATCCTGAAGCCATAATTTTTACCTGAATCTGATGCGATTCTGGTTGTGGAATTACCACTGTTTCCAGTTTAAATTCACGGTTTTCCTGTAATACAATTGCTTTCATTTTTATCATTTTAGTTTACAAAAGTATCGCCGTAATGCCTTATTTTTGTTATGGGTTAACCCAAGGTAACCGGTTACCAAAGAGAAACTAGTATGGCAAAAATTAACGATAACGGAGTACTTCGCGAGGCCAATTGTTCTGAAGAACTTATGGCAATGCGTGACAGTCTTGATGTTTTGGGCGGTAAATGGAAATTGATGATTCTAAGGTTTTTAACCAATAGAACGCATCAGGTGATTCATTTTAAAAAAATGCAACGTGAAATTGATGGTATTTCGGCTAAAATGCTCAGCAAAGAACTCAAAGAACTGGAAACCAATTTACTTATTACCAGAGCCGAACAAAATACCAAACCTGCAACTGTCGTTTACGCCATTACCGAATATGGAAAATCCGTGCTTCCTGTTACAGAAACCTTAGTCAATTGGGGATTGGCGCATAGAGAGAAGATTATCGAGTCGCATAAATAATTCTAAAAAACATTCCGTTAGGAATGTCTGGTTGGTAGAATCAGATTTCAACGCACATTTGCACGTTCCGTAGGAACGTCTGATTAAGAGCGCAGATACATAATTCAATTATACAGGTGTCCCTACAGGACACAACGTAAAACACAACCATTTTTTTTCTACCGACGAGATATTCCTACGGAATATTATCTCATTGGAAACCTGACAGGTTTTAAAAACCTGTCAGGTTTAGAACTTAACTAACTATACTTAAACTAACTTAAACCATTCGTTTACTTCTCTTGCGATGGTATCTTTAATTTCCGGATTTTCAAATTCATTTGAAACCGGATTATATTCATAATCTTTTTTCCATTTTTTATAATTCAGAGCTACTTTTTCAATTGCATCGCAGGTATAAAAAAGCTCTTCATTGCTCATAATCGGATGCAGTGACAAACGCACCCAACCTGGTTTATTGGTTTGATTTCGCTGCAATAATTCATTGGTAATTTCAGCCGATTTCTTTTCGTTGATATTAAACAGATAATGCGCATAAGTACTCGCACACGACCAGCCTCCGCGAACCTGAATTCCGAAACGGTCATTTAAAAGCCTTACGATCAAATTATAATGAATATCTTCAATAACAAAAGAAACACAGCCAATTCGTTCTGTAGTTAGATCTCCTAAAATCGATAAACCTTCTATTTTTTGAAGTCTTGAAAAACAAAGATCAAGCAGTTCTTTTTCTCTTTCTTTGATTTTCTCCACGCCCATTTGCTCTTTTAATTCTAAAGCCAATGCTGTTCTAATAACTTGAAGAAATCCAGGCGTACCACCATCTTCTCTCACTTCTATTACATCGCTGTAACAATATTTTCCTAGCGGATTGGTCCATTTTACATTTCCTCCGCCCGGATTATCCGGAAAATCAGATTGGTATAATTTTTCATTGAAAACCAAAATACCACAAGTTCCAGGTCCTCCTAAAAATTTATGCGGAGAAAAGAAAATAGCGTCCAATTGTTCTTCTGGATCTTTTGGATGCATATCGATTTTGACATACGGCGCCGAAGCTGCAAAATCTACAAAACAAAGTCCGCCGTTTTGGTGCATGATTTTGGCTAATTCGTGATAAGGCGTAATAATTCCTGTAACGTTCGAACAAGCCGTAAACGAACCTATTTTTAAGCTTCTGTTTGCATATTTTTTAATCGTTTCAGCAAGAACATTTGGGTCGACTAAATTGTTCTCATCAGGCGGAAGAATAATTACCTCTGCATTGGTCTCATACCACGAAACCTGATTAGAATGATGTTCCATGTGCGTAATAAAAACCACAGGTCTGTCTTCTTCCGATTTTGTTCGAAGCGCCATAATACGCTGCAGTTTTGATAAAGCTGCCGTCATACCGCTTCCAGTTGTTACCAAAACATCCGAATCATTGGCATTAACCAATTTTTTAATAATATCTCTCGCATGCTGATAAGCATAAGTAGACGTTTTTCCTGTCTGACTTGAAAGTGAATGCGTATTGGCAATCATTGGACCAATTTTATTGAGCATTATATCTTCGATCGGATGGTATAATCTTCCGCTGGCAACCCAATCTGCATAAACCAGATTTTGTTCTCCGTAAACCGATTCGAAAGTATGGTCAATTCCTACTGTATTTTCTCTAAATTTAGAAAAGTAACATTCAGGCTCTGTTGGTTTTGTTGTTGGCTCAATCGCATTCATTTCCTTATCATTTTAAATTAACTAATATGTATTCCTTCTCAATTTTTGTCATTTCGAGGAACGACAAGATTGCGTATTTCTTTATTAAATTTTATTTTCTAAAAGCGTTTTTAGTGTAGCTTGTAATTCTTCTCCATGCAGATTTTTAGCGACGATTATTCCTTTAGAATCCACTAAATAATTTCCTGGAATAGCTCTTACACCGTATAATTTAGCAACAGCACTGTTCCAGAAAAGTAAATCTGAAACATGTGTCCAGGTTAAATTATCATCTTGGATTCCTTTAATCCAGTTTTCTTTCTTTTTATCTAGAGAAATCCCTACAATGTTGAATCCTTTATCATGAAATTCTTTGTAAGCGGCTACAATATTCGGATTCTCTCTTCGGCATGGCCCGCACCATGAAGCCCAAAAATCAACTAGAGTATAACCTCCCTTTAAATTGTCATAAAGTCGAACTGGCTTTCCGTCAGGATCATTGGCTGTAAAATCAGGGGCTTTTTTACCAACTGCTAATCCGTCTAAAACAATAGCCAGTTCTTTTAATTCTTTCACGTAAGTGGTATTTTGAAGACTTTTATCCAGCAAAGCAATATTTTGTGTAATCTGCTCTGGCGTTAATCTATAAGACCAGTTTCTGTACAATACATAAGCCGAAACAATAGATTTTGGATGTTCGGTTATGAATTTACTGATTTCTACATCTTTGCTCTTTTTATAGATTTCGAACAAATCTTGAGAAGCCGAACCTTCAACTACAGAAGCAGTATAATATTTCTTCGGACTCAGTTTTACTGTAATCGGGTCTTTTTCAAGAAAAACATACAAAGGCGAACTTTCTGTATTGACACTTAATCCGTATAATTCTGGTGTTTTTACTTTTGTTTTAAAACTAAAATTTCCATCTTTTACTTTTACCGAATCAATTGTAGTAAACATTTTATTGTGAAACTTTTGCAGGTAAACATATTGTGCTACGGTATCGACAACAGTCCCTTTTAATTGTAAATTATTTTCCTGCGCTTGAGTTTGAAAAGCTCCAAAAAGCAAAGCAAAACCGAATAGTATTTTTTTCATTTTATTTTTAGTTTTAAGATTAGACAAAAGAATTTTAGGCCAATGAAAAAGTCATTAGCGATATTGTTGTTTATAAAAGAAATTGGAGAGAAACTAGTCTTTTAGCCTTCAGAAAAAAGCAAAACTGTTTTCTTCAAAAATGGAATTCAAGAGTTCATAACTGGTGTACAAAATGGATTCTGCTTTCATAATAAAGATTTTAATTGGATGATCTTAAACAGATTTACGGAGAAATCTTTCTTATCTGCCCGCACACAGCGGAAGGATTTAGCACCTTATTCGGCAACAGGTTGCTAAGACTTCAATGGGCCTATTCCCTCAGTCTTTCTGGATAAGTATCATTATATAAATTTTCTGTGATACAAATATATATTAATTCTACCGAATTAGTCAAGTTTAAAATCATTTTTTTTATTTTTTTTTATTAAAATAACCTTTCAATACAATTCAAGATTTTAAAAATCAACATCTTAAAATAAAAAACACTTTTTAGCAAGCCCTTTTTTTATAAAAGAAATTCATACGTTTTGCTTTTCAAGAAAAGAAAACATCGTTTTATTCTGCAAGAAAAACATGCAAATATTTATTCTTTTCAAGATTTGAAAAAGTTTCTTTTACTCCATTTTCAAGGTTTGAAGTAATTAATCTCAAGACCTGTTTTAAGTCGTCAAAATTATTTGGTTTCACAAAATAGCAGAGCGCTCCAAGATTGGCAGCCGTATCCATATCATTTATGTATGAAGAAGTAGAAATCATAATTACAGGAATATCTCTATATCGTTCTTCTGATTTTAATTGCTTCAGACATTCCCAGCCGTTCATAACTGGCATATTTAAATCTAGAAAAACAATTTCTGGAATCTTCTCCTGATTTTTCAGCGTATTTAGCACACCGCTACCATTTTCTGAACAATGACAAACAATACTTTCATCTATTTCTGCCAATGCTTCGCAAAACATTTCTGCATCATCCTGATCGTCATCTGCCAATAAAATCATCTTTTCTTGCATACTTAAATGTCTTTTACTTTTTGCTCAAATGGCAATGTTATAATAAAAATGGCTCCTTTATTAGCAATTCCTGTGGCTGTAATACTTCCGCCGTGACGTTCGGCTATTTTTTTGCAAAGCGATAACCCTAACCCCGTTCCTTCATAACGATCCTTAGAATTTAAGCGTGTAAAGGTTTCAAAAATTCGTCCTGTTTGATCAAGATCAAAACCAATTCCGTTATCTTCTACTGTAATTATCGCAATTCTGTTCCCTTCTTCAATTTGTTCTGTTGCTGTAATACTTATTTCTGGCGGAGTATCTTCTTTAGCAAATTTAATAGAATTATTAATAAGATTATAAAACAGCTGATACAACAATACTGAAGCACCTTCTATAATAGGAAGTTCTTCAAAATA
Source organism: Flavobacterium sp. CFBP9031 (assembly GCF_034044945.1). Taxonomy (NCBI): domain Bacteria; kingdom Pseudomonadati; phylum Bacteroidota; class Flavobacteriia; order Flavobacteriales; family Flavobacteriaceae; genus Flavobacterium; species Flavobacterium sp. CFBP9031. The sequence continues at coordinate 448,959 of NZ_JAXCWF010000001.1, forward strand.
AATGGTCCCATTTGTATTTTGAAGCGCAATTTCAAGATCAGTTTCTATATTTTTAATAACTTCATTTAAATCGACTACTGTAGTTTTTTGCGAATCGGCATTCATTTTCGAATACGCTAAAACACCATCAATCATATTAAACATACGATCTGCCGCGACATGAATTCGTTCAATATATTTTGATGAAGATTCGTCAAACTGTCCTGCCATATGATCTTCTAGACGGCTTAAAAAAGTTTTAATCTTTCGAACCGGTTCTTTTAAATCATGCGAAGCAACATGCGCAAACTGCTGTAAATCGTCGTTAGATCTTTGCAGTTCTTTAGTGCGATCTGTTACCAAAATCTCAAGTTTTTCAGTAATCGACTTTTGTTCGTGAATATCTGTACAGGTGCCAAACCAATTGGTAATGATGCCTTCTTTATCTCTAATAGGAAGCGCTTTACTTAAAAACCATCGGTATTCTCCTGTATTGGCATTTTTTAAACGAAATTCCGTCTGATAAGGAACTCCGGCATGGACACTTTCGTACCACATTTTTGACACTAAATAAACATCATCTGCATGTAATTTTGAAATCCAGCTTGGATCTCCAAATTCATCTTCTATGTAACCCGTATATTCGTACCAGCGGCTATTGTAATAATCAACAAAACCTTCTGAATTGGCTGTCCAAATAATTTGAGGAACCAAATCTGCAAGCTGTCTAAATCGTTCTCCACTTTCTGCAATAACATTTTGAAGTTCTTTCTGCGAAGTAATATCACTCGATGCACCAAACCATTCAATAATTTTTTCTTGATCGTCTAATATCGGTACTACTCTAGAGAAAACCCAGCTAACAGAATCGTCTTTATTTATAACCCTATGCTCCATTTCAAAAATGGATTTTTCTACTATAGATTTAGAAATAAGATGTACAGCCATCTGCAAATCGCTCGAATGAATAAATTTATCCAACCAATTGACACCACGTTCTCTTTGATTAGTCGAACTTCCATCTCCTTCTAAATCTTGCATAATCATCCAATCGGCATCCATTCTATAAACCAAATCAGATGATGCGTTGATTAAAGCTCGAAAACGGCTTTCACTCTCCTCCATTTTTTGGCGTGCTACAACTTGTTGAGTAACCTCAACCGCCACTTGTATCATTCCTGTTATCTCTCCATCTTCAATTAATGGGCGATAAGCCAAATTATAATAATAGTTTTTTAATTCACCTGTACGATTGTGAGGCACCAAAACTTCACTTTGATCAAAGGGAATTCCTTCATTATACACCTTTAAAACTTGCTCCCAAACATATTGCCCTTCGAGTTCTGGCAAAACATCAATCAGTCGCATGCCAATAATTTCTTCTCCTCGTCCAATCATTTGCAGCATATGCTTATTGATCTGCTCAATAATAAGATCATCGCCTTTAAGCACTAAAGTCGGAGCTGGCGTTTGATGAATCATTTTGCGAAAACGATTCTCACTTTGCTGCAATTTTTCCTGTGCTTGCTTGCTTTCTGTAATATCACGTGTTGTTCCAGCAACAAACTCTACTTCTCCATTTTCATTAAAGACTGGAACAAAAATATAATCGTAAATTCTTCTTCCCAGTTCTGCATGCGGAAAAGAAACTGTTCCTCGAAGTGGTTTTTTCGTAGCCACTACAGTATCTATTTCTTCTTCATGCATTTCGGCATGCCAGTCCTCATAACCATTTTCAATTAATCCGCGTCCGATTGCGTCTTCTTCAGACTTGCCCCACATCGTCAATAAAGCTTTGTTTGCGTAAGTAAATTTATAATCGAGACTAAAGACATAAGCCAGATCAGGAGTTCCGTTTAAGATAGAATTGTATAGCCTTTTTTGTTTTTCTGCATCAAGCAATGCATTATGAAGCGCTGTTTCGGCATGTTTCTTTTCTGTGATATCTTCCATGGTTACCACCAAAACATCGTCTTGTTTTACAGCAGTAAATCTGAAACATTGTTTGTTGGCTTCTTCTCGATACCATTGTTCAAAATTGGCTGTAACTCCAGTTTCTGCAGTTTCAATAAACTGTTCTAAAATATTGGTTTTATTTATTTTAGAGAAAACTTTACTGAATGGTTTTTCTTTGTATTCTTTATCATCAATCCAGTTGATGATATAAGTATTAAACAATAATATTGAAAAATCTTCTATTTTGCCTTTATTATCGTACAAAGACTTTAAAACTGCTATTCCATTTGGCGCAGAATTAAAGACGGTTTGAAAAAGGTCTAAATTATTTATTAGCTCCATTATCGTACTAAATAAAGGTAATTTCTAAAGTTGTTTAATAAAAAAAAGGCATTGAAACGGTTAAACTGTTTCTCAAATATAGAGAAAAACGTTTTTATTTTTAACATTCGTTCAATTCTTTTATCTGATTCTAAAATCAAAAAAGCTGAATCATTAAGATTCAGCTTTCTACTATTTTTTTGCCGAATAATTATTTCGTAATTGTATCGGCTTTAACTGTTACAGTTGTATCCATATTAATCGTATCCACTTCTGGTCCAACGGTATCAATAGTGTTTTGAATAGAATCATTTTCGGATGAGTCTATTGTAGTGCTTTCGTTCTTTTTTACAAGAAAATGCTAGTCCCGTAAGAAGAATTAAGAAAGCAAGTTTCATTTTTATTTGCCTTTTCATAATCCTATATTTTTAAATAAATATTTCCTTCTTTAATACTGTAAAAATACTGAATTTCGCCCTTGCTCACCTTACATAATTTCATTAACTTATTATATAACAAACTTTTTAATTTCTTATAATTTGCGATAAGTAAAAAAAAGAGCAGAAAATTTCCGCTCTTTATTTCTATTTTTAGTCTGTTTTTGTTGCTTCATTTTCAGCAATGTCTCTATTTAAATTATTTTTATGCCTAAGTTCTTCGTAATCGGCATCATCTCCCCAATCTCCCGTGTTTTGCTGGTGCAGAGGATAATCTGTTTCGTTTAGGTGTTCGTGCTTATTTTCATCATTCGGAAAATACATCTGATATCCTAAAATAGGATCCCAATTGGTTTCTTGCGTACGATCAATTCCATCTTGGAATAAATCGTTTTTTTCATCTCGTGTATCCATTTCTAATTCTTTTTATACCATCAAAAACTGAAAGTATGATTATTACTTTGTTTTCATAGACTCGTAAAATTGAAAAAAATAGCTCGAAAATTTGTTACATGATTTTGTATAAAATTTATATGATTCTATTTCAAGGCTTTAATTATTTTTTCCCTCTTTGTTTTTTATCTTCAGCAGAATGTTCTAAGAATAATAATTACCTTTAAAATTCTATAAAATTGATCTATGACTGAGATTTTCAAAATGTTTAAAATTACAACTGCCGAATCTGAAAAAATTATGCAATCGGTAAACGAACCTCATGCACATGATTTTGAAGAACTTATTATTGGAAATAAAGGTCAGCTGGAACATTTTATAGATTTTCAATCCAAATTAATCGAAGCGCCTTTTATCAGTTTTGTCACTCAAGGAAAAATTCATCGCGCAAAACCTCTTGTAAAAGATGGTAATTGTGATATGTGGGTTTTACGATTTAAAAGTGAATTTATTGCCGAAACTACTTTTAGCCTTTATGCTTCCTTTCATGACAAAGCAAATATTAGTTTGCAGAGCAATCAGTGTTTTGAAAAACTAGATACGATCTGCAAAATTATTTTTGATGAATACCAACAAGAAGCTCCTGATCTTGCCGTTATCAAACAATTATTAAGCGCGCTTTTTACGATTATTGAATCGGAAAGACGCAAATTGAATTTGAATAATGATGAATCGAAAAAAATTCAAAGTTCTACGTTTAAAAACTTTCTGAGATTGTTAGAAGAGCATTATAAAGAATCTAAAGACGTTAATTTCTATGCAGAAAAACTCTTTATGACTTCGCGCAATTTAAATATTATCTGCCAGAATATTCTACAGCAAAGCGTTTCGGAAATTATTGAAACCCGAAAATTGACTGAAGCCAAAAACTTATTAATGACCACCGATAAAAACATTGCCGAAATAGGTTATGAACTCGGTTTTAATGAAAAAACCTATTTTACGCACGCTTTCAAACGAAAAGCAGGAATGACTCCAACCGAATTTAGAGAAGAAATGAAGAAGCTTCTTTCTTAAAAACACAACCTTTCTTCCGAAAATCGTTACCTCTTTGGTTATAATTAAATGCAATTTTGTATCACAAATAAAAGATACTTTTTAAGCAATTAATTATAAAAAATGAATCGTAAAGATTTTCTAAAAACCATGGCAATTTTACCTATCGGAGCTGCAGCAATGAAACTGAGCTCACTCAAAACGGCCGTAGATACTTTTGGCCCAACAGAACGAATGCCAGTACTTTTTCTTGGACACGGAAATCCCATGAATGCATTGGCAGATAATAATTTCACGCAAGGTTTTCAGCAAGTAGCCAAAACATTGCCAAAGCCAAGAGCCATACTTTGTATTTCGGCGCATTGGGAAACCAAAGGAACTTTTGTAACAGCAATGCAAAAACCACCCACTATTCATGATTTTGGAGGTTTTCCGCAGGCACTTTTCGATGTGCAATATCCTGCGCCTGGAAGTCCCGAATTGGCTTTGGAAACACAAAAACTGATTACTTCAACTTCGGTTGGTTTAGACAATAGCTGGGGATTGGATCACGGATGCTGGACGGTGGTAAAATTTCTTTATCCAAACGCCGATATTCCAGTTATCGAAATGAGTATTGATTATACGCAACCTGCCTCATATCATTATGAATTGGGGAAAGAATTGGCTGCCTTGCGCCGAAAAGGTGTTCTTATTGTTGGAAGCGGAAATACGGTTCACAACTTGCGTCTAGCGGCATGGGACAAAATGATGGTTCCTGGTTATGCCTTCGAATGGGCGCATATTGCAAATGAAAAAATGAAAAGCATGATTTTGGACAATGACCATAAATCGCTTATTCAGTTTGATAAACAAGGACGAGAATTTGAATTGGCGGTTCCAACACCAGAACATTATCTTCCATTATTGTACATTTTATCGCTTCAAGAAAAAGACGAAAAAGCGACTGTTTTTAATGACGAACTTGTTGCCGGATCACTCAATATGATGTCTGTAAAAATAGACAAAGCATGAGTATAAAAAAGCCTTTTTGGATAGCATTTGCTGTCCTTATTACCTTATCAATTTTCAGTTTTACGATTATGAATTCAACCAAAGAAAAAACTAAACTGCATTATTTAATTAGAGAACCAAAAATAAAAACGGCAAATCCGCCTTTGGTGATTTTGCTTCATGGCGTTGGCGGAAACGAACAAAATCTCTTTTCGTTTGCTCCCGAATTGCCAGATAACTTTGTCGTAGTTTCTGCGCGCGGCCCGCTAACTTTCGGCCCAAATAGTTTTGCTTGGTTTCAGGTAGATTTTTCTACTGGAAAACCTCAAATAAATGCTGAACAAGCAGAAAAATCAAGAGTAATGCTGATTGATTTTGTTACTGATTTAAAATCTGAAATCAACTTTAATCCAGATGAAGTTTATTTAATGGGATTTAGCCAAGGCGGAATTATGAGTTACAGTGTTGCGCTTACTGCTCCAGAAAAAGTAAAGGGAATTGCTGTAATGAGCGGAAGACTTTTACCAGAAATACAACCGTTTATGGCAGATGAAAAACGTCTTGAAAATCTTAAAATCTTCATTTCGCACGGAAAACAAGATGCCGTTTTAAATTATCAATATGCCTTAGATGCTTCTGATTTTCTAAAAACAAAAAACTTAAATCCAAATTTTCATTCTTACGAAGAAGGCCATACCGTAAATAAACAGATGTTTGATGATGTCAATCTTTGGTTAAAAAAGAATAACCTGTAAACGTAATATTCACAGGCTTTTTTTATTATATTTTTAAAAAGACTAATATTGCTTTCAAAAACAAATCAAAACTTATATTTCTTTTCTAAAAATGATTCTAAAAATTGGTTATTCATTATTCTTCTTACTTTTAAATTTTGTGCTTTACCTAAAACTAAACAATAAAAATATTAGCAAAAACTATTTAGGTTTGATTCCATTTGGATTGATACTTGTTGCTTCTAATTTCTATTTTGAAGTTCTACCAAACCAACTGTTTTACTTTTTAATCATTTTTTCTTGTAGCATTTTTATAATGAAATACTTGTCGAGATCTGCCAATGTTTTAAAAAATAGTGAATTAACAAATGAAGAAAAAGTAGTGGCTTTTAAAGAAATGCTATTTAATAAAATTTTCCCCGTAATGATTACTATTTTTCAAATCGTTACCATTTGGTCCGATAAAACTTTCTAATGCAATTTAAGATGTCTTTTCACAAAAAAGGGAAGATAATTTCGATATCTTCCCTTTTTTTTCTATTTCAAAATTGCAATTAAAAAGTAACTAATTTCACTCCCAATGTAAACCATCTAGAAGGCAGCGGCACCGCTCCTACTTCATAATACGTTGCATTGAAAATATTTTGTCCATCTAAGAAAATGGTGAATTTATTGATTGACTGGCTAACTCTAAAATCATTTACCCAGTAAGAAGGTCCTGTAATTCTTTCGTTAAAACGAGTTGCAAACATTACAGACAGATTTTTAAACTGATAATCTATCGTGTTGGTAATTTGATGCTTTAATGAAGAAATGGAATATTTCGAATACGTTTCTGTACGCGCTGTTTTAAATTCAGAATCTAAATAGGTGTATCCTAGAAGGATGTTCAATCTAGAATCTTTAGAGAAATCGAATCTATAAGTTCCACGCAAATTGATACCGTTGGTGTTCAAATCTCCTGTGTTTTGACTTTGCCACGGCTGCGTTGTAAGATTACGCATCCAGTCGATATAGTTGTCTATTTTTCTGTAGAAATAATTCGCATTAAAGCTCAAAGCTCTTTTGTTGTATTTAAATCCGATTTCGCTCTGAAACGCGTTTTCTGAATCTAATTCTGGATTTCCGATATTTCCTGTCTGCTTCAAATACAAATCTGTAAACGATGGGATTCTTTGGCTTGTTCCTACATTTCCAATAATTTTAAATGCATCTGTAATGGCATAACTAGCATCAATTCCTGGATAAATCTGCCATTTGTAATCTGAATTATAGTTTAAATATGTTCCGATATTTACATCTAGTTTTTCAGTAAAACTCGTTCTGTATTCTGCATACAATCCAACATTTTCACGATCGTGATCTCCAATGTTTGAAGAGTGAATGTTTTCGTTTCTAAACTCCGCTCCAAAACCAATTTCTCCTTTAGATAATTTAACCGTAGAGTTCAATTCTCCCGCAATAGAATTGGTATAATGCTGACTTCTTCCAACAGCCAAATTTGAGTTTCCTAAATAACGGTAATCATCATAATTGTATCTATATGTCACTCTCGGCATAATTTTCCAACTGTCCGTAATTTGATGATTGGACTGAATGTTGGCAAATGTAGTCTGAACAATTTCGGTTGAGTTTTTATCTCCAGGCGCAGCGTAAAATCCGTTTGCACCAAATCCGTTATTGATATAACCTGCAGAACCTAAAATTTCGTTTTTATCATTGATCTGAACATTTCCTTGATAGAAAATTTTGTTGTTTTCGAATGCTGTATTATAGCGGTATCCGTTGCTTTTATCATGCGAAGCAAAAAGTAAATGCTGCTGTTTTTCTTTGCCTAAAACAGCTCCAGCCTGAATTCCTGTTCCGTAAAAAGTATCGCCTGTATCTTGCGTATCTTTTTCGAAATTAGAACTTGCATAAGTGCTTACCATAAAACCAGAATCGGTTGGTTTTTTGGTAATAATATTAATTGCTCCTGTTAAACTGTTAATTCCGTAAATTCTCGCAGCTGGACCACGAACTACTTCTATTCTTTCAATTGCTTCAACCGGAAGAGGCAGATTCAACATATTATGGGCAGTTTGCGAGTCGATTACTTTTGCTCCGTTTAGCAAAACAACGGTTTGCTCAAAACTTCCACCGTCAACACTAATGTCGGCTTGAGTTCCAAATGGTCCTCTTTGTCTGATGTCTACACCGTTTGCATATTGCAATACTTCTTGCAACGTTCTTCCTGGCAGTTTTTTAATGGTTTCGCTCGAGATAACATATACATTTCTGTTTTGTTTAGAAATTGGTGTATTAAAACGGCCTTCATTAATAATAACTTCATCCATTTGGTTGATGGAATCGTTCTTTGTCTGTGCGTAAAAATTGGTACAAATTACTGTAAAGACAGCAAAATAGATCTTTTTCATTTTGGTTTACTATTTTTTTTGCAAAAGTAGTTTCTTACCGTACCAATAAAGCATACCAGTTTTATAATTATAACTAGTCCGGATGAATAAATGATCTATTTTGCTACAATCTAAGCAAATCTGAGAGATATTACTTATAAATCAAATATTTAGCACGCATTTTTTTAAATGTTGCCACACCTTCTTTCCAGCTGTTTCTAATTTCTTCTTCCGAAATTCCGGCTTCAATTTGCTGTTGCAGTTTTTCGTTGCCAGCACGAATGGCAAATTTTCTTTTATCAAAAAACTTCGATTTATCAGAAGTGGTCTGATAGGCTTTAATTAACCATTTTATTTCTAATCTGTTTATTTTTGGAATTGCAGATAAATCTTCTCCGTTACATTCCACGCCTTTATACAAAGGATCTTTATCGCCAAAATTAGGTTTTGGAGTAAAAGCAAAATCACTTTTAGGAAGATAAGGTGAACCATAAATCTGAAATTGCTTTTCGGTTCCGCGTCCCATGCTCACATTGGTTCCTTCAAAAAGACATAAACTCACATATAAATTAATCGATTGATCGTTTGGTAAATTTGGCGAAGGCCTAACGGGAAGACTATAGGTGCTTTTTCTAGTATAATTTAAACACGGAATTACGGTCAATTTACATTGAATTCCATCTTTCAGCCATTTCTGTCCGTTGATCATTTTTGCTTCTTCGCCCAAAGTCATTCCGTGCAATAAAGGCGTTGGGTGCATTCCGATACCGCTTTTAAAAGCAATGTCCAAAACCGGACCGTCAACAATCGCGATATTCGGATTGGGACGATCCAGTACAATCAGTGGAACATTGTTCTCAGCGCAAGCTTCCATAATGCGGTGCATTGTAGAAACATACGTGTATAATCGCGTTCCAACATCCTGCAAATCAAAAATCATAATATCGATTCCTTTTAATTGCTCTGGTGTTGGTTTATTGTTTTTTCCGTATAATGAAGTAATGGATAACCCTGTTTTAGAATCGATTTCGTCAGATACATGTTCGCCCGCATCCGCCGTTCCTCTAAAACCGTGTTCTGGTGCAAAAATGGTTTTGATTTTTACTTTTTGTTCTACTAAAAAATCGACTAAGTGTTTTTCTTTAGTGATAATTCCCGTTTGATTGGTAACGATTCCTACGGTTTTGCCTTTCAATAAAGGCAAGTATTTTTCAGAATTCTCAGCGCCGGTTTTTATTTGCTGCGCAAAAGAAACTGCTGAAATTAGTATGCAGATTATTATATTTTTCATAATGTTTATGTTTTTTTGCCACTCCCGATAGCTATCGGGATAAAAGAATTAAAAAGGATTTTTTTATTTGGCTGTGCTTAGTTTTTCACGCAGATTTTGCAGATTCTAGCAGATTTGTTTAAATCTTATAATCTGTCTTGATCTGTTTAAATCTGTAAAATCTGCGTGAAACAAGAAATCTTTTTAATTTTTTTAATCTGGGGCTAAATTTTAATTATTAATTTGCCTCCAGATTTTAGCACTAAAATCGTCTTTGTACATTAATCGGTTTGTTCTTGTTGGATTAACTCGATTCGTAAGAATAATTAAAAATCTATTGGTATTTCTATTCATAAAGAAAAAAGTTCCTGTAAAACCCGTATGTCCAAAATCGTCTTTTGTAAAAAACTCGTCTGGTTTTCTTTTATCAAAACCTAAACCTCTATAAATTCCTTCTTTCGCAAGCGGAGAATCGGTAAACTCTTTGACAACATTTGCTTTTAAAATCTGTTTGCCTTTATAATTTCCGTTGTTCATGAGCATTTTGCAGATTACGGCAATCGATTCTGCGTTGGCGAACAAACCTGCATTTCCAGAAACACCGCCAAAAATTGCCGCTGCTTCATCGTGCACATAACCTTTAATAGTATCTTTTCTGAAAAAATTATCCACTTCAGTTGGCATGACATTATCTATCGAAGTCCATTTTAACGGATTGTATCCAATTTTTGAAATTCCCAATTCAGTATAAATTTCATTTGTGAACTGATCAAGTTTTTTGCCTGTTTTGGTTTCAATCATTTGCTTTACCAAAAGCAAGTTTAAATCGCTGTACAAATATTTCCCTCTCGGATTTGTATTCGCCTTCGCAATCCTTTCATAAACTGATGGATAAAATTCTGGATTCAGCCACATATTTTTATAAATCTGAACCCAATTTTCTTTTGGTTCAAAAACCAAATATTTAGAATCGTAAACAATGTTTTTGTTTACGTACATATTGTCAAACTGCTCAGGATATTGCTCTGATTTTTGATTGCTCAGCAAAGGCGAATTATCTGGCGTGGAAAGCAATGCTTGATAAAAAGTAATACTTGGCGTTAATCCTGAAGTATGCGTTAAGAGTTCAAAAAGCGTCAAATCCGAAATTGCTGTATTTTTGTACATCGGAACAATTTGACCAACTTGGTCTGTCAATTTAATTTTTCCATCTCCAACCAAACGCATTGTAACTAGCGTTGCGCCTAAAACTTTAGACATTGAAGCTAGATCAAAAACGTCATCTGATTTTACTAACTGCTTTTTGGAATAATCGTGATAACCGTAATTTTTGTAAATCAAGTTAAAATCTCCTGTTCCTACGATAATTTGTGCTCCTGGAAAAAAACCTTTTTCAAGAGCATTTGTCATCATCGAATCGATGTAAACTTCATTTCTTTTTACATCAAAAGATTGCTTTGCCTTTTTCTGTGAATAACCATTTATTCCCAAGAAAATCAAGGAAACCATTATAATTTTGACACCAATATTTTTCATAGTACTACGGATTAATTTTTAAGTCCTGCCCCGCCATCAAAGGCTCATTATTGGTTCCTGTAATTTGAATTCTAACTGCTTTTACAGGCTGTTTCGGATAAATGGATGCATTTCCGTAATCGAAATTATCGCCTTTTATAAAATCAGTTCCATTATATGAAAACTCAACAAAACCGTTGTTAATGATAAATCTCGGATGATGCGGAATTCCAGTTAAAACATCAATTTTAGAAGAAGTTACAGGATTAGTAAAAGTATACAAAATCCAATCGCCGTCTTTACACGCAACATCGGTACGCAAGTACGATTCTTCATTATAATCTTGCAGATTCGCAATTGGGAACTTCGGATTTTCTGCCATCGACGAAGTCACTTTTACTTCTGGTTCCTGATATGGCGAGCAATTGAATTTTACATTTGCAGCAGACTTTTTCTCTTCTTTATTTTCAACCGTAAAATCTAATCTATAGATATTTTTTTCGCTATAATTTTCAATTAGAAATCTCACGCGAGGTTTTGATTTTAAAGTTTTTTCGTCTGCGTAAGTCTGAACTAATTTATCATTTTCAAAAAGCAAAACATTTTTGATTGTTCCGTTTGCTCCATTATCTGTCGGATTAAAAGTCAGATACCAAATGCCCTTTTTATCTACATGATCTGATATATTTTCAGAAATAGTCAGAACTTCCACTTTTGAAGTATTCCAAGTAGCAACAGGCAATTTCTCCACTTTTACAGCTGGACTTGCCGACATTTCATTGAAAAACACTCTAAACATATACTGCTCGTAATCTTTGGTCTGAATTGGTCCAGTGTACAAAGCCGATTGTCTTGTTGGCTCATTTCCGTCTTTATCAAATCGTACAATAGCACCTTCATAAGGTGGTGCTACAGTAATCGTTCCGTTTTTATAAATAGCTGTTGGGGGAAAATCTCTAAATGCAATTCCCATATCAGCCAATCTTTTTAAATGGCTATTGGTTAATCTTCCATAAAAATCATCCCAGTTTTTATCTTCTTTTTTAGACCATCCAATTTCAGACAACGCACTGATTCTCGGATAACTTTGGTATTCCATGATTCTTGCTGGGCGATCCAGATATTCGCTCCACAGAGCACCTTGAACTCCAATTATATTTTTTTGTTCTTCGGGTGTTAAATCGGCATCAGGAATTGGTTCAAAAGAATACGCTCTTTTTGTATCCGTAATTGCCGCCCATCGATGGCCGCGTTCTGTTTCAGATTGTGCCATATCATAATACGTAAATTGTCCTGGCATCATGATGGTTTTGTATCCTTTTTTAGCCGATTCAATTCCGTAACTAATTCCCTGCCAAGCAGAAATTAATGTATTTGGATTGATTTCTCCCCCTTTCAGAATTTCATTCCAGCCATCTGTTTTTTTATGGTATTTGTCAACAATGGTTTGAACCCTTCTAAAGAAATAATTCTGAAGCTGAAAACTGTCTGTAAATCCTTCTTTTGCCATCAAAGCTTGACATTTTGGGCAATGTTCCCAATTGGCACGATTCACTTCGTCTCCCGCAATATGGATATATTCAAAAGGAAATAGTCCAGAAACTTCTTTGATTATTGAATCCAAAAGATCATAATTTTCTTCACGCCCTACACACCAAACATTTTTTACTTCTCCCTGAACACTTTTAAGTTCCTGCGTTATCGCACAACCCACTTCTGGATATGAAGCCGTTACCGCACGCGAATGTCCCGGAATTTCAATCTCTGGCATAACCGAAATACCACGATCTGCAGCATAAGCTACGACTTCTCTAATATCTTCTTGTGTATAAAAACCGCCATAACGTTTATCTCCCGAACCATAAGACGGCAATAGAACTTCTCCTGGTCCTCTCCAAGCACCTTTTAAAGTTAAATCTGGCAATGATTTGATTTCGATTCTCCAACCGTTATCATCTGTTAAATGCCAATGAAAAACATTCATTTTATGAGCGGCCAACCAGTCGATATAATTTTTTACGGTTTGTTTATCGAAAAATTGTCTTGAACAATCGAGCATCATTCCGCGCCAATCAAAACGAGGATAATCTTCTATTTTTACAAACGGAACAGTTCCTTTTTTGACTTCTTTTGCAGAACAGATTTGCAGTAAAGTTTGGAATCCGTTTAAAACGCCTTTATCCGTTTTTCCTTTTACGAAAATTCCTTTTTCATTTATTTCTAATTGATAACCTTCATCTGGCAGATCCAATTTCTTATCTACTAGAAATGAAATAGTATTTTTTCCGTGTTTTTTTTCAATGGAAATAATTGGTGTAATTCCAGTATTTTTTGAAAAACCAGCTGTGATATAATCGGCGCTATTTTTAAGTTTTTTGTCTACAACAATTTTTAATGGCGAAGGCAAAACAAACTCTCCCGCACTTTGCTGAACGGATACAGGTTTCGGAATTAGGTCTAATTTTTGGGCTTGTACAAAACTAAGCGAACTTAGAAATACGGCTAATAGAAGAATACTTTTTCTCATTTCTTTTTATATTTTATTTTGTTGAAAATTCAATCGGACTGCTTTCTGTCTGAGTCTGACTCAAAGCGGTGAGCGCATAAACATAGTTTTCCAAATCTGGGTTTGGCACTTCTAGTTTTAGAGCCGTTGTCACATAATAAATATTCTGAGGATTTGAGAAATCGGTAATTTTTCCTTTTGGAAATCTGTAAATCACATATTTTTTGTCATTGAAAGCCGCTTTCCAAGTTAAAACTGCTTTATCGCCTTTTTTAACTATTACTGCATTTGTTGGCGGTTCTGGTTTTAATCTCGTAATTCTGTTTGCTTCTGGAGTTAAAGCGATGTATTTGTATTCTTTTTGAAGAAGAGGATTTCTAAGCGTATCTCCTTTTTTTAGGAAAGTCGAAGCAGTAAAATGCATTGAACCATCAATTTGAGGCATTTTGCGAATCATTTCAATCTGCTTTACAATTTGATCAGGACTTCTCCATTCCGGTTCTTTAGCAGTAGTTGAAATTTTGTAATCGCCATGACCCACATAAACATTTGCTCCATATTTGTGTTCTGCCCACCATTTTGCCAGAACTTCAAAGTTTGCTCTATCAAAACCAATGTGCCAATAGATTTGAGGCGTTACATAATCGATCCAGTTTTCTTTTTGCCATTTTAAGATATTCGCATACAAATCATCATAATTGGTTGCTCCTGCTCTTGTATTAGAACCTTGCGAATCTTTGGCTATATTTCTCCAAACTCCAAATGGCGAAATTCCGAATTCGACTTCTGGTTTATTGGCGATAATGGTATCTCTAATTTGTTTGATGATTAAATCGACATTGTCTCTTCTCCAATCGTCTTTATCTTTAAACTGGCGCGGTTCTTTGGCAAATGCTTTTTCATCCGGAAATTCCTGCCCTTCAATTTTATACGGATAAAAGTAATCATCCATATGCACGGCCTGAATATCGTATTTACGAACAATCTCGCCTACAACAGAAGAAACGAAATTTCTGGTTTCTTGCAAACCTGGATTAAAATATCTCGTTTTTCCGTACGTCAGGAAAAGGTCTGGTCTTTTAAAATATAAATGATTTTTTGAAAGCACATCTCTTACCGTATCTTTCTGCACACGATAGGGATTCAGCCAAACATGCACGTTCATTCCGCGTTTTCCTGCTTCGTCAATCATCATCTGCAAAGGATCAAAACCTGGCGCAACGCCTTGAGTTCCGGTTATCCAATGCGACGCTGGTTCTTTGGTTGATTTGTAATACGCATCGGCAGTTGGGCGAATTTGAAAAATTACAGTATTCATATTATAAGAACGCAGATTATCCAAAATGGCAATCATTTCGTTCTTCATTTCTTTATCTGATAATCCTGGTTTAGAAGGCCAGTCGATATTTTCTACAGTAGAAATCCAAGCGGCTCGCATTTCTCTTTTTGGAGACTGCTGACTGAAAATTTTGGTCTGAATCAGCAATACCAAAATCATAATTTTTAGGCTTTTCATAAATTATTATTTTAGGTAGTTAGTATAATATTGTTGGCAGAAAATTTTAACCGCAAAGAGCGCAGTGGTTTACGCTATGTTCGCAAAAGTTTTATTTTCTTTTTTTTTTAATCTCGCAAAGGCGCAGAGGCGCAAAGTTTTTTATTTTTTTATCTTTTTTTATTCTTTGCGTCTCTGCGACTTTGCGAGCAATTTCATAGATTAAGGAAAAAAACTTAAAAAAAAATCTTCTGTTAGCTTGCAAATTTTATTTTTTTCTAATTTTTGATGGTTATTTCTCTCGCAGATTTAGCAGATTCAATAGATTTAATTTTTGACAAAAAAATCTTTTTAATCCTTTAATCTGTGGCAAAAAATACCTAACAGGTTTTGAAAACCTGTTAGGATAACCAACCAAAATTTATGCATTACGAATTATCGGTAGTTCGCAATGCACTTAACGTTACTTTGTTTTTATGTTTTCGTTGAAGAAATCATGAAAAAATAAAAGCTGATATTTTAAAGAATTCTCCCAGTATTTTAGATTATGTTCGCCTGGACGTTCGATATAATCGTGATTTATTTTTAGATCCAGCATTTTTGCATGCAGTTCTCTGTTTACTTTCATAAAGAAATCATCAACTCCGCAGTCAATAATCAGTTTTAGTTTATTGTCTTTTACCAAGTCCAGCATATTGGTCACAGTATTTTCATTCCAGTTTTCTGGGAATTCTGTAATTGGACCTAATCGTTTTTTGATATCCCAATTTTCAGGAAACGGACGAAAATCTACCCCTCCGCTCATACTTCCTGCTGCACCAAATACATCTTGATGTTTAAATGACAGATACAAAGCACCATGCCCGCCCATGCTTAAACCTGAAATGGCTCTTGCTTTGCGGTCTGCAATTGTTCTATACTGTTTATCAATAAATGGAACCAATTCTTTTACCACATAAGTTTCATATTTAAAACTCGGGTCTATTGGACTGTCAAAATACCAGCTTGAGTAATTTCCGTCTACTCCAACCACTATAAATCCGTATTGATCCACTTGTTTTCCCAGCTCTTTAAAATCTTTTGCCCATGAAGCATAATTTCCGCTATAGCCGTGAAGCAGATAAACAACTGGAAATGCTTTCTTGCTCTTTTTATAATTGTCCGGAACTACTACACAAGTTTTAATGTTCTTCTGCATCGAAGGACTAAAAACTTGCAAAGTGTCAACCTTCGCCGCTTGGACTGCAAAGGCTATAAAAAGAAGAAAGAAAGTGTAAATTGTTTTTTTCATAATTGATGTTTTTATAAAATAATATTTTTGAAAAGCACTGGGAAAATACAAAAAATTATTTCAAACAATCTTTTAAAATAGTTACGGGATGCATGGCCTTTCTGCTCGTTCCGTCAAAAATCTGATGGCGGCAACTGGTTCCTGCGGCTGCAATTTCTGTAGATAACTCTGTTGCCCTGATTTTCGGAAACAAAGTATCTTCTCCCATCTTCATACTGATTTCGTAATGTTCTTTTTCATATCCAAATGAACCCGCCATTCCGCAACAGCCAGAATTATAAATCGTAACCGTATTATTTTTTGGAATATTCAGCATCGCAAAAGAAGCTTCTACGCTGCTCAATGACTTTTGATGGCAATGCCCATGAATTTTGATATTTTTCTCTTTCTCAGAAAATTGATCAGCGTGAATTTTTCCGTTTCCAATTTCTCTTTTGAAAAACTCTTCGACCGTAAAAGTATTTTTAGCTAATTTCTCCGCACTTTCTTTGTCTGCAGCCAATCGGAGATACTCGTCTCTGAAAGTCAATATGGCCGAAGGTTCAATTCCGATTAAAGGCGTATTTTCAGAAATTATATTTTTAAAGGTATTGATGTTTTTATTGGCGATTTCCTGCGCTTCTTCCAGAAAACCTTTTGATATAAAAGCTCTTCCGCTTTCTTCATGATCGATTATAATGACGTTATAACCTAATTTGGTTAATAATTCATAGGCATCGATTCCGACTGAAACATCGTAATAATTGGTAAATTCATCACAAAAAAGATAAACATTGCCATTCTCAAAAGAGCTGTTTATATTACGTTTCTTGTTCTTTTCGTACCATTTTCTAAATGTCTTTGGAGCCAGTAACGGCACTTGTCTTTCAGGCGCAATTCCCATTCGTTTTTTAACGAAAGAAAGGTTGGATGCCCAATTGGTAACGGATGGCGCAATACTTCCCAATTCATTCAATTTTGAATTGAAAGCAAAAATTTTATTTCGGAAAGAAAAACCGTTTGCTTTTTGGTATTGGTATAAAAATTCGGCTTTTAATGTCGCTACGTCTACGTTACTCGGACATTCGCTAGCGCAGGCTTTACAGCTTACACACAATTCAAAAACCTTGTATAATTCTTCGTGATCAAATTTATTTTCTTTTTCAGAATTCGTTAGATATTCTCTTAAAGCGTTGGCGCGTGCACGTGTAGTATCTTTTTCATTTCTTTTAGCACGATAACTCGGACATAAAGTTCCACCCGCCGAAGGCATTTTTCGGCAATCACCCGAACCGTTGCATTTTTCTGCAGCGCGTAAAACCCCTAAACTATCTGAGAAATCCTGAATCGTTTTTATTTCAGGTTCTACTCGTCCCGCTTCAAAACGAAGGTTTTCATCCATTTTAGAAGCATTTACAATTTTCCCAACATTCAAAATAGTATCAGGATCAAATGCTTTTTTTACTCTTTTTAATAGTTCGTAGTTTTTATCGCCAATCATAAACGGCAAAAACTCTCCACGCAGAATTCCGTCACCATGTTCGCCACTTAACGAACCCCTATATTTTTTTACCAAATGTGCTACTTCAGTAGATAAATTTCTGAATTGATGCAATCCTTCTTTTGTCTTCAAATTTATCTTCGGACGCAAATGCAGCTCTCCCGCTCCAGCATGTGCGTAATAAATCGCACTTTGTCCGTGTCTTTCCATCATCGCTGCAAAATCGGCAATATAATTTGGGAGATCACTTAGTTCAACCGCTGTATCTTCAATAGAATCGGCTGCTTTATCGTCGCCCACAATACTTCCTAAAAGTCCAAGACCTGCTTTTCTTACCTCGTTTACTTTGTCAATATCGGTTCCGTAAATTTTTGGCAAGGCATATCCGAAACCATTAATTTGAAGATCTTTAATTAAAGCATCAGCTTGCATTTCGGCATCTTCCATACTAATGTGCGATCCAACTTCAAGCATGATCACTGCTTTTGGTTCGCCTACAATAAAAAATCGGTTTTTAGCCTGTTCTCTATTGGTTTTGGTACAGTCCAATATCGTGTCATCCATCATTTCGCAAGTGTACAAATGATGTTTCATGGCAGTGACAACGGCTTCTAAACTTTCTTGAATGGTATGAAAATGTGCCACAACCATAATATTGTGTACTGGCGGCAAATCGTCCACTTTCAAAGTGACTTCTGTTGTAAAGGCCAAAGTTCCTTCACTTCCGCAAAGGAGTTTTCCTAAATTGATGGTATCTTCAGTTCCCGAAAAAAGTTTCGATTTCAGTAGAACATCAATTGCATAACCGGTATTTCGTCTGTGAATTTCTGGTTTTGGAAATTCTTTTAAGATTTCTTCCTGATTTTCTTTGTTCGAAAGTTCGTCGTAAATCGTTTTATAAATTTTATTTTCTAAAGAATCTCCTTTTGTTTTCTCGATAAATTCATCCGAAGTTAAATCTCTAAATACTGCAGTAGTTCCGTCACTTAAAACGGCTTTTATTTCTACAATTTTATCTCGGGTAACACCATAACGAATTGAAGTTGTTCCCGACGAATTGTTTCCGACCATTCCGCCAATCATGCATCTATTGGTTGTGGATGTAGTTGGAGCAAAAAAGAGTCCGTGCGGTTTTAAATATAAATTCAGTTCATCACGAATTACTCCAGGCTGAACCGTTATGGTTTTCTTTTTAGGATCAAAAGAAACAATTTTATTAAAATGTTTTGAGACGTCTACAATGATTCCGCTTCCAATAGTCTGTCCCGCCAAAGATGTTCCTGCTGTTCTGGGCGTTATGGAAATTTTATTTTTGGAAGCAAACCGAATAATATTTACAATATCATTTTCTGATTTTGGAATGGCCACGGCAAGAGGCATAATTCTATAAGCAGAGGCATCTGTGGCATATATTTTTTTATGAAGGTCATCATAAAAAAGAGTTCCTTCTAGTGAAGTTTCTAATTCTTGTAATTGGAGAGAATCGGACATTTAATTGGTTCTGTTGCTTTTGGTTCTTTAATAAATGTTTTGTTCCTGTTTTGCTAAAAAGCTATTCGGCAAAAACAATACATTCTAAATTTTATTAGAATTCAATATTTATTAAAGTTCCTATTTAGAAGCTTCTAACTTCTTCAAATACAGCACAGAAATGGCGAGCAAACGAAGGAATGATTTTCATAAATATATCTGACTAATAAAATTAGTTTTAACAAATATAGATACAAAAAAGCATACAAATACATTATTTTGCGTTTTTTAACATAATAAAATTCAAATAACGCAACAAAACGCAAAAACTATACTAAATAAGTTTAAAAGTTATAAGATAAAGACTCCAGATTTTCTATATTCATCTAGTTTTTCATCTTCTGGATCTAATTCTGTTACAATAGTATCCAGCTGGGTAAGATCGCAAACACCATGAGGCATTTTGGTATTTAATTTATTTGAAGCAAACATCGAAACCACTCTATCAGAAGCTTCTATCATTGCTTTTTTTACAATTGAGATTTCGTAACCTACTTCTGTAAGTCCTTGTTTGATATTAATACTGCTGGCACCAATGAAACAAATATCGGCTTTAATTTTAGAAACCACCTGAATTACATCCATACCTATTGTTACCATTGCGTTTTTCTGCATTTTCCCGCCAATAAAAATCAAATCAATATTAGGATGCTGAGACAACTGCATGGCGATTGGTAAACTATAAGTATATATTGTAGCTTTCAAATCGGCCGGAATTAACTTTGCAAAAACCAAATTAGTGCTTCCTCCACTCATTATAATAACCTGATCATCATGAAGAAGAGACAATGCTTTTGTTACGATTTGCTTTTTCTGTTCTTCTGCCGTTATGGCAATATCAAATACATTTGCAGGTTTTTCTTTAACTTGAACAGCACCGCCGTATACTTTCTCTAACTGCTTTCTACTATCCAATTCATTCAAATCTCTTCTTATGGTATCTTCAGACAAATCGAGAGCCAAAGCTAAATCTGTTGTAACAACTTTTTGGTCTTCAATAAGTTTAGTCATTATGTATTTATGTCTCTCGGCTTTCAGCATTTTTTTATAAAAGTTAAAATTCATCACAAATATATCAAATATTTCATTCTATATCAGAAAAGAGCCCAAAAACTGCAAAATCATGCATTAGTAAGATTTTAAAAACAAAATCAATAATTATTTTTTATCAAAACTTGCGTTATTTTGCGTTTTTTAAATTATTTTTAGAAAAAAAATCCAAAATAACGCATTTATATGCAATAAATAAATATATTTGCTTCAACAACAACCATAAAAAACCAGATTAATCATGAAAAAGTTACTCTTTATTTCAGTGTTGTTTTTGTGCATTCAAGCAGCATTTGGACAAGCAAAAACAGTTACTGGAACAGTAAAAAGCAAAGCAGACGGAATTCCAATTCCAGGAGTCAGCGTCGTTATTCAAGGAACAAATAATGGCACAACCACTGACTTTGATGGAAACTACAGCATTTCTGTAGCGCCGGGACGAACTCTAAGCTTTAGTTATATGGGTTATGAAACTCAATCAATTAAAGTGGAAAGCCAACAGAAAATAAATGTTGGTCTTATAGAAAGCACTTCGAAACTAGACGAAGTTGTTGTTGTAGGTTTTGCTTCTCAGAAAAAAACGAACTTAACAGGAGCTGTTGCCAATATTGATGTTGCTAAAACAATTGGAAGCAGACCTTTAACTGATGTTAGTAAAGCTTTACAAGGTACTACTCCGGGTGTAAACATTAATTTTAACTCAGGAAATATTAACCGTGCCGCAAAAATCAACATTCGTGGAGCGGGTACAATTAATGGTTCAGACGATCCTTTAATATTAGTAGACGGTGTTCCTACCGACTTATCATTGATTAACCCAAATGATATCGCAACGATGTCTGTACTTAAAGATGCTGCTTCTGCATCTATTTATGGTGCTCGTGCTGCGTTTGGTGTTGTTCTTATTACTACAAAAAGCGGAAAAACGGGTGAAGGAAAAGTGAGATTTTCGTATTCAGCAAATACTGCTTTTGTAAATCCGATTTCTACACTTAAATTCTTAGATCCAACAGAAGAAATTCCAGGATTGATCGCTGCAGGAACAAGAACGGATGGTTCTACTCCAGAGATTTTTGGTCAGAACTACAGCATTTTATTAGACGGAATTAAAAATTGGAAAGCAAAATACGCAAACAATCGTACCAGTAATGAAATGGTTTATGGAGAAGATTGGGAAATAAAAAATGGTGTTCCTTATTTTTACAGAGTTTGGGATGCAAATAAAGAATTGTATGCTAGTAATGCGTTACAAACAACGCATAATGTTTCTGCACAAGGAAATTTAGGTGATAAAAGTTCATTCTTTGCTTCGTTCGGATTGACCAACCAAGATGGTATGTTAAGAGTAAATCAGGAAAAAAGACAAAGAATCAACATCAACTTAGGTTTTACAACAAAATTAGCAGATTGGCTTACTGGAGATTTCAAAGTAATGACAATCAATAGTTCTTATGATCAACCGTTTAACTATTATGGAGGTTCTGGAACCGATGACACAGGTTACGGAGGTTACTTTGGTTATGCGCTTCGTTGGGGGCAATATTTCCCAAATTTTGGAACTTACAGAGGATACAATTTCCGTACAGCTGGAGGATATTTATCTAATGCTTCTAGAAACGAAAACAATAAACGTAATACAAGGTTAAGCGCTAGATTTACAGCAGATATTACAAAAGATTTAAACCTTATCACTGAAATTAGCAGTGTAAACGATTACTACAACAGAAAACAAAATGGTGGTAAATTCTTAGCATGGGACAGCTGGTCTGCAATGCCATACGATGCAACTACGATTCAAACTGCTACTCCTGCAACTCTTGAAACAGGAAATGATTTTGTTGGACAATCAAAACAAGAGTCAACTACAAATGTGGTAAACATTTATGGTAACTATAAAAAACAATTTGACAAACATAATTTCAAATTCTTAGCTGGTTTCAACTCAGAATGGCAAAATTTATCGCGCAACTATGCAAGAAGAAATACACTTTTGGACAAATCTAAACCAGAATTTAACCTTGCAGTAGGAGAACAATTTGTTTCTGGAGCTGCAAACACAGATTTAAATCCGACGGAAACAGAATACTCAATTGCTGGTTTCTTTGGTCGTGTGAATTACGATTACAACGGAATTTATTTAGTTGAATTAAATGCTCGTTATGACGGTTCATCAAGATTCCCAACCAACGAACAATGGGGATTCTTCCCTTCTGCTTCGGTAGGATACAAAATTGTGAACGAGAAATTTATGGAAGGAACTCGCGGATGGTTAAACGATCTTAAATTGCGTGGTTCTATCGGATCAATCGGTAACCAAAACGTTGGAAACAATGCTTTCTTATCGATCATGACAGCTAAAAATCCTTCTTGGGTAAATAGCGGTGCTACTCTTCCTCCTTCTACAAACTTACCAACAAACGTAGACCCTGCATTAACTTGGGAAAAAGTAATGACAAAAGATGTGGGTATCGATGTTAAAATATTTGATATGCTGGGTGCTTCTTTTGATTGGTATCAGCGTGATACAAAAGGAATGCTTGCTCCTGGTATAACACTTCCAGGTTCATTTGGACAGACTTCTGCACAAACTAACTCAGGAAACATGAGAACTCAAGGTTGGGAGCTTTCTTTGAACTTTAATAAAAATTTAAGCGAAACGGCTTCTGTTTTTGTTGATCTTGCTTTATCTGATTCTAAATCGGTTATTACAAAATGGAACAACTCTTCTAAATTATTAGCTTTAGTTACTCCAGATACGAAACCTTACTATGATGGTTATGAAATTGGTCAAATCTGGGGATTAACTAGTGATAGACTTTTACAGGCTGATGACGTAATTACTAATAACGGAAAAACGGTAAATGGTGTTGACTACTCTAAAACAATGGGTGGAAACTTTAAATACGGAGCTGGAGACGTTCACTATGTAGACGTAGATGGCGATGGAGCTATTACTCGTGGAGCTGGAACTGCAGATGATCATGGAGATTTGAAAAAAATTGGTAACTCAACTCCTCGTTACAGATACGGTATCACATTAGGTGGTAAATTCCGCGGATTTGATATTTCTACTTTCTTCCAAGGAGTTGGAAAACGTGATTACTGGGCTGCTTCAGATGCTGTATTGCCTTTCTTCCGTGCGCCTCAGCAAATGTACGCAAACCAAGCAGATTACTGGACTCCAGAAAACACAGATGCTTATTTTCCAAATCCATACTATGGTAACGAAGCAAATACTTTTGGGTCAGGTACTCAAGGTCAGAACAACTTTGTTACTTCTACAAGATATTTGTTAGACATGTCTTATTTCCGTCTAAAAAACTTTACTATCGGATATAATTTGCCAGTAGCTCTTGTGAAAAAAGCAGGATTAGAAAAAGTAAGATTATATACTTCTGGTGAAAATATTGCGACTTGGGCAGACAAACGTCTTCCTGTAGATCCTGAAATCGACGAAACAGAAGTTTTCTGGGGAAGAGCTTATCCTTACACAAAAACATGGTCAGTTGGTGTTGATATCTCTTTCTAATCTCTAACTATTCAAAACTCTTACAATGAAAAAATATAATATAAAATCTAAGTTTCTGCTAATGTTTGCAACTGCTTTACTTGCAGGAAGCGCAGTTAGCTGTTCAGATTATCTTACTGATGATCCAGCAGATAAATTTACAAACGATAACTTTTGGCAGTCAGAAGATAACGTAAAAACCTTTTCATGGCTTAATTATGATACTTTTTATGGTTATGGAAACGGAACGACAATCGGACTTTCTTTCTTTTACTATCATGGAAGTGATTACAGAGTAGATGATAACTTGTCTGCCTTTACTTTCTATCAAATGCCAGTTACAGCTGCAACTACAAATCTTTATTCTTGGAATGAATATTACACGCTTATCCGTCGTTGTAACTTGATGCTGGAAAAAGTACCAACAGTAAGTATGTCTACGGAGAAAAAGAACCACTATATTGGAGTTGCTAAATTTTTTAGAGCTTATACGTATTTCCGTTTAGTGCAAAAATTTGGTGATGTACCGTATACTGATCAATATTTAGCTCAAGCTGATGCAGAAGTATACGCTCCTGCAAAACCAAGAGCCGAAATTATGGACAAAGTAATTGCAGAATTACAAGAAGCTGCAGATTTAATGTTGGTTAGCGATGATAAAAACGTTACAGCAAATAAATATACTGCTTACGCTGCTTTAAGCAATGCTTGCCTTTACGAAGGTACATACAGAAAATACCATTTAGGTCAAGATGGAAGCGCTTACTTAAACAAAGCAAAAGCAGCTTCATTGATGATCATGAACAATCCAAGCTACAAATTGAATGCAGATTGGAAAGGACTTTACAATTCAGTTGAATTACTTGGAAATACTGAAGTGATATTGGCAAAACGTTACTTAACAAACGTATTAATGCACTCACTTCAAAACTACACGAATACTTCAACGATTCAGTACGGTTTAACAAAATGGGCAGCTGATAGCTACGTAACCACAAACGGATTGCCTATTCAGCAAGCTGGAAACAGCCAATATACTGGTGACGATACGGCTGCTAAAACATTTGCTAACAGAGATCCTCGTTTTGCAAAAACAGTAAACCCAGCAAATTATGGTTATAAAGGAAAACCTTTTGGTACTGCAGCTTTGGTTTCTATGTCAGGATATGTATTTGAATTGTACAACAACCCTGCTACAACTGGTCCAGATGTAACTACTGGAGGACGTAACTACACAGACGCTCCATTATTTACTCTAAGCGAAGTATATTTAAATTATGCTGAGGCTTGCGCTGAGTTAGGAACAGCAACCAACAGCGATCTTGATTTATCGATCAATAAAGTTCGTGCACGTGCAGGAATTGCTCCTCTAACAACAGATGGAACAAATGCTTCTGCAAATGGTGTGCAGATTAATGACCCAAGAAGAACTTCGTCTCTAGAACAACTTTCTGGTGTTGTAAATCCGTTAATCTGGGAAGTTCGTCGTGAACGTCAAATCGAATTCATGAGCTGGACTACTTTAAGACAAGCTGATATTTATCGTTGGAAAAAAGGAGATTACTTAGACACTAGCAAAAACCCTGATGTGAACCTAGGAGCTAGAATTGGAACTCCAGTTGGATCGCAAACTGTTGTGGACGGAAATGGATATGTGAAAATATACCCAGCAAGCACAAGAACTTTCGAACCTAAGCATTATTTAATGAACATTCCAACGAATGACATTGATTTGTACAAAGCGCAAGGTGTCGATTTAAAACAAAATCCAGGGTGGTAATTCGGTAAAACTGAAAAACCACATCTAATACAACTGCCTCCGACGTGAGACTTTTCGGAGGCAGTATTTTAAAATACTCTCTTAAACACATTGTGACCAATAAAAAGGCCAAATAAAAAATTAATCCTGATTCATGCAGGTTATATCTTGTTAGTTTTTAGATTCCCCAAATCTGCCTAAAACATTCATATACTCCGATAAAATCTTAATTTTATTAGTCCATTTTGTCTCTAACTAATAACTGTATTAAAATGATAAAATTTATAGCAAAAAGTGCTTTTGTTACAGCATTTCTGTTTTATAGCCCGTCATATTCTGCAACCATTCAGCCAGATAAAAACGTTATTTCAGCAGAAATTAACAACGCTGTTATAAAAACAGGTGCAGACAATTACGAAAAATATTTACCGCTTTTAAAAGATAAAAAAGTTGGAATTGTAACCAACCAAACCGGAATTTTATCTGATAAAACGCATGTGGTTGATTTTCTATTGGAGAAAAAAATTACTGTTCAGAATATTTTTGCTCCCGAGCACGGATTTAGAGGAACAGCCGATGCCGGCGAACATATCGTTGACGGAAAAGATCCGAAAACAGGTCTGCCAATTATCTCACTCTACGGCGACAACAAAAAACCAAAACCAGCGCAGTTATCTGGAATTGATGTCATGATTTTTGACTTGCAAGATGTAGGCGCACGCTTCTATACCTATATTTCTTCTTTGCATTATGTGATGGAAGCTTGTGCAGAAAACAATATTCAGCTTATTGTTTTTGATCGTCCAAATCCAAATGGTTCTATTGTTGACGGACCGCTTTTAGAAAAAGAATTTACCAGTTTTGTCGGCATGCACCCTATTCCGCTCCTTCACGGAATGACAATTGGTGAATATGCGCAAATGGTAAATGGTGAAAAATGGTTAAAAGATGGCGCTCAATGCAAACTAACCATAATTCCTTGTGTAGATTACAACAGAACAATGCCTTATAGTTTATTGGTAAAACCGTCTCCGAATTTGCCAAATGACCAGTCTATAAATTTATACGCAAGTTTATGTCTTTTTGAAGGAACAAATGTGAGTATGGGACGCGGAACTGAGAAACAATTTCAAATCTACGGTTCTCCATATTTAACCAAAAGCAATTTCAGTTTTACTCCGAAACCCAATTTTGGCGCAAAAGATCCTTTATACAATGGAAAAGAATGTTTTGGTGAAGATTTAACTGCATATCCAAAATTGAAGCAATTAGAATTGAAATGGCTTATTAAAGCGTACCACAATACCAGCGACAAAACAAAATTCTTCAACGCATTTTTTACCAAACTGGCTGGAACAAAAAAACTACAGCAGCAAATTGAAAGCGGTGTTTCTGAAGCTCAGATAAGAAAGACTTGGCAGAAAGATCTTGAAGCTTTCAAAAAAATGCGAACAAAATACCTGATTTATAAATAATATTTCTAATTCAGTTCCTTTAGACTTAATTTTTTAAACAATAGAAACATAGACTTTGATAGACTTACACAAAAGCGTTTCATTAGCATAAACACACACATATATATTGCTATGCAGAAATGTAGTTCTCTTTGGTTTGCTTTTTAAAGATTGGTTACCTTTTTAAACAAAAATCAAAACCTGTGTTTCTATGTTTTTAAAATTAAATTCTATTCTAGATAAAAATATCAAACTATTAATGTAAAATAGAGAAGCCTGATAGTAGAAAAATCTCGGTTTCAAAAATCAAAAAAAAGAAAAATGAAAAATAAAAATCCTGAAACTGAACAAGAATCTTTGTACAAAGACTTGGATCAAATGAGCGTGAAAGAACTTCTTACAAACATTAATACAGAAGACAAAAAAGTTCCGCATATTATTGAAGAACAGATTCCTAAAATAGAAAAACTGGTTAAGGCCATTGTAAAAAAAATGCAGCTGGGCGGAAGATTATTTTATATTGGAGCTGGAACTTCTGGGAGAATCGGAATTTTAGACGCATCTGAATGTCCGCCAACTTTTGGTGTTCCGCATGATATGATTATCGGAATCATTGCTGGTGGGGACACTGCCATTAGAAAAGCGGTAGAAAATGCTGAAGACGACACCGAACAAGCATGGAAGGATTTAGCAAAATTCGAAATTTCGAGCTTAGATATGATTATCGGAATTGCTGCGTCTGGTAATACGCCTTACGTTTTAGGAGCTCTTAAAAAAGCTAAAGAACACAATATTAAAACAGGAAGTATTTCTTGCATCAGTAACGGACTTATTGCTCAAGAAGCCGATTATCCGATTGAATTAATTGTAGGGCCTGAATTCTTAACAGGAAGTACAAGAATGAAAGCAGGAACGGCTCAAAAATTAACTTTGAATATGATTTCTACTTCGGTAATGATCAAATTAGGAAAAGTAAAAGGCAATAAAATGGTTGATATGCAGCTGTCTAACGAAAAATTGGTTAAACGCGGTATCAAGATGATCATGGAAGAACTTGGCATTGAATACGATGTTGCCGAAGAATTACTGCACACACATAAAAGCGTTAGAGCTGTACTTTCAGCTCACAACAAAAATCAGGAAAACTAAAACCACACTATCAAAATCTTTTTATAGATTTATACAAATTCAAAAGCTGAATAAATTCATTTTTTGGAGTTTTTAACACCGACCTAACAGAGTAAAATCTGTTAGGTCAATTAAAAAATTTCTGATTTGAATTATTTATAAAAACCAAAAAAAACACCAAAACTATAAAATGACACCAAGTACCATCCTTCTCCTTATTATCATTTATTTCGGAACATTATTCTATATATCACACAGAGTCAGCAGAAAAGACAGTGGAAATGAAGCCTTTTTTACTGCCAATAAAAATTCAAAATGGTATTTAGTTGCTTTCGGAATGATCGGAACGGCTCTTTCAGGAGTAACCTTTATTTCTGTTCCTGGAGAAGTTGGCGCACCAAGCGGTGAACAATTTAAATATTTTCAGTTTGTTTTAGGAAATGCGCTTGGATTTATTGTCATTACAAAACTCTTGCTGCCTTTGTATTATAGAATGAATCTGACTTCGATTTATGGGTATATTGAGCAAAGAATGGGCTTTTTCAGCTATAAAACAGCCGCTTCTATTTTCTTAATTAGCCGCACAATAAGTTCTGCTTTCAGATTGTATTTGGTGGTAATTGTTTTACAACGTTTTGTATTCGATTTTTATCATGTTCCTTTTGCCTTTACTGTTTTAATTTCGTTGCTGCTTATCTTTTCTTATACCTATAAAGGCGGATTAAAAACAATTATTATTACAGATACTTTACAAACGTTTTTCCTTGTAACTTCTGTTTTCCTTACTATTTATTTCATTTGCGATCGTATGGATTTGAGTGCCATTAGCGCTTTTGAAGAAGTGAAAAACAGTAATTATTCTAAGATCTTTTTCTTTGATGATTTCTTTGGAAGTAAATTTCATTTTGTAAAACAAATTCTGGGCGGAATGTTCGTAACCATTGCCATGACAGGTTTGGATCAGGACTTAATGCAAAAAAACTTAAGCTGTAAAAACATTGGCGAAGCACAAAAAAACATGTTCACTTTTACAGGAATCTTTGTTGTAATCAATATTTTCTTTTTGAGCGTCGGAGCACTTTTATACATCTATGCAAACAAAAACGGAATTGCAGTTCCAACCGATTTAGTTACCGGAAAACCAAGAACCGATTTGCTTTTCCCTGAAATTGCTTTAAATCATTTAGCACTTATTCCTGCAATCGTGTTTTTATTAGGAATTATTGCAGCAACATTTGCTACTACAGATTCTGCCCTAACAGCCTTAACGACTTCTTTTTGTGTTGACTTTTTAGGAATGGACAAAGCGGAAAACAGCCATAAGAAAAACACCGTAAAAATTAGACATTTAGTGCATATCAGTTTTTCTATTTTAATCTTTTTTATCATCCTAATTTTCAACTCAATCAATGATAGTTCAGTCGTAGGAATGATCTTTAAAGTTGCTTCGTACACTTACGGTCCATTATTAGGATTATACGCTTTTGGTTTATTCCAAAAATCAAGACATGTAAACGACAAACTGGTTCCGTTTATCTGTTTGCTTTCTCCATTGTTTACTTATTTTATCAATGAATATTCTAAAGTTTTATTTGCAGGATATGTTTTTGATAATGAATTAATTATACTAAACGGATTAATTACTTATTTAGGTTTATTTGTTACTAGTACGCGCAGTGAGAAAGAAATAAGTTTCTAATTCAGTACATCAATATTGATGAATCAATTTGAGTCTGAGTGTATTAAACTCAAATTGATTTTAAAAAAAAATTATATGAAAAATTCATTCATAAAAATCAGTTTATACGCCGCTTTTATATTTTTAATTACCAATTGCGCATCCAAAAAAAATAATGGCGCAACAGATGATAAAAAGAATATTCCTTTACAAGACACTGTTGTTTACGTACCCAAAAATACTTCAGAGAAAAAAACCTTCTTTAAAGATTCTGATAAAGAAACGGCTTGGGTTGACAGCATTTACAGTAAAATGACCGTACAGGAAAAAATCGGGCAATTGTTTATGGTTTCTGCCTATTCCAATAAAGATTCTGTACATGTTAATCAGATCAGCAAATTAATTGAAGATTATAAAATAGGAAACGTTATTTTCTTTCAAGGCGGGCCAGTTCGTCAGGCGAAATTAACCAACTTATATCAATCGAAAGCTAAAGTTCCTTTGATGATCGGAATTGATGCCGAATGGGGATTAGCCATGCGATTAGATTCAACGTATCGTTATCCTTGGAATATGACTCTGGGCGCTATTCAAGATTTAAGTTTAATCGAAAATGTGGGAAGAAATATGGCAGCCGAAAACAAACGAATCGGCGTTCATTTTAACTTTGCTCCTGTTTTGGATATTAATACCAATCCGAAAAATCCAATTATCGGAAACCGTTCTTTTGGCGAAGATAAAGTCAATGTAACCGAAAAAGCTCTTGCTTTAATGAAAGGCATACAAGGAAATGGCGTTTTCTGCACCGGAAAACACTTTCCTGGACATGGCGATACTTCAACCGATTCGCACCACGCCTTGCCTACCGTTAATTTTTCTAAAGAACGTATGGAATTGGTCGAACTATATCCGTACAAGAAACTGTTTGACGAAGGCCTGGCTTCTGTTATGGTGGCGCACCTTAATATTCCGAGTTTAGAATCACAGCCAAATTGCCCTTCTTCGGCTTCATATAATGTGGTGACCAATCTGCTTCAAAAAGAATTAGGTTTCAACGGATTAATTTTTACAGACGGTTTGGCGATGAAAGGCGCAGCCAATTTTAAAGGTCCTGGAGATCTAGAAATCGCTGTTATTTTAGCAGGAAACGATATTCTCCTTTGTCCAGAAAATGTACCAGTTGCTTTTCAGAAATTGGAAGAGGCTTACAATACACAAGTAATTACAGAAGAACGATTGGCACATTCTGTTAAAAAAATTCTTCATTTTAAATACAAAGCAGGACTGAACAAATACAAACCAATCGATTTAAACAATTTATACAATGATTTGAATCCGTCGCAAAATGATGCTTTGCATTATAAGTTGTATGAAAATGCGATTACGGTTTTAAAAAACGAAAAAGAAATTCTTCCGATAAAAGATTTAAGTGAAAAAATTGCTTACGTAAAACTAGGCGAAGACACGAACAGCGCTTTTATTTCTACGCTAAAAAAATATACTGAAATTACAGAAGTGAAAGACACGAATCTTGACAGTCTGAATAAAGAATTGAGAAAATTTGACAAGGTAATTATCAGCTATCATAAAGTAAATAAAGCTTGGGAAAAACAAGAATTCACATTACAAGAAATGCTTTGGCTGAAAGAAATTGCAAAACACAACAAAGTGATTTTGGACATATTTGCAAAACCATATTCGTTACTATCAATCAACAATTTTGATGATATTGAAGGATTGGTGGTTTCGTATCAAAACTCAGATATTAGTCAGGTTGTTTCGGCAGGATTGCTTTTTGGCGCTGTTGAAGCCAAAGGAAAATTGCCTGTTTCAATCAATGATGCTTTTCATGTAAATGATGGTTTGACCACCGAAAAACTAAATCGTCTTGCTTTTACAGCTCCAGAAAATGTAAATATGAATCCGGCAATTTTATCCAAAATTGATGCTGTGGCACAAAAAGCAATTGATGGAAAAATGGCGCCTGGAATGCAGGTTTTGGTGGCTAGAAAAGGAAATGTAATTTTTCAGAAATCGTACGGAGCCCAAACTTATGATAATGGCAAGAAAGTAACCGATTCAGATTTATACGACGTGGCTTCGATTTCAAAAATGATTTCGACACTACCAAATGTGATGCAATTGTATGATAAAAATAAAGTAGAGCTGGATACCAAACTGAAAGATATGTTGCCTTTTTTTGCTAAAACAAACAAAGAAAACATCACTTTCAAAGATCTCCTAAATCATTATGCAGGACTTCAAGCTTGGATTCCGTTTTACAAAGCGACGTTAGACAGCAACAATCAGCCTTCTGAAAAATACTATCGAAAAGCAGCCGAAAACGGTTTTACAACAAAAGTTGCCGACAATCTTTATATTCGAAACGATTATCATGATACGATTATGAAAATCATTGCTGAAAGTCCTGTAGCTCTGAAAAAAGAATACAAATACAGCGATTTTACTTTTATCATTTTAAAAGAATATTTAGAAAGAAAAACACATAAAAAATTAGAAGAGCTGAGTCAAGAAAATTTCTACAGCACTCTAGGAATGACTAATACGCTTTATAATCCGCTAGATAAATTTAACAAAAGTAATATTGCTCCAACTGAAATTGATAACTATTTCAGACATCAAGTCATTCAAGGTTATGTACACGACATGGCCGCGGCAATGGAAGGCGGAGTTGCAGGTCACGCAGGAATTTTTTCTAATGCGATGGATGTTGCCAAAATGATGCAACTTTATCTGCAAAAAGGAAATTACGGCGGAATTCAATATTTTTCTCCTCAGACTTTTGATGCTTTTAATACGTGTTATTACAAAGATCAAGGCGTTCTAAGAGGCTTAGGATTTGACAAAAGAGTGCACAAAGGCGGACCAACCTGCGACTGTGTTTCTGAAGCAAGTTTTGGTCACACAGGATTTACAGGAAACATGGCTTGGGCAGATCCAGAAACCGAAATTGTATATGTTTTTCTATCCAACAGAACCTATCCAGAAGTAGTGAATGACGAAAATAAATTAGCCAAAGGAAAAATCAGAGAAGAAATTCAACAGATCATTCAAGACGCGATAATGAAATAAAAATTCCAAATTTTAAATTCCAAAATCCAAAACCAAAAAATCTCAAAATCTATATTCTATATTCTATATTCTATATTCTATATTCTAAAATTCTAACCCTATCTAAAATATCAACCCAATGACAAAAGAACGTTTAACCTCACTCGATGTTTTTAGAGGATTTACCATTCTCTTAATGACGATTGTCAATAATCCGGGAAGCTGGTCATCTATTTATCCGCCTTTGGAACATGCTGAATGGCATGGCTGTACGCCTACTGACTTAGTTTTCCCGTTTTTTGTTTTTATTATGGGAACGGCTATTCCGTTTGCAATGCCTGTAAAACATTTTGACGGAAGTGTTTTCAATAAAATTTTAGTTCGATCGCTTCGTATTTTCTGTTTAGGATTGTTTTTAAGTGTTTTCAGCAGAATTCATTTATTTGGTTTAGAAGGAATTCCGTTATTAGGATTGCGATTAATAATTGCTTTTGCGGTTGCGTATACCCTTTTAGGAAACTTTTCAATGAAAGTCAAAACCATTCTTGCCATTGGTGTGTTTCTAATCCTTATTTCATTATCATTTAGCGGACTTGAACATTTTGAAGACACGAGAATTCCAGGTGTTTTACAGCGAATTGCCATTGTGTATTTCTTTACTTCTATTTTGTATTTAAAGACTAATTTAAAGACACAGCTTTTGGTTTTAGCAGGGCTTTTAGTTGGATATTGGCTTGTAATGGCTTTTGTTCCCGTTCCCGGATTTGGTCCTGCCAATTTTGATAAAGGAACCAATCTTGCCGCTTGGATAGACGATACGCTTCTAAATGGGCATTTATGGGCTTCATCTAAAACTTGGGATCCAGAAGGAATCTTGAGCACTTTGCCAGCCATTGGAACTGGAATTTTAGGAATGTACATTGGTCAACTATTAAACTTGTCTGTTGATAAAATAGAAATCGTAAAAAAGACCGCCATTGCAGGAACTGCTTTAGTAATTGGAGGTTTAATTTGGAACATCTTCTTCCCTATTAACAAATCGCTTTGGACAAGTTCTTATGTTCTGTATACTGCCGGAATTGCAACATTATGTTTAACGCTTTTGTATTATATAATCGATATTAAAGGACATAAAAAATGGACGAAATTATTCCTGATCTGGGGTGTAAATCCGATGATCGTATTTTTCTTTTCCGGAATAATTCCTAGAGTTTTAAGTGGCATAAAAGTAGCCGATCCTGAAAAAGCTGGCGAAGAAATTGGACTTCAAGCGTATATATATAACCACGGAATTGTTCCTTGTTTTGAAAACCCATTAAATGCATCACTCGCTTATGCTTTATCTTATGCTCTTTTCTGGTCGTTTATCTTATGGATTTTCTACAAAAAGAAACTGATTTTTAAAGTGTAATTAATATTATAATGAATTACCACAACGAGTTACAATTTAATATTCCGTAGGAATATCTGGTCGGTAGAAAAAGAATATATCATTTTGCATTGTGTTCCAGAGGAACACCTGATTTTATATAACAGCGTTCCGTTTTACCAATCAAACGTTCCTACGGAACGTATAACCGCAATCCAAATTAAATTCTACCGATGAAACATTCCTACGGAATGAATTGTTTTTGAGAATATATAATCACAATATTTAGCATAAACTTCGCAGAAAAAAATGACGCAGTTAAATGCTTGTTCAATTTCAGTCAACGGATTAATTGCATCTTATTCATTAAATAAAAAATATTTCAGCCGGACTTAATAGTTTGATTTGGTCATCGTTCTAGCACTTATTTAGGTAAGATCACTTTTCTTTTTT
Organism: Flavobacterium sp. CFBP9031; assembly: GCF_034044945.1. Classification (NCBI taxonomy): domain Bacteria; kingdom Pseudomonadati; phylum Bacteroidota; class Flavobacteriia; order Flavobacteriales; family Flavobacteriaceae; genus Flavobacterium; species Flavobacterium sp. CFBP9031. Next base: position 483,782 of record NZ_JAXCWF010000001.1, read on the forward strand.
TCTAAAAATTTTAAGAAAAGCAGTATCTTGCCGTACTAATAAAAAGTGTCAGTTTATAAATTATGGATAGTCCGGTTGAAATTCCTTTTAAAAGCTTTATTCAGCTTAAACCAGAAGAGAGCACTGCTATTTATCTGCAGCTTGTTTTTGAGTTTATCAAAGCCATACAAACGGATTTTCTTCCCGAAGGCACCAAACTTCCCGGTACCAGAATTTTATGTAAAGTGCTTTCTGTTAACCGAAACACTTTAATCAAAGCCTTTCAGGATTTAGAATCGCAAGGCTGGATTGAAACACTTCCGAACAAAGGAACTTTTATTTTATCTCAGCAAAAACAAAAAAACAAAGCTGAATTTATTCTTTCGAAAGAACAAAATGTCTCTCAAGATAATATTGGCTTTAGTTTTCAGCGTTCGACTATTCTTGAAAGCCCAATAGAAATCAGTAATCTGCCGTATCAATTTAATGACGGAATGCCTGATTTAAGATTAGCTCAAACCGATGTTTTAGCCAGATTATATGTTTCGAAATTAAAGAGAAGAAAAACTTCTAAAACCTACGAGCAGATAGAATTGCGTTCGCATTCGAATTTTAAAACTCATTTTTCTAATTATCTGAATCTTACTCGCGGAATTCGTATTTCAACTTCAAATCTTCTTACGACAAGCAGTCACGAAATTGCTTTGTATTTGGTAACAAAAGTACTTATTGCTCCAGGCGATAAAGTCGTTGTAGCTTCGCCGGGATATTATATGTCAAACATGACGCTGACCAATACGGGAGCGCAGATAATTTCTATTCCGGTAAATGAAGACGGAATTGACACCAAACGTTTAAAAGAAATTTGCGAAACAACCAAAATTAGGGTTTTATACTTGACATCCAATTATCATTATCCAACCACGATTTCGCTTAGTGCTAAAAAAAGAATCGAAGTTTTGGAATTGGCCAACCAATACGGATTTGTGATTTTGGAAGACGATTATGATTTTGAGTTTCATTACGATAATAATCCTGTTTTGCCTTTAGCCGCTTTTGATTCCAATCAGAAAGTGGTTTATATCGGTTCTTTCGGAAAATCATTGCCATCAGGATTCAGTTATGGTTTTGTGGCCGCGCCTGCGGAATTTATCAAAGAACTCGAAAAGCATCAAAATATTCTTGAACCGAGAATAGATGTCATAAAAGAACAGGTTCTTACTGAATGGATTACCGAGGGGGAAGTGCATCGTCTTTCTAAGAAAAATAAAAAAATCTACAAAGAACGACGCGATCATTTTGTTTCGATTCTTAACGATAAACTAAAAGATAGAATTAAGTTTAAAATCCCGCCAAGAGGACTGGCAATCTGGGTCGAATGGCTGGATCATTTTAATCTGGTTCAGTTTCAAAAAGAATGTTCCAAACAGGGTTTATTTCTGCCAAAGACCATTTTATATCAGACCAAAAATCTTACCGCGACCCGTTTAGGATTTGGACATTTAGAGAAAGATGAAATGGAAAAAGCAGTTTCTATTTTGAGGGAATGTCTTGAAATAATTTTAGAGAAATAGTTTCTAATCTTTTCATCCATTAGGATACAAAATGAATATCTATTTCAAACATAACCCGTGGTTTCAGCCACGGGCTATTTTTGAATATAAATGCGTATAAAACAAAAATTGGATGTCTTTTGCTAAAGCCATTTTTGCAATTTATTACAGTATTATTTCTATTTCCCAGAAACGATGTCTTCCTAATATTTTTATAAACAAAATGGTGATAATTGTCTTCGCTATTTTCACTTGTCAAAATAAATTTATAATTATATCAAAATTGTTTTGGTTTTTCAAAACAATAGACAACCAAAGTTAGATTAGTTTTCAAGTTAAATTTTATACTTAACGGTTATAACATTCGAATCTTAAAATATTTGAAAACCAATATTTTACTGATAATTATATAAGTGCTTTTTTTAATCCTATAACATAAAACAGCCTTTTTAAAAGTAACTTTGATAAAGAGTTTTTAATTCAAAAACAAGGTCAATATGATTTACACCATTATACAAGTAATTTTAATTTCTATTGTGGCAACATCGGCTATGACTTGGTTTAGTTATGCTATGTCGGAAAATTTTAAAGAATTATATAAAGAACCTGTTTTATTGAGTTTTGCTCTAAAAAAAACAAATACAAGCCTTTCCGAAGAATCTCAGAAAACTTGGGGATGGCTAATACATTACATTATTGGTTTTCTATTTGTTATGGGATATCATATAGTATGGGTAAAGAATATTTTACCAATTTCTCCACTAAGTGCTCTTATATTAGGAGTTATCAGTGGTGTAATTGGCATATTCAGCTGGATTATCATATTTAAAATGACCGATCATCAACCCCCAATTGATTTTAAAGGTTATTATATTCAGCTGTTCTTTGCCCATATTATTTTTGCTGTCACGGCAACGGCGCTTTACTCTATTTCATTAACCACTTTAATTCTTTTGAAAGATTATGTCACTGTCTAAATACCATCAAAAAAGAGATTTTAAACAAACCCGTGAACCAAAAGGAAAAGTAGAAAAATCGGCTAACGAATTAATTTTTGTGGTACAGAAACATGCCGCATCGCATCTTCATTACGATTTTAGGTTAGAAATGGATGGCGTTTTAAAAAGCTGGGCAGTGCCAAAAGGTCCGTCAATGGATCCTGAAGTAAAACGTCTCGCAATGATGGTAGAAGATCATCCGTATAGTTACAAGGATTTTGAAGGTACAATTCCAGAAGGAAACTATGGTGCCGGAAATGTGATTGTTTGGGATAATGGAACATATACTTCAGATGAAAAAACAGCTTCGGACGAAAAACAATTATTAAGCGATTTAGAAAAAGGACGTTTGAGTTTTGTTTTAAAAGGAAAAAAACTCAAAGGCGAATTTTCGTTGGTTAAACTTCATGGCAAACAAGAAAATGCTTGGCTTTTAATCAAGAAAAATGATAAATATGCTTCTACTGAAGATATTTTAGAAAAAAATAAATCGGTTATTTCTAAAAGAAGTTTGGAACAGCTGATAGAAAAATCTGAAAAACTGGCTTCAAAAACAGAAGAAAAAACAGTTGAGAAAAAAACAGCAAAAAAAAAGTCTAATCCGAAAGTTAAAATAGCTGAGTTTATAAAACCCATGCTTGCCAGTGTGAGCGAAAAGCCATTTGATGATGACGAATGGGTTTTCGAAAATAAATACGATGGCTACAGGACGATTGCCGTTATTAATGATCAGCAGGTAGATTTATTCAGCAGAAATCAGCTTTCATTTACTGATAATTTCAAACCAATCGCCGAAGAATTACAACAAATAGATCATAACGTAGTTTTGGATGGCGAAGTTGTGGTGGAAAATGATGCTGGCAAAGCCGATTTTCAACTGCTTCAAAATTACATGAAAACCGGAATTGGGAATCTCAAATATTACGTCTTTGATTTATTGAATTTGGATGGAAATCTGATTACCGAATTATCGCTTTTGGAACGAAAAGAACTGCTGAAAATTCTCTTCAATAAATATCCTTTTTCGAATGTTTTTTATTCTGAACATACCGTTGGCGACGGAATAAAACAATTTGAAAAAGCAGTTAAAAATAAAACGGAAGGTATAATTGCCAAAAAATCTGACAGTACTTATACCGTAAATAGAAGAAGTTCCAACTGGCTCAAAATAAAAACAGCAAACGAAGAAGAAGCCATAATTATCGGAATCACCGAACCTAAAAATTCGAGAAAGTATTTTGGTGCGCTTCTTCTAGGTCAATATCATGGTAAAAAACTGCAATATATTGGCAAATGCGGAACGGGTTTTACAGAAGCTGTACTGAAAGATTTATACACTCAACTCGAGCCTTACTTTATCGAAAAATCTCCGCTTGACGAAAAAATCTCTTTGCGCGATCCCATTCAATGGTTGAAACCAAAAGTGGTATGTCAGGTAAAATTTTCCGAATGGACGCAGGATCAGCATTTGCGACATCCTGTTTATCTTGGATTAAGGGTTGATAAAAAAGCTGAGGAAGTGAATTTTAATGGTAATGAAAATGGCAATGACAATGGCAAAATCAATTTGGAAAACGATGTTAATGGGAGTTCTAATTTAATTGAAATGGAAAAATCAAATAAACACAAAACTGAGAATGATTACGATTTAAAAGTTGGTAAAACTACCTTACATCTTACCAATCAGAATAAAATTTATTTTCCAAAAGATGGAATTACAAAAGGTGATATTGTGCAATATTATAATGAAGTTTCAGAACTGATTTTACCGTATTTAAAAGATCGTCCAGAATCGATGAACCGTTTCCCAAACGGAATTGATTCTCCTAGTTTTTATCAGAAAGATGTTGATGTCGATAAAATTCCGAAATGGCTTAAAACCAAAAAAATCTTCTCAGAATCCAACAATGCCAACATTGATTATCTTATTTGCAATAATAAAGAAACACTCCTTTATATGGCCAATTTAGGCTGTATCGAAATGAATCCGTGGAATTCGACCATAAAACATATTCAGAATCCAGATTGGCTCGTAATTGATTTAGATCCCGCAAAAGACGACTTTAAACTAGTGGTTCAAACTGCTTTGGTTGTAAAAGAAGTTTTAGACGAATTGGAAACCGAATGTTTGTGCAAAACTTCGGGCGCTTCTGGACTTCATATTTATATTCCGCTTGGCGCGAAATACGATTATGATTCTATTAAAATTCTAGCCGAATTAATTGCCAAAGAAGTACATTCGAGACTGCCAGATATTACTTCGATTGACAGAAGCATCAAAAAAAGGAAAAATAAACTGTACATCGATTTTTTACAAAACCGACGCGGACAAACTTTGGCAGCGCCGTATTCTGTTCGTCCAAAACCTGGTGCAACAGTTTCTACGCCTTTAGAATGGAGTGAGGTAAATGATAAACTGCATCCGTCGCAATTTACCATCAAAAATGTATTGAAGCGATTTGAGAAAAAAGGCGATTTATGGAAACCTGTTTTATCGAAAGGCGCCAATATTAAAAAGATTATTCACAAATTGGAAAATAACCAAAATAGTTAAGACGATTTTTTCTTTTTGTTTTCGAGACTGGCTTTCAGCATTTCCATTAAATCGTCGCTTTGTTTGTGCACGACTTTTAGTTTTGGAGCTGCTTTTTGCGGTTTTCCTTTGGCTTTCTTTTTAATGATATCCAAAAGCTTGGCGGTATATTCGTCTTTAAAGCCAGAAATATCAAATTTCTCCGTTAGCTGATCGATTAGTTTTTCGGCCATGTCCATTTCTTTTGTCGATTTTTTTGACATTGGTGGCAGTTTTAATTCTGCCGTACTTCTAATCTCCTGTTCAAATCGAATTCGGTTTAAAACAATGACATTTTTGTACGGTTTTAGAATTGCCAGACTTTCTTTATTTCGCAGTACAAATCTTGTAACACCTACTTTTCCTGAAGCTTCGAGCGCATCGCGAAGTAACCCGTAGGCATTCATGGCGCCTTTATCGGGTTCGAGATAATAGGGCTGTTCGTAATAAATACTTTGGATTTCTTTTTCGAAAGCAAAACTTTCAATATCGATTGTTTTGGTTTTAATAGCGTCTGCAGCTTCAAAATCAGAATCTTCCAAAACAATATATTTACCTTCCAGATTATATCCCTTTACAATATTGGCAAAATCTACTTCTTTACCCGTATTTTCGTTAACACGTTTAAACTTGATATTAGCGTGATCTTTTGCGTCAAGCATATCCATATCCAGACTGCTTTCCTGCACCGCCGAAAACATTTTTATTGGAATATTAATTAACCCAAAACTTACCGAACCTGTCCAAATCGATCTCATGGCTTTTGCTTTAAAAATTGAACTCTAATTTAATTCAATAAAAAAACGTAAGCATTACAAAATCAACAGATTGTTTTATATAATTGTTAATGGTAAATGGTGAATTGTGAATTGTGAAATACCATCGTGGTTCCCGTGGTTGAAACCACGGGCTATGTTTGAATATATGTGCGTATATAACAAAAAAAAATGAGTTATGAATTATAAGTTAGGCAACACTCCTAACTTATAACTCATAACTTTTAACTTTTAACTTAAAAAAATTACCAGCCTTTAACTGCTCCTCCTTTAAATTCTTGTTCAGCAGCTTTTTCTACTTCTGGAGATTGAAAAGCCTGTAAAAACTGTTTTACTTTTTCTTCGTTTTTATTGTCTTCGCGGCTTACCACCAAATTTACATAAGGAGAATCTTTGTCTTCAACAAACAAAGCATCACGAGATGGAACCAATCCTGCTGCAGAAGCAAAAGTATTGTTGATGATCGCAATAGACACGTTTTGGTCATCTAAGGCACGAGGCAATTGAGGTGCTTCTAATTCTAAGATTTTTAAGTTTTTAGGATTGCCAACAATGTCTGTTACTTTTGGCAATAAACCAACACCATCTTTCAACTTCAATAATCCGTTTTTCTGTAGAAGCAATAACGAACGTCCTCCGTTTGTTGGATCATTAGGGATAATAATTGTGCTTTCGTTTTTCAATTCAGAAAGGCTTTTTATTTTTTTAGAATACCCAGCAATCGGATACACGAATGTATTTCCGATAATGGCTAATTTGTAACCTCTTTGTTTCGATTGCTCGTCTAAATATGGTTTGTGCTGAAATGCATTTGCATCAATATCACCCTGGCTCAAAGCTTCGTTTGGAATAACATAATCGTTGAAAGAAACTAATTCTACTTCCAATCCGTATTTTTCTTTTGCCACTTTTTTAGCCGCTTCCGCCACTTTTAGTTCTGGACCAGAAGCCACACCTACTTTTATAAAATGAGGATCGTTATTTTTTTTGTTTCCGCAATTGGATAAAACAAGCGCCAAAGCCAAAACTCCAGCCGTTTTAAAAATATTAAGTTTCATATATTTCTAATTGTAAATTGTTAATTATAAATTATTAATTGAGGATTATCTATGATCGAATCGTTTTGATAATCTGTCTCCAGCAAACTGAATTACGAATACCAGAATAACCAATAAAGCCAAAACCGAGTTCATTGTTACGGCATCATAACCAATATATCCGTATTGATACCCAACTTGTCCTAAACCACCTGCTCCAACAGCTCCTCCCATTGCAGAATATCCAACAAGAGTAATTAAAGTTATTGATGCTGCATTGATTAAAGAAGGCAAAGCTTCTGGCAATAATACTTTGTACACAATTTGTAAAGGAGTTGCACCCAATGCTCTCGCTGCTTCGATTAATCCCGACGGTAAGCCTAGCAAACTATTTTCTACCAAACGGGCAATAAACGGTGCTGCACCAATACTCAAAGGAACCAAAGCGGCACTCACACCAATAGAAGTCCCAACAATAGCGCGTGTAAACGGAATCATCCAAACGATTAAAATAATGAATGGAATAGAACGAAAAACGTTTACCACAACCGATAATGTTCTGTTTAAAACCGGCTGTTCCAGAATCTGGTTTTTACGAGTTAAGAACAATAAAATTCCTGTTGGAAGTCCCAACAAAAACCCGAAAAAGCCCGATACAAAAGTCATAACAATGGTTTCCCATGTTCCTTTTAACAATAAATCTATAAGAGAATCAGACATAACCTATAATTTCTGTTTTAATATGTTTTGAATTAAAATATTGAATTGCTGCATCGTAATTTTCGCGTTTCCCTGAAAGTTCAATCAGCATTACACCAAAATTCACTTCGCCAGCCTGATCCATCTGTGCGCTAACGATTTTAAAATCGGTATCAAAAAGTCTTGAAACTTCTGAGATAACAGGTTCGTTAACCGATTTTCCTGTCATTTCCAGTTTCAATAACGGATTCAGATTTCCATTGTCTTCTTTCTGTAATTTTTCCTGATAAACAGACGGAACTTCGATATGAAGCGAAGAAGAAATAAATTCTCTTGTTAGTTCATGTTTTGGGTCTGCAAAGATTTCGCCCACACTTCCCTGCTCAATTAATTTTCCGTGACTGATTACCGCTACTTCATCGCAAATAGATTTTACCACTTCCATTTGGTGTGTGATCAGCAGAACCGTAATGTTAAGACGTTTGTTAATGTCTTTCAGTAAATTTAAAATCGATCTCGTTGTTGCAGGATCAAGCGCGCTTGTCGCTTCATCGCACAGTAAAACTTTCGGATTATTAGCCAAAGTTCTTGCAATGGCAACTCTTTGTTTTTGTCCTCCCGAAAGACTTGCTGGATAATCATTGGCTTTTTCTGCCAATCCGACTAATTGCAATAATTCTAAAACGCGAGTTTTGATTTCGGTTTTTGGCGTTCCAGCCAATTCTAGCGGAAAAGCCACATTTTCAAAAACCGTTCTCGAAGAAAGTAAATTGAAATGTTGAAAAATCATTCCGATTTGTCTTCTTTCAATCGCCAATTCAGCATTTGACAACTGCATCAAAGCTTTTCCGTCAACGATAATTTCGCCAGAAGTTGGTCTTTCCAACAAATTCACGCAGCGAATCAAAGTACTTTTTCCTGCTCCGGAAGTTCCAATTACACCAAAAATTTTCCCCTGAGGAACCCTTAGAGAGACATCAGACAAAGCAGCTACAATTCTGTCTTTCTGATGAAAAGTTTTGGTTACATTTTTTAATTCAATCATTCTTTACAGTTTAAAAAACAAAAAAGCCTTCCATTAATTAGTTGAAAGGCGTTTTCGAAATAAATTTTATCATTTTATATATTAAGCCAGATCAATAAACACCATAACAGCACCACAGCACATCATACTGCGACGATAATAATTATTCATTTTCTGGTTCTGTTTCTTCATAGCGAGTGCAAATTTAAATAGTTATTTTCAATTTTAAGCTATAAATTGTTAAAACTTTTATTAGCCTATCAATCTAGTAGGCTTTTTTTTTGAAATCCCAAATTCCAATCTAAGTTTTAAATTCCAAATTCCAATCTTAGTTTAAATTCGAATCTTGGAAATCCAAATTCCAAATTTGAAATGCCGAATTTTATTTCAATTCAAAAAAAAGCCAAATTCCAATTTGCCCGAGACTTCGAGATTGGAATTTGGAATTTTTATTCTTTGGAATTTGGATTTTTAAATATTGGAATTTAAAAAAAACTAGTTGTTCTGTTCTGCAATTACCGACTTATTCAATTTTATTACTCTGATTTTTTTATTGGTATTATCAGATAAGAAGATACGATCGTTAAGTTGCGCTGTTCCAACAATAGTTCCAAAAGCATTTTGTCCTAAAATATCAGAAACGCTTAAAGCTGCTTTATAATTCTTTTTAATGAATTCGTCTTTTGGATATAGTTTTAAATAAGAGGCACTTCCAACATTTTCTGAAGTAACTGCCCAATCTTTGCTAAAAGATACTGCAATTGGCTTAATGTCTACAAATTGCACTTTTTCTGGCTCTATAGGAGTGGTTAACGAAGCTGCTGCATTGGCTTTAATATTGGCAATATTATAGTATAAATAGCTTTTGGCATCTCTTCCTCCCACAACCAAATTTCCATCAAAAACATCCAATGAATACACTTCTGTATACCCGTTTAACGTATTCAATTTGGCAATAGGCTTTAAATTCCAATCGCTTGTTTCTGTAATTTGAGTAGCGTCAAGAACCTTTATGCTCTTTTCTTTTTCTTTTACAAACACCAATCCGTCTTTTGCTACTACGCCAAAAACATGAACAAAAGTCTGCCACCACTGACCATTTCCAACAGTGCTAATTCCAGCATTTGTAATCTCATCAAAAACAAATAATCTCGATTCTGTACTGCCAACATAAATACGGCCAGCATCAACAGAAACCGATGTTAAACTTGTTAGCGCAATAGTTGTGTTTCCTTTTTTATATTCTTTTATTGTTTTAATATGTTCTAAAGTCAGAGCATTAAAAATCTCTAATACATTTCCGTTAATCACATACAATTTTTCATTTGCAATAGTGATTCCTTTCGGGTCAAATGCTTCTGTGCTACCTGGAATATTTTCGTTTGTAATAGAAGCTTCCTCAGTCGGATAATAATAGGTATAATCCTTAGATGCAGCATCGTCTTTACTGCAATTTGTAAACAAACAAAGTGCTAAAATTAGGGGCAGAATATGTTTCATGTGTAGTTTATATTTTAGTTCCATTTTCCTTCGCCTTTATATTTGACTAAAAATGAATTTTTAGGGTCAATTTTAAATACTGGTTTTTTATAAGTTCCTGTTACATAATTTGTTTTCTCATATGTTTTTAAAACATCTGGATCTGTAAAAGGAAGATCATTTAAATAAATTAAATACTTATAAAATTCAGTCAGCATTTCTTGCTGTCCACCGCCTTCTCCGCTATTTGCTAAGTTACTGCTATGGCTGAAACCAATATGATGCGAATATTCGTGAGACCAAACCGACATTTCTCCTAGCCAATGTCCTCTTACATAACCTGATTCCCACTGCGATGCCAGATTTCCTCCGCCCCAAGCAGAATCGCCTCCAACCATTGCCATCCAAAGCGTTCTTTTATCTAGATAATTCCAATATATTTTTTCAATTTCTTCTTTAGAATAATAATCGTAAACACCATCTACATCATCTGCATTTCCGTGCCAGTTTAACGCGCCATTTATGCCCGTTCCTGCCGTTGCTGCCTGTTCTTGCTTGTACTTGTCAAAATTGGTGAATGTACTGTAATACAGTGGATGGCTCAATGCATAAGAATAGTTGATAATCATTGTAATCGCTTCTTTTGCCAATGCAGGATTCATCGGAAGATATTTACCCAAATCATTAATGTGGTATCCGTCATGAAACTGAACCAAATGATTAGATTTTATCTTTTTGAATTGTTTAAACAAAGGATCATCTGATTCTACAGAAAACTCGATCGCTCCAGATGAAAACCCTTCAATTTTATCGATTGTTACTGTATTTCCTGTTTCTAGCAAATAATCGTTTTTCTGCTCTGTTAAAGGAATTTTATGAAAAGAACGGTGAAAAGCAGGAACTTTTGAAAAACTATAAAGCAAAAACTTTTTATCGTAATTAGGCAATTTTGCATACACTTTTACGTCTGTTAATCCAACTGGAGAATAAAGCGAAATTTGTACAGAATCTTTTCCTTTTTGAATAACTTGAAACGGTTCGTTTACTCTAAACCAGCGATCTGTTTTGTCGTACATTCTTGCTGGATCTTCGTCATCGGCAAACATGGTCATCGGATGATTTTCTGCTGGCAAAGCTGTTAAATCTATGCTTGCTAGATAATTTGGTTTGTACGAATCTCCATCGTCACTACAGCCAAAAATAATACTTGCCAGTAGGGCAAATACAAAAAAGTGAGTGTTTTTTCTCATAGTAAGTAAGTAGGTTTGGGGTTAAAAATATGGTGCAAAACTATAAATATGATTTTTAAAATCATAGGTATTGCAAGAAAAGTATGAAGGTAAAATATATTAAAAATCGTTTTTTTTGTTTTAAAAATATCTAAAGGTTAGTTTTTAGACTATTATATACTGCTTCTTCTAATTTGTTTTTTTTAGTTTTTCGGAAGAAATACTGATGTATAATCCTACTACAACTAAAATAACTCCAAAAAGCGTATATAAAGTCAGAGGTTCATCGACCACAAAAAAGCGAAACCAATTCCAACTAAAATGATTTTACATTCTTTTAATTTATTGAAAATTAAAAGTCGTTTTCTTCAATCATATAAAATAGGTAAGTTGGTTTAAGAAAAATTAAAGGGTTTCTATTTCGCTTAAATCAGCATTGAATTTAACAAAAGTGGCAGGAAATCCAGATTTAATTTTTCCCACTCTATCTTGCATACCAATTGCAGAAGCTACTCTTATAGTAGCCATTTTTATGGCTTCATCTGCAGAAACATTTAGATGATTATACGCATTTTGCACCGCTTCTGCCATAGATATTGTAGCTCCCGCCAGATTGCCGTCTTCATTTCTGTAAAAACCATTTTCTAAATGAGCATCAAAATTATCCCATTTAAAATTGGCTACTTTTCGTCCTAAAAAAGTAGCATCGCTTATTAAAAAGAATTTATCCTTTTTTAATTTGTAAGCCACTTTTGCCGCCGCATAATCGCAATGTGCACCGTCTAGAATAACTGGCGCATAAACAGCTTCATTTTCAAACACGGCTCCAACTAAACCTGGTTCACGATGTCCAAACTGTGTCATGGCATTAAATAAGTGCGTTACCAGATTTATTCCTTTAGCAAAATAAGGTTGCGCTTCTTTATGAGTTATGGTCGAATGTCCGATCGAAATGGTAATTCCGCTTTCAATCAGTTTATTCAATTGTTCTTCTGTAAAACATTCTGGAGCAATTGTAATTACTTTAATAACATCTTTTCCTTTTTCGATAATTTCTTCAAGCTCAGCATTAGTCGGTTTTCGAACTTGATCAATGCTGTGAGCACCACGTCGCAACGGATTTAAAAATGGTCCCTCTAAATGCATTCCGATCACACCATTATTATGCTTTTCCATGTAATTGCGAACGGCTTCAATTCCTTCTAAAATGGTTTCTCTTGAAGAAGAAATCAAACAAGGTAAAACGTGTGTTGTGCCGTATTTCATACTTGCATCATAAATATCCTGAATGGTTTCCTCGTTTGGAGTCTGGCTGAAATAATACTTTTCACCGCCATTGATCTGAATATCTATAAATCCTGCTGAAAGATGATTGCCTCCCAAATCGATTTTTTCCAAATCATTTGGGATTTCTTTCTGCACCGAAATAATAGTTCCGTTTTCAATAATAACAACTCCATTTTCAATTATTTCGTCACCTGTATGCACAACAGCATTTACAATCGCTTGTTTCATGATTTAATTTGTTTCTTTTTAGCCAAATTTAAAAAGAAGTTTGAATTAATTGCATAAATAAAAAAGCTTCAGATGATTCTGAAGCTTTCTAAATTTAAATTATGAAAATTAATATAGTACAGTCATTGCAAACTGCATATCTGATTACGTATTAATCTGGATTTGCCAATATTTTATACAATTCGGCATTCGACAGATAAAACTGATTCTCTAAACTTATTTGCGACAATTTTGCGCTAACCAAATTATTTTCTCTCGAATTGATTAAGAAAATCGAACTCTCACCAAATGAGAATAATTTTTCTTCTGAATTCAGCATCGTCATATAATCTTGTACAAGATTGTCGATCACGATTTTCTGTTTTCTTAACGAAGCAATTTCTGTCTGCTGCGCTTTTATTTTATTTTTAAGTTCCAATCGCTGCTGTCCAATATCATATTGCATATCCTGAATTTTTAGTTTAGCCATTTTTAAACTTCCACGTTCTTTTCTCAAGAAAATCGGGAAACTGAAATCGATGTTAAACTTATAATCATCGGCGTTGAAATTATTCCAGTAATTGGGTTCTGAAATGTAATTGTAGCCCACATTTATTTTCGGAAGCAATGAATTGGCTTTCAGCTGGCGGTTGACTTCCAAAATATCCATTTTAGTTTCTAAAGATTGAATCTTTGGGTGAGAGTCTAATGATTCAACATCGACCATCATGGCATCTGTTTTCAAAGTTTCCTCAATGGTCTGAATTAGATTTTGTTCTGGTTTTACCAAATCTCCCAATTCAACCGGAACATTTTCAATCCATAAAAAATTGGCCAGTTTCAATTTTGCTTTCGCTAATTTCAAATTTCCGTTTTCAACATTCAGTTCTCTATTTCGCACGGTAATTTTAGCTTCAACGCTGTCAATTGCTGGCGAATCTCCCGCTGCAATTAGTTTTTTAACCCCCTCAAAACGAGTGCTCGCAAAACCTAAATAGTTTTTATACAATTCTGCTTCGTTATAACTTCTTCTCCATTCAAAATAAGCTTCACTTGCTTGATATAAAACTTCAATTGCTCTCAATTTTCGCTGTGCATCGCTCAGTTTTACTTGAAGTTTTCCTTCGCGAACATCGGCCATTCTTTGGTTAATAAACATTCCCTGACCTAGAGCAACATTAATTCCAAGCGAAGTTAAACCTGCTTCTGGAGTTTTGTTCTGCGGATTGTAATAGTCTCCACTTGTATCGTCAAAACCTGCTTTTACTTCAATTCCATACCAAGTCGGAATTTTGAAACTGCTGTTTAATAACGAATAATATTCTGTGCCTTTAAATTCTTTCTTATTGTAATCTACTTCCAGTTTTGGATCAAATCCGCCTCGAGCCATCATCAATTTTGCTTGAGCATTTGTCACTTCAAGATTGGCTTGTTTTACCAACGGGTGATATTTTTTTACATATCCCAAGTACTCGATAAAAGTAAGTTCCTCTTGATTAAAATTCTGGCTATGAAGTGTAGAAAAACAAAATAGTATTAAGAAAGAAAACAATTTTACAAGATTTCTCATTTTACTTTTTCTCCTTTCCTTTATCTTCTTTTTCTCCTGAATTATAATAGTTTGGCGGAAAACCATTTAAGTTTCGCCAAATCTCGTACCATACCGAAACGGTTTCTAGCAATGCAATACTTTGCGCACCTGCACCAATACTCAATTCTTTTGGCCAGTGACGATCTTCTCCATCTGGTGAAACCAAAATTCTGTATTTCCCGTTCGGACTTATAAAGTTTTCTATCGCTACAACTTTACCTCCGTAAGTTCCATAAGATAATCCTGGCCATCCAGAAAATACAATTCTAGGCCATCCATCAAACCAAACACGAACTTTTGCACCACGATGCACAAGCGGTAAATCGATTGGATCTACGTAAGTTTCTACCGCAATATCATATTTAGAAGGCATAATGCTCACAACAGGAGTTCCTTCTTTAATCGTTTCTCCAAGACCAGCCAGTAAAGCTCGGTTTACGTAACCGCTCTGTGGCGCTGTAATATAATATAAACCGTTTCTAAGTCTGTAATTAGTATATTGGTTTTCTAGCTTATTTACCTGAGCTTCTGTATCGTATTGCGTACTTAAAGCAGTAAATTTATCGCTTCTTGATTTTGATATTTTTTCAGCATATTCAGCAGTAATTCTATTGATTTCTACTTTTGCATTTATCAATTCATTTTTGCTGCTCAACAATTTATTTTCCTGCGTAATCACATAAGCTTCTGACTCTTGCAGTTTTAATCTTTTCTGCTCGACATCTGTCAGCGGTTTAAGACCTTCTTTGTTTAAAGCAGTCGAACGGTCAAATTGTGTTTTTGCAATTCGAAGCTGAGTTTTTACTGCTACAAGATCCATACTGTCGCTTTTTATTTTCAATTGTGACTGACGAATTTTGTTTTGCGCTTGCTGCAATTTCAACTGTCTTTCCGTGTTAAGCGACTGCGCCTGCACGTCAAGAGAGTTTACTTTATCTCCATACGATTCTACAGCCATTTTTTTGGCATCTACTTGCTGTTTGGTATTATTAACCAAATTAGGATCTAAATAATCTTCTTTGATCTCCGAAATAAAAAGAATTGTATCTCCTTTTTTTACGTAATCTCCTTCTTTTACAAACCATTTCTCTATACGTCCAGCAATGGCATTATGAACAGTCTGTGGTCTTTGATCTGGTTTTAAAGTCGTTACAGAACCTGTTCCTGAAATATTCTGTGTCCAAGGCAAGAAAAGGCATAAGACAGCAAAAATCAAAAATCCGATTATGACTTTATTTAAAATTGCGTAATGTGGTCTACGAGCAACACTTGTAATCGATTTGTATTGCCCCGGCGTTATAAGTACGTTGTTATCTTTAGATAGGTTGAGCATGATTAAAGCTTTATGTCGTTAATAATTTTTCCGTCATCAATCGTAATCATACGACTGCATTTGCTTTTCCAAATATCATTTTTAGAAGTCACAATAACAGTCCAGTCATTTTCTTCAGAAAGTAAAAAGTCTACAATTTTACTCGAAGTCAAATCGTCCATTTTGTCAACTGGATCTTCTAAGAATAAGATATTCGGTTTACCCACAATACTTCTTGCCAAAAGAATTTTTTGAACATCAGAAGCAGATAGTTCACGACCTCCAGGATGAATTTGATTTTCCAACCCGTTTTCAAAAGTTTTAATATATGGAGTAAGGCCAACATTATCTAAAGCCCATTTTAAATCATCGCTGTTTAATTCTTCATTTCCAAAAACAATATTCTCACGAATTGTTCCTGCAAAAAGTGTATCGCCTTGCAAGAATGTCCCTGCCTGCGCTCTATATGTGTCTTCGTTAAGACGATTCATATAATTGTCAGTTACGTACATTGCTCCACTTTCTGGTTCTAAAACACCCGAAAGCAATCTTAGCAAAGTACTTTTTCCTGCACCATTTGTCCCTGTAAGAATGATTTTTTCTCCTTGAGAGATTTTTAAATTGATATTCTTCAGTGATTTTTTGTTGTGTTCTGGATAATGGTAATTGATGCTTTCGGTCTCAATATTGATTCCTTTTTCAGTTTTATCTGAAGTTTGAGGAATGCATGAAATTTCCATATCAGTAACCTGACCAATTTTTTCAACAGAAGTCAATACGTCGTAGAAAGACTCTAATCCGAAGATGATTTTTTCTACCGAGTTGATTAATAATACAATTACGATTTCAGCTGCTACGAACTGCCCTATGTTCATTTGGTGGTGAATTACCAGAAAACCACCGATCGATAATAAGGCAGCAGTAACAATTACTTTAAAAATAGTCAGCTGAATATATTGTTTCTTCATTACCTGAAAGTGCTGTTCGCGGTAATTTACATAGTTGGTTGCATATTGGTCATTTCTTTCCAAAGCATATTCAAAAGCTCCTTTTCTACGGAAACTTTCTCTATTTCTAGCAATTTCCTGAAGCCATGCTGCCACTTTATATTTAAATTTCGATTCGTTTAAACTGGTTTCCAGACCATCTTTATACGAAAATTTAAAAATGACATATAAAATGACAATAAATAAAAGTCCAATTACCATAAAGAAAGAATGATAAAGAACCAATAGAATAATCCCCAGACCAACCTGAAGAAATGCGGTGCAGAAATCAAGCAATAGTTTTGCAGTGCCTTTCTGTACCATTAAAGTATCAAAAAAACGATTGGCTTTTTCGGGAGCATATTCCGAGTACATTTCTTTAAATTTTATTAAAGGCATTCTGTACGCAAACTCAAAAGAAGAGCGCACAAAAATTCGCTGTTGCAAATTCTCCACAATTCGCAACTGCAAAATCGTTAGAACTCCGCCAAAGCCAACTCCAACCGTAACTAGAATCACGAGAACGATCCACGAGACGCTCAGCTGTCCGCTTTGAATAAAATTAATAATAGCTTGGATTCCCAAAGGCAGAGAAAGATTAACTAACCCTGCAAATGCAGCATAGAAGATAATTTGATACACATCGCGCTTATCGAGCTGCAATAAGTTATAGAAACGTTTAAATGGTGTCATGAATTTAAGTATAAATACAAGATTATTACATAGAATAAATATACGGCAAAAACCGCATTTTTGGATTAAGATTTTTATCCTAATCCTTAAAAAAACAAGTATTTATGAATTCACCCTAGGAGGCGGTATATCTATTTTACCATGAAAACCAAACGAAAAGATCGTATTATCAATATATTTTTTCCCTTCTGATTCTATTAGAAAACCAAAATGAGGCATCAAAGATTCAGATGAAATCAAATATTCCATTAAAGGAATGCCTTTTGCTAATTTGGCAGTTTTAGTTTCTTTTGTTTTGTAGTCATCCAGTTCCTCTGGGATTCCATCACACTTGAAGATTTTTTTCAGAAAGTTGCAGGTAATGCCTTTTACCGTGTAGGTTTCGGCGTTATCGCTTAAGATCCTTCCAACGCTATTAGAAATATTTAAACTGCTAATTAGAAAATAGCCGACAAGCAATGCCTGAAGGCATTTACATAAAAAGCTATTTTTAATTTTGTTCAACATACTCTAAAAAAGGCTAAAAGTTTAATTGCAATCACATCGTTTTGATTCAAAACCCCAGTGATTTAAGGCGTTTATTATAATTTTTCTGAGCGCGCAATTTAGAGCCAATTTTTTTGTAGAACATTAAAATAACATTAGAATTTAGAATCATTCAAAACTTTAAAATTATATTAACAAGGCATTCTTACAGGCCTATCGGAATTATGTAAAGACAAACTACAATTCTATAACTCAGAACACTATAGGCATTCTACTTTTGGTATTCGAAAATTTTGATACAATTCTTTAAAAAATATATTACAAGTGTTACCGATTAAACAAATTAGATTCACTAACCATTTAATACAGAATCAAGAGATGACTTACGCAAAAAATGATTTGACCCGATTTTTAGATGCGCAAAATAAACTTTATCTGACCGCATTATCTGAAATAAAAAAAGGTAAAAAAGAAACCCATTGGATGTGGTTCATTTTTCCGCAGATCAAAGGACTTGGCAAAAGTGCTCTTTCTGAATATTATGCCGTTGCAGATCTTAAAGAAGCTACTGAATTTTTAAAGCATCCGATTTTATCGAAACATTTAATTGAGATCTCTAAATTGCTGTTGACCTTAAAAAAGAAGTCTGCCGAAGGAATTTTAGGAGAACTTGGCGCAAGAAAACTGCATTCTTCTATGAGTTTATTTGTTCAGGTAGAAAATGCGCATCCTGTTTTTCAGGAAATTCTAGATACTTTTTTCTTTGGACATCTGGATCAGCTGACTTTAAATTTTACACAAAAAACTAGTGTCCTGCCAGACACAGTACTTTCTTAATATTCTTAGGACAAAAAAGGGAATAGCTCGTAAACTATTCCCTTTTTGATTAACAACATAATTATAAATAAAGTACAAATCCTGAACTTTAGCTTTTCTCAAAATTAGAAACCCCTTTTTTAAGCCAGTTCAAATATTCTTCGATATCTGGATTATAAGCAGACGTTTCATTTAGCGTTTCTCCATTATGATCTACCAAAACATAAAATGGTTGCGCATTGGTTTTGTAAGTCAGTGTTTGAAATTCGCTCCATTTCTGACCTATATATTTTAATTTTTTTCCTGTCAGTTTAGAGGTAATCTGTTCGTGCGGATTTAGTTCTCGTTTATCGTCTACATAAAGTGAAATTAAAACCAAATCGCCTTTTAAAATCTTCTGTACTTTTTCATCAGACCAAACATTGTCCTCCATTTTACGGCAATTTACGCACGCGTGGCCTGTGAAATCTATCATAACTGGTTTTCCGATCTTTTTGGCATATTGCATTCCTAAATCATAGTCCGTAAAAGCCATAATGTTATGCGGACCAAGCTCTGCTCCTTCTGGCAGATTTTGCGTTATTTCTTTTGAACTGGAATTATTTAATCCTTTTGGAATTTCGCTGTAATGCATTGGTGGAGGAAAACCGCTGATCATTTTAAGTGGTGCGCCCCAAATACCGGGAATTAAATAAATGGTAAAAGCCAAAACCAAAACCCCTAATCCTAATCTTCCAACGCTTATATTTGAAACCGGACTGTCATGCGGCAACTGAATTTTTCCGAACAAATAAAAAGCCAGCGTTCCAAAAATGGCAATCCAAATTGCTAGAAAAGTTTCTCTTTCCAACCAATGCAATTGCAGAACCAAATCGGCATTGGAAAGGAATTTGAAAGCAAGAGCCATTTCTAAAAATCCCAAAAATACTTTTACAGAATTTAACCATCCTCCCGATTTTGGAAGCGAATTAAGCCAACCCGGAAAAGCCGCAAATAAAGTAAAGGGCAAAGCCAAAGCCAGAGAAAAACCAAACATTCCGACAAATGGCGCAATTCCGCCTCGCGAAGCAGCTTCGACCAATAAAGTACCAACAATTGGACCCGTACAAGAAAAGGAAACAATTGCTAGAGCCAAAGCCATAAACAATATTCCTACGATTCCGCCTCTATCGGCTTGCGAATCGACTTTGTTTGCCCATGCATTGGGAAGCATGATTTCGAATGCTCCTAAAAATGAAAATGCAAAAATCATTAAAAGCACAAAAAATACAAGATTAAACCAGACATTTGTAGAAAGCGCATTAAGCGAATCTGCTCCAAAAGCCCAAGTTACAACAGCTCCCAAAAAGATATAAATGGCAATAATCGCGATTCCGTAAAAAACGGCTTTTCGTATTCCCTGCGATTTAGTTTTACTCTGTTTGGTAAAAAAACTCACCGTCATCGGGATCATCGGAAAAACGCAAGGTGTTAGCAAGGCCGCAAATCCAGAGAAAAATGATAATAAAAAAATCGTCCACAAACTTCTTGATTCTGTTTTTGGTTCTCTTTTTCTAATTTCTTTTTGAGGTGTTTTTGTTATTTCTGCAGCAAGAACTTCTTCTGTTTTTTCTTTTATTTCGGTAACCGAAGAATCTATTTCAACAGCTTTAGCTTCTGTTTTAGCTGCCGTTTCTATTAAAGTTTTCGCTTTCGCGGAAGGACTCATGACAAACTCCAATTCGTCTGAACTTGGAGGAAGACAGTTTTCATCATTACAAACCATAAATTCAACTTCAGCCTTGATTTTAAAAGGTTTAGATGAAAGTATTTTAACACGCTGTTTAAAAGTAGTCTCTTTTTCAAAAAACTTAATCTGCATTTTGAAAACAGGATCATTAACCGTTTTTCCTTTTTCTTCTTTTACAGCATCAATTAACTGAAAATCTGCGCTTTTTATAAAATTAAAACGCGTTGGAATCGGTCCTCCGTCTGCAACTTCCTGGCTGTACAAATGCCAGCCTGACTCTATAATGGCTTTTGCCTGCAATTCGTATTCAGTATCAGAAATCTTCTCGACACTGGTTTTCCATTTTATGGGATTGTATATCTGAGCCTTTACGAATATGGAAAACAGCAGGAAAAAGCCCAGTAAAAAAATATTCTTTTTCATGGGGTAAAATCTTTAGAAAGAGGGTTGAATAGCAAAAAACAACCCTCTAAGTAATCCGCTATACAAACTAAATTGCTTACTAATTCAAAATAACTATTTGATAGGGAAATACAAATTAAACTCTAGTAAATAAAAAGGGGTCAGATTATTTTAATGGTTTAAAAACTACTTCATAAGAATCTGCTTTGTTCAAAAATGAATTAGCAAATTCCTGAATGTCTTTGGCTGTGATGCTTTTTACAATATCAACATAATTTTTAGGGTCATTCATATCGTAAACATTCTCAAAATAATTATAAATCAAGTTCATGCTATAACTATTGAAGTTTTTGCTGTCTTCTCTAGATTTCAAATAGTTTGTTCTTGTTTTTTCAATGTCTTCAGCAGCGATTTCTCCTTTTTTGATTTTATCAATTTCCTGATACACAATTGGCAGTAAATGTTCCACTTTATCAGCATCGCAATCAAAATTAATCTGAAGATTTGCTTTTGAAATTGGAAGTTTATCAATAGTTCCTCTTACTTGTGCACCGTAAGTTCCGCCTTCTTTTTCACGAAGACTTTCAGTATAACGCAAAGTCAGCACATCGCTTAAATACGAAACCAAGATTCTGTTTCTTTGAGAAAAAGCAACATCTTTTAAAAAGGCAATACGAACAGAACTTTTTGGTGTTTCCATTTTGATAAAAACGTCTCTATCAATTTTATTTGATGTCCATTTCGGAAAGTCTGTTTTAAACTTTTCTTTACGTTTAATTCCGTTTATACTCGCAATATATTTTTCTAACAAAGGTTTTAAAACTTCTGGCGTAACATCTCCAGCAATATAAAATTCAAAGTTTGAAACATCTGCAAAACGATCCAAATAGAAAGCTTTCATTTTATCAAAAGATAAACCGTCGATATATTTTTGATTCAATGGCTGTATTCTTGGGTTGTTTTTCCCATAAACGACATCTGTTAAACTGTCTCCCATTTTTGCATTGATATCATTTGCTCTGTTTTTAAGCGAATTTTCTAATCTTTGCTTCATAAGTGCATACATCTGATTATCAAATCTTGGCTGCACAAAACGCAAATGAACCAATTGCATCATTGTTTCGAGATCTTTTGCATTTGCCCATGCCGTAACTGTCTCTTTCAATGAGCCTACATCTACAGAAGAGCCAGCAATTTTTCCTTTTAAAACTTTTGTCAAATCAACATTTGACAACTCACCCACCCCAGACATTAGTGCTAATTCGGTTGCGCGACTAACTGATGGTAAATCTTGAGGTTCGTACAAAGAAGATCCTCCAAAACTTTCACCTTTCAGATCTACTTGCTTCTTGTTTTTATCGGCAAATTTATAATGCACTTTTACGCCATTGCTCAATACAAAAGTGGTAGCATCAATCGCTGTTTCTTTTTTCTCTGAAACAATTTTTCCTGAATTGATTTTCAGGTTTCCTAAAAGAGTTTTTCCTTCAAAAGTATCCACATAAGGCTGTAACGAAGCATCGTTTTCGGCTTTCTGAATAATATCAAAAGCTTTTTCCTGAGTTAAATTATTCTCGTTTTCTACACCTGTAACCGCTACAACACGATTTTGTGCTGTATATAATTTTCTGATTTGCTCTTGAAGAATTTTAGTGTCAACATTTTTCAAAATGCTTTTTACCATTTCAAATTCAGCTTTAGGATCGGCAATAACTTCGTGATTTAGATAATCATCTTTCACCATTCCAATAACATCCTTATGCGAAATCTCATTTAGTTTTTCTAAATAATTTTCGTAACCCGAAATGTTTTCTGCAACAGCCCTTTCAATTTCTCCTTTAGAAAAACCAAATTTGTAAGCTCTAACCCATTCATTCATGATCATTGCAAAAGCTTCGGCTTGTTTTTCTGGTTTTGGAGAAACGCTCAAAATCCAGATATCATTTAAACGGGAAAAATTTTGGTATCCAATTGAGGCACTTTTAAATGGGCATTCTTGTTTCTGCGCCATTTCTGTCAGACGATTATTTAGGATAGAAAAAGCAAGACTTCTTTGAGTAGATTTTTCTAATTCGGCATAAGTATTAGTTGATTTTTCAGCCGTATGACGAATCATATAACTAATATTTGAAGCCGAAATTTCTTTGTCTAAAGCCAATTTAAAAGTTGGTTCTACTCTTTCTGGAATGGCAATTTCAAAACGTTTTTTAGGATTTACTGGAGTTGGAATATCTGCAAAAAGTTTTTTGATTTTGGCTTCAATTTCGTCTGCGTTAATATCTCCAACAATTGCGATTGCTTGCAAATCTGGACGGTACCAGTCTTTATAAAAATCTTTTAAAACTTGATATTTAAAGTTTTTAACGATTTCCATATCACCAATCGGCATGCGGTCTGCATAAAGCGAATTGTTGTAATAATAAGGCGCCAACTGATTGTAGATTCTCGCTCTAGCATTTTGTCGCGTACGCCATTCTTCGGTAATTACACCACGTTCGGCATCGATTTCTTCATTCGTCAGAGATAAAAAATTAGACCAGTCGTGCAAAACCAGTAAACAGGTATCTACTACTCCGCCATCTTTTGACGGAATATTATCTAAGTTGTAAACGGTTTCGTCTGTGCTTGTGTACGCATTAATGTTTTTTCCGAAAACCGCCCCTTGTTTTTGAAGCGTGTTCAAGATTCCTTTTCCTTCAAAATTTTTGGTTCCGTTAAACGCCATATGTTCCAAGAAATGCGCTAAACCTTTCTGCTGGTCGTTTTCTAAAATTGAACCAACATTCTGAATAATATAATAACTTGCCGTATTTTTATTAACATCTGTCGGATAAATATAATACGTCATTCCGTTTGGCAGCACTCCTTTTTTAATTTTTTGGTTGACTGCAATTGGGTCGCTTGATTTAAAGTTTTGCGCTTGCGCGAAAGTCAAACCTCCAATAAAAAGGAGTAAAACTGATATTTTTTTGCTGTATTTCATAAAGCTATTAATTAACCTTTCAATAATTTATCCAGTTGCACTCGCAACTCTGGATTTGAAGGACGAAGTGCATCTGCATTGATAATGTTTCCTTTTGTATCAAACAATAAAAATCTCGGAATGGCATTTACATCATAATTTTTTGCCACATCAGAACCAAAATCTTTATCGGCCATTAACTGGATACCTTTTAATTGTTCTTTTGTAACGTAATCTTTCCATTTTTGAGCATCTTTTGGTTTATCTAACGAAAGACTTACAAAAACAATATTTTTTCCGTGATAATCTTCTTCGATTTTTTTCATGTGAGGAATCTCTGCTTTACAAGGTCCGCACCAAGTTGCCCATAAATCGATGTAAACAAATTTACCTTTAAAATCTGAAAACGAAACCGCTTTATCGTTAATGTCTTTATATGTAAAATCTAATCCTTTCTGACCAACGTTTTTATGCAATACTTTTTCATATTCTAACAAAAATGCTTTGCTATTATCAGAAATCATAAACGGTTTTATGCTTGGTGCGATTTTTTCGTATTCTTCAATTTTCATTCTTGAATTTGCAACTGCATCACGTAAATAAACATCTTTTAAAGCAGGATCTGTAATATGGGTAATTGCTTCAGTTAAATCTAAACGTTTTGGCGCATCACCAGAATTCATAGTTACATAAAAGAAATAATTTGACATTAAAGAAACGCCGTTTTGCAATTTTAGTAAATCTGGATCTGTAAACTTTTTGTCTGTCTGCCATGTTTTGATTACTGCTGGACGATCGTCTTTGTCTGGAAATGCTGTTCTTGGCATTCTAAAAAAAGTATAAGTCAATTCTTCAACATCTGTTGCAACGGCCAATTTTAATAACTTATTAAAGTTAGCATCTTTCGTTTTTATTGATTTCGAAAATTCTTCTGCTTTGGCCACACCTTTATCAATGAAGGGATAAAATTCTACATAGGTTTCATTTCCTCCCAATCTTGCGAAAGGCGCAAAATCGTTGTAGATTTCATTTGCTTTTTGTACCAAAGCGTTCTGTCCGACATTCTTCCCGCTCAAAACATAATTCGTTTTATTGATTGCAAGATTGATATCTAATTTTGGTTCTAAATACAAACGGATTAATTGGTTTCTACTTTTAAATTGTCCGTAATCGATATAATAAAAGCCAGCAGCTGAAACTGGTGTCATAAAGCCGAATTCCCCCAGCGAATTAACTTTTGCGGTAGCGGCAACGGCTGGCTTTCCTTCTTCGACACTATAAAGCGTAACTTCTTTTGCCTTGAAATCTGGAATTGAAATTGTCCCTCTGATTACTGCATATTCTGAAAGGTTTGTAGCAAAACTCATTTGAACCGTGATAAAGGTCAAAATGAAATAAAAAATGTGTTTTTTCATTGTTTCTTTGTTTTTGGATTGATATTTTAAATTGAAATTCGCATCGATTGATCGCCTTGTTCTATAATAAAGTCTTTACTTTCTTTGGTTTCTTTCAGCTTTTTAAGATTTTCAGAATTCAATAAATCCTTGGCTTCATAGTCATTGATTTGTGTGACTTTGGCGCCAACTTTCACTTTCTTCAAATCTTCATTTTCCTGATTGATAATTCTTTTTACAATAAGATTTTGGTTTTCGTCAAAATCTAATTCCAGTCCGCTTAAATAGAAAGATGGTATTTTTTTGAAATTTTTATTGGGTTCGAGATAAGCGGTTTTATGCAACAAATCGATTGTAAAATTGAAACGTTTTATTAAATCGATTCCGAGAGAACCATCGGCATAAGCCCAGTTTTTATTGGCTTCTTCGTATTCCTGCAAAGCAATTGTTACGTTTGAAAAATTATTCCCATTTATAGCAACATTTGGAATGGCTCCTCCCACAATTTTAGTTTGTTTTCCCAGACTGTAATTCACAGACGTATACTCGGTTTTTAAGCTCGCCTCTAGATTATTTTTATGATTGAAAGGTCCATAAGCAATTAAATCATAACCTGCTCCAGTATCAAAAGTGAAACTGCCTTCGACTGTTTTCTTATCTTCAAAAGTCAGATTCATTTTTACTACTGGAAGTCCCGATTTATAATCAAAAACCAATGGCTTTGCTTTTCCCCAATATTTAAAATTTCCAAAATTGTACAAGTCAATCGTCATGGTATCAAAATTGACAGAAGTGATAAAATTGCGAAGCAAATTGGCGCCAAATAATCCGTCGTAAACGCCATGTTTCGGAAAAATAACCAAGCCTTGATTCTTGAGAACCTGATCGCCAATATAAATCGTATTATCTGCCGAATACTGCACTTGCTGACTTCCGCCAACTACAGATGCCGATTTACTTTTGGTAACTACAACTCCCGCTTTGTATGCACTGTCTGGATTGAGCGCCATTCCGTCTGCACCCGTATCAAAAAGCATTAAAAACTCACGATCGGCTTTATTTAGTTTTATTTTAATGGCGATTCCGTTTTCGATAATTTCAAATGGAATGCTTGCTACTTCTTTTACTTGCGCGTGTCGATCCACTTTATATAAACCATCGAAAAAAGTCACGTATAGCATTTTATTTTCTGAATTGAAAACAATTTGAGACGGCTTTTTTTCTTTTCCATTAAAACAGAAATCTACCAAGACAAAAGTTTCATTTTTAATCGCCACAGATTTTCCAATCTTAATTGAGTCTAAAGCTGGAAATGCTTTAAAAATACCATTCAGATAAAATTCGTTTGAAGAAGAATCTCCAACGCCAACTGTAAATTGTGGCGCCAGAAGATCTTTCATTTCTTGATAACTTTTGTTCTGAAAGGCTTTTTCGAAAGTTTTAATAGATTTCTGAATGTTATTTTGAGCATAAATTGTACAGCCAAAAATCAATATTAAAAGCAGGATTATCTTTTTCATTTCGGTTTACTTTTGTGCCGTATTTGGTTTCACTACCACTTTTTCTACTCCGAAATCTTTCAATAAAATACCTGAATATTTTGCAAATTCTTCTGGTGTGTAAAGTTCTTTCGAATCATTTACTAATTCTGTAAATCCTTTCAAATCATTCTTTTTTTCGAACTCTTTTTTCTTACGTTGTAATATGGTAAATACATGGCTGTTAACGCTCCATTTTCCGTAATCTGTTGCTAATTTTTTACTGGCAAAAAGAAATGGATCGTCATATTGTTTCCCTACTCTTAATCCAGTAATAATTACAAAAGAAACCTCTCCAGAAGCGGCTGCAGATTTCAAATACGTATCGATAACCTCAAATGGTACGTTTCTTTTTCCATCTAAATACGCTTGTTTGTAAAAATCTGGATACTCTTTTTCTTGAATTTCTGGACTGTACTTTTTGAAGATTCCTTTTTTGGCCGCTTCTTTCGCGTTTTGAAGCAAGGCAGTAAATTCCTCTACGTTTTGAAAACCACCCGCAATATCAATTACTTTTCCGTCTGCATTCAGGAACAGAAAAGTCGGAAATCCGGTAACGCCATATTTCATGCATAGCTTTTTACCAATTTCTTCTTTTAAAATATCCGATTTGAACGTTACAAAATCGGCATTTAAAACTGCAGCAACTTTTGGATCTGGAAATACTTCTTTGTCCATTTGTGCACACGGCATACAGCCTGTGAAATACAAGTCGACAAAAATCAATTTTTTCTCTGTTTTAGCCTGTTTTTTAGCTTGTTCCCAACTTTCTTGAGTGGATTGCGCTTGTGCTTTTAAGGCAATAGATGGACAGGCAAGCAGCAAAACTGCGCTTGCGATTTTAATAAATCGTTTCATAAAATGTGGTTTTTAGAAACCGAATGAAGAATGAGATTTATACTTCATTCGGTTTTATTTTTAGATTTTTAACTTCCTATCATTATCGAACACGATAAGTAACATCGACAATTTTGCATAAGCCTGAATAACTGCTTTCTAAAATTAAATTACCATTTACAGGAGGTACGGTATACAATTCTAATTTTCCTGTTGTGCTGTAAGAACCCACAATTAATTTGCTGATAATCTCCTTTTTCCCTCTTTTGCTGAAACCTATGTAGGTAATTTCTTCATTTCCTTTATCTAACATTAATTTTGCAGATTGCGTTCCGCTGTCATATTCATACACTTTGTTTCCAACAGTATAAAATAAATAACCAGCATCTGGACTTACGGCAAATTTTGTGGCTTTATCTAAATCGGGCGCATTCAGCATCTCTTTATAATAGGTCTGCACGGCACTTGTATTAAAACGAAGCAGATAGAATTTGCCTGTAGAAATGTTCTTTAATACTGCAAAACTTTCATTTAAATTGAAATTTGATGTAGTCATAAAAATCAGCTCGCAGTTGGGATTATTCCAATCCAATGTTGTTGGAGAAGCTGTAACCGGAGGCATTGCCGAACAATTTCCTTTTGAAGAACTATAACGTAGAAAACGATGTTTTTCAGCATCAAAAAAGACAGGAGTTCCTGTTCCCGTGGTTTCTGCGATAAAAGGAGCTGCATAGAAAGTTTTAGTTTCAAGATCTACTTTATTTTGGGGCAATCCATATCTAATTTGTACGGCTCTATTATAATAATAAATATCACCATCCTTATACAGGTAATTTTCTGATCCTCCAGGACATTTCATAAAATCTACTGCAAAATTGGTTGGAAAATTTCCTCCAATTGTTTCGTATGCAATATTCATGGTCTGATTCCATTCAAAAGAATCGGGTTCTAATCTTGCTGTTCCAGATTCTGATGCTGTTACATAAATTCCATAAATGATACTTCCTGACAAAGGCCCGCTAAAAGTTTCTACATCTACAGCTTTTCCTTTTAATTTCAATGCAGACCCAGCGGCATCTAGCACATCGTTTATAATACGCGGCTGTGGAATTCCTGGAATTACAGAAACCATATCCAATCGAGCTTTTCCGTCTACATCTCCCACAACCAGCCATCCTTCATAAATAGAAGAAACTACATTTAAGGTAATAATGGGCTGCTGCCAGTTGATTCCCGTTACTTTATCCTTGATAAAATAATAAAGACTATATTTTGCCGGCGGTAATTTTAAAATCCCATCCAAATTTTTTGTAGTCGCAATAGTTGTCCTTGCCTCGTCAACCAATTTTAAAGGATTTACCGCAACCCATTTATATTCATATCGGTCAGGATCTTTGCCATCATCTAAAGTTGGATTTAATTCGGGTGCAATCTTAAAATAATCTCCCGTATAAACCGTATATTCTTCTTGTATTCCTGTTACATTAAATTCATTGATCTTCTCATAATTGTAATTTCCTTCATCGCTTACACATCCGTATGCCAAAAAGAGGAGCGCTATTATGGCTGTCTGTATTTTTATATTTTTAAACATCGCTTTATATTTTTAAATTAAAGAATGGTTTTAAGGAAAAAACATTTCTTTTCCGTCTTCCTCATAAATAGTATTGCCATTGGCTTTCTGATCGGCCAGATAACGTTTCATAAAACTTCCATAATACAAGACTTCAGGTATTGAAAGCCCTGGTGCAGTTGTAGGCAGGTTAAACATTTCTGGCTCCAGATTCATCAAATCACACATCAAAAAGAGTTTTTTAGCGGTAAATACTCCAAATGTTCCAGGTTGCCAACTTATTGGTTGCGTAAGCTTGTCTGTAAAAGTCAACTTAAAACGTGTATAGTGAATCTTTTTCTGTGTCAAAACATTTGTTATTCTGTCCTTCATATTGACAGTAAAAAATTCGTTTTCTTCCAGATTCAAAACTAATGTTACGGCCTTATCCTTTAAATCTAAAGTTCTGTGAACGATTACGGGAATAGAATCTTTTTCTCTACCAGCGTGCAGAACAATATTTTCGGGCAAAGAAAAATGTGTGCCTAAAACTGCGGTACTTGAAGGATCTACCGAAACTTTAATTTGACGGTCAACATCACTTACAGTTCCTTGAACTTGTACGGGAATGCTATAAATTCTTTCGGTAATAGTAGCTTTATCAAAACTAAAACTGAATCCCGTACTGTCTATAAGCGGTGCGTTGTTGTATGCTGGAAATACAGCAAGCGGAAAATAAATGTTATTGGTAGCTTTATAAGTTTCAATTTCTTCTTTATCGCAAGATGTTAAGCCAAACAGAGAAAAAAGAAGAATGCTTAAAATCAATATTTTTTTCATGATTACTTTTTTTAGTTTTGAAAATTAACTTCCGATTCTGGTAATGGCACTACATATTTAACGGCATTCATGGTAACATTTCCTGAAGAAGCAGAACCATTTGGAATTGCAGTCGAATTGATTCTTTTGTAGTAGAAAAACAATTGTCCTTCGCCTATAAATTCTTTTCTGTACTCTTTTGTAATTTCTGTAGCCAATACTGCAGTTGCAGCTAAATTGGTCAAACCTCTATTAAATCGCAGTGTGTTCAAGAAAGCAATACCATCGGCTGGCACGGGTGCCGTTTCTGCTGCAATAAGATATAGTTCTGATAGTTTGAACATCGGAATCTGAAGACGGAAAAGTTTAGTTTTGTCTGTTACATCTTCATACTTAAAAAATGTCTTCTGGGTTTTTCCTCCCGTAATTGGAATTTTCCAACTCGGCAAACTTCTATAATCATTATCATTAGACTCAAAAACAGCATTTATTCTGCTCAGCATTGGCGCATAAATATTAAACTCGTCTAAACTAGAATCAAAAAGTGCTTTTTGTTTGGTATACAAAGTATAATCGCTAAGCGCAAAGAAATTCTCAGTAGAAAAAATACGATCTGGATTGGAAGTGTTTGTCGCTTCTAAAAATGGAGTCCAATAAATAAAAGACTGTGTTTTTACAAAATTTATAATTTCAGTTGCCAGAGCAAAAGCTCCAGTTTTATCTCCAGCGTATAAAAGAACTCTCGCTTTTAAACATTTTACCGCCAGTATATTCATTCTTTGTCCGCGGTTTACGGAATAATACGGATTGCCATCAAACGCTGTCGATCCCGTGATTTTTCCTGTAGTTAATATCGGATCATTTGCTAAAAGCGCTATTGCTGCATCTAAATCGGCAGTAATTTTTGCAATAACATCTTGAGCGGGCAAAATCGGGTTATTGGATGTTACGGCAGCATCATAATAAGGTATTGACGGATCTCCAGGTGCTATTTTGTAAATTGGACCGTACAATCTTAACATATCAAAATGCAGCATAGCACGAATAGCAATAGCTTCTCCTTTTAAAAGATTTGCTTTCTCAGCTGAAATAATCTCAGGATGTTCATCAATACTTTCTAAAAATTTATTTGCAGATAAAACTGTTGTAAAAGCGCTTTCCCAAATGCCGGCGAAAGTATTTTTTGGAAGTGTTTCAGCGTACGAATAACTTGCTATTTTCGCTTTAACATGTGTTCCAGTCATATTATACTGCTGTCCTAAAATTTCTACCGCATCCATGGTAAGCTGTCTGCCGTAAAGATTATTTACAGCCAGCTGAAGATAAAGTCCGTTATGCACATTTTGCATACCCGCTTCAGAGCTATATGCCTGATCTTCTAATATTTTATCTTGTGGCACAACATCCAAAAAATCACTGCAGCTTATTGCAACAAAAGAAGCAAGCAAAAGGAATGTAATTTTATATAAATACTTATTCATAATTTCTTTATTAAAATGATAAATTAAGACTCAAAGAATATATTCTTGAGAAAGGATAATCGATACCACGTTCTGCTTTTATGGTTGAAACACGGAAGAATTCGTTTGCAAAAACATTAAATCCTAAAGCAGTTAATCCGTTTCTTTTTAACCAAGCTCTATCTGTTAATCTGTAGCCTAATCGAATAGATTCTCCAGAGATGTAATCATCTTTTTGGATAAAACGGGATGAGATTGGGGTATTATTGGTTAGTCCGATCGCTTTAAATTGTGCCATCTGACCAGGAGTTGTCCAACGGTCTGTAAAAGCTCTCACATCTTGATTATCAAAAATATTATCTCTTGATATATTTTCTACTTTGTTGTACAAGGCAGAGTTAAATCTTTCTGCACCAAAACTATAGCGCACAAACAATCCAAAACTAAAACCTTTGTAGTTTAAGTTTGTAGAAACTACTCCTGTAGCCGTTTCTCTAGAATTTCCCATTACTACTTCATCTTTTTTATCCAAAATAAAAGTAGTCTGACCATCTTTCTTTAAGAAAATTTCTCTTCCGGTTGCTGGGTCAATTCCTAATGAAGGTACAGCCCAAAGGTCATTGCTGCTTGCTCCATCATAATATCTCGTTAAACTGGTTGTTTTTTGTGCCTCAGAATTTAAAGAAGCCAATGCATTACCAAAACCTCCAAGTTCATTATCTCCTGTCGTTCCCATTAAACCTATTCCCCAAACAAAATTTCTGCTCAAATCATAGATAAAATTGTAGTTCATTTTTAACTCTAATCCCTGAGTAGTTAAATACCCAACATTTAAAGGATAACCGTTAAGTCCTGTTGAAGCTGCAAGATCGATCGCTACAATCTGTGGAGACGTTTTACGTTTGTAAGCTCCTAGAGTCATCGAAAATCTGTTTCTAAACATAGCCAGATCTAACCCTAAAGACAAATCCTTGGTTCTTTGCGCTTCTAAATTTGGGTTTGCAATTTGAGAGACTCCTAATCCAGGACCAAAAACGTTGGTATTTGGGTTATAAGCATATACATCATAAGAAGCAAAACCCACTAAGTTTTGATTTCCGGTCTGACCGATATTGGCACGAATTTTAAAAATATTGACAATATCTTCATTCATTCTAAACTCATTGTTCAAATTCCATCCAAAACCAATTCCCCAATAAGGCGAATATTTTTTATTGGTTCCAAAATTGGTCGCTCCTGAAATTGTCTGAGTAAAATCGAATAAAAATCTGCGGTCGTAAGCATAGTTAATTTGGTTAGTCAAATCGACACTTCTAATTAATTCGGTATAAATTTCTGGCTTTCCATTTGGCTCATATCCAAAAGCAAATGAAGGATTGCCAGGAACTCCAAGAGGAAATCCTCTTAAAAATGATTTATAAGAATTGTTTTTTGTCTCTAAAGCCGAAGCTCTAATCGTATAGTTAAAAGAATGAAAGTTCTTAAAAACATTTGAGTACGTTGCACCAAGATTTGC
This sequence comes from Flavobacterium sp. CFBP9031, assembly GCF_034044945.1. Lineage (NCBI taxonomy): Bacteria > Pseudomonadati > Bacteroidota > Flavobacteriia > Flavobacteriales > Flavobacteriaceae > Flavobacterium > Flavobacterium sp. CFBP9031. Next base: position 516,715 of record NZ_JAXCWF010000001.1, read on the forward strand.
ATTCCATTTATCGGTAATGGCATCATACCTGTTATACGTTCCTTTTTCTGTCGCAATGTTATTTACAAAACGAGTATCGTCTGGAGAAACAAAAACGACATTGTAGTTATCCAATCTTGAAACAGATAGAGCTCCAGTTGCCTTGATATGCGAGTTTACATCATAATTAATAGCGAAGTTATTCGTAAAATTAAAGTCTTTTCCTTTGTTATAACTTCCTAAAAAGACATTGTAAAGCGGATTAGCAGGATGGTTTACAATGGTTTGCAAACTAGTTAATGGCAATGACGAACCATCCATATAACGTGTTATCACTCCATTTTCGTTATACTTTGGATAATACGGACTTGCTTTTGCCCAAGTTTCAAATGAACCGTATGGAGATTCCTGATTCGTTCCTCCAGAAACAAAAAACTGGTTGTTAAGACTTAATTTGTTTTTTCTGTAAGTCAAAGTTGTATTATAACCCCAAGTATCGTGCTCAGAACCTTTCATTGTTCCTGTTAGTGTTTTGTAATTTCCAGCAATGTTAAATCTAAACTCATCAGAACCTCCGCCAAAATTCAAACTGTGTCCAGAAGTAATCCCCATCTGTATCGGTTCGTTTAACCAATACGTATCTACACCGCTGCGTACTGCAGCCAGACGTCTGTTATATTCTTTATCCCAAGTTAATGGAGTAGATTCGGCAGTTCCATCCTTAACAATGAATGCGCCTGAAAGTCTTTCAAATTCTAATTTTTGCGCTGCATTCATTAAATGATAAACACTTAAGTCTGCTAATTCATAAGAAGAATTATACACATAATTAAACTGCAGTTTTCCAGGAAGAGGTTTATTGGTTTCAATAACCACAACTCCATTTGCAGATCGAGAACCGTACAATGCAGTTGAAGCCGCATCTTTTAATAAAGTGATGCTTGCAATTCTATTAATATCCAAATCGACAACTTGCTGTAAAGTAGTTGGAAATCCGTCCAGAATAAACAAAGGCTGATTTGGATCATCTCTAAACTGACTGTCAACCTGATTGGCCGTTAAACTTGTCTGTCCTCTCACCTCGATTGTTGGCAGAATATTTGGGTTTGAACCTGCAATATTATTATTGACCACAATAAAAGACGGATCTAATGATTTTAAAGCCTGAACTGCATTTTGCGTAGAAATCTGTCTTAATTCCTCACCTCTAAAAACAGTAACTGCACCCGTAATTAATTCTTTCTTACGCACCGTAACCCCTGTATTTACAACAACGCCAACAAGTTCTTTAGTTTCTTGAGCTAGTGTGATATTGATTACTTTTCTTTTGTTTATCTCCACTACCTGCGCTTTGTGCCCGATATAGGTAAACAAAATTTGCCCATCTTCTGGTGCACTAATTGTATATTTTCCGTCAAAATCGGTCTGCACAGCAACATTTGTACCTCTTACTTTAATGTTAACTCCTGGCAGTGGCTCTTTGGCTTCATTGGTAACTGTTCCTTTAATTTCGATTATTTTAGATTGAACGACAACTTTCTCTGCTTTTCTTTCTTTTACAATAATCGTATTTCCAGCAGAAAAACTAAAATCAAAATCTTTATCAGAGAAACTGGCTTCCAATAAATCATTGACCTTAATTTTTCCTTTTTTCAAATGTACTTTAGGCAATTTTTTAAATAAATCTTCCTGATAAATGAAAGTATAATTGGTCTGTTTTGTAATGATGTCAAAAACTTCGTCAACAGATACTGTTTTATCAGCTGTAATTACAACTTTCGTGTTTTGTGAAAATAGATTTACGGGAGAAAAACCAAAAATTGTAGTACAAAACAAGAAGATAAAAGTTCTCATAATGTTAATAATTAGCCTGTTTCTAAAATAGAAATAGGCACTGGTTAATTTAAATTTCATAAATTTACATGTTAATTGGTTGGTTGGTTAATAAAACTGACTTACTGGTTGATACACAGAAAGGGATAAAGCGCAGTACGGTGAGAGGTCTAAACTTTAATCCCTTTTCTTTTTTATTTGATTATAATTTTATTGTCTTTTTTCTCATAGGCATTAATAAAATTAATATTCTTGATCGTGGTTAATATGTCTTCTAATTTCTGATTCTTATTTAAAACCCCATTAAACTTGACATTGCCAAGCGCTGGATCTGCAAAGACAATATCAACATCGTACCATCTTGACAATACTCTCGCAATATCTTTTAGAGGCATTCCTTTAAACACGAACAAACCTTTTCTCCAAGAAATTTCATTATAGACATCAACTTCAGAAACATTAATATTTCCGTTATATTCTGTTATTTTAGATTGCTGGTTTGGAGTCAGAATTTGTTTTTTACTCGTATTGCTAACTGCTACAACTCCTTTGACCAAAGTGGTATAAATAGCAGATTCGTCTCTGTAAGCTTTAATATTAAATTCGGTTCCAATTACTTCTACATTCTGATTTTCAGTTTTTACTTTAAATCTCGAACCTTTATGTTTGGTACTTGGCGATACTTCAAAATAAGCTTCGCCATAAACTAGTTCTACTTGTCTTGTTTCTCCATCAACAAAAGCGACAGGATATTTTAATTGTGATTCCGAATTCAGCCAGACTTTGGTACTGTCTGCCAGCTGTACAAAAAACTGCCCTCCTCTCGGAATCGTTAAAAGGTTATTGGCAATTGCTGCAGATTTTCCGTTTGAATTGTAAACTAATTTTTCTCCGTTACTAGAAGCATTTCCTTTGGTGTAAGATTTTCCTTTTTCTAAGGCTATAACAGAACCGTCTTCTAAAGTCAGAGTTGCTTTATCGCTTCCAATTAAGATTTCTTTGTGCGCCACTTGCGGGGTTTCAATCTTAAGCGGATTTGTTTTATTAATGATTAATGAAATTGAAATCAGCAATAATAATGATGCCGCCATAACAGTCAATTTGAAAGCTGTTTTGGTATAAAATGGCTGTATTGATATTATTGGAGTTTCTTCAGATTGAATGGCATTTTGAAGACGGTTTCTCATTCTAAATTCTAATTCTTCTTTAGAACCCAAAGCTTCGTCCCACTCTTTATCTGTCTGGAAACTTTCGTAATAATTTAATAATTTATTATTCTCCTCGAGATTAGTATCACCGGAAAGATATCTATTTAGTAACAGTAAGAAATCCTCTTTTTTCATTTTTTATTGTATTATTTCGGGAGTATATAGAGTAAGTAACCTAAAAGGCATATACCCCCTATTCCCAATTGCATTTTTTTTTATTTTTTTTTGAAAAAGAATTAAAAAAGAAGAAAAACCACACATCCTCAGCCCAAACACTTCATTTATTTTTTTGCTAAAAGATATTTTTTGTGAACCATAAAATCATGGCTATACTCATACTTTCGCCCATAGAAGATCGAATCGTATGCAACGCTTTTGTAATATGATTTTCGACTGTTTTTGTAGAAATGTTGAGTCGTTCGGCAATTTCTTTATGACTTAGCTGTTCTTCTCTGCTTAACTTATAAACAGCTTGGCATTTTTCAGGAAGTCCTGCAATGATTAAATTAAGCTGCTGCACCAATTCGTCGTGCATTAATTGCGTTTCTGGAGTTGTAGATAAAAAGCGCTTTTCTACATCATCAAAAAGTTCGACATGAACTTTGTCTTTATTTTTTCTCAAATGATTAAAAACCTGATATCTCGCACAGGCATACATATACCCTTTAAGTGAAATATGAATTTCTATCTTTTCGCGGTTGTGCCAAATATTCATGAAAATATCCTGAATAATATCTTCGCACAATTCTTTGTCTTTAATCACATTGTAAGCAGACATAAAAAGTGCCTGCCAAAATTTATTATACAACTCTGTCAATGCCGATTCATCGCCGCCACGAAGACGATCGATTAAAATTTGATCCTGATTTAAAATGGAATTTGGCAATGATTGGCTGTTTATCGATATTGAATAATTCGCAACAAACTTAATAAATTCCGTTAATAATCCTAATTTGTTCTCGACAACACATCTTTATTTTTGCAAGAAAACATAATTTTGCAAATAAAAAAACTTTATAAATTTTTCAATTCTATCCATAAAACCTTCATGTTTTTTAAGCTTAAGTAAGATTCAGGATTAAAATTAAATGAATATTTTAAAATAATAGATTTAAAACGCTGTTGCGTTAATATTGTATTTTTATTAAATTTCAAAAAAATACCGTAGCCAATTTCTTTAAATATAAAATTGAGTCTTTTCAGGCTATCTTTTTTAACTCAAAATTTCTAAAATAAAAAATAAACATAAAATTAGATACGGATAAAAGAGATTCACTATAGCGAAGACACACATAAAAATTAATTTTTAAAATCTCTGTTAATCTGGGTTTTCGCTATAGCGAATCTGTTTCTGCATTCAAATCTAGTTTCCCTTAAAAAACAATTTTTTCTAATTAATAATAAATATTCAGGATAATATTCGACTTCGAATTATCGATAATTTTTTCAAGTCTTTTAAAAAACACTTCACTAACCATGGGACACCCTTGGCTAAGAGCAATATAATGATCCTGTTCTCCTTCTGGAACTGCCGAATATGAATGCAATACAATCATTCTTTTAACGGCATTATTATTCGTTTGGTCCAGCCCTTTTAAAACATAAGCTTTTCCAAACATTCCTCTATACGATTTTCCTATTGCATAACATCCAAGCGAAGTGCATTTAGAATTCGGTTCGTTGCTAAATTTCAATTCTCCTTTAACACCCGTTTCAGAACCTGCGCCATTTGCTACTAAACCTTCATCAATTAGTTTGTCGTTTTCAAGATCATAAACAAAGAATCTATTTTTACCCGATTTAATTCTCATATCAATAAAAAATGCGATTTTAGAATTATAAACTCCAGAAGCGCTCATTTTTTTTACATTTTCAATCTGTTGATTAAAACGTTCTGCATCAGAATCCTTTATCGTATTTTCTTCTTTTGGTTTTGGGTTGCCAAAAACACATGCTGTTATTAGGATTATTATATTTACTATTTTCATAAACCTTTCATTTTAAAATATTAAAAATCAATTATTTGACGATGTAAAATTAAAATGAGAGTTCCGAAAAAATGTTTCCTAAAAGTCTAAAAAACAACAAAATAAGGTATTTCTTTTAGCATAAATATCACTATTATTCCATCAAAAAAAGTTAATTTTGGACTACTGAATAAACTTAATTTAGCAACAACAAACAGTCCAGATGCTTCGACCTTGGCCATTACAAATTCATTTAGATAAAAAATCAGATAAAGCGATTTACCTGCAGATTGCCGATGCTGTAATTGACGCTATCAAGACAGGAAAACTGGTCAAAGGAAATGCATTGCCAGGAAGCAGACAACTGGCTGAATTACTGAAAGTAAACCGAAATACTGTTGTAGAAGCTTTAGATGTTTTAACTGCTGAAGGCTGGCTGATAACCATTGACCGAAAGGGAACTTTTGTAACAGAATCGTTGCCAAAAATCAGTCATTCGTCAGAAAATGAAAAAGAGCAAAAAGTTGAAGTTGAAGATCCTAAAAATTTTTTAGTTTTTGACGACGGACTTCCTGATAGCCGATTGGCACCAATGAATGATTTGGCTAGAGCGTATCGCGAATTATTTAGCCGAAAATCACGTTGGCAGATTATGGGTTATAGTAGCGAATTAGGAAATTTAGAATTCAGAAAATCAATTGCTCAAATGCTTAATTTTAAACGCGGCATGAGTATTTTTCACGATCAAATCTGTATTACCCGCGGAAGCCAAATGGCGATGTATCTTGCCTCTCATTGTATTTTAAAATCAGGCGATTTTGTTTTGGTTGAAAATCCTGGGTACAAACCCGCTTGGGAAGCTTTTGAAAATGCAGGTGCAACTCTACTTCCTGTAAATATAGAATCGGACGGATTGGATATCGATCAAGTCGAAAAATATGTACAGCATAAAAATATAAAGGCAATTTATGTTACACCCCATCATCAATTTCCAACTACTGTTACCTTGTCTCTAAAAAAGAGATTAAAATTGATCGAACTTTCCAATCAATATCATTTTACGATTATTGAAGACGATTACGATAACGAATTTCATTTCGGACTAAGACCAATACTTCCTATTTCCAGTTATTCGGGTCTGAAAAACTATATTTATATTGGCACTTTTAGCAAAATTGTAGCTCCTGCGCTTCGTATTGGATATTTAGTCAGTTCGCATGAGAACGTTTTAAAGATTGGAAATCATAGAAAAATCATCGATGTCCAAGGTGACAATATTATGGAAGAAGCAATTTTAAGCCTTATTAATGAAGGAAAAATAAAGCGCCACCTTAAAAAAGCCAATTTGGTTTATAAAAGCAAACGAGATTTCTTCGAAAACTTGTTAGATCAATATCTTAAAGATAAAATCACTTTCACAAAACCCGAAGGCGGACTTGCGTTTTGGATTGTTCCAAAAGCAGATTGTAATGTTTTAGAAATTTTTGAAAAGCTAAAATCACAAGGCATTCAAATCATGAGCCCAAACCGATTTAGTTTTGATGAAACCATTAAAGGTTTTCGTCTGGGTTATGCTTCTCTTTCTGAAAAACAAATGGAAGAAGGAATTATAGCGCTTTCTAAATTGTTATAAAAAGCCTTTTGACTTCGCTCAGGGTGACATAAATCGCTGTCTGGCTGAGCGGAGTCGAAGACTTTCTAGTCATCAGTTTCTTTTAAAAACTAATTACAGTTTTCCATTTCAATAATAGAAAACCCATTTTCCCGAATCTGATTTTCTACTTCAATCGGCGCTTTATCAATATGGCAAAAACGACATTCTTTAGAAGACAAAGTCTGTCCTTCTTGCGCAACACTTTTCAGGTACTTTTTCCCATATTCGTAAACTTGCTCTGCATCGTTAACATTTTCGTCTACCAAAATATCAAAGTGCATAATTTTTCCGTCTTTGCGGGTTACATAGGTATCCCAAACTGCTATTTTCATGTTTTTTAAGGTGCTAAGATTCTAAGTTACTAAGGTTCTAAGTTTTATTATTTTATGACACAAATTTACGGTGGATATGAAAGTCGTGAATCATCCAGTTTTTTCATTTTTTGAAAGATTCTGGTCCAGTAGAATTTTGTGGTTTCTATTTAATTTTGCAATATGAAAAACGATATTATTTTTAATTTAATTAAAGTGCATCAACGCATTGAAAATGCTTGCAAGATTGCTGGAAGAAATCCTGAAGATGTACAGCTTTTATTGGCAACCAAAACTGTTCCTGCCGAAAAAATACGAATCGCGATAGAAGCTGGTGAAACTTTAATGGGCGAAAACAAAATGCAGGAATTGCGAGATAAAAATGATGTTTTGAAAAACCTACCTATTGAAAGGCATTTTATTGGTCATCTCCAAACAAACAAAGTCAAAGATGTTTTGAAATATGTTACTTGCATTCAATCTTTGGACAGAATCAATTTGGCTGATGAATTGCACAAACAGCTTCAAAATCAAAACAGAAAATTGGATGTTTTTGTTCAAGTCAATACTTCCTACGAAGAAAGCAAATTCGGATTGGCGCCAGAAGACGTTTTATCTTTCATTAAAAAAATAAAAACGTACGAAACCTTGAATATTAAAGGTTTAATGAGCATTGGACTTTTGGATGTTGAAAAAGAAAAAATGATTCCGTCGTTACGACTTCTAAGAACCATACGAGATGAGATTTATTCAGAAGGAATTGAAGGCTTACAAGACTTAAAACTTTCTATGGGAATGTCTCAAGATTTGGAACTTGCCATTGCAGAAGGTTCTAATATGGTGAGAATTGGCACGTCAATTTTTGGAAACCGTTTTTTAGGAAAAGAAATCTGGAACGAAAACATTGCAGAATAAAACTTAATTTTGCAGCAAATTAAAAGTAGATGAACCTGAATGATCTTACCGTAATTGATACTGAAAAAATTGCTTTAGACGATTTGTTTTTTAGCGAAGAAAATAAAGCTGCTTTGCTTCAGATTATCAAAGAACATCAATATATCGAAGAATTAAAGCAATATAATCTTAAAGTTGACAACAAGATTTTACTGCACGGTAGTTCTGGCTGCGGTAAAACTACAACCGCAAAAGCGATTGCCCATACTTTAAACAAAAAGATTATCATAGTCAACCTCAGCACTGTTGTCGATTCTAGGATAGGCGAAACTTCTAAAAACTTAAAAGCTATTTTTGATAAAGCTATTCGCGAAAGAGCCGTTTTATTTTTAGATGAATTTGATCAAATTGGAAAAAGCCGTGACAGCGATGACAAAGATGTTGGCGAAATGAGGCGTTTGGTCAATACAATCATTCAGCTTTTTGATTATTTCCCTTCAGATAGTTTATTAATCTGCGCAACCAATCATTACGAAATAATAGATAGCGCTTTACTGCGAAGATTTCAACTTCGTTTGAAATATGAAATGCCTTCAGAAAAACAGTTGGATATTTATTACGATAAAATCTTGAACGGTTTTCCTGAACATTTCCAGAATATCGAAAGACGCTATTCTATTTCTTATGCCGAAGCTTTAGATTATATCAATACCACGATGAAAAAGCAGATTATTGCTGCCTTGGATTCTAAACAAAACGCATAAAAATTCTCGTTTTTTATATGTTCCGTAGTAACATATCATTTTATTTTTTTACCGACGAAACGTTCCTACGGAACGTATAATCGCAATCTAAATTTTAATTCTACTACCAACCAGACTTTCCTACGGAACGTATAATTGCTGAGGGAATTTCAATTTTAGCATTCCTGAGGAATGAAAATGCTATTAATAAAAAAACCCGCTGACACTACAGCGGGTTTTCATTGGGCGGAGTTTTATATAATAGAATGAATAGTGTACTAAATTTATAGTCCTCTTGTCAACCAGCCTTTTTTGTTGGCTGTTGCAATGGCATAAGGCGCAATCCAGAATAAACTGAAAGTGTAGAAAACACTGTAAGAATAGGCCCAGAAAGATTCTGAAAGCGTGTATCTTTTTGCGTAAAACAACATTGAAAAACTTGAAAAAATTAAGATTGCCATTAATGTTGAACTTAAAAATAACACTGGGTGAACCGCGATAAAGTAAAACATAAACAATAGAAATGGATACGTCATTGCAATTTTAAAAAACTGATTTAAAAACAGCATTCTTGGTCCAAATTTTGAATCTTTTCTAAAATCTTTGAAAACAAATTTTGCCATCATAAGATTTTCACGAACGTTACTTCTTGCCCATCTAATGAACATTTTGTATAATCCTTTGTATTCTTCTGGAACATTGGTTAATACTACTGCATTTCTTTGAAATTTCACTTCAAAACCTTGTTTCAAAATCATATTGGTAAGAGCGCGATCTTCTCCAATATCTGATGGCTGTCCCATAAAAGTTTGGTTGATCCATTCTGGAAGACAGTTGAAAACGGCATCTCTTTTGTACGCTGCCAAAGCACCTGGTGTACATAATACAGATCCTAATTGACTTTCTGCAGAGCGTTGGAATTCGAAACTCATTACGAAACTTACATTTAGCATTTTAGGTAAAATTGCTTTTTTGTTGTTCAAAACCTGAACATTTCCTGCAACTGCACCACATTTTTTGTTTACCACAAATGGGCTAACTAAGTTTCTTAGAGTGTCTTTTTTTACAATAGAATCGCTATCTACAGTTACAAAAATTTCTCCTGTTCCTAATTTAAATCCTCTGTATAACGCTTGACGTTTTCCTTGGTTTTTAGGTTGCTGAAAAATCGTTACACGATCTCCCAATTTTGCTTTTGCTTCTTGCATCCAATACCAAGTATCATCTTTACTTCCATCGTCAATAGCCAAAAGCTGTAATTTTTCTGCTGGATAATCGCTTTCTGCAAGGCTCAATAAAGTGTCCCAAACTAGTTTTCCTTCATTGTATGCTGGAACGATAATCGTACAAGTTGGCAATAAATCATCAGAAACGGATGGAATTGCTTTGTATCTTAAGTACAAATAAGAGCTATACAAGAAAACTCCTGTTTGATAGAAAAACAATATTGTTGTGATTATTAAAAATGGTAATCCCCAAGATGAAGCAATTCTTTCAAAATGAAATTGTTCGAAATCGTCTTGCAATTGAATTACCATAAAGACACCTGCAAGTAGTAATAAGAACGTTGCAATAAGAACCGCTAACCCGAAAGGGCTTGTTGGTCTTTCTACGTGTACTTTTTGTGATTTTTCGTTGGTTCTAAAAAATGAACCGTTTAATGTTTTTTCGCTGATAGCTGAACTGCTGTTCGCATAAAATTGTTCTGAGATAATTGTTTCGCTTTTCATGCTTATACTCCTTTTTTAATTTCCTTAATTGGGCTTTTAGCAAAATCTTCTTCCTTTCAAAAACGGACACATTAGAGATTTTGACATTAACTCAATTTACAAGCGGCATGCCAATACGGTTTTAAACTGGTATAGAGCTATTTAGAAAAACAAGAACAAAAAAGAGTGTGTAATTATTTTACACTTTTTGGATACGGTATACACTAAAACGATGGTTTTTTGAATGAAAGAAGTGAGATTTCAAAAGGGTTTACAGTATTTTCTGTCTTCTATTTGGTAAAGAAATGCGAATCTCAAAAAGCAGGTCGTAAAAACCGAAAACTACAAGAATGAATAAAACGCAATTACTACATTAAAATTGCATAAAAGAAAGAAAATAATTAAATTTTCTATTTTTTTGCGTCTTTTAAAAAACATTCTTCCTAAAAAAACGAGAAGTTTTACTTAAAAAAGTTAAATTTATCCAAGCAAATAACCACTAAATTTAAGGAGACTAAAAATGACCAAAGAGCATTATTATCTTTTATTGGCTGATGACGACGAAGATGACTGCCTTTTCTTTGAAGAAGCTCTCGACGAAATAACGATTAGCACTACTCTATCAGTGGTGCATGACGGCGTGCAATTGATGAATTATTTAAAAACTAATAGCACCAATCTTCCTGATGTTCTTTTTTTAGACTTAAACATGCCGCTAAAAAATGGTTTGGAATGTCTAGCTGAAATAAAAAACGATGAAAGCTTAAAAAATCTGCCGATTATTATTTTTTCTACTTCGCTAGATAGCGAAATCGTTGATAACTTATACCTAAAAGGCGCTTCATTTTATATAAGAAAGCCCGGTGAATTTTCTAAACTAAAAAATGTAATAGAAAAAGCCTTGACCATTGCACCCGAAAATAGTTTTAAACAGCCCGAAAGAGCCAATTTCATTTTGCAACCTTAATCTTCTCTGGAAATGAACCGCAAACAAAAGGAACATTATTTTCTTTCCGAAGGTGGAGAAATGGGAGAATTAATTCGTTCCGCAGATTGGAGCAAAACCCCTTTGGGTAATCCTGAAAAATGGCCTCAAAGTTTAAAAACAATGACCGCAATGATGCTCGGCAATCCGTTTGGAATGTACATCGCATGGGGAAAAAATTATACTCAACTCTATAATGATGCCTTTCGTCCTATTTTGGGTGCTTCCAAACATCCACAAGCTCTAGGCAGAAGTTCTAAAGATACATTTGCTGAAATCTGGGATACCATAGGCCCTATGTTTGCTGATGTTATAAAAGGACATGCGGTAAGTTTTCCTGATTTTAAAGTGCCGCTTAATAGAAATGGCTATACAGAAGATTGCTTTTTTGATTTTTCGTACAGTCCCATAAAAATAGAAGATGGATCTGTTGGTGGTATTTTGGTTACCGTTATCGAAACCACAGAAAAGAAAATCGTTGCAGACGCTTTGCATGAAAGCAATACACGATTCATCGATAATATCATGCAGGCTCCAGTAGCAATGTGCATTTTTAGAGGTGAAAATCATATTGTTGAAATCGCCAACGACCAAATGCTGAGGCTTTGGGATGCAAAAGCAGAAAACATTATTAATAAACCTATTTTTGAAGTTCTTCCCGAATTAAAAAAACAAGGACTTGATGAAATTCTGCAAAACGTTTTTATTTCTGGTAAAAAAGTAATTACAGAAGAACTTTTTATTCCTTTAAATCGAAACGGCCAAACCGAAAATACTTATATCAATTTTGTTTACGAAGCTTTACGCGAAAAAGACGGAACTATTTCTGGCGTTGCAGCAATTGCTACAGAAGTTACCGCTCAAGTTTTGGCTCGTGCTAAAGTGGAAGAAAGCGAACAAAAAATAAGACAGCTAGTTGAAAACGCCCCTTTCCCGATTGGTGTTTATGTTGGAAAGGAAATGCGTATTGAACTCGCAAATGAATCTATTATAAAAATCTGGGGAAAAGGCCCAGATGTAATTGGAAAAACCTACAGAGAAATTCTCCCCGAACTACAAAATCAGTCGGTATTTGAACAAGTTGAATCGGTGTTTGAAACCGGACAATCTTTTCATTCGAGAAATTCTCGTATTGATCTTGTGATCGATAATAAATTACAATCGTTTTATTTCAATTATAGCTTTACGCCTTTGTATGATCTGACTGGTAAAATTTACGGTGTAATGAATACCGCTGTAGAAATTACAGATTTGTACTTGGCCAAGCAAAAAATTGAAGAAAGCGACAAACGTTTCCGTAATACCGTAAAACAAGCTCCTGTTGGCATCACAATTCTTCGAGGTCCAGAATATATTGTGGAAATGGCCAATGAAGCTTATCTTAAACTTGTAGCTCGAGAAGAGGAATCTTTTGTTGGAAGACTATTGTATGATTCTCTCCCAGAAGTAAAAGAAACCGTTAGCGATTTATTAGACAATGTATTAAAAACTGGAATTCCGTTTCATGGCATTGAAGTTCCTGTTCCTTTAAACCGATACGGAAAAATCGAAACTGCTTATTTTGATTTTCTTTATCATCCGTTAAAAGAAGAAAATGGAACAATCTCGGGAATCTTGGTTACGGTTACCGAAGTAAGCGAAAAAGTGGAAGCCCGAAAAAAAATCGAACTTAACGAAGATCGTCTTAAAATTGTTGTAGAAGCCAGCGAATTGGGAACTTGGGAATTGAATGTTAAAACACGAATTCCGACTTACTCTAAAAGATATCTTGAAATTCTTGGCGGCTATACCGAAGATGTAATGCTTTCTCACGAAGAATTATTGGAGCATCTTCACCCCGATGATCTGCAGGTTAGAAATAGAGGCTTTAAGGAAGCTTTAAATTCTGGTTTTCTAAACTACGAAGTTCGCGTTATCTGGAAAGATAAATCGATTCATTGGATTGAAGGCAAAGGAAAAGTTTTCTATGATGAAAATAATGAGCCTGCAAAACTAATTGGAACTATTCGCGACATTACCGAAGAAAAAAAATACCAGCAGAAAATAGAAGAAAGCGAAAAGAAACTGCGCAATCTTATTATGCAGTCGCCTGTGCCGAAAGCTATTTTACGTGGAGATGATTTTGTAATCGAAATGGCCAATTTTGTATTACTGCATAATATTTGGAAAAGAGAAGCATCTGAAGTTGAAGGAAAAAAAATACTAGAATTATTTCCCGAACTCAACAAACAAAAATATGCCAAGTTATTAAGTAAAGTTTACAAATCTGGAGAAGTGTATTCAGAATCTGAATCGTTACTTTTTATTGCTAATGAAAATGGCGGCAGTCAATTTTATGTTGATTTTGAATTTGCCCCGCTGCGCGAAAGTGACAATTCGATTTCTGGAATTAGAATGACATTGATTGATGTGACTGAAAAAGTCGAAGCCAGAAAAAAAATCGAAGAAAGCGAAAAGAGATTCCGTTCGCTTACCGAAAGTATTCCGCAGTTAATCTGGGAAACCGATGCAGAAGGAAATGCACTTTTTACCTCAGGAAAATGGTTTGAATATACCGGAATAGAACCTGGAGCCGAAGGTTCTTGGCAGAAAATGATTCATCCTGATGATTTTGACGAAAATGTAAAAATCTGGCAGCACGCTCTTGCAACCGGAGAAATGTATCGCTGTGATGTACGTATGCATAGAAAAGACGGTTCGTACAGATGGCATACTGTTATTGGGGAACCTGTTTTGGGTCCTGATAATAAAATTTTAAAATGGGTTGGTGCGTTTACCGATATTCATACCGAAAAAGCTTTTACACACGAACTAGAACAGCAGGTTACTGCTCGTACCAAAGAACTCATTCAGATCAACGAATCACTCCGAAAAAGTGAAGAACGTTATCATTTAATGGTCGAAGAAATTCAGGAATATGCCATTTTATACCTCAACCGTGAAGGTATTATTGAGAATTGGAACGCTGGTGCGGAAAAAATAAAAGGCTATAAAGCAGAGGAAATTGTCGGCAAATATTTGTCCATTTTTTATACCGAAGAAGATCAAAAAAATAATCTGCCTCAAAAACTTTTGCAAACTGCAAGAGAAAAAGGAAAAGTAATTCATGAAGGATGGCGCGTACGTAAAAATGGCAGCTTGTTTTGGGCAAGCGTAGTGATAACGGCTGTTCATAATAAAAAAGGCGATGTTATTGGTTTTTCTAAAGTGACGCACGATTTAAATGAAAGAAAAAAAGCCGATGATAAATTAAAAATGAATGCACTCGAGCTAGAACAGAAAAACAATGAATTGGAAGAAATGAACAAAGAGCTTCAGTCCTTTGCTTATATCTCCAGTCATGATTTACAGGAACCGCTTCGAAAAATACAGACTTTTGCCTCGCAGATTATCGATAAAGAATCGGAAAATTTATCTGAAAACGGAAAAGATAAATTTAAACGAATGCAGAATGCCGCACAGCGAATGCAGACTTTAATTAATGATTTATTGGCTTATTCTCGAACAAATAGTCAAGAACGCATTTTTATAAAAACAGATCTGAGCCAAATTATTAAGGAGGTTAAAGAAGATTTAACGGAAGAATTAGAACAGAAAAGCGCCGTAATTGAAATCGGAGAAACCTCTGAAGTTGATGTTATTCCTTTTCAATTCAAGCAATTACTATATAATTTAATCAGTAATTCATTGAAATTCTCAAATCCCGAAATTCCGATTTTAATTAAAATTACAAGTACAGTTGCTTTTGGTCAAGATTTAGGAGAAGAAAAACTGATTGCGTCCAAAAAATATTGTCACATTAAAGTTTCCGATAACGGAATTGGTTTTGAAGCGCAATACAACAAAAAAATATTCGAAGTCTTTCAGCGTCTTCATGGCAGAGATCGTTATAACGGCACAGGAATCGGACTTGCCATTGTAAAAAAAATTGTAGAAAACCACAACGGAATTATAACCGCTTCTGGCATTCACAACGAAGGAGCTTCCTTTGATATTTATATCCCCGTCAATTAATTTTACTCCATAAAAAAAACGGAAACTTCTTAATTGGAGTTTCCGTTTTCCATTTCAAAACAAATTGAAATTATCTCAAAACAATTTTATTATCTAGTATAAACAGTAATAATACCAGTTGTTTTGTCTTTAATTTTTAGTTCCTTGTTAGTAAGGTTCATAATATCACTTGTTGAACTTAAATTTCCAACAGTAATAGTCAAATCATTATGAGATCTTACATAAGTTCCAGTAGTTTCTGTTAAAGCGCAATCAGATCCATTATAGTCACCAATAACTGCTGAATTACTTAATCTTAAATCTAAATAATCTCTATTACAACCTGCCGCATTTTCTGGTGCGTCAACCAAGACTTCTTTTCCATCTACAATTGTTCCTCTTTGGCTTAGATTATATTTACCTTGAATTGGTACAATTGTTTCTCCTTCATTATCGTCACTACTACAAGAGGTTACGAACATTCCCGCGCTTAAGGCTAATACGAATAATATGCTTCTTTTTTTCATGTTTGTTTGTTTTTTAATTATTTAATTCAATAATGCTAAATTAAAAGGATATACTTACAAATAATTCCATGATTTTAGGAATATTTTACATAAATCGCATTTTAGGATGTTTTAAAAATTAATTGCATTTTGGCCTGTTTGATAAGTAACGATCGATAATATGTTGCGTAATTGGTTTTAAGAATCTTTGTGTATTTTCTGGATAAGGGGCATGTTGATTATAACATTCTATAGAGTTTCCTATCTTAATATACCAAACTTTTGCTCTTCCACTATCGTCAAAGAACTCAGTCGTATTACATACTTCAATCTTCTTTAAATCAAAATATCTGGCATCATAATAAGTATTGCAATAACCGTCGTCAGACCTTTCTATTTTTTCATAATGATCGCCCATCCATTGCATGCAGTCTTTTTGTGACATGTTTAAGTAAACGATTAAAGTTAGTCCCAAGAGAAAAGCTGCAATTATTAAAGATCTTTTTAATCCAGAATTTATCCCACCTTCTCCTCCTTTCTTAATAGGAGTAAATATACCCGCTGGAATTTTTTCCAAATCCTGATTTTCTTCTTGTTCTACTTCTTTATTTTTAGAATCATGAAAATTTTCGGTTTCTACCTCATCAATCAAAGTGAGAGAAGAAATTTCATTCTTATAATGTTTGGTGTCTCTTAACTCTTCAATTAATTTTATTTCGTCTGGATCAAGCTGTTTTTGGAACTCTTTAAAAGGTCTTGGCCGAAGATCTACCAATATTGCAGCCAGTTGAATTGTATCTTCTGCGGGATTTTCTGTTCTACCTAGAAAAAAACGCTTAACTGCTTCTAATTTATTAAGCTCATCGTCTCCAAACTGATTTTTCTTATCCTTATCAAATGGAAAATCAAAAAAAGATTTAAAAGTAATTAGGTCATCTTTATCATTATTTGAATCAAATCTTTTGACACATAAATTTCTAAGATTTGCTGATGTTGGAGAATTCAGATTATTAGAATATTCTCCATTTTTTTCTTCTTCATATTTAGCTTTAATCGCTTTTTTATAATCTTCAAAAGTAATGGTTGGCATAGGCATTTGAACTTTTTAAAACTTTATCTAAAGTACTTTACTCGACTTTTTATGACTTTCTGGAACTTCTCCTGACTTTCAAAAAAAACATTCGACTTTCCTGACTTTCTGCTCAATGCAGGCTCAAAACGGTTGTTACTTTGCCTCAACAAAATTAGTTATCGCTTTGATCTGCAGGTCAAAAAGCAAATGTACAAAACTAGTTTATGTACCAAGTGCGGAAAACCGTAAGACGGATTTTATTCCGGGAAGTATAGATGAAAATCTTACTGTTCTACGCACTTCACTTCCCAAACAAAATTTGGTATTGCCATTTAAAACCAACCTGAAAAAGAATTCAGGAATGCAATGCCCATTGTTCAACATTTAAATTTTAAAAAAATGAAAACATTATATTTATGGGGAGCGTGTATCCTATTGTCAACTACATTATTTTCTTGCTCTGCTGATGAACTAGAAACAACTAAAGATAAAACTGAAGTACAAAAAGAGTCTATTCCGTCACAAGCGAATATTGGTCCAGATGATGATCCGATCACGGTTCCGCCGCCACCAAAAAAACCATAATTTAAAAAGTTGTAATTTGTAATAAATTACTATTTTAGGGGAAAGTAACTTTTATGCTACGATCCCCTTTTTTTTGTTTGCTAATTGTTCTATTTTTCCTTTCCTGCAAAGAGAAAACAGTTGTTTCGCCTAAGCCTGATCCTACTCGGGTAGAAGCTTATAAACATCGAGATGAAGGCATTCTAAATCTTCAAAGTAAAAACTACAATAATGCTTTTTACAATTTCAATAAATCGAAAATAATATTGGAAGCCTCTAAAGACAGTACCAATATTGTCTACAATCTGATTCAAATGGCTGCGATCCAGCAGATAAATGGCGATTTTTATGGAAGCAAAGAAACTTTGACCGAGGCTCTTCCCTATATTAAAAAGAAAGATATTTATAGCGTTTCGATTAACAACTTCTTCGGAATCGCCGATAAAGAACTTTCTTTATACGAAGATGCCATTTACTATTACAATAAAGCTTTACAAGATTCTGAAAATGAAGTTTTAAAACAATCACCTTTAAATAACATTGCTGTTATTTACATTGAGCAGAAAAAATACGACAAGGCCATTCAAATTTTAGAACCTATACTGGCCAAAGATATTTTTCCTAAAGACGAATACATTATAAAAAAAGCTCGAATTTTAGATAATTTGGGATTTGCTTATTCAAAAAATGGAATGCCAGAAAAAGGACTTCCGCTTATGACAAAAGGATTAGCGTTACGAAACCAAATTGATGATTTTTACGGAAGTATTGGCAGTAATTTACATTTGGCAGAATACTATTCTTCGAGCAATCCAAAAAAATCGAATCAATATGCACTTGAAGCTTACAAAACCGCTACAAAACTTCGCAGTATTGATGAACGTTTAAAAGCATTATCTTTTTTAATCTCCAATGATTCTGAAACCCAAAATACGGGATATGCAAAAAAATTCGTTTTCTTAAATGATAGCATCATTACCATTCGAAATAATTATAAAAACAAGTTTGCTAAAATTAAATACGATTCTAAAAAAGAAAAAGACGAAAATCAGAAACTGCGATTAGAGAAAGCAGAGGATTTACTTGCGTTGCAAAAAGCGCAATACCAAAAGATATTGTTTATAATTGGTATTACATCGCTTTTTCTTTTATTGGTTTATTTGAGGAAATATTACCAGAACCGAAATCGAATTGAAAAAATAGAAACGGCGTATAATACCGAAACCCGAATTGCGAAAGATATTCATGATGAGCTGGCAAATGACGTTTTCAATGCCATTGCTTTTACACAGACACAGCCCTTAGAAAATGAAAGCACAAAAGAAACTTTGGTTCAAAAACTAGATACGATCTATTCAAGAGTTAGAGGAATTTCTAGGGAAAATAATGATATCGATACAGGCATAAATTATGCGAAAAATTTAAAAGAAATGCTTTCGACTTATAACAGCACTCAAACAAACGTTATTATAAATGGTGTCGATAAAATAAATTGGGATTCGGTTGAGGATTTAAAAAAGATTGCCATTCAGCGAGTTTTGCATGAATTAATGGTTAATATGAAAAAGCATAGCGAAGCTTCTGTTGTATCCATAAAATTTAATTCCAATTCCAATTCTCTCTTTATTGACTACAGCGATATTGGCAAAGGCTGCGAAAAATCAAAAATTATAAAAAATGGTCTGCAAAATATGGAAAACCGTATTTTGGCCTTAAAAGGAACTATTACTTTTGACACTGAACCGAATAAAGGTTTCAAAGTAAAAATAACAATGCCTAAATAAGAGCCTATGTTTAAAAAAGTAATTATTGCCGAAGATTTTGAAGAATTCAATTTAGCCGTAAAACAAACTTTGAGCGACCTCAACATTGTCAATTTTCAGCATGCAAAATATTGTGATGATGCCTTTCTAAAAATAAGAAAAGCTATTCAGGATAATGAACCGTTTGATTTATTGATTAGTGATCTTTCGTTTAAAAAAGACCATCGTGAAGTAAAAATTGGAAGTGGCGACGAATTAATTCAAAAAGTTCGCGAATTGCAACCCAATATTAAAATTATAGCCTATTCGGTTGAAGATAAAAATGTTCGTATAAAATCACTTTTTGAAGATTCTGACATTAATGCCTTTGTGCTAAAAGGCAGAAACAGTATTGAAGATCTCAGAAAAGCTCTTTCAATCATTTCAACTTCTGATCAAAAATTTATTTCTCCGGAAATAGCTTCTGCATTACAGGAAAAAGGCAATTACGAAATAGACGATGTCGATATTAAAATTTTAAAATATTTGTCTGCTGGAACATCTCAGGATGACATTATCGAAATTTTTAAAACCAGCGACATTAAACCCAATAGCAAAAGTGCGATGGAAAAAAGGTTATCAAAACTAAAAGATTTTTTCAAGGCAAATAATACCGTCCATTTGGTTTCCATCACAAAAGATATGGGAATTATTTAAATTCCTTATTACTCTATTTTCAAAGCTCCTTTGGGAGCTTTTTTTATTTCTGAAATTTAAATTTTAGAGATTACGGTTTTCCATAAAATACTGGTTTTTATTGGTTTTACTTTTGGAATTATTAATCAATTAAATCTAAAAAAATGAAGAAAACTATCTTACAAATTATCCCATTTGCTATTGTTGTACTTCTATTTTCTTGTCAAAAACCAATTGTATCAGATACAGAAATAGCAGCTGCAGTAGACACGGCAGCAATAGTTGTTGATTCGATGCCACCAACTGTAAATAATAAATGGGAATATCATCAATCGACAGATAAAATGACATCAAAAGCAATCAAGTTTGCACAAATAATGTCTAATGAAAGCTTAGATTTAGAATTTCCATACGAAGGAACTAATTATGGTATATTAACATTAAGAAAAAAAGATGGCTTAGATATATACTTAAGTATTGATAAAGGACAAATTAGTGGAGGATATGACAACAATTATATCTCAGTACGTTTTGATGAAGAGAAGCCTTTGAAATTTAGCTATACTGAACCACAAGATGGAAGCAGTGACTTAATTTTTATTGATAACGGAATAAAATTTTTATCAAAATTAAAAAAATCCAAAAAAACACTTATTTCATTACCTCTATATCAAGCTGGAAATCAGATACTCGAGTTTAATACGGTAGACTTAAAATGGTAATTTTTAAAAATATTAAATTATGAAAAAAATTGTATTACTTTTTACTCTAATTACAATCTTTGGCTGTTCAACCAAAAGTGAATTATATAAAGAAACAGATTCA
Organism: Flavobacterium sp. CFBP9031; assembly: GCF_034044945.1. Taxonomy (NCBI): domain Bacteria; kingdom Pseudomonadati; phylum Bacteroidota; class Flavobacteriia; order Flavobacteriales; family Flavobacteriaceae; genus Flavobacterium; species Flavobacterium sp. CFBP9031. Next base: position 537,396 of record NZ_JAXCWF010000001.1, read on the forward strand.
TTTGTGCAATCTCTACAAACAGAATATGAGAGCTATGGATTTTCTCCTGAAAAATATTCTAAGACCACTAGTGACGGACTGTATACTATTTCTCCAATTGGTCGTTTGGTAAATGTAAAAATACAAAAAATTGTAACTTCAGAAGAATACGAAGAATTAAAGAAAGATCTCGAGAATCATTACCAAGACGACTCAAGAGTTAATAGCATATACATTTGCCAAGCTGGCACTATCATGATTGATTGCAGAAACTAAGATTAAGATTTATAGTAAAACTCATTTTAGTAAAAACAATATGTTTTAAAGAGGAACTTCATTGTCCTCTTTTTTCCGTTTAAAACACTTCTTCTATTAAAATTCTGTTTCATTACGGTTTTCCATAAAATACTGATTTTGATTGGTTTTACTTTTGAATTATTAATTTAAATTCTAAACCTATGGAAATGAACATTCAACTAAAATCATTGGCAGATAAAATAAATCAGCTGAAAAGTAAAATTGAAACAGAAGAATCTACTAAACATGCTTTTGTCTTGCCTTTTATCCATATTTTGGGATATGATGCATTTAATCCGCTTGAAGTCGTTCCTGAATTTACTGCAGATCTTGGATTAAAGAAAGGTGAAAAAGTAGATTATGCGATCTTCCAAAATGGAGAACCGATAATAATTGTGGAATGCAAAAGCTGGAAAGAAAAACTTACGGTTCATAATTCTCAGTTATTCCGTTATTTTCATGTCACAAAAACCCGATTTGCTCTTTTAACAAACGGAATAAATTATCAATTCTTTACCGATTTGGATGATCAAAATAAAATGGATGAAAAGCCTTTTTTGGAATTTGATATTTGTAATCTAAAAGAAAATACAATAAACGAAATTGCGAAATTTCACAAAGCAAATTTTGACGTTGATAATATTGTGAGCAATGCCAGCTCTCTAAAATACATTAAAGAAATTAAGAAACTGATCAACGCTGAATTAGAGAATCCTTCGAATGATTTTACAAAATTATTTGCAAGTAAAATATACACGGGCAGATTAACTGAAAAAGTTGTAGATGAATTTAAAGATTTAGTTCAGAAATCAGTTAGTCAATTCATTAACGACAAGATTAATGATCGTTTAAATGCCGCTTTAAGTAAAGAAACGATTAAACAACAAGATGAAGAAATTAGTTCTGTTGAAGATGACAATAAAGTCGTAACAACCGAAGAAGAACTTGATGGTTATCGTATTGTAGTTGCTATTTTACGTCGAAAACTGCCAACGGCAAGAATTGTATCTCGCGATACACAATCTTATTTTGGAATACTGCTAGATGATAACAATCGTAAACCGCTCTGCAGACTTCACTTAAATGGCGGGAAAAAATACATAAGTCTTTTCAATAATAACAAAAGCGAAGCTAAAATTGCAATATCCTCAATTGATGATATTTATCAATACGAAAAGGAATTATTAGAAACTGTAGCACTTTACGAAACAGAATTAAATCCCGTATAAGTACTCATTTTAAAGAATTTAATTCTAATTAAATTTATCGCTACCAAATAAGTTTTTAGCTCCCACTAAACACCACATCGCCTATGCAAAAAAACTACCTCATCTTACTTTTAATATTTGCATTTTATTCCTGCCAAAAAGCTAGCGCTCCACCTCCATTACCGCAAGTAAATTCATTTTACAAAAGCGCTATTAACGCTGACGACCGCAAAACTATTACAGCAGAAGAAGCCAAAACATATCATGTAAATCCTGTATATAAATACGAGTATAGAACTGGGCATCCAGGGCAATATAAGTACAATTATCATGTAAAGGGAATAAACATGCTAGGCGATTCGGTTTTTGGAAACATTAATACAGAAGGAAAATACGGCGCAGGGATTTTAATAACAGATAGCATTCCAGAATTAGAAATTAATACCGAATGGGTTTCTCACGGAAAACTAAAAGCTATTGACAAAAAAGGAAACGAATATAATCTAGTCGTTAAATAAAAACAAACTAATGAAATACACTCTACTCTTACTTTTTATTTTTTGCACTTCTTTTCATCCTGTAGAAGACAACGTTTTTATCTGCGGGCCTACTGGGGCTAAAAAATATCATTATAATGAAAATTGTCGTGGCTTAAGCTCTTGTAGTCACGGTACGGTAAAAACTTCTCTCAAACAGGCTAAAGGTTTAGGCTTGACACTTTGCGGATGGGAAGATTAAAGATCTTCCCATTTCAATATTTAATCATTTGATAATAATGACTTTACAATAATTTCACATTAGTTTTTTTAATTTGATATAAAACTAATCGTCATGAAATTATTTAATCTAAATTTTCTAGTTTCTTTCAAAGAATGGCTTTTCTTAAGAGCTATGCAATCTTCTTTCCTACATTAATAAATAGTTTATAAATAAAGGAAAGTACAATTGAATGAATAAAATTGAAAGCTCATTTCTGAACAAAAACCAATTTGGTAAAGATTTCTTGTGGGGTGTATCAACTGCCGCTTTCCAAATTGAAGGTGCGCATGATTCTGACGGAAAAGGTTCTTCTATCTGGGATGTTTTTACTTCTCAAAAAGGGAAAATTAAAAACGGTCATCATGCTATAACTGCCTGCGATTTCTACAACTCTTATCAGGACGATATTGGTCTCATTAAGGAATTAAATATTCCTAATTTTAGATTTTCTATCAGCTGGCCTAGAATTATGCCAACGGGCGTTCATCCTATTAATCAAGCAGGAATCGATTATTACAACAAAATAATAGATTCGCTGCTAGCTTCTGGAATCGAACCTTGGATAACGCTTTATCACTGGGATTTACCACACGATCTAGAAGTAAAAGGAGGTTGGACAAACCGAGAGTCTGTCTCTTGGTTTAAAGATTATGTTGAAGTCTGCGTACAGTATTTTGGCGATCGTGTTAAAAATTGGATGGTAATCAATGAACCTTCTGTCTTTACAGGCGCAGGTTATTTTTTAGGCATTCACGCACCAGGTAAAAAAGGAATTACAAATTACCTAAAAGCCATGCATCATGTTACGCTTGCAACTTCTGCTGGAGCCAAAATAATTCGAGAACGAATTTCGAATGCGAATATCGGAACCACTTTTTCGTGCACCCATATCGAACCTGCAACAGAAAGCTCAAAAGATGTTGAAGCCGCAAAACGTGTCGATACTTTATTAAACCGAACTTTTATAGAACCCATTTTAGGATTAGGTTATCCGCAGAAAGATCTTCCGGTTCTTAAGAAACTCAATAATTACATTTTAGAAGACGATTTAAACAATCTCGATTTCGATTTTGATTTTATTGGTTTGCAATGCTACACTCGTGAAGTGGTAAAATCGGCCATGTTGATTCCGTATATTGGTGCCGAATTAGTAAGTGCCGAAAAGCGAAATGTAATTTCTACCGATATGGGCTGGGAAGTTTATCCGCCAGCAATGTATCATATTCTCAAAAAATTTAATGAATATGACGGAATCAGAAAAATCATTGTAACTGAAAACGGTGCTGCCTTTCCTGACACCGTTCAGAATGGAAAAGTGCACGATATAAAACGAACTCATTTTATTCAGGACAATTTAGAACAGATTTTAAAAGCGAAACAAGACGGCTTAAATGTCGATGGCTATTTTGTCTGGACTCTAACCGATAATTTTGAATGGGCCGAAGGTTACAATGCCCGATTCGGATTAATTCACGTTGATTTTGAAACGCAAAAAAGAACGATAAAAAACTCTGGATTGTGGTTTAAGGATTTTTTATCCTAACTGTTTGATTTTACCGCAAAGTACACAAAGAGTTTTCACAAAGTGCGCTAAGTTTTTTTTAGATAACTTTCAGTTAAAACAAAGTTCGCAAAGCTATATATAATTGCTTTGCGAACTTTGCGTTTATCTTTATGCTCTTTGCTTTTAAAAAACTAGACCCCAATAGTATTAAGACTTATATTTATAATTCTGTTTTAAGATTCCAACATGGATTTTCCCATTAGGTTTTAAGTTAGTTATAATCCTAATAAATTTCTCCTCTGGATATTTTACATCAAAACTAAAGGTCGTATCTTTTACTTTAACTTGAAGTAAATGTTTTCCTTCACCAGAAACTGACAGTCCAACTGTTTCGTAAGTTGGTAATGCTTCTGTAGCTTTTAAATTAATGTCTTGAACTTTTTCTTTATCTATATACACTTCTAGTTTTATATTGTCCAATTTCATATTGGTTGGCTGTTCAAATGAGACAACATATTTTTTACAGCTGACGGTGCATAAAACAATTAGGAGTAATAGAAGCTTTTTCATAAAATGATGTTTTTGTAACTGATACTGATAGATTCGAAATCTATTTTAATTTTATAAATATAGATAATTTTATTGCAATTCGGCTGCTCGAAAAAGTGACTTTTTCTGTCTTGTTACATGGAAATAAGTGGGTTTCAAATTATCAAAAAAAAACACGTTTTTTAGACAAAAAAAGTGCTATTTCATTGATTTTTATTAGGTTTAACGGGATTTTTTTCTTATCTTTATAGTGTAAATAACAGTAAATATATGCCGAAAAACGTACTTTTTAACTACCCAAATCACACCTCAAAAAATTATTCTTTTTATCGCTTCACGCATTTTATTTTTCAAAATGCAATCAAAAATCGGTTAGAATTTATTTCTACTCTTTTTTCTTCACCAAGTTTACACACGCAGACGATACAAGTGCGACTGCACCAACTGCAACCATAATTATTTTTTCTGGTTGTATTTTCTGAACTATTTTTTTAGAAAATTCATCTGCTAAATCAAATAAAGAATTTCTCTTTTTAGGAACTTCTTTCGACTCTTCATGTTCATTTTCCACCAAAACCTTTTTCTCTATGCCATTATTTTCAATTTCAACCGTTACCTCTTTAACGACACTTTTCATTTGTTTCGCTTCTTCAATTCTACATTTTTCATTGAACTTTTTAAAAGGGCGCGGCTGAAAATCGACTATCACTGCGGCAAGATTTATCGCATCAATATTTGATGGATCTGTTTCTCCCTTAAAGAAAGTTTCAATAGGCCTAAACTTGTCTTTCTGATCTTTAAACTTATTCTTTTGAGTATGGTCAAAATCTAAGCACAATAAATTTCTAAAAACATTTAAATCGTCTTTGGTCGGATTATCTTCAAAAATAAGCCAACACAGATCGCGGAGTTTTCCTCGCGAAGGGCTGTACAGAAAATCAAAGTATTCTCCCTCCTTTTCGATTTCATATTTAATTTTAATCGCCTTTTTATATGCTTCTAATGTATTATTCATCTTGCCTTTTTTAGGAACTTCTTTAGACTCTTTAATTTCATTTTTCACCAAAACTTTCTTCTATGCCTTTATTTTCGACTTCTACTATTAACCCCTTTCTAGCACTTTCAATTTTTGTTCCAATTCTATATTATTTATATATTTTTTTTTACTGTTCGCAACCAACTTTTGACGGACTTATTGCATCTATAATAATAGAGATTTGTTTAGAATTAAATAACAATTAATTTAAAAAAATAGGCCTTCCGATTTTGTTTTATTGGGAATTCTCGGGAATCTCAGGAAAACGCAGGAATTCCGGGAATCCCTTATCAACAGTGATCTAGAAGCGCCTTTACTTTGCATCAGAAATTAGTTCAAGTTTTGTCTGCAGACTAAAACAAAAATATAAAACTAGTTCTAATTAACATTGTGGAAAACCGTAAGACCGAGTTTATTCGGGAAGTATAAATTACGTCTTACAGGTCTACACGATCTACTTCCCCAAAAAACAATTTTGGTATCGCAATTCCAAGATCTGGTTAACTCCGGACAGCCATACCTATGTCTAATTTCTAAATTAAATTAAAATGAAAAAACTAATACTATTTATAGCTTTCACGCTATTGTTCACGATATTTTCTTGTACTCCAGATGAGTATGAGACTCAACCAAAAAAGAAAGTTGAAAAGAGTGCTAATCTATCTATTGGTGGCGATGGAGAAGATCCAGACGGTCCTGGTGATAAAAATACACCGCCGCCTCCAGGAGGACGATAAATATATATTTTTATTATCTAATTAATTACTATTTTCGGGGAAAGTAAATTTACATGTTACGGTCCCCGTTTTTTTATTTTATTATAGCGCTTTTTCTTTCTTCGTGTGAAGAAAAAAAGCCTATTAGTCCAAAGACAGAATCGATAAGAAAAGAAGCACTTGCTCTACGAAATAAAGCAATTGAAAATTTTGACAAACAAAACTTTAACATTGCTTATTCTCAATTTAATAAATCAAAGGAGCTTTATGAAGCCATAAAAGACAGTGCTAATATTTCCTACATATATCTTATGATAGCAAGTATCCATCAGAGGAACGGCGACTATTATGGTAGTAAAGAAATCGTGACCGAAGCATTACCTTATGCTAAAAAAGGCGTTTATTCTGCTAGTATTAATAATTCTTTAGGCATTGCTGACAAAGAACTTTCGCTCTATGATGACGCTATTCTTTACTATAAAAAAGCTGTAAATGAATATACAGATCCGCTTTTAAAACATGACCCCATACAAAATATTGCGGTTGTTTATACTCAACAAAAAAAATACGATAAAGCAATTCATATTTTTGACTCTCTTTTAAAATCTCTTTCAAACAAAGATTTAAAGAAAAGAGCTAAACCAAGCGATAAATCCGTACTATTGGATAATTTGGGTTATGCATATTTTAAAAATGGAATGGATGAAAAAGGTTTTCAACTTATGTTTGAAGGTTTGAAAATCAGAATTGATACTAAGGATATGTATGGGAGTATCGAAAGCTATCTCCACCTTGCTGATTTTTATTCTAAAAAAGACATATACAAATCTGACGAAAACGCTCTATTAGCTTATAAGGCTGCAACAAAAATAAATAGCATCGACGAAAGATTAGAAGCATTACAAATTTTAATTTCAAATGATAACACTTCTAACACTCCCAGATACACGCAAAAGTACTTCACACTAAACGACAGTATAATCAAAGTCAGAAATAATTTTAAAAATAAGTCTGCCAAAATTAAATACGATGCGAAAAAAGAAAAAGATGAAAACGAAAAACTTCGTTTAGAGAAAGCAGAAAATCAATTATCTCTTCAAAAGGCCAAATATCTACGAATTGTATTCGTAATTGTATTTGTCTTTTTAGTCATCCTAATTGCAATTTTAATCCGCTATTATAAAAACAAAAACAAGGCTATCGAGTTTAAAAGTTCGTACGACACAGAAACCAGAATTTCTAAAAAAATCCATGACGAATTGGCCAATGATGTATTCCAAGTCATTGCTTTTGCCGAATCTCAGCCATTGGCTGTCGAAAATACGAAAGAGAATCTTCTACAGAAATTAGATGATATTTATGGTCGTGTGAGAGGAATTTCAAAAGAAAATAATAAGATTGAAACGGGCAAAGACTTTACCAAAAGCATAAAAGAAATGCTTTCTGCCTACAACACGGCTGAGAGAAACATCATTGCCACTAATTTGGAAAGTGTAAACTGGGAAGATGTCGACGAGATAAAGAAAATTACTATTGGAAGAGTTTTACAGGAATTAATGGTGAACATGAAAAAGCATAGCAAAGCAAGTCTGGTCGTGATAAAATTCGACAGTGATCAGAAATCAATTCTGATAAACTATACCGATAACGGAATTGGCTGTGAGAAAACGAAGATTTCTAAAAATGGGCTTCAAAACATGGAACATCGAATTCAGACCGTTAAAGGAACCATCGAATTTGAAACAGAACCCCAAAACGGATTTAAAGCTAAAATAACAATCCCTAAATAAACCAAAGCCTTTCGGAAAATTTCTGAAAGGCTTTTTCTTCAAAAAACAAGTAATTTTTAAAATTACCTTGCGTTAAACTGCTTCTTTCAAAATAACAACAGCTTCTTTCCAATTATTTACTCTCAAATAATTCTCTTTTTTGGCATTATGAAATGCTGTAAACATAATAGGCTTACCCATGCAAAAATCTAAATTCTTTGGATGATCATCGATTAGATAATCAGTATTGATAATGCTTTTGCTTCCGCATAAGACAATGTTCTGCCAATTGATAAAAGGAAAATGTTCTGCAAGCCATTCTATTTTTTCGTTCAACGAAAGCGGAAATTCGGTCGCCGCAGAAACAATATAAACCTCAAATTCCTCCTGTAATAGTTTTAAGCTTTCTACAGCATCTTCTATTACGGGCAATGTTCTAAAAAAGTCTTTAGAGTTTAAAACACTCATCACTTTCTCACGACCATAAAAAGCTTCCTCTTCTGTTAAACCTTGAATATCTTCTCTTAAAATTGTTATTCCGAAATCTCTTTCGAAGTAAGCGATTAGGTGTGCCTCTACATCAGCAAGCACGCCATCCATGTCGATTGCGATTGATTTCTTTTTCATTTGTAATTTTATTTTGCTGCTAAATTATGCAAAAATTGCAATAAACAGCAAAAAGTTGTAATTTTTTATTTATTTTTGCAATATAAAACCGCAAAACAAAATGAGAAAGGAAGAACGCCAACAGACCATTTTAGAATATTTATCTAAAGAACATCGTGTAACTTCGGTAGAATTAAGCGAATATTTGAGTGTTTCTGAAGATACGATCAGACGTGATTTGAAAGAGCTTTCAGATCAAGGACTTTTAAAAGCAGTTCGCGGTGGGGCGGTCGCTCCTTCTCCGATTCCGCTTCATTATAGAAAAAGAGAAAAACACGATATCGAAAACAAAAAAATTATCGCTCAAAAAGCTATTTCGTATTTAAAAGACGGACAAGTTGTTTTTATTGATGGCGGAACCACTTCTCTAGCTTTGGTAGCAAGCTTTCCTTACGATTTAAAATTGACGGTTATTACCAATAGTTTTCCCATAGCTTCGTTGGTTGAAGATTTACCTAATATTGATTTAATTTTTGCAGGCGGTAAAATGTGTAAAACTTCTTTTGCCACTTCGAGTATTGAAACAATTGATTTCTTTAGAAATTTTAGAGCAGATATCTTCATTTTAGGAATCTGCAGTATTCATCATGAAAGAGGAATTACAGGAATTTTATACGACGATTCTATGCTGAAAAAAAATATGATTAAGAACTCCAACTTTGTTATTGCTTTAAGCTCTATCGAAAAAGTAGAAACCGCCGAACCTTATTTTGTCTGCCCAATAAAAGATATTGATGTCTTGGTAACCAATGTTTCTCCAGATGAGGAAATTTTAAAGCCGTATAAAAATACTGGTTTGACTATTTTATAAATAATAAAAAGCCTTTTAAGATTAATCTTAAAAGGCTTTTTCTCTACAAATTAATTGGCAATATTATTTCCATCCGCCGCCCAAGTCTCTATAAACATGAATTCTAATATCAAAATTAGGGCGCAACTCAACCACAAATAATATTTTCTATCTTTGTTTTAAACCTAAACTTAGCATTACAATTCAAAAAGAATTAAAAGTAGGTTATTTCTTTCTTTTTAAAATAAAAACTTATATTTGTGATGTCAAAATAAATCTAGGATTATATCCTGAAAACTTAATATAAGTTAACATAAGCGAATCTCTCATTCACGTTGCTGGAGCTAGTGATAGCCCTAAACGCATTCCTAGAAATGTTTTGACACAACCGAAGATGAGGGATTTCGTGCGTTTAATATTTTCCGTTATGTCAAAAGAAAATCAAAAACCAACACATCGTGATGTAATGCCATCCGTAATTAATTTCCTTTCAGACGAATTGTTTGAGGGAGAGTACAAAGAACAGCCCATGTATTTGCAGGAAATCTTCGAGCTCCTCATGCATACAGAATTTGGCGACGATATTAAATTAAGGCAAAAAATACTGAGCTGTTTAAGAACAAGCCGAAATCTCGCCGAAGCCTTATCGCCATTTTCAGAAAAGCAGATTTATAAGGCTTGTGCTAGTAATAGGTAAATTATTTCAATAAAAAATGAAAACCCTGCGAATTGAGATTTGCAGGGTTTTGTTTTTTACTTAAAATTGAAAACCAATCTTTGCGGGCACGGATTGCAAATCCGTGCTATCGGGTTCACGCACTTTTATATTAAAACTTTTTACATCGTTTGTTTTTTTTAATCAACCTTTTTAACCTTTATATTTCCACATATTCTCAACATCTATTTTGTTGATGGGGATTTCTTTTTCACCTTGCTTAAAAATTAATCTTCGATTACTTAAATCTGCATTCATGCGCAAAATAATTTCTATAGGTTTATTTGCATCTGCTTCTTGGAATAGGCTCATGATTTCGTCTTCATTAAAATCTTTGACTTGAAAAATTGTTATGACCTCTTTATTGTCTTTGAAAGCAAATGATAAAAATTTAGGAATTGCTCTTGGTCTAAAATCATTTTGTCTATCAACACCATTAAATAATGTCTCTTCTTCTCCGTTGTACATCCTTATTATAGTTCGTTCGAATGAATGACTCGCGATTTCAACACGAGCTCGCCAAGTATATTTTTTTCGATAAATATCATAAATACCATATTGAATCCCTTTCTTTTTAAACGCTTCTTCAAACTCGGGTTTTAATTTGCCTAAAACTGTAAAATATTCATTTTGAGAAACAGTAGGATTTCCTGGCACAAGCTCCTTCATAGCCACATGAGTTTCTTTTGCTTGAAAACGAGCTATTTCTATTTGCTGGTCATTGCCATATACCCAAACCATCACTATGCCTCCAGGTGCACACCCTACCCTTATATCAGAATAATTAGATATCCTGCCACTTCTCCAGTCGATAGTGCCTTTTTCAAAAAGTTTTTTTAGGGTATCAATAGGCATATCCCAACTGCCAGTATAGAACTTGTTTTCTTTAAAAGATGCCCAGGTAATATCCATTTTTACAGGCAATGCTTTTAAATCTTCGCCTTGTGTGTGCGTTGAGCCATCATTACCCCAGCCATTCTCGTTTGAAGCAGATGTCGGAATGTAAACACTGCCACCATCTTCTAAATAAAAATGGCCATCATGGATATAAGTGGGATAAAGTTCGGGAGCATTAGACGTGGGCAACCATTTGTATTTTTTCATTTCGGGTTTACAGGATATTATAGTTATTAATAATAAAGAGGTTAAAATTCTCATGAGTGGGGTTCTATTTTACGAAATCTAACAATGGTTTTGCCTTCTATTTTGTAATTGGGTAAATAAGCTCCTACGGTATCTCCAAATTCAGAGTTCCAATGTATGTATTTGTGCCTTAAATCTTTGAGTATATTATGGTCACGCACTTTTATATTAAAACTCTTTACATCGTTCGGGTTCTTTAAATCGAGTTTTTTTCGCAATTGTTCAATCTCCTTGCTGGTGTAGTAGCTCATTTGGGGTTGATTGCCGTTAATATACTCCGCGAGACGTTTTTTTACTGTATGCAAATCTAACTCGTCCGGTTTACTTGGTTTTGGAATGTTAAATTGTTTATTTAACTTTTCCATATTAATAGTATCAATATATTCTTTATTGAGTTTTTCAACCATCAAATACAGGGTAACATAACTATAGGTATTACGTATCCCTTTACGATTAATGAAGGTTTGATGCCAGCTATCAGGACGTTCTACTTCACTTTCGTTAACCCAACCTTGCTGTATAAGATTGTTTAGATCATTATTTAATATTTCGTCGTATTCATCATCGTCATAACCATCACCCCAAGTGTTATCTAAATCCATTATTTGTTTAGACTCATTCATTTTATCGGTATAGCATCCACCAACATCAGAATGCACACCAGGCAAATAAAAATCTTGCCCACCTGCTCGTGCAGTAGGCGTAAGCATAAAGTTTTTGCGATGTTCGTCGCTGGCGCAAAAATGAATTATTTTTTTTGCTTTATACAAATTATTGATTTCTACATTAAGGTTGTTTAAATGAAGCTCACTCACATCATTGTTATAGTTTGGATCTGTTGTGGTGTTTGTAGCATTGGGGTCATAAGAAGAAACAGTATCGTACAACCCTACAAACCGTACTTGTAGACGTGCATATTGCACCTTATGTTTTACCAGTTTTGAACCCCAAATGTCGTCTTTTCTTTTTTTACTCAGTTCATAAATAAAGTTTCTGGCTGCCGCAGCCCCCCTGCTAAAACCAAACACATCAACGGTTAACGTATTTATGTCGTCTTCGCCTTTTAATTTGCCTGCTTTTTCAGCCAACATATCGCATCCCTTTGTAACTTTGGCAACAATACCTTGTCTCCCTGCACCAAAGGCAACTCCTAAATGCCCTTCTCCAAACGCAGTTGTTGCATCGTCTGTATCAGCACCTAAATCATCAGTCCCAATACCTTCTATATAAATACTATCTACATATTTTTCTTTTGTATAATTCAGTTCCTTGCGAGCTACGTTAGAAAGATCATTCATGTAACTGTCTGTTTCTTTATCAGACATTTTACGATAGGCGTTGTTAGCGTCGCTTCCTTTTTTTGCTAATCTAGCATTAGTGTTGGTTCTGTTATTTTGCGTGCCATCAAAAAAAACACCAATTCGTATATCAATTGTTCCTTTGGGAGGCGGCGGTGACGTGTAATCTCCAAATACTATACTCATAATTAATCGTAATTACCTGTTTGTGTAACTTTCTCTTTTATATGATACTGTTTTTCTGCTTGTTCTATATATAATTCAGTGACTCTATCTGATTTTAATTCGACATTAGGATCAATTTTTATTATCATTTCTGCAGATTTATTTTTATCAAGATGTTCTTTAAACAATTTTCGAATCTCATTTTTATCAAAATCTACAGGAATTTCATCCCCTCCCATAGGTTTAAGATATTTTTCCCAATATTCTTTGTCGTTAGTAAAAGCAATTCTAGATACAAACTGTCTTTCTTTTTTGCCATTAGCAACCGACCAGTAAATTTGAAAAGCGTAAGGAATGGCTCTATATTTCATATCTATTGACTTATCATAAGGATCTTCTTTTTCTCCATTACACATTTTAATATACATTGAAGTAAGCTTAGAGCCTTCTGGCAAGATTACTCGCGGTTTCCATAAGTATTTTTCTCTATACTCCTCATAAACTTCTGATTGGGGATAACCGTATTGTTTGATTTGTTCCCGAACGTCTTCAGATATAACAAAATTGTTTTCTAATCTATGTTGACTATAACCTTTTCGAAACATATACATTTCGCTTTCGATAATAAGTTTAGGATCTATTACCGTTTCATGAGCCTGAAATCGCGCCACTTCCACCTGACTACCAGCCCCCGCTACCCATACTATAACCATTCCTTTTGGTCCGAGACCAATATTTATATAATCATAAGACTCCTTTACATTTTCTAAACCTGGTTTAGCAGGAAATCCTTCATCAAAAAGCTTTTTTATTTTTTCTGTAGGGAGTTTCCAGTCGCCTTTATAGAATTTATTGTCTACATATGATAACCATGTCATATCAAGTCTGTCTGGCACTGGTACTTTTATATAATCGATACTTCCCAATCCTCCCCAGCCAGAATTGCTAAATCCGCCCATTTGGCTAAAAAAATATCCTCCTGCTGCTCCTGTATAAACTTCTACAGGATACTCTCTTGGTGCACAAATATTTGCTGCCCACTCATATTTTTTTTCTATATATGAACTCATTGTTATTGTTACTACAGTTATCACTATTATTATGATGAAACATAATAAGATGTTGTATTTCTTGATACTATTTTTTCTCACCGTTTATTATTATTTTTTTACCACAAATCAAATTCAAATCGTCTTTTGTAGCTTCAAAATTCAATTTATTGGCATTTTTTTCAAGTTTTCTGCCAACAGTTAATTGATAAGAATCACTCACTTTTATTTGAATAATCTTCGCTTGTTTTGCAATTGCCATAAAAATTAAATTAAAAAAGATTAGATTTTTCTGTGCTATTAATACGCACTTGCTTTCCGCTTTGTATGGTCATGTCTTCTTCATGACTATAAAGACTTGCTTTCGAGGCTATTTCATTTGAACTGTCTGAAGTACGACTAAAATCTTTATCAACCAATTCAGTCCTATTATCTGATCTTTCCATAATATTCCCATTTGCATTTACATAAATATCATTTTGAGCTTCTTGAGAGATATTATAACCTGCATCAACCTCAATATCCTCTTTAGCATCAATTTTTATATTTTTACCAGCTTTCATAACAATATCTTCCCCTGCTTCCAATTCAATATTTTTAGGAGCTTTAAACCTAATGTTTCCATCTCCATGAATTACAGCTATAGTTTCTCCTTTTTGGCTTTCAATTGTAATATCTCCCGTAGCATCGTCATTTATAATTCTGTTTCCGCTTCGGCTATGCATTACTGCCTTTATATCATTATTAGGCGTACTATAACCACTTTTTTCCTTTCTGCTGGTCATGGTTCCCAGTACAATCGGCAATTCGGCATTATTGCCCTGAAAGTCTACAAAAACCGTATCGCCAATTTCAGGTATGATATGAGAGCCTCTGGTATCGCCTCCATAATTCTGCATTAGAGGAATATAAGGTGTGGTTTCGCCTTTGGCTGCCTGCCACGGCATCTGTACCTGTATACCGCTAAGTCCGTCAGGATCTGCGTTGGCGGTTACAATGGCCGTCTGGCTTTTGCAGAATGGCACTAAATCTGGATCTGTTTCGGGTGAAAACACAGAACCGTTAAAATTTACGGCTGTAAAATGGTTTTCGTAACCGCCTCCGTCATCGCAGATATGTGTTATCTGAGTAACGCGGTAAGAACTTTCCAACTGCATGTCGACACCTGTTACTCTTACTTCGTTTCCTATAGTAATTCCTGGAACTTCGCTTGAAGCTTTTATTTCTACTAAACCGCTCAAAACAGATCGCATTTTGTTTTTGGCATATTCTTCAGAAGATCGCCTTCCAGATCCGCCCACAGGAGTTTGGTTTAACTGTATAATGGTTTCTTTATTAAAAACTTCATTAGACCTGTTTAAAAAGTTTTGATGGAAACCATCGGCTTCTTTTCTATATTTTAAAGTTTCATCAGTTTTATACTGGCCGTCATTGTTATCGTTTTCTATTACTTTAAACAGTGCAGGGATAAGCTTTAGGGTATAATCAAAATCCTGCATGTTTATTCCATACATTAATTTTGGCGTTGCACCCAAACCGCCCGGACTTCCAAAAATGGCTGTTCTTCCGTTATAATAGAACCAATGCCCATTTCTTTTGGCCAAACGATTTAGAAAAGCAAAATTGCTTTCGTTATACTGCACAGTGTAAGGCAGGTTGTCTAAATAAAACGGTCTTACATCGATATCAATGTCACAGTCTGATTTTACTTTTTTTACAATATCATTCAGAGACATGTTGGTGAACGAATTGCATTCGGGTCCGTTTTCTAAAAGTATTGTAGTACTCTTTCCTTTTATTACGATGGTTTCTTCTACGTCTTTAATACGGGATTTTTGCAGTTTAACTTCGGTTACTATGCCGTAAAACTGCATGATGTAATCTTTAGAATCTGCTCCAATAATAAGATCTTCCAGACCCTCTATAGGTTTTATTTCTATGCTTATTTTTTCTCCGTATAACTTTTGGGAAAAAGGCATTACACTTTTAAATTCTTCTACTAATAAATCTTGTCTTACTTCGAAGGAAAAAGTGTGGTGGTCATGAATCGTCTGAAAAACTTCTAATTTGTTGAAATTAGCAATTCTTATTTCGCCAATTTTAATATTCGTAATTGTTTGCAATGCCATACTAGTTGTTTTTTAAAAGAGCTATGAGTTTTTCCAATTGTTTTCAAAAATTGTATTCCCAATTTTTACTTCGTTTGATGAAATCAAAATCTCAGTAACCATAGGAACTGATCCTTCACTTCTAAAACTCTTATGAAACGATATGCAGAAGGCCTTTTTAAAGGTTACATTTTTCATGGTGCTCATAGCATCTCTGCGATAAAAAATGACTTTTCCGTCTTTTACACTGGTCTGAGATACCATCCAGTCTGAAAACAGATCTGTCTGTGTGGTTTCTATTACAAGTTTTATCTGTCCGCCTTTTGTCTTGTTGGCCGGTTTTCCGTTGTTATCGACATTCTGGGTAAAATGAACATCAAATTCTAAAACATTAAACACTTCATTGTCTAATTCTAATTTTGCTAAAAAACTCATATCTAAAAGGTTATTGATTATTTTACAGGCTTTTGTAGATTTTATAACCTTAATCAATAAATGAGAAGTGGTATTTAAGTAAATAAAATATTACATAATTATATTGTAAATATAATAAGACCGTTTATATAAGTAAGAAAAATATTAAAATTTAACAATAGGTAAAAATTTAAAAGGCAAAAAAAACCCCGAAAACTAAATAATAGCTTCCGAGGTTTATGGTCACTTTTTTTTCAGAACAGTGAAATGCAAATATAAGATAATTTTCTTACAAAAAAAGCCTTTCAGGATTTTACTCCCAAAAGGCTTTCTTTCTACAAATTAATTGGCAATATTATTTCCATCCGCCCCCCAAGTCTCTATAGACATGAACTGCAGCATTCAACTGTTCTTTTTTAGTATCAATTAATTCTAATTTCGCTTCTAATGCGTCTCTCTGTGTCATCAAAACCTCAAAATAATCTACTCGAGCCGATTTAAACAAATCGTTTGAGACATCAATCGAAGTATTTAAAGCATCAACTTGTTTCGATTTAAGATCGTATCCTTTTTGAAGATTCTCAATCTTAGACATTTGGTTTGAAACTTCTAGATCAGCATTTAAAACTGTACGATCGTAATTGTACAATGCCTGAATCTGTCTGGCATTGGCACTTGCAAACTCTGCTTTGATCGCATTTCTGTTAATCAAAGGCGCTACAAGATCTCCAGCTAATGAGTAAAGAAGAGATTCTGGCATAGTAAACAAATAAGAAGGTTTGAAAGCCTGTACTCCTATCGCTGCCGTAATATCCAAAGATGGATAAAACTCGGCACGAGCCACTTTTACATCTAATTTTGCCGCTACTAATTCTAATTCTGCTTGTTTAACATCTGGACGGTTTTGTAACAATTGAGACGGAATTCCAGAACTTACAGAAGCTGGCAATAAACTTAAGAAATTAGCGCTGCTTGTTCTTTTTACTTCCTGAGGGTATCTACCCAACAAAAAGTTGATTTTATTCTCAGTTTCTTTTATCTGCTGCAAAATATCAAACTCCATACTTTGCGAAGTTAAAACCTCTGCTTCAAATTTCTTAACTCCCAATTCTGTTGCTCTTGCCGCCTGTTTTTGAACTTTTACAATTTCTAAAGCATTAGTCTGCAATTTGATCGTTTGTTTTACAATATCCAACTGATTGTCTAAAGCTAGTAATTCATAATACGAATCAGCAACTTCGGCGATGAGGTTTGTAATTACAAAGTTTTTACCTTCTACTGTAGCCAAATATCTGTTTAAAGCTGCTTTTTTAGAATTACGCAGTTTTTTCCAGATATCTACTTCCCAGTTTGCGTAAGCCGAAATCGTAAAATCTCCTAGCGGATCTGGAGTTTCTACCCCTGGTTTAATCTCTGTGGTAGCATCACCCGCACCTTGACTGGTATATCTACCCACTTTTTCTACTCCAGCTCCGGCACGTAAGCCTGCAGTTGGCAATAAAAGTCCTTTTTTAACACGAATATCATTTTTTGCAATTTCAATTTCCTGCAAAATGATATTTAATTCCTGATTGTTTTTAAGAGCAGTATCTATTAAATCAACTAGATTCTGATCTTTAAAATAATCTTTCCAGTTTAATGCTGCCGTATTGCTGTTTGCATCCTGAGTCTGAACTGTTGAGCCAAACGATTCTGGAACTGGTGTACTGGTAGTAACTGCTGCCGCAGGTGCAGGGGTTTTACACCCTGCAACTGCTAGACATACAGCAAACGCAATACTATATTGATATGATTTAACTTTATACATGATTGTTGTCAATTTCTTCTGTTAATGGGTTTTCTTCTTCATGTTTTACCAATTTGTGTTTCTCAGCAATTTTAGCAAATATGAAATACAAGCCTGGAATTACAAATACACCGCAAATGGTTCCGATAAGCATACCTCCAGCTGCTGCAGTACCAATGGTTCTGTTTCCAATTTTACCAGGACCAGTTGCAAAAGCAAGCGGTAATAAACCTGCGATAAAAGCAAACGAAGTCATCAAAATCGGACGGAACCTTGCTTTTGCCCCTTCCATTGCAGCATCTAAAACTGACTTACCGGCTGCATGCCTTTGGATCGCAAACTCTACAATC
Organism: Flavobacterium sp. CFBP9031; assembly: GCF_034044945.1. Classification (NCBI taxonomy): domain Bacteria; kingdom Pseudomonadati; phylum Bacteroidota; class Flavobacteriia; order Flavobacteriales; family Flavobacteriaceae; genus Flavobacterium; species Flavobacterium sp. CFBP9031. The sequence goes on from NZ_JAXCWF010000001.1 coordinate 555,697, forward strand.
AACACGGCATTCTTACCTAATAATCCGATAAGCATTACCATGGCAACTTGTGCATAAATATTGTTTTCTAATCCTGTTAATTTCAATAAAAGGAAAGCTCCAAAAATACCTGCTGGCAAAGAAAGAATTACTGACAATGGCAAAATAAAACTTTCGTACTGTGCCGCTAATACCAAGTAAACGAATCCTAAACAGATTAAGAATACCCAAATTGCCTGATTGCCCTGAGCCACCTCATCGGCAGAAATACCAGCCCAGTCAATGTCATATCCTCTTGGTAATTTTTCAGCAGCTACTCTCTGAATTACTTTAATCGCTGTACCAGAACTATAACCTGCAGCTGGAGAACCACTAATTTGTGTTGAGGTATACATATTATGACGTGTAATTTCTGAAAGTCCGTATACTTTTTCTAATTTCATAAAAGCAGAAAAAGGCACCATTTCATCACGATCATTTTTTACGTATAATTTTAAGATATCATCTGGCTGTGCACGATATTCTGGCGAAGCCTGAACGATTACTTTATAGTTGATACCAAATTTGATAAAACTGATTTCGTAGTTACTTCCCACAAGAGTTGACAAAGTATTCATCGCATTTTCGATAGAAACCCCTTTTTGCTGTGCCAAATCATTGTCGACTTTCATCATGTATTGAGGGAAACTAGAGCTATAGAAACTAAATACGTTTGATAGTTCTGGTTGTTTGTTCAATTCAGCCACAAAATCGTTGTTTACCTGTTCCATTCTCTTATAATCAACAGAACCGGTTTTATCTAACAAACGAAGCTCAAATCCTCCGGCAGCACCATAACCAGGTACAGCGGGCGGTTGGAAAAATTCGATATTCGCCCCCGTAATATCTTTACATTTTTCCTCCATTTCGTGCATGATTTCCAAAACAGATTCTTTTCTATCGCTCCAATCTTTCAAGTTAACCAAACAAGTTCCAGAGTTAGCCCCAGTACCTTCAGACAAAATTTCATAACCTGCCAATGAAGAAACCGATTTTACTCCGTCAATATCCTCAGCAATTTTCTGAACTCGTTCTGCAATATTATTTGTTCTTTCTAAAGAAGATCCTGGCGGTGTCTGGATTACCGCATAAAACATTCCCTGATCCTCATTCGGAATAAATCCTGAAGGAACATTACTACTGATGATCCATGTTCCAGCACAGAAACCAAGAAGCGCTACAATGGTAACTACTCTTCTGTCCACAATTTTGCCTAGTAAGTTCTGATATTTACCTTGCGCTAGATTGAATTTTTCGTTGAAAGCATCAATAAATCTATTGGCTGGTGTTTTCTTTTTAGGCACGCCATGATTGTTTTTTAACATCATTGCACAAAGTGCTGGTGTCAATGTCAAAGCCACAATACCCGAAAGAATAATCGCAGTTGCCATAGTTACAGAGAACTGTCTGTAGAATACTCCAACAGGACCAGACATGAAGGCAACAGGAATAAATACCGCGGCCATCAAGAAAGTAATTGCAATAATTGCCCCCGCAATTTCGTGCATTGCTTTTTTAGTCGCTTTAAATGGCGAGAGGTGTTCCTCTTCCATCTTGGCGTGAACGGCCTCAATAACCACAATCGCATCATCGACGACGACCCCAATTGCTAACACTAAGGCAAATAACGTAATCAAGTTCAATGATATATCAAAGAATGTCATGAACACAAAAGTTCCAACCAACGATACTGGTACCGCAATTGCAGGAATAACCGTCGAACGCCAGTCTCCTAAGAAAAGGAAAACTACTAAACCTACCAGAATAAAGGCTTCAACCAACGTATGAATTACTTTTTCGATAGAAGCATCAAGGAATTTAGAAACGTCATACGAAATTTCATAATCCATTCCTTTAGGAAATCTCTGTTTGATTTTTTCCAGTTTTGCTTTTACTTCTTCAATAACCTGATTCGCGTTACTTCCAAAAGATTGTTTTAATACAATCGCCGCAGATGGTCTTCCATTCAAATTAGAATAGATATCATACATCGAGCTACCAAATTCAACTTTAGCAACATCTTTCAATCTTAAAAGTTCTCCATTTGGATTTGCTTTTACTACAATGTTCTCGTATTGTTCTTTTGTTGTAAAACGTCCAGAATATTTCAATACATACTCAAATGCTTGAGAACGTTTACCAGAACTTTCTCCCGTTTTACCTGGAGAAGCCTCCAAACTCTGACTAGATAATGCTTCCATTACCTCATCTGCAGAAATTTTATAAGCCAACATACGGTCTGGTTTCAGCCAGATACGCATTGCATATTCACGTGTTCCTAAGATATCTCCAGAACCAATACCATTTACCCTTTTCAATTCAGAAAGAACGTTGATATCGGCATAGTTGTATAAGAACTTCATGTCCGTATTTTTGTCTGTACTGTAAAGATTCACGTACATCAACATACTTGGTACCTCACGAGTGATTTTAATACCCTCACGAATTACCAAAGGAGGAAGTTTATTGGTAACCGAAGCTACACGGTTTTGAACGTTAATTGCTGCCTGATTAGGATCTGTTCCTAAGTTAAAGACCACTTTGATTGTAGCTTCACCATCGTTTCCAGCATCTGAAGCCATATATTTCATTCCTGGAACTCCGTTTAAGGCTCTTTCCAAAGGAATAACAACAGCCTTAACCATCAATTCACCATTAGATCCAGGATAATCTGCGGTAACATTCACCATTGGAGGTGAAATTGTAGGGAATTGTGTAATTGGTAAATTTAAAACCGACAATACCCCCAAAAAGACAATAATCAACGATATTACTATCGACAGAACAGGTCTTTGAATAAATTTATTAAACATTTTTATATTTTTTAAATGATTAAACTTATTGAAGTTTAAAATGTTTCAAGTTTCAGGTTTCAAGTTTCAGGTTCAGTATGCAACTTGAAACCTGAAACTTGAAACTATTAAAACAAAAAACTATTCTGCTTTTAAGCGTAAATGATTGATTACTTCTTTAGGAGATTCGTAATCGAATTTAATTTTGTCGTTTTCTTTTACTTTCTGAACACCTTCAAGCAAGATCTTATCATTTTCTGTAAGACCACTTTTGATTACATATAAATCAGGGATTTCGCCAGTAATAGTGATTTCTCTAGAACTTACTTTATTGTCTTTTCCAACTACAAAAACATATTTTTTATCTTGAATTTCGTAAGTCGCTTTTTGCGGAATCACAATAGCATTTTTAAGAGGAACATTCATTTGAACTTGTCCTGTTTCGCCATTTCTAAGTAATTTTCCAGAATTAGGGAATCTTGCTCTAAAAGCAATGTTTCCGGTTTCGTTGTTGAATTCACTTTCGATTACCTCAACATTTCCTTTTTCTTTAAAAATATCTCCGTTTGCCAAAACCAAATTCACTTTGTTATCTGCACGGTCTTTAATATTCGTTTCGTAACTAATATATTCTGGCTCAGAAACATTGAAATAAGCAAACATCTGACTGTTATCTGAAAGACTTGTCAACAATTCTCCCTCGTCAATTAAACTTCCTAGTTTTAAAGGAATACGGTCGATTGTTCCGTCAAACGGAGCTCTAATTTCTGTGAATGATAAATGAAGTTTTGCCAGCGCAACCTCAGCTTTTGCAGATTGCAATTTAGCCTGAGCCACGCTTAATTCGTTTTTAGAAACGATATTTTTATCTGCCAGTAATTTTGAATTTTGCAATTCAATTTCTACAGATTTTTGTTCTGACTGTGCTTTTAATAATTCTGCCTGATACATGTTTGGCATAATTTTAAACAACAGCTGTCCTTTTTTTACAAACTGTCCTTCGTCAACATATATATTTTGTAAAAACCCTTTTTCTTGGGCGCGAAGTTCGATATTACGAACCGATTTTATTTGTGAAACGTATTCTTTGGTAAATGAAGTATCGATTCTTACTGGATTAGTAACGGTGAATTTTTCTACTTCTTCTTTTTCTTCTTTTTTAGATGTACAGCTCGTTAAGCACACCAAGGCCATTAAGCCTGTGAACACAATAATTTTTTTCATGATTTAGTTTGGAAATTAAGCGATTGAATGCTTTGGAATGAAAATTCCTTTTGGATGTTAAAATGCATCAGTCAGCCTTAGCCCAGACCTTAACTTTATATAAGCAGAAGTAGAAAAAATATACAACAGCAAGATACGCAGAGATCAAAACTCAGGTAACCGATGTATACTTTAGAATCAAATTCTTAATACTCGTTGAGTAATATAGATAGGATTTGAATGCCCGAATAAAGGCGTAGAAATTTTTAAACGATTGGAATCATTCGCTGCAGACTGATCTGAAAGTGCCAGATACAAAGCGTCTACCAAACTATACGAAGCAGTAAAATATTTGTTCGTAAGTAAATCAACATCTTCACCTCCAACAAGATCTTCTTCTAAATCAATATCTGTAGCTTCTTCAATTGTTGAAGTTCCACGATCTTGATTAGTAAACTTAACTCTATGTTTCTGTAGGTGATGGTGAGTATGAGCACCAAAAGTATTTGCATTCAAATATTGGCCTCCGCCAAACAGAAGCATATTCATGAATACTAAAAATACTATTAACTTTCTCATTTCGGTGCGAAAGTAGTAAAAGAATTAAAACAAAAAAAGAATTTTTAACAAGGTTTAACAGTTCCATAAAACGAAAACGTTTTCATTCTCTTAATTTTTATTAATCACTTTACTTCAAAATTAAAATCCTTATTTACAACATTAAAAATCAACAACTTAAACTTCACAATTAAGAAAGCAAAATTTCCATAATCGTAAATTCTTGTCCTGATTTTACAAAAGTTTTAAAAGTATCTATCATTCCGAACTTCTCATAAAATGATTTTTTATTGGTTCTGGCGTTGCACCATACTTTTTCTACACCTTTTTCCTTTGCAAATTCTAGAATATACTTTAAAAGATGAGACGCAATTCCCTTACCTTGATACTCTTCTAAAGTAGCTAATTTTCTAAACTGCATTTCTTTTTCTTCCATAAAACAAGAGACTATAGAAACCAATTTATCTTCTTCAAAAACTCCAAAATGAATTCCTAAATTATCTTCTTCAAGCTGTACAAACTCAAAAGGCTGGTCTGGCCACATTACTTCGTGTCTTATTGGCCAAGTATCACTAGGGTTTATTGTTTTAACTTTCATTTTAATGTATTAAATCTTCTCAAAATTAATTCATTTTGATTTAATCGAAAAAAACAAACCAGAAATCTTGATCTGATTAATTATCAAAACTTTACAGAAAAATAAATCAGACAAATCATTCAATTCTAATCTATTATGATTATTTTTATAGTACCAAAATCAAATAAATTCCGTTATGAGAAAATTCCTTTTAGCAACATTTTTATGTATTTGTGCCAATGGATTTGCGCAATTAATACAAATCGGGCCGCAGTTTTCTACAAGCATTACTTCTGTCAATGCCAAAAATTTCAGTTCCGATCATACGAATACAGGAATTGGATTTGCCGCATTTGGCCGATTAAACCTTGCACTTTTTTATGCCCAGGGCGAGTTTGGATATGGTCAAACTAATTTTAGCGTATACCAAAACGGCGTGGGAGAAACCGAATTTAAACTATCAGGAACAGATGCTTCATTAATTGCAGGACTTAAAATTATTCCGCTTGGAAAACTCGGAAATGTGAGGCTTTTTGTGGGATACAACTGGAAAAATTATTCAGACATAAGTACCAGCAATAATCTCAATTCTATAGCTATAGAAAAAAATAATCATAGCATTCTTGGAGGTGTTGGAGTGGATGTCTGGAGACTAACTTTTGATGTTAGATATCTTGCTGGACTTAGTGATATAGATGCCTCTAGCAGTGAAATTAAAACTGGAGTTACCAATCTCTCCATTGGATTTAAATTTCTATAAAACTCATAATAAAAAAGGGAATCAATCGATTCCCTTTTTTTATTTATCATTTACATTTTAACGTAATAATTTTCCTCATTATCACTTTGTATCTTTTTTATTCCCTCTTCTGTTTTAACAGCTACATTAACAACATGCAATACATCTGACTTTTCATTAAGACTACAGTTCCAAACTGTTCCATCAGAAAGAATAATTTCTGAAAATAATGAGACCGTACTTTTGGCATCATTATAAACTAAATTTTCAGTTTTAAGAAGTTTCTTTACTTTTGTTTTTTTGTCGACCTCGTAAAACAAGATCTCATTTTCTTTAATTTCGACCACTTCATCAAAAGTAGATTGACTGGCGGTAACTGCTGTTGCCGCAGACCAAACTGGCTGACTTCCAGTTCTTCTCCAAGTTCCAATTGCTTGACTTAGAATTTCTTTTCTTAAAATTTCACGTAAAGTATCTACTTTATTAACAGCATCTTTTCCAATTTCGTTGTCCGGCTTAATCTTTGCAGCCAAAGAAAATAAGTCGATAGCTTTTACAAAATCGGCTTTTTTGTAGTAAGAAACAGCTAGTTCATATTTACTTTTTTGAAACGCTGCTTTTTGATCATTCTGCGCAAAAAACTGAAGACTGCTTAGCAAAGCAATCAGAACAAAAGTATTCTTCATTAGATTTGGTGGTATTTTTAGTATTTGGCAAACGTAATATTTTTCCGAGAAATATTTGTGCTGTTTTTCCGTAACTTGAATATTTTTAATTATTTTAAACAAAAAGCGTCACTTTGCTAAAACAAAGTGACGCTTTAATTTATTTAGTTAAATTTAATTCAATTATTTAACATTTAAAACATTGTTCTCTGGTGTTGCATCCATAAATATTCCACCATCAATCTCAATTTTTTCGATTTTTTTTGCGCTTTTCAAAATTATTCTAGCTGTTTTTTGATTTTTCTCCCAAATCGCTGGCGTTTGATGCAAAATTGTTTTTGACTTATCAGCGTACGTAATTACAACATCAAAAGGAATTGCAAAACCTCCAATGTTTTCTATTGTTATGGTTTTCTTATCGGAAGAAAGACCTTTTACAGCAATATCTATGTAATTGTTAGTAAAGAACCAATTATTAAAAAACCAATTTAAATTCTTTCCTGCTGCTGTATTAAATGAATTAAAATAATCCCACGGAATAGGATGTTTTCCGTTCCAAGTATCCATATAAAAATGAAGCGCTTTTTTGAACATTTCATCTCCTAACATATCTTTTAGAGCCAAATAAGAAAGAGAAGCTTTACCATAAGAATTATTTCCATAACCTGCGCCAGAAACCTGTGTAGACATTGTTATAATGGGCTGATCTTGTTCTGAAGATCGATCGCTTATATAATGTTTCACTCTAAATTCTTTATAAAACTTATCGGCAGCCTCTTTACCATGTTCAGCAATTCCGATTAAATATTCAAAAGTTGTTGCCCAACCTTCGTCCATAAAGGCATAACGTGTTTCATTGATTCCCATGTAAAAAGGAAAATAAGTGTGCGCTACTTCGTGATCTTGTACTAACTGTGCAAAAATAGGATCTCCCATTTCAGAATCGTTACACATCATTGGATATTCCATATCGGCAAAACCTTGGAAAGCTGTCATTTTAGAAAATGGATATGGAACTCCTGGCCAATTGTTAGAAAACCAATCTAAAGCATATTGATTATTTTTTACCGAATTCACAAAATCGGTTCCTTTAACATTATAAGCCGCCTGAACGCTCGCGCGACGATTTGTCTTCTTATCCACTACAACACTACTAGCGTCCCATAAATAATGATCACTTAAACCAAAGCACACATCTGTTATGTTTTTAGCTTCAAATTTCCAGACATTCCAATCGTATTGTTTCGTTACAATTCCGCTTTTCATTTCCTGCTCGTTTGCAATATGCAGAATTTCATCTGTTGTGTATGATTTTTTTAAGCGTGAAGCAAATTCAGGTTGCAAAACCTCATCTGGATTTAATAAATCTCCAGTTGCATACACCACGTAGTTTTTTGGTGCTTTTACAGAAAAAACATAATCATTGAAGTCATTGTAAAATTCTTGGCGATCTGTATGTGGTAATCTATCCCATCCATTATAATCGTCAAAAACTGAAACACGAGGATAACTATACGCTACAAAAAATGTCGTTTCATCAATCTGGCCTTCTCTACCGCTTTCTTTAGACAAAGGATAATTCCATTGAATATTTATAGTGGTCTTTGAATTGGGTAAAATTGGTTTTTGCAATTTTACATTTCCAACAGTTCCCCAGTTTTTAGCGTCTTCTTTATACACTTCATTTTCTACTTTCAATGAAGTAATTGTTAATCCATCGCTTAAAAAATCATTGCTTACTTCACCTCCTCTTGGAGAAGAAGGCTTGTGAAGGTTGTTTACAAAACGAATAACTAAGTTTCTTAAAGTATCCTTGCTATTGTTTTCGTAAATAATGGTTTCAGTTCCACTAACCAATCTCGTTTTCGGATCAACTGAAATTTCCATATTATATTTTCCACGGTTCTGCCAATAGTTTGCGCCTGGTTTTCCGTCTTTAGAACGTGTTCCATTTTCATAGGCTTTTTTTATATTTCGAGGCATGTAAAGCTCTTGAGCAATAGTATCTTGGGCAAAAAGAACGAATGCTATTAATGCAAATTGCAAAAATCTCTTTTTCATAAATAATTCTTAGGTCTTTAAATTGTTTGATGTATAAGACTGCTGTTTTAAAACAATGTTACAAATTTAATTATTAATTGTTAATGGTGAATTGTAAGATGTGAATTGTAAATGGTGAAATGTGAGATGTGAGATGCAGAAAAACTTCATTTTACATTTTACATCAAACTTTTACAAAAAAACTTAGAATCTTAGCTCCTTAGAAACTTAGCATCTTTAAAAAGAAAAACCGTCTATCACCAAAAGGAATAGACGGCATCTACAATTAATATATAACCTTGATACTACAAAATATAATCTGTATTAATAAAATTCGATTCTTTGCTGTTAAGCAATTCCTGCAGAATCTCATTATTATAATCGATATCTTTTGAAGCTACAAACGTACGAATTGAGAAAGAACGTAAAGCATCTGGAATACTTAAAGTTCCTACAGCAGAATCTTTTCTTCCTGTGAAAGGGAAAGCATCTGGCCCTCTTTGGCAAGAACTGTTGAGGTTTACTCTACAAACTAAGTTAACTAAGGCATCAATTAGCGGCGCAAGAGTTTTTATATCTTTACCAAACAAACTTACTTGCTGTCCGTAATTTGATTCTGCCATATCTTTCAATGGTTCTTTAATATCTTTGAAAGAAAGTACAGGAACAACTGGCCCAAACTGTTCTTCGTGATACACACGCATTTCTTTATTTACTGGATATAAAACTGCTGGAAAAATATAGTTATCAGTATGTTTCCCTCCTTTTTCATTAATGACTTTAGCTCCTTTATGAAGAGCATCATCAATTAAGCCTTGAATATATTTTGGTTTGTCGGTTTCTGGTAGCGGTGTTAGAGCAACTCCCTTTTCCCACGGATTTCCAAAAAGCAAACTGTCTACTTTTTCAGAAAAACGTTTATTGAATTCTTCAGCAATCGATTCGTGAACATATAACACTTTCAAAGCAGTACAACGTTGTCCGTTAAAAGACAAACTTCCTGTAATACATTCCTGAATAGCCAAATCTAAATCGGCATCTGGAAGAATAATTGCTGGATTTTTAGCTTCTAAACCTAAAATTAAACGCAGTCTATTTTTGTTTGGATGCTGATCCTGTAAAGCAATTGCCGATTTACTGTTTCCAATTAAAGCTAAAACGTCTATTTTTCCAGATTTCATAATCGGAGAAGCCACTTCGCGTCCTCTTCCATAAACAATATTGATTACTCCTTTAGGAAAACTGCTTCTAAAAGCTTCCAATAATGGCGAAATACATAAAACACCATGTTTAGCTGGTTTGAAAATTACGGTATTTCCCATAATCAAAGCAGGAATCAACAATGAGAAAGTTTCATTCAAAGGATAATTGTAAGGTCCAAGACATAGTACAACTCCAAGAGGTCCACGGCGAATCATGGCGTTTACACCTTGCACTTTTTCAAAATGCGAACTGCGTCCGTTTAATTCTTTGTAGCTGGCAATAGTATCGTAAATATATTCTACAGTTCTATCAAATTCTTTTTGCGAATCTCCTAATGACTTTCCAATTTCCCACATTAAGTATTTCACTACTTCTTCGCGGGTTTCTTTCATTTGTTTCACAAATTTTTCCATGCATTTAATACGATCAACTACTTTCATAGTCGGCCATAAGCCTTGTCCCATATCGTATGCATTGGTAGCAGCTTCGACAACTTCCGCTGCTTCTTTTTCTCCCATAAAAGGAATAGATCCTAATAAAGTCGGCGAATACTTTTCTGTTAAAGAAATAGTAGAAAACACAGGTGTGGTTTGCCCTGTCCATTGTTTCAATTCTCCATTTACAAGATAGGCATCTTGATTTATCAGACTATTAATCTGATATTCTTCTGGTATAAAACTCATAATTTGGTTTGTTTAATGGTCTGGTAATTTTATTTTCAAAAGAAAAAAGAGGCTTTTTTACTGCCTCTTCTTCTTTTATGGTTGTACTGTTTCACCTTCCCAATCTAGGATTCCTCCAAGCAGATTGTAGGCGTTTTCGATACCCAATTCGTTCATAATCTGGCATGCTTTTGCACTTCTAGCCCCAGAACGACAGTATACATAATAGTTTTTATTTTTGTCTAATTCTTCAATCTCATAAATAAAAGCCTGCCCTTTATTGATATCAATATTAAGAGCGTTCTCAATATAGCCATCATTAAATTCGTCCTCAGTTCTTACGTCAAGTATAACTGCATTTTCGTCAGCTTCTAACTGAGCAACCCAATCTTCTTGTGATAAATTCATAATAAAATGTGTTTTTGTAAAATTACGACGTTTCTCTATATAAAAAACGTACCAAATGCGATTTCGATTATTATTCTCAGAAAACGTTTTAGAGAAAGTATTATAATCAGTGAATTACAAATTTAGTTACTATTTTTAAAAATTCAGCCTACAAAATCGATAGAAAATAGGATTTTTTCATTTACATAAAATTAATCTTAAATCTAGTTTTCTGATAATTATTCCCATTCCAAACCCTTATCTTTGCAAACAATCCTATATTTTTATCCGATTTTGATAAAAATATTCGCCACCAATTACACGAATTCTCAATAATTAATTGTTTTGAATTAATGCAATTGATGGCAAAAAAAATCTACAATATGCAACATTCATTAAAAACCATCTTTCCTAATTTCTCGAACGAACTCATTGCTACGATAGAAGAAAACGGAAGCCTTCAAGATTTTGAAGCCGGAACCATTTTAATGCGTACCGGTCAGTATATTAAAAATACAGTTTTGATAACTAAAGGTAAAATCAAAATCTATCGCGAAGGTGAAGACGGCGGAGAGTTTTTAATGTACTACTTGCAGCCTGGACAAGCTTGTGCGATATCAATGATTTGTACAGCAAAAAGCGAAAAAAGCCAGATTATGGCAAAAGTAGTAGAAGATGTAACCGTGATGATGATTCCATTGCAATTAATGGACAAATGGATGATGGAACATAGAAGCTGGTACGAATTTGTAATTGAAACCTACCGAAGCCGTTTTGAAGAAGTTCTCGAAGTGGTAGACAATATCGCTTTCCGTTCTATGGATGAAAGATTAGAATTCTACTTAAAAAGACATTCTGATGCCTGCGGGTGTTCTGAGGTAAATTTATCGCATCAGGAAATCGCAACCGAATTAAATACTTCGCGAGAAGTCGTTTCCAGATTACTCAAAAAAATGGAACAACGCGGTCTGGTCAAACTCAACCGAAACCAGATTGAGTTATTGAAATAGTTTTTTCTGCCACGAATTCACGAATTTTATTTTTTTCAATCTGAACCGAAAAAAATTAACTAATCTGTGAAATTTATTACACAAATAAAATTAGCACTAATTCGTGAATTCGTGGCGAAAATTTTTCCTGTTGTCAGGCTGAGCGAAGTCGAAGCCTTACAAAGCATTTCGACTTCGCTCAATGTGACAGAATAATTTGTGAAATTCGTGGCTAAAAAAAATCTTCTGTGATAAATGTTACTGTAGATTTCTAATTTCCGAGGCAACTTTGCATTAAAACAAATGCAATGGAATATTTAGGATTTTTTGCCTCAATCATAATCGGAATTTCGCTTGGCTTAATTGGCGGCGGAGGTTCTATTCTTACTATTCCTATTTTAGTTTATTTATTTAAAGTAAATCCCGATCAAGCCACTTCTTATTCTTTATTCATTGTCGGATTAACCGCTTTATTTGGAAGTTACAGCCATTACAAAATGGGGAATCTAAAACTAAAATCGGCTTTGTACTTTGCTGTTCCCTCAGTTATTTCGATTTTAATAATTCGTGAAGTGATATTTCCGCAAATTGCATCGACTTTGTTTTCTGTCGCTTCTTATACCGTTTCAAAAGATTTTCTAATTATGATCATCTTTTCTATCCTAATGATTACGGCAGCCATTTCTATGATTAAAAAAAATCAGTCCGAAATTAAATCAACAGATACTAATTATTCGCAATTGAGTTTTATAGGTTTTTTGGTCGGAATCGTAACCGGATTTCTAGGTGCAGGCGGCGGATTCTTAATTATTCCTGCCTTGCTTTTTTTTGCCAATTTACCCATGAAACAAGCCGTGGGAACTTCATTATTAATCATCACTATTAATTCGTCAATAGGTTTTGCTGGCGATCTATACATTGGGACACCAATAAACTATAGTTTCTTATTAAGCGTTTCTGCAATGGCTTTAATCGGAATGTTTATTGGAAGCCAGCTTTCTAAAAAAATGGACGGCGCGAAATTAAAACCTCTTTTTGGATGGTTTGTGCTCGTGATGGGATTTTATATCATTGCCAAAGAAGTTTTATTCTAAAAAGAATTTCAACGTTTTATTTAGTTTCACTTGTAGAGTAATCTTTGTCAAAGTTTTAAACTTTGACAAAGATGAAACTAAAACCTTCAGATTTCTCCAAATTTATCTTTATATCTCTCAAGCTCGATTTCAGTTCTCGAAAGCAGTTTTTCAAGCAATTGAATTTTATCTTCATAAAGCTCCTTCAAAACCGAAGAATTATCGGCATTAATCAAAATACTGCCGTTATTGTTTCCTGTTATTTTGTTGTAATTATTAAAGTATTTATCATAATCAAAACTAATTATATCCTCTACGCTTACATCCAAAATTCTTCCTATTTCAACCAATTTTTCGTAACTCAAAGAAGTCTTTCCTTTTTCAATTTTACTATAACCAGCTTGGGTTACGCCTAATCTTTCTGCCATGTATTCCTGAGTATAATTTTTTAACTCTCTAATATTTTTGATTTTACTTTTAATTGTTGTGGCCATATTATTTCTGATTTGTGGTCATGTATAGTCAAAACAGCCAGCCGTTAGAATGTAACGGCAAGACTATACTATTATTTTTATTGGGAAATTATAAAACTACTTCATAACTAAAGACTTATGTCGCAGCGTTTTGTTAATTTTTTCTTTGTGTAATGATAAAATAACTGTACATCAAAGCTGCCATTATGAAAAATGCAATCATAACGGGAAATACTGAATATAAACATCTCTGATTTTTTTTAAGCAGTTCTTTTTATACTTCTTTCAAACTGAAGATCTAAGTAAGAATCGATCTGCTTGCCAACCAATATGCGGTCTTTGGTGGCAATTTTAGTCCTTATTTTGTTCTGGTAAATATCTTTTACAAAAACAAAATAGGCAAATTCGGCCTTGTTCCCGAATCTCATAGCTAAAATAAACGAATAACACAAAATTGCAGGAATAATGTAATACAAGTCCATTAAGTTGGAAAATAGCATGCAATAATATGTTGCAGCAGTTACGGCTAAAAAAGCACCGTTTTCAAGAAAATATTTCTTCTTTTTTTTAAGCAGTCCAATTTCTTTAATTTCATCAAAGTGATACTGCCAATTCTTAGATTTGTAACGAAATCTAACCTTGTCGGAAAAAACTGTTAAAGGCATAATAATTTAGTAGGTAAAAATAGATTTAAGCTTCTAGTGAAAAATCAATTTCTAAAAATTCTTAGGGGGAAAAAATTCTTAGATACGCAATATTAAGCATTAACACTTTTTTTTTCTTACAATTAACATTATAGAATATAACTATCGGTTGTAATTAAATCTTTCGTAAAAGTTATCTTATACTTTATTTACAAAAAAAATCTCAAGTAAGAAGATTCTTTTGGGCGTTGCCTCCGGCCGGGCTATCCGCTTTATTCCCGATTAACAAAAACTACGGCTAAAAAGCCTTGTTTTTCTAAATCGGGAGATACCGCTCCTATCCCTAACGCAGACTCAGGTAAAATGACGTTTTGTCTTTAATATTTTCAATCAACTGCCTCAAGCTTTAGCTGGAGGTAAACAAATGTATACAAAAAAGGCTTTAGCCAAACCCGGAAAGTTTGGCTAAAGCCCAATTCAAATTCAAACAAAAAACCTCCAGTTAAAACTGGAGGCAATTCATTTCTATCTTTATGTTTTTCTATTACTTTTTAAGAAGTTTTTCTAAATATTCTACTTTTTCTTTTTCAGCCTGAACCAAACGTTCATAAAGTTCAACCACTTTATCTAAAGGGTTAAAAGTCGCATACATTCCTTGATTAAAACTATTTCCTTGACTTGAACTATTATCATAAAAATTATTGAAGAAATTGAAGACAGATTCTTCCGAAAAATTTTCAATAGCTTCAATAGTAACACCAAGTGCTTTTGCAATTTCTGTCAATTTTTCATTATCAATCGTTTCACTCGATTCTATATTCGAAACAGTTTGCTGGCTTAGCCCAATTGCAATTGCCAAAGCTTCCTGCTTCATTCCTTTAAGCTCTCTAATTCGGCTTATGTTTCTTCCTATATGTTTTGGTTTTGCTGTTGTGCTCATAATTCAAAGATATTTAAATTTCTTGAGAAATTATTTGATTCGTAAAAATACAAGTTTTTCGTACTAATGCAAAAAAGCCATAGGCTAACTTTATGATTTTTCTAAAGCCAATTTGACTTTAAAATAAAAACTTTATCTCAATTCATAAGTCCATTTTGAAGTCTTTTCATCAAAATCTACAGAAATATAAGCCATGTAATCAACAGCAATTTGTGTTACTTTACTCCTTTTTAATTCCCAACTCTTTACTTTTTTGAGCAATTCTGTAGCATAAATTTCAAATTCTGTTATAGGTCTTTTACTTTTTACATTAAATTCTGTCATTAAACCAAAATTCGGATCAATTTTAAAATCCTCAGAAGATTTATGCCAATCAAAAAAATTAAAAACAGAAACTAATTCTCCTTTTTTATTAATGTACAATGCAAAAAGCCCGAATGGTTTATCAGATTTTATAGCTTTCGCATCTTTAAAAATGGAGTCGAGATTGGTAATTGGTTTCGTAGGATTAAATTCATTGTTCACCGTATAGTCAAGATCATAGATGTAGTTATCTAATTTAAATTCATTGCCATGATCCAACACCTTTTGCAGACGAGGATCAATTCCTCTTTCCCGAATAACCTGCGAATTGGAACACATAATACTAAAACCTAATTTTCCTTGATATTCAGAGGCAAAAACTAGTAATTTCTGATTCTTATAAACTTCCGAATAACAAGAACTCCCACCAGAGTATACTTTTTCGTAGTAAAATGTAAAATTTAGTTCTTTTGGAATATTAGCTTTTTTATAATTTTTGAGCACTTTAACTTTTATAGAATAAGTAGCAGAATCTTTGGCAATTTTTTTAAGTGTTACTAATCCTTCAAAAACATACTTGGAAGAATAAAACTCTAAAATTGGTTTAGGTGTATCACAACTGCAAGCAACTGCTTTTATAGATCCAAATAAGAAAATAAGTAATGCTATTATTTGTTTTTTCATTGATGCTTTTTAAAAAAAATTGCCTCCAGCTTCAGCTGGAGGTAAACAAATCTATATAAAAAAAAGCTTTAGCCAAAATCGTAAAGTTTGGCTAAAGCCTAATTCAAATTCAAACAAAAAACCTCCAGCTAAAGCTGGAGGCAATTCATTTTATATTGAAACTAAAATTCGTGAATTCGTGGCTATAAAAAAATCAATGTTCTCCATATCCAATATCATCCATTTTTCCACTGAAAACGCGATATTGAATAATAAAATAAATAATTACAAGAAACAAAGCAATAAAAAACCAGCTCAAACCAGCGTTTAATCCGTATTCGTGAGCGGCCGTGTTATAAATCGTTAAAGACGGATTTACATTATTCGTTGATGGCAAAACATTCGGAAAAATCGAAACCGCTGTAGACGCAAATCCGCCAACTAAAAATAAGGTCGAAAAAATAAATCCTTGACCATCTTTTTTGAAAGAACGAACTTTGAATAATCCCGCAATTCCAACAAAAGTCATTAAAGGAAAAAACCAAAGAATTGGATTTTCAATAAAATTATGAAAGGGTTTAGGCTCGATAAAGTGCCAAATCCCCAAGGAAATAAAGACCAAAATCAGCAAAACAAAGTTCAATCTAAAGATTACATTTTTCAATTTCGGATTTAAAGCAGAATTCGTTTTGTAAATAATCCAGTTTGCACCGTGAATCGTCAATGCCACAACACTCACAATTCCTAAGAAAAGCGTAAACCAGTCAATAATTCCCAATTCATTTGCTTGCGGACTAAAAGTCGGATTCCACAAAGGCAAAAAGAAATAATGCGCTTCCTGCGTAGAAACTCCGTTTTGAACCATTCCGAGATTCACACCTCGAACAATATTTCCTAAAGCAATTCCGAAGAAAAGAGCCAAAAGCAGACTCGCAATTCCGAAAGCTTTATCCCAAATACTTTCCCACATATGATTATGAATCTGTCCACGCATTTCTAATCCGATGGCACGGAAAATCAAAAGCCATAAAATCATAATCAGAGGCAGATAAAATCCGCTAAAAGAAGAAGCGTATAAAGTTGGAAAGGCAAAAAACAAAACCCCTCCTGCCGCAATTAGCCAAACTTCATTGGCATCCCAAAACGGACCAATGGCATTTGTAATCGCTTTTTTATCTTTTTCTGTATCGGCAAAAAATAAATGAATAATTCCTGCACCAAAATCATAGCCATCTAAAACCAGATAAACAGCCAAAATTCCCATTAAAACTACGTACCAAAAAAATTCCATACTTATATTTTTTCTGTTGAAAGTTCCACTTTATGTGGCCCTTTATTGATAATTTTTCCAATCAAAAGTAAAAACAGCATTCCTAGTAAAAGGTATAAACCAATAAAACCAAGCAATGTAAACAAGGTATTTCCCGATGAAACCGTTGGTGAAGCTCCCTCTGCAGTTCGTAATAAATTATAAACCAACCAAGGCTGTCTTCCTAATTCTGCCGTGTACCAGCCTGTTGTATTGGCAATGTAAGGAAACGGCATCATGAACATTAAAGACCATAATATCCATTTAGTTTCAAACAATTTCCCTCTAATTAATTGAAAAAGCGAAAGCACCATTAATCCGATAAAAACCGTTCCAAGACCAACCATGATATGATACGCATAATACAGTCCAGAAATATTAGTTGGATGCAAATCTTCTTCGAACTGATCTAATCCTTTTATTTCCTGATCCCAATTTCCATAAGTCAAGAAACTCAAAATATTAGGAACGGCAATTTTGTTGTCCAGTTTTTTATCTTTTACATCGGGCTGTCCGATTAAAACAATTTCGGAACCTTTTTTCTCGGTATGAAAAATTCCTTCCATAGCCGCAAAAGTTACCGGTTGGTATTTCACAACATTTTTAGCCAATAAATCTCCTGTTGGAACAGCCACAATTACACTCGAAATCAATCCGAAAATAACACCTGTTTTCAAGAACAATTTCCCGAAAGAAACATTTTTATTACTTAAAATATAAAAAGCTCCAATTCCAGCTACAACAAAAGAACTGGTTACCAAAGAAGCGGCTTGATTGTGTAAATAAGAAGGCCAAAGCCACGGATTTAAAAATAAAGCTTTGAAATTTGTGAGTACAAATTTTCCATTTTCTAAGATTTCGTAACCCACAGGAT
This sequence comes from Flavobacterium sp. CFBP9031, assembly GCF_034044945.1. Classification (NCBI taxonomy): domain Bacteria; kingdom Pseudomonadati; phylum Bacteroidota; class Flavobacteriia; order Flavobacteriales; family Flavobacteriaceae; genus Flavobacterium; species Flavobacterium sp. CFBP9031. Next base: position 573,809 of record NZ_JAXCWF010000001.1, read on the forward strand.
TCTGCATCCAAGAATGTGTGGCAATAATTAAGTAACCGCTCGCCCACGAACCAATCATGATTAATAATCCTGTTACAAAATGCCATTTATGTCCGAGTAGTTTTTCTCCAAATAAAAATAATCCGAGGAAAGAAGATTCAAGAAAAAAAGAAAACATTCCTTCCATTGCCAATGTCTGCCCGATAATTCCTCCTGTTAATTCGGAGAATTTAGCCCAGTTGGTTCCAAACTGAAACTCCATCGGAATTCCCGTTACGACGCCCATTGCAAAATTGAGAGCGAAGATTTTCATCCAGAAATGGGTGGCATGATTGTATTGTTCGTCTTTAGTCTTGAGATATTTCCACTTGAAGTACACAATGATCAGCGAAAGACCCATTGTAAGTTGCGGAAAAAGATAATGAAAAGTAATCGTGAAGGCAAATTGCATTCGATCATAAAAGAGCATTTCTTCCATAATGGTAATTTGTTTATGAAGTTCCACAAATTTAACCATTAGAACCCGAATTAACGTCCTTTAAAAAAAGTTTATCGCCCGATATTTGTTAAACTTTTCAACAATTTAAAGGGTAGAAATGACACTTCTCATTACAACTTTGTCAAAGTTTTGAACTTTGACAAAGTTTCTTCGTATATATTTTTTGTGCATTGTTTTGTCATTTCGACCGAAGGGAGAAATCTCCGCAAGTAACTCCGCAACGAGAATCCAATCTTTGTCGAGCTTCTCACGGAGATTTCTCCTTCGTCGAAATGACAAGATCACGTTTAGATATGGATGCGTAACATAACCCGTGGTTTCAACCGCGGGAAACGTATCGTAATTACACATGAGTTCCTTCGTTGAAACCACAGGCTATATTTGATTTTGATTACGTGATTGTTTTGATTATTTCTCCAAAATCCCTTTTTCAACGCTCTCATTAATCAAACCTTCTGCGTAATTCCATAAAGATGCTGAACCATTTTTAATGATGCTTTTCTTCTCATAAACTTTATCGTACTTCACTCCAAACTCTTTCCAAGTTCCGCCGTTGTTTGATGTATTTTGCAATAGAGGTTCAAGTCTGTCCATAGATCTTGCAAATTTGGCTTCATTGGTTTCTCCAGCTTCAAATTCTTCCCAGATTGAAATAAATTCTTCCGCTTGATTTTTAGGCAGAAGACCAAAAATTCTGTTTGCGGCCAAACGTTCTTCATCTGTATTATCATGATTTTTTACAGTATCATAAATAAAAACATCTCCTGCGTCAATCTCTACGATATCGTGTATCAAAACCATTTTCACGACTTTCAAAACATCAATCGGTTCATTAGAATGATCTGCCAAAACAATTGCCATTAAAGCCAAATGCCAACTGTGTTCTGCATCATTTTCACATCTGTCGCTGTTGAATAATTTTGTCTTGCGCTGAATATATTTTACTTTATCAATTTCTTTTATAAAAGCGATTTGATCCAATAAGTGTTGTGTGTTCATTTTATTTTTTGTTTTAAAATGACATTCGTCATATGCAAAATTAAAGCTTAAAGCGTAATTGCTCAACTTTAAATTTAATTTATCTCAACCGAATATGACAAACGCCACATTTTTTTACACAAAAACCTAATTTCTGTAACATTAGTCACCTATTTTTTTAAAAAACAAAGTTACCTTTGTAACCCATCATTTTACAATACCTATCATGAAAATAGAACAAATTTACACCGGATGCCTTGCTCAAGGTGCATATTATATCACTTCAAATGGTGAAGCCGCCATTATTGATCCGCTTAGAGAAATTCAGCCTTATCTGGATCGTTTAGAGCGTGATGGCGTTAAACTGAAATATATTTTTGAAACGCATTTTCACGCCGATTTCGTTTCAGGTCACGTTGATTTAAGCAAAGAAACCGGAGCTCCAATCGTTTACGGTCCAAATGCTGCTTGCGAATTTGACTGCATTTCTGCGAAAGACGGTCAGGAATTCAAAATCGGAAAAATAACAATTAAAGCACTACATACTCCAGGTCATACCATGGAAAGTACTACTTTTTTATTGATTGATGAAAACGGAAAAGATCACGCCATTTTCTCTGGGGACACTTTATTTATCGGAGATGTTGGCCGTCCTGATTTGGCTCAAAAAGCAGCTGGAATGACACAAGATCAATTGGCTGGAATTTTATATCATTCGTTAAGAGATAAAATCATGACTTTGGCTGATGACGTAATTGTATATCCTGCGCACGGTGCGGGAAGTGCTTGCGGAAAAAACATGAGCAAAGAAACGGTTTCAACAATCGGAAATCAAAAAGCAACAAATTATGCTTTGCGTGCTAACATGACTGAAGAAGAATTCATCAAAGAAGTAACGGATGGATTATTACCTCCTCCAGCCTACTTCAGCATGAACGTTGCCATGAATAAACAAGGTTACGAAAGCTTTGAAACAGTTTTACACAACGGAATGAAAGCGATAAATGTAAAAGAATTTGAAGCAGTTGCTGAAGAAACTGGCGCTTTAATTCTAGACACAAGAAGTGCAGCTGATTTTAGTAAAGGATTTATTCCGCAATCTATCAATATCGGAATCAATGGTGATTTTGCGCCGTGGGTTGGAACTTTAATTGCCGATGTAAAGCAGCCTATTATTCTGGTTACTGCAGCTGGCATGGAAGAAGAAACTGTAACGCGTTTAAGTCGTGTAGGTTTTGATACAATTATTGGGCATTTGGAAGGCGGTTTTGAAGCTTGGCAAAATGAAGGTTTCGAAATTGACACTGTTAACAGAATTACTGCTGAACAATTTGCAAATGAGTTTAAATTTGGCGAAGATAAAGTCGTAGATATCCGTAAAGAAACAGAATACGCAGCAGAACATATTGATGACGCTTACAGCAAACCTTTGGCTTACATCAATGACTGGGTAAAAGATATTAACCCAAATGAGCATTTTTATTTGCATTGCGCTGGAGGCTACAGGAGTATGATTGCAGCTTCTATCCTTCAAGCAAGAGGTTTCAGAAATTTCTCTGAAGTTGAGGGCGGTTTTGGAGCAATTTCTAAAACTAATGTTCCAAAATCAGATTTTGTCTGCCAGAGCAAGGTTTTGAAAGCATAAACATTGAACATAAATTTTTACCATATAAGTGATATAAGTTCATTTTAGTTTGGGGTGATTTTAAGCCCACTTCTTATATTTACTCAACTTTTCTAAGTTATATAAGAAACTTCAACTTATAATTTCTTATATAACTTATATGGTCGAAAAAATACTTAATCTTTAAATTATTTATGAGTTTACTAGAAATTTTGAGAGAACCATGGCCTTGGTATATTGCTGGCCCGCTGATTGGATTAACAGTTCCAATTTTATTAATTATTGGGAATAAATCTTTCGGGATTAGTTCTTCATTACGTCATATTTGTGCGGCTTGTATTCCTGCAAATATTTCATTTTTTAAATACGATTGGAAAAAAGAAAGCTGGAATTTATTCTTCGTTCTTGGAATATTTTTCGGTGGTTTTATTGCGGCTCACTTTTTATCAAATCCAAATCCTGTAGAAATTGCTCCTGAATTATCGGAAAAATTATCAACTTACGGAATTACAGACCACAGTGGTTTAGTTCCGTCGCAATTATTTTCTTGGGAAAGTTTATTAACGCTTCGCGGATTTATCATGATTGTGGTTGGCGGATTTTTAGTAGGTTTCGGAACACGTTACGCTGGCGGGTGTACAAGCGGACACGCGATTATGGGATTATCAAACTTACAATGGCCATCATTGGTAGCAACAATCTGTTTTATGATTGGCGGTTTTGTAATGGCACTTTTGATTTTACCTTATATTCTTTCACTTTAAAAATTTCAAAAATGAGTTTAGAAAATAAAAATATAGACGGCGAAGGAATCAACGCAAGCCAGAAAAAAGAAACTGCATTTGCAAACCTAAAATATTTAATCGTTGGAATCTTTTTCGGAATTGTATTCGTAAAAGCAGAAATCATCAGTTGGTTTCGTATTCAGGAAATGTTCAATCTGGAATCGTTTCATATGTATGGCGTAATTGGATGCGCTGTTGCTGTTGGATTAATTTCAGTACAATTGATTAAAAAATTTAATATCAAAACTCTTGATGGCGAAAAAATCGAAATCCAGCCAAAGACTTTCAACAAAGGACAAATCTATGGCGGATTATTATTCGGTTTCGGATGGGCTATTACGGGAGCCTGTCCTGGTCCGCTTTTCGCTCAAATAGGAACTGGTGCTACTGTAATCGTGGTTACTTTGGTAAGTGCTATTGCTGGAACTTGGGTTTATGGTTTGATTAAAGATAAATTGCCTCATTAATTTTTTATAAAGTAAATCCAAAAATGAATTCTACAGAACAGTTAGTATTACGAAAAGCAGTTCTTTCTGAAGTGCCTGCAATTTGGGAAATACTGCAAGATGCAATTGAACAAAGACGATTAGACGGAAGCAGCCAGTGGCAAGATGGTTATCCGAACGAGCTTTCTGTTAAAAATGACATCGAAAATGGCTACGGTTATGTACTAACAGAAAACGAATCTATTTTGTGTTATGCCGCTATTATGTTCGACAAAGATCCTGCTTACGAAAACATCGAAGGAAAATGGCTAACTGATAGCGATTATACTGTTGTACACCGCGTCGCAGTTTCAAAACTAGCAAAAGGAAAAGGGATTGCAACAAATCTATTTGAAAAGATTGAAAGTTTATCTGTTGAAAATAACATTTACAGCATAAAAGTTGACACGAATTTTGACAATGTTCCAATGCTTAAAATTTTAGATAAACTAAAATATACGTATTGTGGCAAAGTCTATTTAAGAGGCGCTGTAAGAAAAGCTTTTGAAAAACGATTGATCTAGATAGACAATATATAAAATTGATAACCCGACTGGTTTAAAAGCCTGTCGGGTTTATTTTTTTTAGATCTAGTAAATCCAACTTGAAACCTAAATCAAATAAAACCTGAAACTTTTTCTTCATCAATTTTTAATTTCATTTCGTTAAGTTTGCTTTAAACAAAAAGTCCCGTAAAAAATATGAATCGTTCAGAGCAGTTACTAAAACTACAAAATACAGAAAATTGGGACGTAATAATTATAGGCGGCGGAGCAAGCGGACTCGGAACCGCAATTGATGCAGCAAGTCGCGGTTACAAAACCATTTTATTTGAAGCTGTAGATTTTGCAAAAGGAACTTCTAGCAGAAGCACCAAATTGGTACATGGCGGTGTAAGATATTTGGCGCAGGGCGATGTTCATTTAGTTAGAGAAGCATTAAAAGAAAGAGGATTATTGGCGCAAAATGCAAATCATTTAGTTAAAAACCAATCCTTTGTTATTCCAAATTATCATTGGTTTAGCGGTTATTTTTATACCATCGGATTAAAGATTTACGATTTATTGTCTGGTTGCGTGAGTTTAGGAAGTTCTAAATATCTTTCGAAAAAGAAAACTATTGAAATGCTTCCAAACGTAGAAGAAAATGGATTGGTGAATGGCGTTATTTATCATGATGGCCAATTTGATGATTCTCGTTTAGCGATTAACCTTGCTCAAACGGCTGTAGAAAACGGAGCTTGTGTTTTGAATTATGCAAAAGTTGTCAATTTGCTAAAAGACGACAGAAATCAAGTTATTGGTGTTCAAGTTCAAGATCAGGAAAGCGGAATTAAACAGGATATAAAAGGTGCCGTCGTAATTAACGCAACAGGTGTTTTTACAAATGCAATCATGAAATTGAATGATAACGTTTATAAAAAATACATTGTTCCAAGTCAAGGAATTCATTTAGTATTTGATAAATCTTTTTTGCCTGGAGATCATGCCTTAATGATTCCAAAAACAAAAGACGGAAGAGTTTTATTTGCTGTTCCGTGGCATAATCGGGTTGTAGTGGGAACGACCGATACTTTAATTAAAAAACAAAGCTTAGAGCCCATTGCTTTAGAAAGCGAAATTCAATTTGTTCTCGAAACCGCTCAACGTTTTCTAACCAAGAAACCCACAAGAGCAGATGTTCTTTCTGTTTTTGCAGGATTGCGCCCATTGGCTGCTCCCAAAGAAGAAGGTAAAAGCACCAAAGAAGTTTCTAGAAGTCATAAAATTATAGTTTCAGAAACGGGGCTAATTACTATTACTGGAGGAAAATGGACAACGTACAGAAAAATTGCTGAAGATATTATGAATAAAGCAATCAAAACTGGAAAATTATCTCCGAAGGAATGTCGCACAGAACATCTTCCCATTCATGGAAATAAATCTACGAATTCTTTAGATAGAGAAAATCACCTTTATATATATGGTACTGATATTCCTAAAATAATTGAATTACAAGAAAGCGAACAAGAGTTAAAAGAAAAACTGCATCCTGATCACGAATTTACGATGGCAGAAATTGTTTGGGCTATCCGTTACGAAATGGCAAGAACGGTAGATGATATTTTAGCAAGAAGAGTTCGTTTATTGTTCTTAGATGCGAGAGCTGCAATTGAAGTTTCTGAGAAAACAGCAAGAGTAATTGCTAAAGAATTAGAACATGATGAAGCTTGGATCAACACAGAAATTGCCAATTTCAGGCAAATTGCAAACGGTTTTCTTCTCTCGGAATTCCAATAAATGGTAAATTCAGCTTATCTTCAATAACTTTTGTTTTAAAATCTTCTTACAAAAAGGCATTTAAAAAATAGTATAAATCAAAATTGCTTCTTGATTTTAAAAAATCATTAATTCACAATATATCAGATCGTTATATTAAAAAATTACATTAATTTTAGTATCGAAAAACTATTCTTTTAGTTCTTGCTAAAAGCGCAATTAAACATGTTAACAAATAATTAACACAACATTTGTATATACAACTATTAAAAGTTATACATTTGTATATACAAATTATACACTTACGACTATGACAATTGAAGAGGTTATTAAGAGTACGGTTAAGATGGATAATGCGAAAAAAGTTATTCTGAATATCATGTACACGCAAAATGTGATTCAGGATCATTTCAACGAGTTGATCAAACCGTATGATTTATCTGGAGAACAGTATAATGTGTTGCGTATATTAAGAGGACAAAAAGGAAAACCTGCTAATATGTGCGTGATACAAGAGCGAATGCTTGCTAAAACAAGCAACACAACACGTTTGGTAGACAAATTATTATTAAAGGATTTTGTAACTCGAAATGTCTGTCCAGATAATCGAAGAAAAATTGAAGTTTCGATTACAGAAAAAGGATTAGATGTTTTAAAAGAATTAGATCCGAAAGTAGATGAACACGAACAAACGTTTGCTAACAATTTACAACCAGAAGAATTAGTTTTCTTAAATCAATTATTAGAGAAATATAGAACCAACAAATAAAATAATAAAAACTATGAGCAATTTCTTAGAAAATCAAAATTGGAGATACGCAGTCAAACAATATGATGCTTCAAAAAAGATATCAGATGCTGATTTAAATACATTAAAAGAAGCAGTAAGATTAAGTGCTTCTTCATACGGATTACAACCTTATAAAGTAGTTATTGTTGAAAATCCAGAATTAAGAGAAAAATTAAAAGGAGCAGCTTGGGGACAAACTCAAATTACAGATGCTTCTCACCTATTCATTTTTGCAAATGATTTAAGCCTTGACGGAGGTTCTGTTGATAAATACATCAACAATATTAGCGAAGTAAGAGGCGTTCCTGCTGAAGCTTTAGGCGGATTTAGCGATATGATGAAAGGTGTAATTTCAAATTTATCTGAAGACGCAAAACACATCTGGACGGCAAAACAAACTTATTTAGCTTTAGGAAACTTATTAAATGCAGCTGCCGAATTAAAAATTGATGCTACTCCAATGGAAGGTTTCAGCGCAGCTTCTTTCAACGAAATTTTAGGTTTTGACAAATTAGGTCTAAATGCTTCTGTAATTGCAACTGTAGGTTACAGACATGATGAGGACAAATCTCAACACCAGAAAAAAGTTAGAAAATCACACGAAGAATTATTTATCACTCTATAATTATTTATTAATCAAATTCAAATTTTAATTTTAAAAAACATGAAAAATTTAAAAACTATTGCAATAGCATTATTCGTAGCAGCTGCTAGTATCTCAGTAAATGCTCAAACTAAAAAAATCGACGTAAAAGCATCTACTATTAAATGGGTAGGTAAAAAAGTAACTGGAGAGCACTCTGGAACAGTAAACTTCAAAGAAGGTTCTGTAGTTTTCAAAGGAAAAAAATTAACTGGAGGAAGCTTTACAGTTGATATGACTTCATTAACTTCTACAGATTTAACTGGAGAATACCAAGGAAAATTAAACGGTCACTTAAAAGCTGACGATTTCTTCGGAACTGACAAATTCCCAACTTCAAAATTAGTTTTCAAAACTATCGGTGCAAAATCTGCTGACGTTTATACTGTAACTGCAGACTTAACTATCAAAGGAATCACTAAACCAGTAACTTTTGATATCACTGTAAAAGGAAACACTGCTACAACTGCTTTCAAAGTTGACAGAACTAAATACGATATTAAATACGGTTCAGGTAGCTTCTTCGACGGTTTAGGAGACAAAACTATCAATGACGAATTCGAATTGGCTGTAGCTTTAAAATTCTAATATTTCAAGCTTACTAATTCAGAAATACAATAAACCCCAACAGTTTTTTTACTGTTGGGGTTTATTCTTTTCTAAGTTTTTCAAAAACTTAACATTCTTAATAATATAGTAACTCTTTCGTAATAAGCATCAGGACTTTGATTAACATACGGCTTCTATTTTTGGGACAATTAAAAAAATCAAAAACTAGAAATTAAAATCATAGTTATGAAAACAAAATTACATTTTGCATCTATAATCTTCATTATCAGCTTTTTCGCACAAGCTCAACAACAACCAAAAGGAATCGTTGGAACTTCAAACTGGATGACTAACTGGACGAGCTTTAAACCAGCTGGTAATGACTATGGCGAAGCAACCAATATAATTGCGGGAACAATCGACAAAGACACCCGATTGGCAAAACGTAATATTTACCATCTAGTTGGTGTTGTGTACGTTACAAATAATGCCACTTTAACAATCGAGCCTGGTACTGTAATACGTGGCGATGATAAAACCTGCGGAACTCTTGTAATTACAAATGGAGCTAAAATTATAGCTGAAGGATTAGAAACCGATCCGATTATTTTTACTTCTGAAAATGAAATAAACAATAGAAAACCAGGTGACTGGGGCGGAATTATCGTTTTAGGAAAAGCTCCAATAAACTCTCTTGGAGGTATACATACATTGCCTTTCGATTTAGATCCAACCTTAAATCACTATGGAGGTCAAGATCCAGAAGATAACTCGGGAATTATTAAATACGTGAGAATCGAATATGCTGGAAGAAAATTAAGCGCTTCTAAAGAATTAAATGGTCTTTCTCTTGCTGGCGTTGGAAGAAAAACAATTGTTAGTCATGTTCAAGTTAGCTTTTCGAATGATGATTCTTTCGAATGTTATGGTGGAGATTTAAATCTAAGCAATTTGGTTTCATTTAGAACAACAGATGATGATTTTGATTTTACCCAAGGTGCTCAAATTAACATTAGCAATAGTATTGCTGTTCGCCATCCGTTTTCTTCAGATATTTCAGGTTCAAGATGTTTTGAGGTAGATTCATACGAAAAAGTTGCGGCTACAGACATGACTAAAAAAATGACTAAAATAAATGCCAACAATATTACATTGGTTAATTTAGAAGAAAACAATCAAGGCTTGGTTAGAGAATCTGCCTATATTAAAGAAAACACTTTTTTCAATTTAACCAATAGTGTAGTTTCTGGATTTGCTCCTTTTATTTTATTGGAAGGAAATATCGGAAATGGTGAAGCTAATCTATCAAAAATCACATTTAAAAATGTAATTGCAAACAATTGTCAAGGAGAAATTGAAAGTGAATCTGGAAGCAATATTCCTGGCATAAAAAATTATTATGGTAACCCAGCGTACGGAATAGAGTATACAAAAATGAAACTTAGCGAGCTATTTGCTATTCCAAATATTAAAGGAAATCCAGATTTTAGACTAAATGTAAATAACACGGTAGCAATTGGTAACTAAGGAGTTATAGAGATACTTTGAATTAAAATTTAACAAATTTTACAAATTCGAAAAGTTTTTTTTCAAATTTTATGTACTCTAATTAAAATTACATTTATATCTTTGTGACATCAAAATAAAGAAATGAGAACAATTTTAAACAATACTTGGTGGTGGAGCAATTTACGTCAGACGTCGTGAACGAAGCTTCCTATGGTATTGTTAAAACTATAAAATATAAAGGGCTTGTCATCACGACAAGCCCTTTTTTTTGGATCAAATTGAAAATAAATTAACAGAACAACATAAAACTATATATTTTGAAACCTTTTATTCTTAATACACATTACAAACAAATTCTGGCAGATACTGTAACGCCAGTAAGTATTTATTTCAAAATCAGAGATAAATTCCCAAATAGTTTATTACTAGAAAGTAGTGATTATCATGGAAATGACAACAGTTTTTCTTATATCTGCTGCAATCCGATTGCTACAATCAAAATAGAAAATGAAGTTATTTCTAAAACTTTCCCTGACGGAACTTCAGAAAAAATCAATATTGATGCTTCTACAAATATTCCTCAGGTAATTCAGGAATTTTCAAGTCAGTTTAAATCAGAAAAAAACGATTTTAAATTCATCAACAACGGTTTATTTGGATATATTTCTTACGATGCTGTTCGTTATTTTGAAAAAGTATCTATTGCAAAAAAAGACAATGCGACTTCTATTCCAGATATTTTTTATGCTGTTTATCAGAACATTATTGCAATCAATCACTTTAAAAATGAAGCTTATATTTTCTGCCATAGTCTTGATGGAAAAAACAATATTTCAGAAATCGAGCAATTATTACAATCTAGAAATATAGCTTCTTATAAATTTTCTAAAGAAGGCGAAGGTTTCTCTAACTTAACCGATGAGGAATTTAAAACAAATGTGGCTTTAGCCAAAAAACATTGCTATCGTGGAGATGTTTTCCAATTAGTTCTTTCTCGCCGATTTACTCAAGGCTTCAAAGGAGATGAATTTAATGTTTATAGAGCTTTAAGAAGCATTAACCCTTCTCCATATTTATTTTTCTTTGATTATGGAGATTTCAAAATATTCGGTTCTTCGCCAGAAGCACAAATTATCGTAAAAGATAGAAAAGCCGAAATTCACCCAATTGCAGGAACTTTCAAAAGAACTGGAAATGACGAACGCGATGCTCTTTTAGCAAAAGAACTTTCAGAAGATAAAAAAGAAAATAGCGAGCATGTTATGCTTGTTGATTTGGCAAGAAACGATTTAAGCAGAAATGGTCACGATGTCAATGTAGAAAAATATAGAGAAGTGCAGTTTTTCTCTCACGTAATACACTTAGTTTCAAAAGTTACGGGACATTTGCACGACAAAGCAACTACAATGCAAGTTGTAGCAGACACTTTCCCAGCAGGAACTTTGAGTGGCGCGCCTAAACACAGAGCAATGCAGTTAATTGAAGATTGCGAAAAAACAAATCGTAATTTTTATGGAGGCGCAATTGGAGTTATGGATTTTGAAGGAAACTTTAATCACGCCATTATGATTCGAACTTTCCTTTCCAAAAATCATCAATTGCATTGTCAAGCTGGAGCCGGAATTGTAGCAAGTTCTGATGAAGAAAGTGAAATGCAGGAAGTTTATAATAAGTTAAGAGCATTAAATACAGCGCTAGAAATGGCAGAGAAGATTTAGTCATCAGTGTTCAGTTTTCAGTCGCAAAACCTGAAACTTGAAACCTGAAACAATTAACCATAAAACATAAAACCACAAACTATAAAACCATGAAAAAAGCAGTATCAATTTTAGTTTTAATCATTACGATGACATCTTGTAATTCAGAAAAAAAGCACAATCCGATTGAAGGAACCTGGCGTCTTATATCAGCTGAAACAACTGAGAAAGATTCGACTTTTTCAACTTTCAATACCAAAACAAAAATGATTAAGATTATTAACGATACACATTTTGCTTTTTTTAATCATGATTTGAAAAATGGAAAAGATTCAACAACAGCATTGTTCTTTGGAGGAGGCGGAAAATATACTTTAAAAGACAGTATTTATACAGAAAACTTAGAGTTCTTTAACAACCGCGATTGGGAAAACAACAAATTTGAATTTGTAGTGAAAATTCAAAACGACACTTTAATTCAAAAAGGTGTAGAAAAAATAGAAAAATTAGGAATAGATCGTGTTATAATAGAAAAATACGTTCGAGAAAAATAAATAAAATTTAGTTTCAAGTTTTCTTTGTTTCAAGTTTCAAGTTAGGAAACTTAGAACCTTAGAATCTTAGCAACTTAGTACCTTAAAAAAATGAAAAAGATTTTAGTTATAGACAATTACGATAGTTTTACTTACAATTTAGTGCACTATTTAGAAGATTTAAACTGCGAAGTTACCGTTTACAGAAACGACGAATTTGATATTGATGAAATTGCTTCTTTTGAGAAAATTTTACTTTCTCCAGGGCCTGGAATTCCAGATGAAGCAGGTTTGTTAAAAGCAGTAATCGAAAAATATAGTCCGACAAAAAGCATTCTTGGGGTTTGTTTAGGGCAACAAGCCATTGGAGAAGTTTTTGGAGGAACGCTTTCTAACCTTGATAAAGTGTATCACGGAGTTGCTACAAATGTAAAAACAGTAGTTTCAGATGAAATTTTGTTTGAAGGTTTAGGAAACGAATTCGAAGTCGGAAGATACCACTCATGGGTCGTAAACAGCAATTTGCCTGAAGATTTAGAAGCAACTTCGGTAGACGAAAACGGACAAATTATGTCTTTAAGACACAAAACTTATGACGTGAGAGGCGTTCAGTTTCACCCAGAAAGCGTTTTGACTCCAAACGGTAAAAGGATTTTAGAGAATTGGATTAAGAGTTAGTGATCAGTATTTCAGTCTCAGTTTACAGTCTCAGTAAAAAACTTAGAATCTCAGCATCTTAGAACCTTAGCAACTTTAAAAAAAATGAAAACTATATTAAACAAATTAATCAACCACGAAGTTCTTACTAAAGAAGAAGCAAAAAACGTATTGATTAATATTTCAAGCGGTCAATACAATCCAAGTCAGATTTCGGCATTTTTGACTGTTTTTATGATGCGAAGCATTACAATTGATGAACTTTCTGGCTTTCGCGAAGCTTTATTAGATCTTTGCATTCGTGTTGATTTATCAGCTTACAATACCATCGATTTATGCGGAACGGGTGGCGACGGAAAAGACACTTTCAACATTTCGACTTTGGCTTCTTTTGTATCAGCAGGAGCTGGAATAAAAGTTGCAAAACATGGAAATTACGGAGTTTCTTCTATTTCTGGTTCAAGCAACGTGATGGAAAAAATGGGAATTAAATTTAGCAACGACTCTTCCTTTTTAGAAAAATGTATCGATCAGGCTGGAATCTGCGTTTTGCATGCCCCCCTATTTCACCCAGCAATGAAAAATGTTGGGCCAATTAGAAAAGAATTGGCAGTAAAAACGTTCTTTAATATGTTAGGACCAATGGTAAATCCTGCATTTCCACAAAATCAATTGGTTGGAGTTTTCAACTTAGAATTGGCAAGAATGTATGCTTATTTATATCAAAATACAGATACCAATTTTACGATCTTACATTCGCTTGACGGATATGACGAAATTTCATTAACTGGTCCAACCAAAACAATTTCCAACCATATGGAGGGAATGTTGAATCCAGAAGATTTTGGTGTTCGACTTCTCTCTCAAACCGAAATTGAAGGAGGAAAAACAATTGAAGAATCTGCAGAAATTTTTACGAATATCATTTCTGGAAAAGGAAATGAAGCACAGAATAATGTAGTTTGTGCCAATGCTGCAATGGCAATTTCGACCGTTACGAAATGCTCTCCAAAAGAAGGATTTGAACTGGCTAAAGAAAGTTTATTGTCTGGAAAAGGGTTAAAAGCATTACAGAAATTACAAGAATTAAGCAGGTAAAAAATTGTTTCAAGTTTCAGGTTTCAAGTTTCAAGTTGTTGGAACGAACCTGAAACTTGAAACCTGAAACAAACAAAACAATGAATATCTTAGATAAAATAATACTTGACAAACAAAGAGAAGTTGTTCTAAAGAAATCGATCATTCCGGTTTCTCAGTTAGAAGCTTCAGTGTTTTTTGAAAAACAGACGATTTCTCTTAGTCAGAAATTAAAAGAAAGCAATTCTGGAATTATTGCAGAACACAAACGTCGTTCTCCTTCAAAATCAATCATCAACAATAATTTTACGGTTGAAGAAGTAGTTAAAGGTTATGAGAATGCCGGCGCATGCGGAATTTCAGTTTTAACCGACGGTAAATATTTTGGCGGATCTCTTGACGATTTACTTTTAGCTAGAGCTTCAGTAAATATTCCGCTTTTGCGAAAAGAATTTATTGTAGACGAATATCAGATTTTGGAAGCAAAAGCACACGGAGCCGATTTGATTTTGTTAATCGCAGCAGTTTTAACTCGAGAAGAAATCAAATCATTATCTGAATTTGCAAAAAGTTTAGGTTTAGAAGTTTTGTTGGAAGTTCACAATCAAGAAGAATTAGAAAAATCAATTATGCCGACTTTAGATATGATTGGCGTAAACAACAGAAATTTAAAAACATTCGAAGTAAGTTTAGATTTCAGTAAAGAATTGGCTTCACAAATTCCTAATGATTTTGTAAAAGTATCCGAAAGCGGTATTTCATCAATTGAAGCCATTCAAGAACTTAAACCTTACGGTTACAAAGGTTTCTTAATTGGAGAAAACTTCATGAAAACCGACAATGCTGGTCAAGCGGCAACAGAATTTATTAAACAGCTATAGGCTTTAAGCTGTAAGCAATAAGCCTTCTTAACATTACTAATTTAGCCTAAAGCCTAAAGCTTAAAGCTTAAAGCATTTAAAAAAAATGAAACTCAAAATATGCGGCATGAAATATCCCGAAAACATTCTCGAAGTAGGTTCACTCCTACCCGATTATATGGGATTTATTTTCTGGGAAAAATCCGCTAGATATTGCAATGGGAATGTTCCCGAATTGATAAAAACAATCAAAAAAGTGGGCGTTTTTGTTAATCAAAGTCAGGAAGAAATTCTGGAAAAAGTCGAAAAATACAACTTACAAGCAGTTCAATTACATGGGGAAGAATCAGTTGAATTTTGCTCAGCATTAAAAGAAAAACTTCCAAAAAAAATTGAAATTATTAAAGTCTTTTCGGCCGATGAGAATTTCGATTTTGAAATCATAAAACCTTTTGAAAATGTCTGCGATTATTTTCTATTTGACACCAAAGGAAAACTTCCGGGCGGAAATGGAACAACTTTCGACTGGAGCATATTAAAAAAATACAATTCGAAAAAGCCTTTCTTTTTAAGTGGCGGAATTGGAATGAATGAACTAAAAGCCATTGAAGAAATTTCAAAAACCAAATTACCTATTTATGCTGTCGATGTAAATAGTAAATTTGAAATCGAACCAGGGCTAAAAAATAAAAATCTATTAAGCAATTTCAAGAGAAAATTTGATGTTGCCAACTTTTAAAATTTAAATAAAATGAGTTTTAACGTTAACGAAAAAGGATATTACGGAGAATTTGGCGGTGCTTACATCCCAGAAATGCTGTATCCAAATGTAGAAGAACTACGTCAGAAATACTTAAGTATAATGGATGAACCTGATTTTAAAGCAGAGTTCAACCAGTTGCTGAAAGATTACGTTGGACGTCCTAGTCCGTTGTATTTTGCAAAACGTCTATCTGAGAAATACAATACCAAAGTTTATCTAAAAAGAGAAGACTTAAACCACACTGGAGCTCACAAAGTAAACAATACAATTGGGCAAATCCTGCTAGCAAAACGTTTGGGTAAAAAAAGAATTATTGCCGAAACTGGAGCTGGGCAACACGGTGTAGCAACAGCAACAGTTTGTGCTTTAATGGGAATTGAATGTATCGTTTACATGGGCGAAATAGACATCGCGCGTCAGGCACCAAACGTGGCGCGTATGAAAATGTTAGGCGCAGAAGTTCGTCCGGCTCTTTCAGGTTCAAGAACTTTAAAAGATGCTACAAACGAAGCCATTCGTGACTGGATTAACAATCCTGTAGATACACATTATATTATCGGATCTGCAATTGGGCCTCATCCTTATCCAGACATGGTAACACGTTTCCAAAGCATTATTTCTGAAGAAATTAAATGGCAGTTAAAAGAAAAAGAAGGTCGTGAAAATCCTGATTATGTAGTAGCTTGTATTGGCGGAGGGAGTAACGCTGCAGGAACTTATTACCACTTTTTACACGAACCACAAGTTGGAATTATTGCTGTAGAAGCTGCTGGAAAAGGTGTTGACAGCGGACACAGCGCTGCAACTAGTAAATTAGGAAAAGTTGGCGTTATTCATGGTTGTAAAACACTTTTAATGCAAACTCCAGACGGGCAAATTACAGAGCCTTATTCTATTTCTGCAGGTCTCGATTATCCTGGCGTTGGGCCTTTGCACGCCCATTTAGCACAAACAGGAAGAGGAGAATTTTTCTCAGTTACTGATGATGATGCGATGAATGCCGGTCTACAATTAACAAAATTAGAAGGAATTATTCCAGCAATTGAAAGTGCACACGCTTTTGCAGTTCTAGATCAGAAGAAATTCAAGCCTACAGATGTTGTTGTAATAAGTCTTTCTGGTCGTGGCGACAAAGATTTAGATAATTATATAGATTACTTTAAATTGTAATAAAAATTGTAATTTGGGCGTTCAAATCCCGAAAGTTATCGGGAGTCTGTACGCTAACAAATAAAGAGAAAATCATAATTATGGAACTATTATTCTCCTACGGAACATTAAGATCGAAACAAATTCAGATGCAGATTTTTAATAAAGTTTTAAGTGGCAGTCCAGATCAAATACTGGGCTTCAAACTTAAAAGTTTACAAATTGAAGAAGAGTTTGGAATGGCAGATTATGTTGTGGCTGTACCAAGTGAAAGCTTGGAAGACATTATACACGGTGTTGCTTTTGAAGTTTCTAATCAAGAATTGTTAAAAGTAGATCAATTCGAGTCTAATTCATACAAAAGAGTTCAGGTCAAACTTCAATCAGGAAGAGTAGCTTGGGTTTATACAGAAAATAAATAATATAAAATGATTTTAGCGGCTGCGCAGACCAAACCAAAACGTGGAGACATATCTTCTAATTTACTGAATCATTATCATCTTATTGAATTGGCTGCTCAAAATGGCGCCAATTTAATTGCGTTTCCTGAATTATCTATTACGGGTTACGAAAGAGAAAATGCAGAAGCTTTAGTTTTTACAGAAGACGATTATAGAATCGATCATTTAAAAGAATTGTCGGTTAGAAATAACATTGTGATTATAGCTGGAGCGCCAATTCGAATAGATTCAAAACTGTTTATTGGCGAATTTATTATAGCTCCAGACGATTCTGTTTCTATTTATACGAAACAATTTTTACATGAAGGCGAAGGTGATTTTTTTGATTCTTCGTTTGATTACAACCCTATGTTAACTATTGAGGATCAAAATATTTCTTTTGCAATTTGCGCTGACATTGACAATCCGCTACATCCTGAAAACGCAGCTAAAAATGATACCGATATTTATATCGCAAGTATTTTCTTTTCGCCAAACGGAATTCCGAATGCGTATAGAGATTTACAAAATTATGCTGAAAAACATAAAATGAATGTTTTGATGTCGAATTTCAGTGGAGAATCTTGGGGATCGCCGTCAGCAGGCCAAAGTGCTTTTTGGAATAATAAAGGAGAATTAGTCGCCCAAATGAATGATGCTGATTCTGGATTATTATTGATCGAAAAACAAAACGATAATTGGATAAGTAAAATTATTGTCGCTTAGCAGAATTTCCTTCAAGGTTTTCAAAACCCTGTAGGTCTACAAACAATTAAATACAAACACCTACAAGGTTTTGAAAACCTTGCAGGAGAAAAAATATAAAAATGAACAGAATAACTCAAAAATTACAAGAAGATAAAAAGATCCTTTCGATCTATTTTTCTGCGGGATATCCGAATTTAAATGATACGGTGCAGATTATTCAGGATTTAGAAAAAAATGGAGTGGATTTAATCGAAATTGGACTTCCTTTTAGTGATCCTTTGGCAGACGGACCAACTATTCAGGCTAGTTCTACAACAGCGCTACATAACGGAATGACAACGCAAATTCTTTTTGATCAACTGAAGAACATCCGCGAAAGCGTAAAAATTCCGTTGATTATTATGGGATATTTTAATCCGATGTTACAGTATGGTGTTGAAGCTTTTTGTGCAAAATGTGCCGAGATTGGAATTGACGGTCTAATTATTCCTGACCTTCCGGTTGATGTTTATGCTGACGAATACAAAGCAATTTTTGAAAAATATGGATTAATAAACGTGTTTTTGATTACGCCTCAAACTTCAGACGAACGTATTCGTTTTATTGACAGCGTTTCAAACGGATTTATCTACATGGTAAGTTCTGCAAGTGTTACGGGATCTCAATCTGGTTTTGGAGATGTTCAGGAAAGTTATTTTGAAAGAATCGCTAATCTAAATTTGAAAAATCCTCAAATAGTTGGTTTCGGAATTTCGAATAAAGAAACTTTCAATCAGGCTACCAAATATGCAAAAGGTGCAATAATTGGAAGTGCTTTTATTAAACATTTAAGCGAAAACGGAAGCGGAAAAATTGAAGAATTTGTTGGAGAGATTCGATAAATAAATCTCAATAAGCATATCGTTTGTCATTCTGAGAAACGAAGAATCACACTCGTAACTCTATAAAGATTGGCGACATAGTTTGCGGAATTTCTAGTGTGATTCTTAGTTCCTCAGAATGACAAAACAAGCTCACATAGCTGAAATACTAAAGTATTTCAGCTTTTTTATTTTAACTAATTAATGCACGATTTAACATAAATTATCGAAAGCGTTTTATGTTAATATTGTGTTAAAATAAAATTAAACAAGTGTTTAAATTAAACAAGTGTTTAATTTTGCATCCGATTAGAAACAATACCATGTCACACATCGAATTGAACGATAAAAAAATTCAGATTCTCAATGTTGCAGAAAAGCTATTTTCTGAGAAAGGATTTGAGGGTACATCGATACGGGATATCTCCAAGGAGGCCAAAATTAACATTGCAATGGTCTCTTATTATTTTGGTTCGAAAGAAAGGCTACTGGAAGCTCTTATTTTTCACAAGACCGTTGATTTAAAACTACAACTCGAAAATTTATTACAAGAAGACATAGAACCTCTTGAAAAAGTCAATAAATTAATCGAAATTTACATCAACAGAATTTGCCTTAATAAAGGGATTTACAGGGTTTTACATTTTGAACTTTACAACAAAAAGAGAGAAAAAAGCCTTCAAGCTTTTACTGAGCTTAAAAAAGGAAATTTAAAATCGGTTGAAAGCATTATTAAGCAAGGTCAAGCTGTGGGGGTTTTTAGAAAAGATGTAAATATCCAGCTTATTACACCAACAATTATCGGAACCTTTTTTCACTTTCACATGAATCGCTCTTTCTTCGAAGAAATATTTGATTTAAAAACCGAAGAAATGTTTAACAATTACATTAAAAACGATCTTACAAAGCACATTCAACAAACTATAAAAGCGCTACTTGTTTATGAAAATTAGTCAATTAATGCTCTTTGGAGTTTTCTTTATCGGAATATCTTCAATGGAAGCACAAGAGAAAACAAGTTTAACCTTGGGCGAAGCCGTACAAATGGCTTGGGAAAAGAGTAACGAAGTTACACTTGCCAATACTAAGGTAAACACAAAAAAATACGAATTAAAAACCGTAAAAAATAATCAATACCCAGATCTTAAAATTTCTGGTCAATATCAGCGTCTTACAAAAGCATCGATTGATATGCCTAATCAGGGTGAAAGTGCTTCATTAGCTTCTCCAGATAGAGCAATGCTTGGAATGGCAAATTTAAGTCTTCCTATTTTTGCTGGATTTAAAATTCAAAACAGCATTGATGCTTACGATAACTTATATGAAGCTGAAAGCGCAAATGCTGAAAAAACTAAAGAAGATGTTGCTTTAAAAGCAATTACTTATTATACGGCATTATACAAGGCTCAAAAAACTTTAGATGTTTTAAACGAAAATCAAAAAAGTGCCAAACAGCGTGTTACTGATTTTACAGAGTTGGAGAAAAACGGAATTATTCCGAGAAATGATTTATTGAAAGCGCAATTATTAGTTTCTAAAACGCAATTATCTATTGATGAAGCTAATAACAACATCAATAATATCAACTTCTATTTGACTACTTTGCTGAAACTAGATCCTAATGTAAAAATTCAGGTAAATGAAGAAGATTTCTTTAATCTTAAAACAAGCAATTCTATAACATCTGATGCTGTTGCACTTGAAAGCAGAAAAGATTTAGAAGCAATAAGATTACAAGGTAAAGCTTCAGAAGCTAATGTCAAAATTGCAAAAGCTGGATATTATCCTTCAATTTCACTTTTAGGCGGTTACACTGCATTTGATCTTAAAGACATTGTAACAGTAAAATATGCGATGAACTTTGGAATCGGATTATCTTATGATTTATCAGGAATTCTAAAAAATAGTGTTCACGTAAAAGAAGCAGAAAGCAGAGCTTTGGAGGTAAAAAACACCGAAGCAATTATGACAGACCGCATTAAAGTTGAAGTTCAGAAATCTATTGAAGATTATGACCTAGCAATTAATCAAAGTGTGGTGTATGAAGAAGCATTACAGCAAGCAGCAGAAAACTACAGATTAGTAAAAGATAAATTTGACAATGGTTTATCTGACACTAATGATTTAGTAGAAGCAGATGTAGAGCATTTAAATGCCAAAATTCAAACTGCTTTATCTAAAGCAACCATTATTCAAAAATATTACGAATTACTTTCAGTATCAGGACAATTATCACAATCATTCAATCTTTCTAAAATATAATCGATAGCTCTCATGGAAAAGAAAAAAACAAATAAAAAATTCATCATCATACTTGCAGTTCTGATTTTAGGAGGCGGAACTTACGGAATATCTAAATACCTACACGGTCAAGCTCACGAAGAAACGGATGATGCTCAAATCGAGAAAAAAATGAACCCGATTATCCCGAGAGTTTCAGGATATATCAGCAAAGTTTATGTGAAAGATAATGATTATGTAAAAAAAGGAGATACTTTATTTACTATTGACAAGAGAGATTATCAATTAAAGATTGATGAAGCTAATGCTGCTTTATTAGGTGCTGAAGGTCAGTACGAAGCTGCAAAAGCGGATATTGGAAGTGCTTATGCAAGCATCTCAGTATCTGATGCTCAAATGAGATCTGCAACCGGTTCTATCGAAAGTGCAAGAATTAGATTGAGACAGCTTACAAACGATTACAATCGTTACAACAACTTGTACAAAACTCATACTATTACAAAACAACAATATGAGCAAGCTTTAACAGCAAAAGAAGAAGCAGAAAACCAAGTACGTGTTTTAGAGCAACAACAAAAAGCTACTTCTTACCAAAAATCTGTTATTCAGTCAAAATCTAAAGTTTCAGACAAACAAACAGAAGTTGCTGCAGCAAATATCAAAAAAGCAAAAACAATGCTAGATGTGGCTCACTTAAACCTTTCTTATACCGTAGTAACTGCTGCAATTGATGGTCAGGTTTCTAAAGTTGATATTCAGCCAGGACAATTGGTTCAGCCAGGACAATCTTTATTCTACATCATTAACAACAACGAAGCTTGGGTTGTAGCAAACTTTAAAGAAACACAATTAAACAAAATGGTTGTGGGACAAAAAGTAAGTTTAAAAGTAGATGCATATCCAAACTATGAGTTTAAAGGTACTGTAACTTCTTTCTCACCTGCTACAGGATCTCGTTTTTCATTATTACCTCCTGACAATGCAACAGGAAACTTCGTAAAAACAATTCAGAGATTACCAGTAAAAATTAGTATAGATGAATCAAACGATCCTGAGAAAGTAAAACTTTTAAGACCAGGAATGAATGTTGATGTAGATGTACATTTGAAATAAAATAAATGGCAACAGCAGTACAAGATGACGATTTAGTAGAATACGGGTTCAGACGTGTTGTCATTACGATTACAGCAGTACTTTGTGCACTGCTGGAAATTGTAGATACTACGATTGTAAACGTAGCGCTAACTGACATGCGCGGAAGTCTTGGTGCTACCTTGACCGATGTGGCATGGGTAATTACAGCATACGCTATTGCGAATGTTATTGTAATTCCGATGACGAGCTGGCTATCGCAGCAATTTGGAAGACGTAACTATTTTGTGGCTTCCATTATAATATTTACAGTCTGTTCTTTTTTGTGTGGTAATGCCACAAATATTTGGGAGCTTGTAGCTTTCCGTTTCGTACAAGGTATGGGTGGAGGAGCTTTACTAGTAACAGCCCAAACGATTATTACAGAAAGTTACCCAGTAGCAAAACGTGGAATGGCACAGGCTATTTACGGTATGGGTGTAATTGTTGGTCCAACTCTAGGTCCGCCTTTGGGAGGATATTTAGTAGATAATTATTCTTGGCCTTATATTTTCTATATCAATATTCCGTTGGGAATTATTGCAACTATTTTGGCTTTAACATTTGTTAGAAGTCCGAAATATGGAGAAAAACTAAAAGCCAATCAGGTTGACTGGTGGGGAATTATTTTGTTAAGTGCCTTTATTGGTTCTTTACAATTCGTATTAGAGCACGGACAGCAAGACGACTGGTTTAACGATTCACTTATTGTAACCTTAAGTGTTGTGACAGTTTTAGGATTGGTTCTTTTTATTTGGAGAGAGCTTACCTACAAACATCCGATCGTAAACTTAAGCGTTTTAAAAGATGGTAACCTTAGAATTGGAACTATAATGTGTTTTATTCTTGGTTTTGGTCTTTATGGTTCAACATTAATCATTCCGATTTATACACAGTCTATTTTAGGATGGACAGCAACTGATGCAGGGTTATTACTGATTCCAGGTTCTATCACAACGGCAATTATGATGCCTTTTGTTGGGAACATGATTCAGAAAGGGGTTCCGCAAGGTTATATGGTTGGAGTAGGATTTTTAGTTTTCTTCTTCTTTACTTTTATGATGTATAGCCGAATGACACCAGATACAGGAGTTGAACATATGTATTGGCCTTTAATTTTAAGAGGAATTGGTTTAGGATTACTTTTCGTGCCAATTACAACACTTTCTCTTTCTACTTTGAAAGGAAAACAAATTGGTGAAGGAGCAGCATTTACAGGAATGATGCGTCAGTTAGGCGGGTCTTTTGGTATCGCGATCATTACTACTTTCATCACACGTTTCAGCCAGTCACACCGAGTAGATTTAATTAATAACCTAGATCCTGCCAAGTTTGAAGTACAGCAGCGAATTGCAGGAATGCAGCACGCGTTCATGGCAAAAGGATATAGCGCAGATGTTGCTTTGAAAAAAGCGTATCAGGCTATTGAAATGTCAGTGATGAAGCAAAGTACTGTAATGGCATACATGGATATTTTCATGTATCTCGGAATCATGTTTTTATGTTGCATACCGATTATTCTCTTTATTAAAAAAGGGAAGAACAAAATTAGTGCAGCCGACGCAATGCATTAATGATAATAATAATTTTATAATACGCATAAACGCCGAATTCTTAATTGAATTCGGCGTTGTTTTTTATTTCTATTTTACCGCAAAGAACGCAAAGATTATATTTTTACGAGGTCACAAAACGCAAAGTTCGCAAAGCTTTATCATAAAAAACTTTGCGAACTTTGCACGGTAAAAAAAACTTAGAACCTCAGCCCCTCAGAACCTTAGCATCTTTTTAAAATCATCTTGTAAAAACTAAATGATTCCCTTTAGAAAGATTCGCATCAAACTGATAATCATCGTAATTGAAACCTTTTAAATCGTCAATAGTTTCAGCGTTTGTATCGATAATATAACGAACCATCATACCTCTCGCCTTTTTCGCAAAGAAACTGATCATTTTTAGCTTTCCATCTTTGTAATCCTTGAAATCTGGAGTGATTACTGGAACTTTTAAAGCTTTTACATCAACCGCCGAAAAATATTCATTGCTCGCTAAATTCACAAACAATTCGTCTTTTTTCAATTCTTTATTCAAAGCTTTAGTCACAGTTGGTTTCCAGAATTCATGCAGATTTTTAGATTCACCAACCGGCATTTTTGTTCCCATTTCCAAACGATACGCCTGCATTAAATCAAGCGGTTTCAAAAGACCGTAAAGACCTGATAGAATTCGAAGTTTATCTTGTAAATCATCTAATTTTTCTAACGGAATTGTATAAGCATCTAAACCTGTATAAACGTCACCATCAAATGTATAAACCGCAGGACGAGCATTTTCTGGTGTGAAAGGCGTTTTCCACTCCTGATTTCTCTTCCAGTTTAAATCGGCTAGTTTGTCTGAGATCGACATTAATTCTGATAATTCAGAAGGCTTTTTTTCTTTTACTACTTTATGAACCACTCTTGCTTCTTTTAAGAATGAAGGTTCTGTATATTGAGATGTTGGTAATTCTTTTTCGAAATTCAGTGATTTCGCTGGAGATATAACAATTTTCATGTGTGCATTTTTCTGTGATTCAAAAATACAAATTGCATTTCTAAAAATTATCGTTTACAATTGATTTGTTCTATTGTTGTATTTTTTTAGCCACGACCCGAGCGATAGCGAATAGGCAAAGCAATTACACAAATTTTCACGAATTTTTCTTTGACGCAGATTGCGAAGACTTTTTGCAACAGATTAAAAAGATTCACACAGATTTTTTTAATCCTTTTAATCCTGTAATCTGTGGCAGAAAAAAAATAATTCGTGGAAATTCGTGCAATTCGTGGCAAACCTTTCCCAATTCATAAAAATCGATGCTACAAAATGTGAAATTGTTCAAAAAAGTGAGCTCTAGATTATAATAGGCATTTTCTATGTTGTAAATTTGCATGCATTTTATTTCTACTGAAATTAAATAATGCTTTTACTCAAAAAATCAGTGAATTCGTGGCGATACAAACAAATTATAAAACTGCTTTACAAAACAAAATCTTCGATGTTATTTCGAAAGCTTCTCAGGAATTAAAAATCGACTCTTATGTGATAGGGGGATTTGTTCGCGATTTGCTTTTAAATCGAGGTTCTAAAAAAGATATTGATGTAGTTGCTGTGGGAAGTGGCATCGAATTAGCGCTTAAAGTTTCCGATTTACTTCCGAATAAACCAAAAGTTCAGGTTTTTAAAACTTACGGAACTGCCATGCTTCGTTTTGAAGATACGGATATTGAATTTGTTGGTGCCCGAAAAGAATCATATAATCGTGATAGCCGAAATCCGATTGTGGAAAACGGAACTTTGCAGGACGATCAAAACCGTCGTGATTTTACAATCAATGCTTTTGCTTTATCTTTAAATAAAAACAATTTTGGAGATCTTTTAGACCCTTTTGATGGTTTAACCGATTTAGAAAATAAAACAATCAAAACGCCTTTGGATCCAGATATTACCTATTCTGATGATCCTTTGCGAATGCTTCGTGCGATTCGTTTTGCGACTCAATTGAATTTCGAAATTGAAGAAAATTCTTTGAATGCGATCACAAAAAATGCAGATCGCATTAAAATTATATCTGGCGAAAGAATCGTTGATGAATTAAACAAAATTCTTATGACGGATAAACCTTCAACAGGGTTTTTACTGTTATACAAAACAGGACTTTTAGATTTAATTTTACCTGAATTGACCGCGTTAAATCAGGTTGAAGAAATTGAAGGACATACGCACAAAAACAATTTTTACCATACGCTGGAAGTTGTCGACAATATTTGTCCAAACACAGATGATGTTTGGCTTCGTTGGTCGGCATTATTACACGATATTGGAAAAGCGCCCACTAAACGTTTCACCAAAAAACAAGGTTGGACTTTTCACGGACACGAATTCTTGGGCGGAAAAATGGCAAAGAAAATCTTTGAACGTTTGCACATGCCATTGAACCACAAAATGAAGTTTGTGCAGAAAATGGTTATTATGAGTTCGCGTCCGATTGTTTTGGCTCAGGATATTGTGACGGATAGCGCAGTTCGCCGTTTGGTTTTTGATGCTGGCGAAGATGTCGAAAATTTAATGACTTTGTGCGAGGCAGATATCACAACCAAAAATCCATCAAAATTCAAGAAATATCATAAAAATTTCGAACTCGTACGCAAGAAGATCGTTGAAGTAGAAGAACGAGATCACGTTCGTAATTTTCAGCCACCAATTACTGGAGAAGAAATTATGGAAATATTCGATTTGAAACCGTCACGCGAAATTGGAATTTTAAAAGAAGCAGTAAAAGAAGCTATTTTAGAAGGTGATATCCCGAATGAATATCAGGCGGCTTATGATTTTGTAATTAAAAGAGCGGAGAAATTGGGCTTAAAAAAAGTTGAGAAATAAGTATTATTTAATAAAATGAAAAAAGAGAATAAATCAGTAATCATTTGGTTACTATCAGGCTGTGTTTTATTGTTTTTAATGGTTGTCGTGGGAGGAATTACCCGTTTGACCAATTCAGGTTTATCTATGACCGACTGGCATTTGGTAACCGATACCTTTCCGCCTTTAACAGACGCCAAATGGCAAGCCGCTTTTGACGAGTACAAAAAATTTCCAGAGTATCAGAAAATCAACATTCATAACGATTTTCAATTAGCCGATTATAAATTTATTTATTTCTGGGAATGGTTTCACCGTTTCATCGGTCGTATAATTGGATTGGTTTTCTTTGTACCATTTGTTTACTTTTTAGCCAAAAAGAAATTAGATACAGATACGATTAAAAAATGTATCGTTCTTTTGGCAATGGGAGCTTTTCAAGGTTTTTTAGGCTGGTTTATGGTAAGAAGCGGATTAATTGACAATCCAGATGTAAGCCACTTCAGACTTTCATTACACTTAACTTTTGCATTCATTACTTTCGCATACACACTTTGGGTTGCCTTAGATTTAATTTATCCTGAAAGAAATATCAACAAAATTCTACCGCTTAGAAATATTGCGCGTTATGCTTTGGTTGCTCTTCTAATTCAAATCATTTACGGCGGATTTGTAGCAGGTCTAAATGCAGGACTAATTCATAATCACTGGCCTTTAATGAGTGACGGAGAATTTATTCACGAATCGGTTTTTATTGAGCAATCTTCTTTAGTTAAAAATTTAATTGAAGGAAAAAGTGGTGTTCAGTTTGTACACAGAACTTTTGCTTATGTAGTAGTCGCGATTATTCTTTTCCTTTTCTTCAAAAGCAAAAAATATACGCTTACTCACACTCAATCAAACGGAATCAAAACTTTAGTCGTTTTTGTTTTTATTCAGTTTTTATTGGGAGTTTTCACTTTATTATATAGCGTGCCATTGGCTTTAGGATTAATTCACCAAATTATGGCGTTTTTCCTTTTGAGTGCAATGACGTATACATTGCATAGATTGAGCAAATAAAATCGAATATATTAAAACATAAAAAAGCTGTCTCAAAAGGACAGCTTTTTTTATGAGCTTCGGAGAAGCGAAATATTTATAGCAAAAGATAAAAGTTTACAATATAAAGCTCCAGCGGAGCGACATATTTATTTTTTTTTACTTTTAATATATGCCGCTCCTCCAGAGCTTATTTTAATTGTTTATTGCAATTCTATAAATATTTCACCCCTCTGGGATTTTATTAAATTAAAATCTGTTGAATTTCTAATTTTAATAAAAGCTTCTATCCCAACCAAGTCTTAAAATCTTGTACTTTTTCTCGGCTTACAATGACCTCATCTTCCTTATAAGTTGGAAGAATCACTTTAAGTCGAGAATTAGTATAAACCTGAATTTCTTTAATTGCTTTTAAAGGAACAATAAATTTTCTGCTTACGCGAAAGAAATCTTTCTTATCAAGTTCTTGTTCTAAAATTTCCAAAGTCGAATCGATCAAATAATCTCGATTGTCGTACGTACGAATGTAAGTTCCTTTATTTTCACTAAAAAAACATTCGATTTCTTCTGTAGTAATGACTTTTAGATGCTGACCAATTTTAACTGTAAACCTCTTTTTATATGTTTTTTCAAAAGGATTAGATAACATCTGTCGAATTTGCTCAAAGTCCAATTGCAAATTTGAAGTTTCTGCTGTTTTCGGAAGACGCGATTTGAATTTTGAAACTGCTGTTTCCAGATCATCTTCATCAATAGGTTTGAGAAGATAATCTATGCTGTTTAATTTAAAAGCTTTTAAAGCGTACTCATCATACGCCGTAGTAAAAATGATAGCGCTTTTGATATCTATTTTTTCAAAAATCTCAAATGATAAACCATCAGACAGTTGAATATCCAAAAAAATCAAATCTGGATGCGGATTATTTTCAAACCAAAGAACCGATTCTTCAACAGAGTGAAGCATGGTTTCTACAGTTACATCTAACTTTTCAAGTTTTCTTTGCAGCAATCTCGCAGCTGGTTTTTCGTCTTCTATAATTAATGTGATCATTTACTATAATGTGAAATTTGAAAAAATTATGAAGTCAAAGTTACTCCCATTTATTTTTATTTGCAGTATCTTTTTCCATGTATTTTTGGATTTTTCTTTTCTCCCAATCTGATCCAAAAAACCAATCAGTTCCAAATACAGATAATCCGTGAGCTAGTAAACCAATTCCCCAGAAAAGCGCAGTAGAGTACGTGTGCCATTGCGTCAAACCGCTAAAATCCATTCCGTCAGTAAAATTATCTCGGTTTAAACTGGATACAATAATGATAATATTTACAATGATGTACACTTTTACGTGCGAATAAAACCCTTTCAGTTTTTTTACTCTTCTATAAGCTGCATTATAATTTTCGTCATCTGTATATTCTCCAAAATGCTGTTTGGTGTAATCTTCGTACATGTTTCTTCTAAAACGTCCCATAACTATATTTTAATTATTTCCACTTGTTTTTATTCTGTTTTTCCTTCTCCATAAACTCTTTGATTTTTCTTTCTTCCCATTCCTTACCCATTCCTGGAAAAACCTCAAAAACTTTTAATCCGTGAAAAACTACTCCAACTCCCCACCACAATAATGGCCAAAAAAACCATAGATATTGAGGTGATGTATAAAGATTTATAAAAATCAAAATTGCATTTACCAATATATAAGCAACTAGATTTCCATAAAATCCTTTTAAATTTTCAACTTTTTTTCTTGCCTGAATATATCTTTCTTCCTCGCTTAAATTCGTTTCCATGATTATTCCCATTTTTGTTTTTTATATTTTTTTTCTAAAATGCTTCTCAATTTTCGTTCTTCCCATTCGTGTCCAAAAATCTTATAGGAAGCAAACAAATCGATTGCAGAACCCACTATAACAGCCGACCAAATAATTACAACTACCCAATTGAGATATTTTATCGGAAAAAATTGCAATGGCAGATTGGTATATTCTTTTAAAAGAAAAACAATCAGTGCGATAGTGTAAATGAACAAATGCTTGTAAAAAGATTTCAGCTGAATTACTTTTTTACTGGCTAATTCCTGCAGTATTACTTCTTCTTGATCGTTACTCAAATTTGTTTCCATGCCTATTTTCTAATCGTTGTTTATTTTCTTTTTCTAGAATTTCCTGAATCTTTTTCTGTTCCCATTTCTTATTAAAGAAAGGCGGAAGACTAAAAACTTTCAGTCCGTGCAAGATTATGGCTATTCCCCACCCCATTACAGACCAAATCCACCAAAGGTATTCTGGAGAAGTCATATAATTTACAACAACCACAATTGGATTACATAAAGCGTATACAGTCAAATGCTCGTAAAATCCTCTTATCTCTTTTACTTTTTTCTGAGCATCATAATAGCGAACTGTTTCTGTGAAATTATTTTCCATTATTTCCACGTTTTTTGTTTGTTATCTTTCTCTAAAATCTCGCGAATTTTTCTTTCTTCCCAATCTGAGCTGTATCCAAAAACTTTAAAAGCATGCATTGCAACTCCAAATCCCCAGCCTAAAGCTGAAAACCAAAACCATTGAAATCCTGGTGAAAATTTTAGATTAATAAAAACCAAGAATGGAATCACACAACAATATGAAATTAAATTTCCATAAAATCCTTTCAGTTCCTCTACTCTTTTTTTGGCTCTATAGTAAGCTTTTGCTTCGTCGGTATATTCTGCACTCATTTCCATAACCGCAATTTGTTTGGTTAAAATTGGAATTCTAACAGTGAAATTCTTCTCATCCTGATCAACTTTCACTTTTCTATCTGTTATAATTCCGTATCTGTTTACAATATTTTGCAATCCGACACCTTGCCTGTCCTGCAAAACTTCTTTTTTCTGAAGATCATTCTGAATCGCCAGATAATCTTTATCAATAAAAATTCTAATATGAAGCGGCTTCTGCTCGCTTACTACATTGTGTTTTACAGTATTCTCCAGCAAGAGCTGTAAAGAAAGCGGCACCACTTTGGCTTCTGGATTAATGTTTTCTGTTGGCAATTCGTAAAACAAACTATTTTCAAAACGCATTTTCAGCAAATTCATATAGGTTTTTGCAAATGACAATTCGTCTTCAACCGAAACCAATTCTTTGTCCTTCTGTTCCAAAACATATCTATAAATTTTAGAAAGAGAAGTTGTAAAACGCTGCGCATTGTCTGGATTTTCTTCTATTAAAGAACTCAGAACATTTAAGCTATTAAAAAGAAAATGCGGATCGATCTGATTTTTTAAGCTTTCGAATTTGGCATTTGCCGTTCCCGCAATAATTTTCTGCTGCGTTACTTTATTTTCCTGATAGAGTTTATAAAAATTAAGTCCATGAAAAAACAAAAGCACAATAAAAGTCATTACCGCAGATTCGATATAATTTTCTGCTTTTTCATTCGCAAGAAAACCAATTATTGTTTTATTCTCGATTATTACACTTGTAAACAAACGCAATACTCCAATTACAATCATCGATATTAAAAACGAACTTGCAAAACCAATTAAAATTCTCTTTAGCGAATATGGATTTTCTCGGAAAACCCTATCTAAAAACTCAAAAAGAACAACGTTTACGATATATAAAACCACACTGTAAAGCATGCAGTACAAGAAATAAATGTAAAGATTCTTGGTAAAAACTGCTGTTCCTAAAGAGGCGAACCGAATTAGAAAAGAAAATAAAAATACTATTCCTCCAACGAAGCATGCTTTTAACAAATTAGGTTTTAATATCATAATGTTTTATAAACTATTGAATTATTTACAAGTTTTTTGAATTTCTAATGCTCTATCCAATCCCCATTTTGGAGCATAAGGTGTAGCTGGTTTAAAAGTATTAAAAAGTTCAATAGATTTATCAACTTGCGCGCACAAAGGTTTTGTATCTACTCCTGTCCATTTTGCTCCTCCTAATTGGTAATCTGCCTCACCAAAAACAGCTCTCGGATTGTTTGGGTCTAGCGCTTTTGCTTTCGCGTAAGCTTCCATCACTTTACCAGAATATTTCATCCCGTTTGTCATTGGATCGGCTACAACGTATCCTGTGTAAATTAAAGCCTGCATTACGTATAGCTCTGAGTTTGCTTGATCCTTTATCAATTCGATATCTAATGCATCTTGCGCTTTTGTCAATAATAAATCGATTTTAGTTTTGTCTTTTTCTGTAAATACAGCTGTTGCATTGATCAAAGCTACATAGTAATTTGGCAAATAACTGTTTTTTTCAGCCGCCGCAATTCTTTCAAATAAAGCAGAAGCTTCTGTATTTTTTCCTTCTTTCCAAAGTCCGAACGCTTTATTCATTCCTTGTTCAAATTGTGTCTGAGCTGAACTTATTACTACTACAAATAGTGCGATTAAAGTGATGATTTTTTTCATTTTATAAATTATTAATGATTTTGTTTATATAGATTAGTTATTTGTCTTTTTAGAATACAATTTCAATTTTTGAATCTTTACTAACATTAAATTTAGCATCTTGATAGGAAGGAGGTCCCATAAATCCTTTTGCATTGTTTGAAGCTGTATATTCTTCTACTGGCATTCCCATTGCGTTTCTATCCAGCTTTCCGTTGCTGTTTTCATCATGATACGTAGAAATTGCATATTCTCCCGCAGGAAGATTATCAAAAGTTACAACTGCTTTATTGTCTTTAATTTCCGAAGCAAGACTTTTGTAAGTTGTTTTAAGAAATGTTCCGTCTGAATTATATAATCCTACTTTTACAACTCCAGTATCATTTTTTAAACCTGAAACAGCAACAGTTAATTTTACATTTTGTGCAGACATTAAGCTGCAGATAAATAAGATGGTTATTGTGATAATTTTGGTCATGATTTTTTTTTTTAAGGTTCTGAGGTTCTAAGTTTTTTTATGTTGATGATTAAAACTCGGTTTGTTAGTTTATAATTCAAAAGTATATCGGTTTTCACTCTTTTAAAATTAAATGATACTGAGTTGTTGATTTTGGTTACTGAATTGTTTTTTTTAAGTTTCTAAGGTTCTGAGATGCTAAGATTCTAAGTTTTTTTCCTCAGAACCTTAGCATCTTAGAGCCTTTTTAAAGATTCTTCAACTGATTCTCATTCTTATTCTGGCTGATTGTCCAGAAGAAACCTACGAAGAAGAATCTGTCTGCTGTTGGAACCACGGCTTGTCTTTGATACACTCCGCTTGGGTCTGGATTTTTAGCATAATCGTATCCGAAAACATTTTGTGTTCCTAAAACATTTGAAACCGAGAAATAAAGGATTTTTTGTGTCGTTAATAAATATGCCCAGTTGAAACTCAAACTATTGTATGATTTTGTTTTTCCGTTCATAAACTGCGTCTGATTTGGATCATTGTACGGACGACCTGTACTGAAACTGTTTGTAAAACCAACTTGCGATTTCCAATCTGTAATAAAATATTTTGTTACAACAGATAAATTATGATTCGCAATAAAACTTGGAGTTGCCATGTAAGGAAAGTTTTTATATTGTCTTTCTGAATCGATATAAGAATACGAAATCCAATATTCTAAGTTTTTGTACAAATTGCTATCTCTCCAGAAAATATCCAATCCTTTTGCATAACCCGATCCGTTGTTGTTGAAAACCGAATTGTATTGAATATCTCTTGTATCATACTGCACCAAATTGCTATAATCTTTGTAATAAGCCTCCGCTCTAAGGGTTTGCCCAGGTCTTGTAAACGTATAATTCAAAATATAATGACTTGCCTTCTCGCTTTCAAACTGATGATATTTAGAAAACTTAATATAATCTACAACTGGTGTTTGAGTAAAATCTCCGTAAGCAAAAGAAAACTGACTACTTTTTGAAGCTTTATATCCTAATGAGGCTCTAGGCGCAATATGGTTTTCGTTTAACAAACTGTTATTAGAATATCTCAAACCTACTTTTAAAGCTAGTTTTTTAGAAAACATAACATCACCTTCTGTATACGCTGCAAAAATGTTCGAATCGTAACCATTTGTAACATCAAGCGCAATATTATCGGCTACATTTTCATTGTATTTTGTAATGAAATAATCTGTTCCGAAAGACAATTTAAAATAGTTTGAAAATTTCTTGCTTAACTTCAATTTCAACTGAGCCGCATTTTCCTGACTATCAACTCCCGTAATATCATATTTAAGTTTGTTTTTGCTGTAACCGTAACTAACTCCAGAAGTAATCTGCCATCCTGTTCCAAAACTTCCTTTGTATGAAGAATTCAAATAAAAGTTATTATTGTTCATATCAGTTCGAATCGGGTTTTCGAAATTGACGTTTTTCTGATTTAAATCGAATTTTTCAGAATCGAATGAAGCATACAATTTAAAAATTCCATTTGTGAAATTATATCTGTAAACCGTTTCGCCTCCAAGTGATTGATACGGATTATTCCAATCTACATTCTGCGGAATCACAGCCTGATAAGGAGCCAAGTTGATATAAGCCATATTTACGCTTAAAGAACTTTTCTTGAATTTCTGTGTATTTCCTAAACTCAAACCAACCGTCATTAATCCTATATCTGTTTTTTCATGATCTTCCTCATCTTGAGTATTTAAAAGTAAAACACTCGATAAAGCTTCACCATATTCTGCAGAATAACCACCCGTAGAAAATGCGATTCCGCTAAACAAGAAAGGAGAAAAACGGCTTCTTGTTGGCAAATTGTTCGTTGTTGCACCGTAAGGCTGTGCTACACGAATTCCGTCAACAAAAGTCTGAGTTTCGCTCGCCTCACCTCCACGTACAAACAAACGTCCGTCTTCCCCAACTGACTGCGTTCCTGGCAAAGTCTGCAATGCCGCCACGATATTTCCAGCAGATCCAGCTGTTGTAACAATATCCAGAGGTTTTAAAACAGAAACTCTTGCCTTATCACCAGATTCTAAAGTTCCAGCTGTAATCACAACCGCATCTAGAGCATTAACATTTTCTCTTAATTTTACCGTTTGGCCTTTATAATTGGCAACATCAATTTCTTGTTTGAAAGTTTCAAAAAGCAAAAAGCTCACTACTAAAAATTTGTTTCCTGTTTCTGTCGTTTCAAAAGAGAAATCTCCAGTTTCAGAACTTGTTGCTCCATCATAAGTTCCGTCAATATATATGTTTGCACCTGCAACTGGTTTTCCTTTTTGATCTACTACTTTTCCTGAAATTGTATTTTGAGCAAAAATTAATGCAGTAAAAAATAAAAAACTAACGGTAAAAAATAATTTGGTTTTCATGTCATCTTTGGTTTTTGATGAAGCAAATGTATTTTAACATTAAACGTTAAAAAATATATAATAACCCAATTGTAGATTTTCGAGGATGAGTTGTAAAATACTAATTTGTATCTTAGCTAGGAAAACCAAAATCATCATTTTATGTCAGAAAGTAAACGAATTTCAAATCTATATCAGTCTATTTATAATGGAAATCCTTGGCTTGAAGTTAATTTAGACAATACTTTAAAAAATGTTACAGCTGAGCAAGCTTACAGAAAAATAAACCCAAACCTGAATACCATCTGGGAAATTGTAAATCATTTGATTCAATGGAGAAGAAATATTCTGGAACGTATGCAAGGCGAAGTGATCATAACTCCAGATCATAATTATTTTGTTCCTGTTTTAGATCCTTCTGAAGCTGCATGGGAACAATCGCTTCAAACCTTAGCAAAATCTCAAGATTCTTGGAATGCTTTTTTTGAAGGTTTTAATGACGAAGATTTAGCTAAAATTTATGTGAATAATGGTCATACATACTACGAACACATTCATGGAATTATTCAGCACGATGTCTATCATTTAGGACAGATTGTTATTTTGAAGAAATTGCTTTAATTTAATTCTAACACATAGAAACATAGGTTTTGGAACTCAAAAAGAATATTTAAAAATCTAGATTTAACACATAGTTCTATGGGGAAATCTAAAAATGAAATGCCTTTACCACGTTTTAAAAGCTATGTTTCTATGTGTTAAAATAAAAAATCATTGATATGAAAAAGATACTTTTTGTCCTCGCATTTTTGGTTTTTAATGCAATCGGCTTTTCGCAAGAAACCGAAGTGAAATATGATGAAAACCTCGCAAAATCTCTCCATGCCGACGAATACGGAATGAAGAAATATGTTTTTTGTCTTTTAAAATCTGGAAGCAATACAACCGCTTCTAAGGAAGAAACCAAAAAACTTTTTGAAGGTCACATGGAAAACATTGGTAAATTAGCCCAAGAAGGAAAACTGGTTGTTGCAGGACCATTCATGAAAAATGACAGAAATTATCGTGGTATTTACATCTTTAATGTAGAAACTATAGAAGAAGCCAAAGCTCTTGTTGCCTCCGATCCGGCCATAAAAGCCAATTTACTTGAAGCCGAATTAACGCCTTGGTACTGCACCGCAGCTTTGCAGGAAACTGTAAAAATACACGACAAAATTGCCAAGACGAAAATGTAAAATATGAAAACAGAAAAAGAAAAAATGATCTCTGGCGAATATTATAATGCCTTTGATCCAGAATTAGTAAAAGGACGCCGAAATGCCAAAAATCTTTTACACACTTTAAACGTAAAAGAATACCGAGTTACCAAAAAAGCAAAAGAGATTTTAAAAGAATTAATTCCGAATGCTGGAGCTGGTCTTTATATTGAACCTCCTTTTCATTGTGATTACGGTTACAATATTTTTGCTGGCGAAAATGTTTATTTTAATGTGAATTGTGTCGTTTTAGACTGCGCACCGGTAAACATTGGTTCTAATGTATTTATTGCGCCAAATGTTCAAATTTATACCGCTTCACATCCGCTTGACGCTGAATTAAGAAAAACATTAGAAAGTGCTTACCCTGTTACAATTGGAGACGATTGCTGGATTGGCGGAAATTCTGTTATTTGCCCTGGAGTAAACATCGGAAAAGGCTGTGTTATTGGCGCTGGGTCTGTAGTTACAAAAGATATTCCAGACAATTCGCTAGCAGTTGGAAATCCTGCAAAAGTGATCCGAAAATTAAATCAAGAACCTGAATCAAAAAAATAATGCTTACCCTTAATAAAGTTCATCATATTGCCATTTTATGTTCCGATTACGAAAAATCGAAACACTTCTATACACAGATTTTAGGTTTAACTATAATTAGAGAAATCTATCGCGAAGAACGCCAATCGTATAAATTAGATTTAGCTTTGAATGGTTCTTATGTAGTTGAATTATTCTCCTTTCCAAATCCGCCGCAAAGACCTTCAAGACCAGAAGCTGTTGGTTTGCGCCATCTGGCATTTGAGGTTATTAATCTAGAAGAAACTATCGCTTTTTTAACTTCTAAAAACATAGAATCAGAACCCATTAGAATTGATGAAACAACTGAAAAACGTTTTACTTTTATTGCAGATCCTGATTTATTGCCAATTGAGTTTTATGAGAGATAAATGAGAGGGACAAACTAACAGAGTTACAAAGGGACAAAGTTTTATAGTAATATTCTTTTGAATTGAGTCCAGCTTTAGTTGCATGAATAAATTATAGTCCCAAAAGGGCTTTAGCCAAACAAAACGTATTTGGCTAAAGCCCTTCTCTCTTTTATTTTCAACCTCCTATTAAAGTTGGAGGCAATTCAAATTTCATCGTGCGAAATCAAATATTTAATGCCTCCGCATAAAACTTTGTCTCTTTGCTCCTCTGTAACTTTGTCTCTTTTTTACGAAAGAATTTTCCTGTTTATATCGATTTTAACACACTAAAATGAACATTTTCTAGAAAAAACCGAATTTGATGCTTAATTTTGTAATCCGCAGAAAAAAAAATGCGGAATTCTCAAACTTATAATGATGAACAAAACGGCGCAAATCAAAAAAAATCATCAATTCATTAAACTCCGAAAATTAGTTATTGTTTCTATCTTAATTGGCTTTCTTTCTGCCTTTCTCGGAATTTCACTAAAAAAAATAACAGAATACTACGAAGAAATCTTCTTTCACGAAGTTTCGGTTCATCCCATTTTTTATATCATATTTCCAGTTTTCGGATTGTCGGTAATTTATTTCTTGAGACAATATCTTTTTAAGAAAAAAGAAAACAAAGGAATAAAAGAAGTTTTTGAAAGCACCGCATCAAAATCTAAAAATCTTCCTTCTTATAAAATTCCATCACATTTCATAAACGGATTACTAACGGTTATTTTTGGAGGTTCTACAGGAATCGAAGTTTCTACCGTTGTCGCTACAGCAACTATTGGATCTGTTGCTCATGAAAAAGAAAATGTTTTCCGTCAATACAAAACAGAATTAATCTGTGCGGGAGTTGCAGCAGGAGTTACGGCACTTTTCAGCAGTCCGATTGCGGGAGTTTTATTTGCTTTTGAAGTTATTTCTAGAAAAGTAAGTCGTGCATTTATCATTTCAAATTTAATTGCAGTTTCTATTGCATTTGGTTTATTAACGATTTTAAAAGAAGAACCTTTATTTGCCGTTTCAATTGCAACTTGGAATTTAAAAGCGATTCCGTATTTCATTCTTTTAGGAATTTTAGCTGGAATGAATTCGGTTTACCTAACACGTTGTGTCTTATTCTTCAAATCACAATTTGGTAAAATCGACACACATTATTACAAAATCATTTTAGGTTCAGCAGTTTTAAGTATTTCCTTATTCTTTTTCCCTCAATTATATGGAGAAGGTTATCACGCCATTAAAGGAATTTTTGGAAATGCACCTCAAACCCAATTGACTATAACTTTGGCTCTAACATTTATCGGAATTTTAATTCTAAAACCAATTGTTACCTCGATAACATTGGCTTCTGGAGGTGACGGAGGTGTTTTTGCTCCAAGTTTATTCATCGGAGCATTTTTAGGATTATTATTGGCTTCAACTTTAAACAGTTTTTTCCATGTAAATGTAATTCCGGTTAACTTTATGATTATCGGAATGGCTGCAGTTCTTAGTGCAAGTATTCACGCACCTTTCACCGCGATATTCTTGGTTTGCGGATTAACAAACGATTATACTTTGTTTTTCCCAATTCTTGTAGTTTGTTTAATTTCAAAATACACTGCAAAAACAATTTATCCGTATACCGTTTATAGTTATTCTCCAAGTTTAGTTAAATAATTTCAGACTAATAATAATCTGGAGATTAAAAACATACAGCAAAGTATATTTAAAAACATAACGAATAAAATATAATACCACAATAATGCCAACTGAAAAAATAAAAAGAAGCTATCGCAAAACACGTTACATTCTTTACAAAGAAACTTTAATTGATTATAAAGAACACTTTTGGTCATTTTTAGGTTCTTTTGTCGGAATTGGGATTTTAGCTTATGTACAATCAATACATTTTTCTGGGCCTGATGCCGTTTATTTAATTGGTTCTTTTGGAGCATCGAGTGTTTTAGTTTACGGAATTATTCAGAGTCCGTTCTCTCAGCCGCGAAATTTAGTTGGCGGGCATGTAATTTCGGCTCTTGTAGGCGTTACGGTCAATAAACTGGTTCCAGACATTATGTGGATTGCAGCGCCTTTAGCGGTTTCAATCGCCATTATTTTAATGCAGATTACTAAAACGCTTCACCCGCCTGGAGGAGCAACAGCTTTAATCGCAGTTATCGGAACAGAAAAAGTAAAAGCCTTAGGTTATATTTATGTGCTTTCTCCCGTTTTTACAGGAGTTATGATATTGCTTTTCACGGCTTTGATTTTTAATAATATGACTTCAAGCAGAAGTTATCCAAGCCACAGCACCTATCACAAACATTATCATAAAATTAGAAAAAGACTGGCGAGAAAATAGTTTTTTTGAGTTCTGTTTGTCAGGCTGAGCGAAGTCGAAGCCACATTCCACTTTGAGAGCCTTCGACTTCGCTCAGGATGACAATCGTATTTCGAACTTCATTATTTCCTTCGAAAAATCTTTTCAACAAATCGTAATTCACAATTCGTATTTCGTTTTTTATATTTTACCTTTGACCTCTCAATAAAAACAAAGATTATGGTTTATAAATTTAGAGTTATTCTAGACGCCGAAGAAGATATTTTTAGAGACATTGCTATTCTTGAGGAAGACACTCTTGAGGATTTACACAATGCAATCTTCAACTCTTTTGGCTTTGACGGATCAGAAGTGGCTTCATTTTATACTTGTGATGATACTTGGAATCAAGAAGATGAAATTCCGCTTTTCGATACAGGAGATGTTCCTGGCGAAATAAGAACCATGAACGATTATCCGTTATCAAGTATTTTAGACGAAGACAATACTAAAATTATCTACGTTTATGACTTCATCAGTATGTGGACTTTCTTAGTTGAATTGGCTGCCGTTGAAGATGAACAAGTTGGAGTTACTTACCCAGAAACTTTGTTTTCTCATGGTGAAATGCCAGCAGACGCTATCGAAAAAAACTTTGAAGCTGATGACATGCATGATGATATCTACGGAGAATTTGAAGACGATCTAGACGAAGACGATCTTGACATGTTCGAAGGCGATGACAGCTTCGAAGATTATGGATTTGAGGAGAATTGGAACTAACGTTTAGTTGCTAAGATGCTGAGACTCTAAGATTCTGAGTTTTTTATTTTGAAAGATTTTTCTTATTTTTAATGTTAATTAAAAAATAAGACAATGAGTCATTTTAGAAAAATTTTGGTCTGGCAGAAATCAATTTCCTTAGTTACAAAAATTTATAAAGTAACAAGAACTTTCCCAAAAGAAGAAACTTTTGGATTAACTTCACAAATACGTCGAAGTTCAGTATCAATTCCAAGTAATATTGCAGAAGGATCTGGAAGAGAAAGCAATAAAGATTTTTTACGATTTTTATATATTTCTCTCGGCTCTTTATTTGAAATGCAGACCCAACTTGAAATCGCAAAAAATATAATTTATATAAACGAAGAAGAATTTAACCTTTTATATGAGGATAGTCGAGAGATCGAAAGAATGTTAGCGTCATTAATTAGAAAATTAAAAGACAGCAATTAAAAACTTAGTATCTTAGAAACTTAGAATCTCAGCAACTCAAAAAAAATGATCAACTTATTCAATACCCACATCGACACCCTTTCCATACACCGCGTTGGAAACAAAAGTCGTAACGAAGCTATTTTTTTATCAGAGCAACCATTCAACTTAAATGATGAGATTGTTCCTTTGATTAAAGAATTCTTTTTTAAGCCTTTTAGAGAAAAAGAAGAAAACTATTATCAGTTTGCACACGAAGTGGACTTGGACTACAACGACATGTTTAAGTATGCAACTGAGATTTTTGCAAATCCGTCAAATGTTCATGAAGTTTCTAAAAACATCACAAAACATTTATACGAGCAGTCAAATCACCCGCACATTAAAAACGGAGAGGTTTATGTAACCTATTTGACAAACTTAAGTATTGACAACAATGTTGTTGATGCAATCGGAATTTTTAAAAGTGAGTTGCAAGCAGACTTTTTACAGTTTGAAGAAAATAATAGTAACCTTGAGATGATTTTACAACAGGGAATCAACCTGAATAAATTAGATAAAGGATGCTTGATTTTCAACTACAAAAAAGAAGAAGGATACAAAATCCTGACTGTAGACAGTAACCGTTATGATGCACGTTACTGGTTAGAGCACTTTTTATCTGTTGATGCTTTTGAAGATGAAAATTTCATCACTAAAAAATATTTGAAATTCTGTCAAAACTTCGCAAAAGACGTGGTTTTGCCAGCAGAAGACAAGAAAGAGGAAGTAATGTTTATGAACCGATCTGTGAATTATTTCGCTAAAAATGATCAGTTTGAAGAACAGAATTTCTTGAATGAAGTAATTGATAATCCTGATTTGATCCCTGAATTTAAAAACTATAAAGTTGATAAAGGAGAAAAATACAGCATCGAAGATGTTACCTCATTCCCAATTGCCAACGCAGCAGTTTCTGACGCTAGAAAATCGATTAAAAATGTAATTAATTTGGATACTCATATTCAGATTAAAATGGATTTTATTAATCCTGAAAGCGCAGAAAAATTTGTTGAAAAAGGCTGGGATGAAGAAAAACAAATGTATTACTACTTAGTTTACTTCAACAAAGAAGAAAAAAGCTAAGAAGTTTTCATTTTCTATTACTTACTTATTAATACAGAAAACGGCAGTTACAAATGTAATTGCCGTTTTTTTATTGTCTTGAATTTTAATGTTATAAAACCGAAAATACGGCTTTTACAATATCATCGTAAACTTGTTTGTTTCTTTCTCCAGCACGAGCCCAAACTCGAATTCCCGAATAATTATTAAAGATAAATCGGGCCAAAACTTTTGCCTCCAGCTGTTTGGAAATATGTCCAGCCTCCTGCCCTTTTTTAACAGCGTTTGTAAAAACTTCTTCCATAGTTTGGCTGTTGCTTTTTACAATTTTAGCAATTTCTTCATCGTGCATAGCCAATTCTACAGACGAGTTAACCATAAAACAGCCTTTTGTAATTCGGTCTTCCAAACTTTCGATAACAGCTTGCTTAAAAATAGCCTGTAATGTTTCTTTAACATTTTCAGATTTTTCCAAAAGCTCTTTAACGGAATTTTGCGCTTGCTCTTGATAACGCTGCAACGACTTTGTAAACAATTGTTGCTTATCGCCAAAAGTATCATACAAACTAGAACGGCTCAAACCTAAGTGAGTTACCAAATCCTGAGCCGAAGTTCCGTTGTAACCTTTGTGCCAAAAAATTTCTATTGCTTTATCTAAAGCCTGATCTTCATTAAATTCTTTTGTTCTAGCCATGACATTCCAATTAAATTCATTTACAAAGATACAAAAATACGGAACAATCGTTCCTGAATTAGTCAAAAAAATTATAATACAGTATTTACAATAAGTCCACCATCAACCACAATTTCAGATCCAGTTATAAAGGAAGCATCCTCTGAAGCTAGGAAACTAACTGTTTTTGCAACTTCTGCAGCTTGTCCAAAACGTTTTAATAAAATTTTCTCCCCTAAAGCAGATCCTAATCCTTCTACTTCTTCTTTTTCTAAACCAACTTTTCCGTACAATGGTGTTTCAATTGGACCAGGAGAAACTGCGTTTACTCTAATTTTTCTTGAAGCCAATTCTACAGCAAAAACTTTATTTAAAGATAATACAGCAGCTTTACTTGCGGCATAAACACTAGAATTTGGCATTCCGACATGAGCATTTACAGAAGTATTAAAGATAATTGAACCTCCATCGTTTAAAATTGGCAATACTTTTTGAACGGTAAAAAAAACTCCTTTTACGTTCACATTCATAATACTATCGTAATGGTCTTCTGAAGCTGAATCTAGAGGCGCAAAAGCTGCTATTCCTGCATTCAAGAATAAAATATCTACTTTTCCGAATTTTGCTTTTACTTCTTCAACCAAATTATCAATTGATTTTAAATCAGATTGATCGGCTACAATTCCTGTAACATTCAATTCTGTTTCCGCTTTCGCTAAAGCTTCTTTGTTTCTACCTGTTACAATTACTTTTGCTCCTTTTGATACTAAATCGGCTGCCGCTGCATATCCGATTCCACTATTACCACCTGTCACGATTGCTACTTTGTTTTCTAAACTTTTCATTTTTATCTGTTTTTAAGTTATTGATTATTCAATTATTACAGTACAAAGATATAATAACGGAATGATCGTTCCGTTATTAATAATGTTAATTTTTAGTTAAAATAAAAAAGCACTTCCCGAAACCCTTTAATTCTAAGGAAAACAACTATTTAACTATAGAGGAAAGAAATCGAAAAATGTCGAGTATTCTTAATTTATCCTTAATTTTGCATTAAAAAATAACTCAGATGGATATTCAATTTTTTAAAGAAAGTCCTTTTACCACTATAATTTCATTTC
The DNA here is from genome assembly GCF_034044945.1 of Flavobacterium sp. CFBP9031. Taxonomy (NCBI): domain Bacteria; kingdom Pseudomonadati; phylum Bacteroidota; class Flavobacteriia; order Flavobacteriales; family Flavobacteriaceae; genus Flavobacterium; species Flavobacterium sp. CFBP9031. The sequence goes on from NZ_JAXCWF010000001.1 coordinate 617,345, forward strand.
ACAAGCTAATTGAATCTTTTGAAGAAATTGCGCAATCAAATGTTGATTACAGGTCAAACTATGCCAAAGCGATTTTAGAACAGATTGAATTAATTCCGGAACTTAGGACTGGAATCCAGGATTATTCGGTTATCAAAAACAATGAAGCTTTAATTAAAAATATATTAGCCGATTTATTTCCGACTGCATTGACGCACAACGAAATAAAAGCGGTAACAATTCCGTTTCAAAATATCTCCTTCAATTATACGGAGCGCTTCAAGAAAATCTTGAAAAATGCGGGAGACGAATTTTATATGGAAATTCGTGATTTTAGCGAACATCAATTTTACATCAATAACTGCTGTTTAATTTTAAGCAACTATTACAAACAGCATATTGACTTCAATCAGCCATTTTTCTACGATATTCCAGATGAAAATGGCGTTGAAAAACATTACCGCATTTTGTACAATGCCGATTTCATGGAAATTATTCCTACTGAAAACGCTATTCCTTTAACTCAAGAAGATATCGATCAATTAATAGATAATTACAACGATATTGATTTATGGAAATCTAAATTTCCTAAAGGAAGCTGGATTTTAAGAGGTTTTGGTATTGTTTCTTTGTTTGATGCAACGACCGAAAGTGCTATTTCTATATTGAAAAGTAATCTCTTGAAGCCTGGTCCAAAAACAGTGACAACTGGTGAGGAGGTTTCTAATATTTTCCAATCGATTTTTAATCTTCCAAACTTGAAAGTTGGATTCATTATTTACAATCCCGAGGAAGAGAAATTTATGCGACCTGCGAAATACGAAAACCAACTCAAAAGCTTTTTACTTTCTTCAGATCAGGAAGTTGATTGTAAAAATGCTTTTTTCGGATGCTCGTTCGAAAATCTATTAGACAATCAAGAGCCTTTTGTTATTTCTAATGTCAGCAAATTCACTGAAGAACAAACCAATAAAAGACTGGGCGAACATTTACTAAAACAAGGAATTCAGAGCTGTATTTTTGCACCAGTCATCAAAAGCGGACATTTATTAGGTGTTGTCGAATTGATTTCTGAAAATCCGAGAGATTTAAATAGCGTAAATGCTACAAAACTAGATTTGGTTCTTCCCTATTTAACTGACACAATTGATCGTTACAATACTGATATGCAGCACCAGATCGAAGCGATTATTCAGCGAGAATATACTACAATTCACCCTAGCGTTTACTGGAAATTTAAAAGGGAATCACAAAATTACTTTCAGAATATGAATCATACTAAAGATTATATTTTTAAAGAAATTGTTTTTAAAAATGTATATCCGTTGTATGGCCAGATTGATATTAAAGGTTCGTCTGAACATCGAAATGAAACTGTAAAAATTGATTTAAAAAGTCAGCTTACAGCTCTTTTGGAGATCTTTGATAATCAAGAATCTAATTCGAATCTTGTTCTTTTGGAACAGAGAAAATTTGAACTTGAATCGCTTAGAAGCGAACTGGATTTTCCTTTAAAAGCAGATACAGAACAACATGTTCAGCGTTATATTGAAGAAGAAATTCATCCGATTTTAAAAAATACTAAAAGCAATGCGAAAAGCGAAAAGCTGGAAAAATTGTACTTTGAAAAACTGGACGAAAAAACTGGAATGTTTTACCACGAAAGAAAAAAGTTCGACAATGCAATGTCGATTATCAATAAAAGATTGGCAACTGTTTTAGACAGAAAACAAGTTGAAGCACAACAGATTTATCCGCATTATTACGAACGTTTTAAAACAGATGGTGTAGAGCATAATTTGTATATTGGAGCTTCAATTTCGCCAACTAAACCATTCGATATCATGTATCTGCATAATCTTCGTTTATGGCAATTGCAGACTTTATGCGAAATGGAATTGGAACATCATGACCTTAAAACTTCATTACCATACGAATTGGATGTTACTTCGTTGATTTTGGTTTTCAGTTCTGCCCTTTCAATCCGTTTTAGAATGGATGAAAAACGTTTTGATGTTGATGGAACTTATAATGCCAGATACGAAGTCGTTAAAAAACGAATTGACAAATCGCATATTAAAGGAACAAACGAAAGAATTACTGAGAAAGAGAAAATTACAATTGTATATTCTCAAAATAGCGAAGAAGCAGAATATTTAAAATACATTAAATATTTACAGCACAAGAAAATTCTTGAGCCTTCTATTGAACAATTTGAAGTTGAAGATCTTCAGGGAGTTTCAGGTTTGAGAGCTATTCGTGTTAAAGTAATCAATAATAATGCAGATCCAGGGGTTAAAAAAATAACCTATCAAGATTTATTAGATGAGCTCAACTAAATAGTTGAGCTTTTTTTGTTTTTAAACACATAGAAACATAGATTTTGAAACTTAAAAAAACGTTTCACTTACATCAATTCACATAGCTATGTGAGAAACTAGTTTCTTTCTTTATTCTTCGTAGATAAGAAAAAACTATGTTTCTATGTGTTTAAAATATTTCTATATAAAAAAACTTTGTCAAAGTTTGAAACTTTGACAAAGTTGTCTAAATCTAGATTGATTTAAAAGCAATCACAAACGCGATTACCGTTATGATGATTCCGAACATGAAAAAGTTATACGCAATTCGGAGTAAATTATATTTTCGCTGTAAAACCAATCCTAGATAATACAAATCTTTAATCATGGTTGAGTACAAATAATCACGGTCTTTCATCATTTCATTCATTGCCCAATCGTAATCTTCAAGAGGCATTTTATAGAAATTTCCAAAAAACATTAAATTCACTTTTTTAGCCTCCACATCGTCTCTTGTAAAAAATCCAGAAGTTACTTTTGGACGCGTAGAAAGAATGGCAAAAATAATAGTAATTACACTAGACATCAGCATAATAAAAGTAGGGACAACTAAATGTGCATTTTTTGGACTGTCTAATTTTGGAATAATAGAAGATAAGGCAATCGAAATAATAATCGCATTTACCGACAATAATATATTGGCTTTACTATCTGCAATACCGCTTAGACGAGTATGATTTCCGAGAGTCACACGAAACAGAGTATCAATTCCGCGGTCTGGTTTTTCAGCTTTTTCAGCTTTTTCTTTCTTTTTATTTTCTTCCTCAAGCGCAGCGGCCGCTTTCAATTCCTGCTTATTGATTTTTTTCTGAATCATTAATAGATTTTTTTCTTTCAAAGGTTGCCATTTTCTTAAAGCGTAATCGGTATAAAACCTATGTTTATTCAACAAGAAATTTAAATTTTCTCTTGTCCATTCGGCATTAGAAAAACTAACTATTCCTGCATTTTTCAATTCCAGACGCAATAATTCGCAAGTTGTAGCATATTCCGCTCCCATTAAATGCGCGTAATCTGCATCTCTTATAATTTTTTCAAGATGCGTTTTAGGTTCATATTCTTTAACTGTCGCTAAAATTAAACTTGAAACAAGCGCAATAAATTCTTCCGATTTTCCTTTTTTACGCAAAAAATCTGCTGCAATTTCAGTGCTTTTCTGCTCATGATTTTCATATCCTTCTATATATCCAGTGTCGTGAAACCATGCAGCAACCAAAAGCGCTTCTTTGTCCTCGCCTTCTACATCTTCTTTTTTACAAAGTTCTTTTACCGCTGTAACCACCGTAAAAGTATGATTAAAATTATGGTAAGAATATAGATTAGAAAGTTTATCTTTGAGTAAATTACCGACAAAATCTTCGGATTGTTCTATTAGATTCATAAAGAATATTTTTATACCACTAAATTATGAAATTGTTTTTGGATAATCATTTTATTGCCAAGATTAAAAACTTTTCTTTGGCAATTATGGCCCTATTTATCGTTTACTCTTGTTCTACGCGTAAACCGCAGTACGGGAAAAACGTTAGTGCCAACGAAACAGAAAACGCAACTGACACTATAAAAATTGCACATACATTTTTTCTTGTTGGAGATGCTGGAAATGCCGATGAAGGACAAGCGCAACAAACGCTCGAACTTTTGCACCAAAAACTGAAGAAAGCAAATAAAAAATCGACACTTCTTTTCTTGGGAGATAACATTTACCCCAAAGGTTTTCCGGGTAACAAAAACCCTGAAGACAAGGCTTTAGCAGAAACAAAACTAACGAATCAATTAAAATTAACGGAAGGTTTTAAAGGAAGAACAATTGTAATTCCCGGAAATCATGATTGGTACAGTGGAATTAAAGGTTTAGAACGTCAAGCCGATTTTGTCACGAAATATTTGAATGACAAAAAAGGATTTCTTCCGAGAAAATCATGCCCAATTGAAGATGTAAAAATTGATAGCGTTACTACTTTGATAGCTGTTGATAGTGAATGGTTTTTGGAAGATTGGAACGATCACCCAACCATAAATGATAATTGTGAAATTAAAACTAGAGAAGCATTTTTTGAAGAATTAGAAAGCCTTTTAAACAAAAATCAAGAAAAGACAGTTGTCTTAGCTATTCATCATCCATTATTAAGCAACGGAACCCATGGCGGACAATTTTCATTAGAAAAACAATTATTCCCTCTAGAACAAAAAATTCCGCTTCCAGTAATTGGTTCTTTTATTAATTTAGTTCGAAAAACATCTGGCGTTAGTCCACAGGATATTCAAAATAAGCAATATACTATTTATGCTAAAAGAATAAAAACACTTTTGCAAAAGCAGAAAAATGTCATTGTAGTTTCTGGACACGATCACAATCTGCAATATATCAGCAAAGAAAACATTCAGCAGATCATTAGTGGTGCAGGATCAAAATCTGAAGCAGCAAGAGCCATTAATCCTTATGATTTTTCATATGGAGGAAATGGTTATGCGGTCTTAACAATGTTTAAAAGTGGCGATGCTAAGGTCTCGTATTATGGAAATGAAAACAATAAAGAGAAGCTACTTTTTGAACGCGAAATTATAAAAGCCAAAGAAATTAACTGGGCTTCAGATATTCCGAATAAATTTCCTGCTACGGTGACCACTTCGATTTATTCTCCAAAAATGACTCAAAAAGGTGTGTTTCACAGATTTTTATTTGGACAACATTACAGAAAATATTATAGTATGCCAATTGAAGCCACAACAGCAACGGTTGATACTTTAAAAGGTGGCTTGAAACCAATTCGCGAAGGCGGCGGACATCAATCGGTTTCCTTAAGAATGTCTGATCCTAAAGGGCGTGAATATGTAATGCGTGCAATGAAAAAAAGTGCCACTGTATTTTTACAATCAGTAGCTTTTAAAGATCAATATGTGGTAAATGATTTTCAAAAAACATACGCAGAAGATTTCTTATTTGATTTTTATACAACTTCTCACCCTTATTCTTCTTTTGCAATTGGGAGCATGTCTGATCAAATTGGTTTGAGACATACCAATCCGATTTTATATTATATTCCGAAACAAAATGGTTTGGGTGAATTTAATGCCAGTTTTGGAGATCAGTTATATATGGTAGAAGAAAGACCGGCTGACAATCATTTGGACGGAAAAAATTTCGGCAAACCAAGCAACATCATTGGAACTGATGATATGATGCTTAATCTTCATAAAGATGAAAAATATGGCGTTGATGAAAAAGAATATATAAAAGCACGTTTATTTGATATCCTTCTAGGAGATTGGGACAGACACAGCGATCAATGGCGTTGGGCTGAATATAAAGAAGATGGAAAAGTAATTTATAGACCAATTCCGAGAGATCGTGATCAGGCTTTTGTAAAATACGATGGCGCTTTGCTTTCGCTTATCATGAATATGCCTCCGCTTCGTCATATGCGTTCTTTTAAAGGTGACAGAATCAATGTAAAATGGCTAGGAAGAGAACCTTATCCGATGGATTTGGCATTTCTAAAAACTGCTCAAGAAAAAGATTGGGTTGAACAGGCTAAATACATTCAGGAAAGCTTGACAGATACAGATATTGATGAGGCTTTCAAAAATATGCCTAAAGAAGTTCAGGATGAAACGGTCGATGAAATAAAAGCAAAACTAAAAAGCAGAAAAAGAGATCTTCAAAAGTATGCTCGCAGATATTCTGATGTTTTAAGCAAAACCGTTATGATTGCTGGAACAGACAAAAAAGACAAATTTGTTTTAAACCATAATGTAAAAAAAGGAATTGAAATTCAGGTTTTCAGAATTAAAAAAGAAGGCGATGAATTGCTTTACACTAAAAATGTAACAGATGATAAAACAAAAAATCTTTGGATTTACGGACTAGACGATAATGATGTTTTTGAAGTTAAGGGGGAAGAAAAATCAAGCATTAAAATTCGTTTGATTGGAGGTCAAAACAATGACACTTATAACATTGAAAATGGTAGAAAAGTGATTGTTTACGATTTCAAGTCAAAAGAAAACACTTATAACTTAGATTCAAAGGCACAAACGCAACTGACAGATGACTATGATGTTAATTTGTATAACTACGAAAAACCTAAGTACAATGTAATTGCAGGACTTCCGAACATTGGATATAATCCTGATGATGGTGTGAAAATGGGCGTAAACTTAAATTATACAGTCAATAATTTTAAACAAAATCCTTACACGCAAAGACATATTTTTAATGCTTTTTACTATTTCGCTACCGGTGGTTTAGAATTTAATTATGCAGCACATTTCCCAGGTTTATTAGGAAAATGGGTTATAGATGTGGAATCTTTATATACGACTCCAAACTTTGCCATGAACTATTTTGGTTATGGAAATGAATCGAAATACGATGACGATCTAGGAATGGATTACAATCGTGTCCGAATCAGAAAATTTAATGCTTCTACAGCCATAAGACACGTTGGAAGATATGGAAGCGAATTTAGCATACAGCCCATTTTTCAGAGAATGACTGTTGAAGAAACCGAAAACCGATATATTAATATTCCTGGAATCGTAAATCCTGATGTATTTAATAGTCAGAATTTCGGAAGTTTAAAGGTTAAATACCTTTTTAAAAATTCAGATTTTGCTGCAAAACCAACTTTAGGTATGGCCTTTATGGTTGCTGCCACTTGGACAACGAATTTGGATGATACTAAGAAAAATTTTCCTACTCTGGAGAGTTTCTTAGGTTTTACACACAAGATTGATCACAACGGAAAATTGATATTGGCTACTTACGTAAAAGGAAAGGCTATTTTCAATAATAATTACGAATTCTATCAAGGTGCTTCTCTTGGTGGTGATACCGATTTACGAGGTTTTAGAAATGAGCGTTTCTTAGGAAGTTCGTATTTCTCTCAAAGTTCAGATTTACGCTTAAGTATTGGAAAAATCCGTAAAACGATCGTTCCTTTTACTTATGGAATTTTAGGTGGTTTCGACTACGGAAGAGTTTGGCTTGATGGCGAAGATTCTAAAAAATGGCACCACGATTACGGCGGCGGACTTTGGCTGAATGCCATAAATGTTATCACAGCCAGAATTTCTTATTTTAAATCTCCTGACGAAATTGGAAGGGTGATTTTTGGAGCGGCATATAGCTTTTAAAAAAGATGCTAAGGTTTTGAGATGCTAAGGTTCTAAGTTTTTTAGCTCTGAGTTTAAAAAAAATAGCCACGAATTCACGAATTTTAATTAAAGTATTCGTGGCTAACTTTTTTTCGAAAAACTTAGAACCTTAGTATCTTAGCATCTCAGAATCTTAGAATCTTAGAGTCTAAACTCATAAACATTCCCTCCTATTTTATTTGTTTTTTCGTCGGCGATTAATAAAGTATTGTTGTCTTTAAAAACGATGGCTTCTTTTTGCGAGAAGTGATTTAGATTGAGTTCTGTATGAGTCCCTTTATGGAATAAATCTCCTTTAAAATCTTTAAATAAAAGTACTTTATCATGACTTAATAAAGCCACTTTTTTCCCGTCTGGACTTATTGTTGCGCTTGTCAGCACGCAATGATTGTAATTGCTGCACGTTTTAAATTCGCCTATTTTTACGGCTTTCTGAGTTCCTGTAGCATTTTTTATTTTATAGATAAAAGCCGTTCCGTCAAAACCTTTACTTCTGTTTTTGGTAAATAGATAAAAATAACCTCCATGTTCAAAGAAACCTTCAACGTCGTAGAACATTTCTTTTTTCTTTGGCGGAAATTCTTTTTGTTCTGGATAGGAGAATGAAATTTTATATTTGGCTTTGGCCAAATCATTATTCAATTGATTTTTTGCGACTTTATAAATACACAAATCTCTTCTTTCGTTATCATTGTTTCCGAAATCTCCGATATAAATATTCCCAGATTTGTCTTTTGTAATATCTTCCCAATCGACATTTGTAGCGTTAGAAATCGTGATTGTTTTAGCCAATTTTCCTTTAGAATCAAGGGCGTAAATAGCATTTTTATTTCCGCTATCTTCTAAAGTGTAAAGCAAATTACTTTCAGGAAAATAAGTAATTCCCGAAACTTCTTTTAATTTTTTCGGAAGTGTATAAAGTTCTTTTAATTTGCTATCTGACTGCTGTTGACACGCCAATAAAACTATAGAAACGGCTACTAAAAAAGATTTTTTCATAATATTATTTTTTATTTTTTTTGTCATCCTGAAGAACGAAGGGATCACACGAGTAATTCTAAACTAAGTTAGTGTTTTTAAAATTACGTGTAATAAATTCAAACGCGGCTTGCATAACGTGTCCCATCGATTTTGCATTTTTAAATTTCATATCGTTTGTATAACGATACAATTCCATTTTTAACTGCGTCAGATGTTCATGCGTCGAAATGGTATCGTGACACATTATATTCAGTAATTTTTTTATTCTGGTTTCGGCAGAATGAATACGTTTTGCTAAAATCGCTCTTTCCTCATCTTTATACTGAATAATGGAACGTTCTTCTAATTTCTCTTTAATCAACTGGATCATTGGGAAATTTTCTTTAAAAAACTGTGGGCGATAAACTTTAAAATTCCCTTCGTAACATTGCTGATCAAAATCGATTGGACGAATTTTATAAACAACCTGATCAAAATCGTGAATTGGAACAATTACATAATTGTAAGCGCGCATATCTCCCAAAAGACGAATCATACAGCGTTCGTTAAATTTTACAAATTCTTTTGCAATCTGCGCTTTTTCCATTTCGCTACATTTATCCAAAAGTGTATCCATAAAAACATCGCCTGGAATTCCGATAATATGCTCTTCGATCAAGGTGTCTTTATATACCAAAAAATTGATTTTATCTGGCGAAAGAATATCTTCCAATTCTAATCCGTAAATACGTGAAGCATCTGCTTTTTTGATGTAAAAATGAACATAGTTGTCATTGAGAATATTTCGAACTTTAATTCTAAAAGGCTTCGAATTTCCGAAAGTGCAATAATCAATTGCATCGACATTCAGAAATTGAATGATTTCGCTATTTCCATCAGAATGCAGAAGCGAATATATTTTTTTTAGATTTAAATCAATTTCATTGCGCTCAAATTCACCATAATACACCCGAATCCAGAGCGTATCATTATCGTATTTGTCATAAACATTTATAGAACCCGAAAAACGAAGCAAGTCATCATAAAACACAGAAACTTTAGAAATACGCTCATATCGTTCTAAATAGCTTAAAAGTGGCTGTGTTAAAGGGTAAGACGGTTTTTTTAAAACCATTAAAGGCTCGCTCATTTTGAATATCTTTATTACAAATTTACATCAATACGATTTAAAGTTAGAGTTTAAAGTAACAAAAATCAACTTGACTCGTCATACTAAAAACTAAAACCAGAAAAATTTGGAAACCATATTAACCATTGAGAATTTAAGTAAAAGATACGGCCGAATTCAGGCTTTGAAAAATGTATCTTTTCAAATACAAAAAGGTCGAGTTTATGGCATTCTAGGGCCAAACGGCAGCGGAAAATCGACTACATTAGGAATTGTTTTAAATGTTGTTAATAAGTCTTCTGGCAATTATCGCTGGTTTGATGGCAATGTAGAAACGCATGATGCTTTAAAAAAAGTGGGTGCAATTATAGAAAGGCCCAATTTTTATCCGTACATGACGGCCGAGCAAAACCTCCAATTGGTTTGCAAAATCAAAAATATAAACTATTCTAAAGTTAATGAAAAACTGGAATTAGTAGGTTTAATCGAAAGAAAAGACAGCAAATTCAGCACTTTTTCTTTAGGAATGAAACAGCGTCTGGCAATTGCATCGGCACTTTTAAACGATCCTGAAATTTTAATTTTAGATGAACCAACGAACGGACTAGATCCTCAGGGAATTCATCAGATTCGAGATATCATTAAAAAAATTGCATCGCAAGGAACTACTATTTTATTGGCCTCTCATTTATTGGACGAAGTAGAAAAAGTTTGCTCGCAAGTAATTGTTTTAAGAAAAGGCGAAGTTTTATATTCTGGCCCTGTTGACGGAATGTCTTCTAACGAAGGTTTCTTTGAATTGCAAGCCGAAGATAATTTAGTTTTAAAAACGGTTTTATCAGAACATCCTGCTATTGATAGAATTACTGAAGAAGAGGGGAAAATTTTAGTTTACTTAAATTCTAACTTATCTGCCTCAGAGTTAAACCAATTTTTATTTTCTAAAAACATTGTTTTAAGCCATTTAGTAAAACGTAAAAACAGTTTAGAAGCTCAATTTTTAGAATTAACCAAAAACGCCATCGCTCAAAAAAACTAAACCATGAAAAGACTTCTCTCTATAGAACTTCAAAAAATCTGGATGAACAAAGCCAGCCGTATATTAACCTTAAGTTACTTTGTATTACTTTCTTTTATAGCCTTAATCGCTGCAATAAAATTTGATATAGGCCCTTTCAAATTTCATTTGGCAGAAATGGGAATCTTCAATTTTCCTTTTATCTGGCATTTCAATACGTATGTTGCTGCGTGGCTTAAATTCTTTTTAGCTATTGTAATTGTTTCTATGATGGCGAATGAATATAGCTACGGAACTTTAAAACAAAATCTAATTGATGGTTTAAGCAAAAAAGAATTTATTTTATCCAAGTTTTTAACTGTAGTTTTATTTGCTTTTGGATCTACGGTTTTCGTTTTTGTTATGAGCTTGCTTCTAGGATTCTCTTTTTCATCTTATACCGAATTTGGAATTATTTTTTCTGACTTAGATTATCTTTTAGCCTTTTTTGTAAAGTTGACCGGATTTTTTTCGTTCTGTTTGTTTTTAGGAATTTTAGTAAAACGTTCTGCTTTCGCCCTTGGTTTTCTATTAGTTTGGAGCATCATTGAAGCAATTATAAGAGGCACTTTAGCTTTTAAAATTTTCCCAAACAGCGATACTGATGAAAAAATCACGCAGTTTTTACCTTTAGAATCAATGTCAAATCTAATCGTTAATCCTGGACCAAGATTATCGGTAATTAAAAATATTGGCACTCAAATGGGAATCGAAACAGAAGGCAATTTCAATGTAGATTATACTGCTGTTTTAATCGTTTTAGCTTGGACTTTTGTATTTATATATTTTTCTTACAAACTATTAAAAAATAGAGATTTGTAGTATATTTGCTACTATGAGTCAACTAAGAACATTTCTAATTCTAATTTTGTGCTGTTTTTTCCATAAAATCAGTGGGCAGAATATTTCTGTAACTGATACAGCAACTCCAACAGATTTAATTCAAAATGTTTTAATAAATAGTTCTTGTATTGATGTAGAAAGTGTAACGGCATCAGGAAACCCGAATCTAAGTGGACAGAGTTACGGTTCCTTTACAGCTGGTGCCAATTTTCCTTTTTCAGGAGGAATTGTTTTGGCTACTTCGCCTAGCAAAAATGCAGAAGGACCGTTTTACAAACAAGATTCCAAAGGAGTAAGGATTTTAGGTTGGAATGGTGACGCAGATCTTAATGAAGCTTTAGGAATTACAAATAGCACGCAAGCAACACTTATAGAATTTGATTTTACAGCGCAGACCAATTCAATAAGCTTCAATTATATTTTTGCTTCGAATGAATATCAAACTAATTTTCCTTGCACTTATTCAGATGGATTTGCTTTCTTAATTAAAGAAGTCGGAAGTTCTGAAGAATATAAAAATCTTGCCGTTCTACCTAATTCAACTACGGCAGTGTCAGCTACAACGGTTCATCCTAAAATTGAAACCGTAAATGACAATTATGGACAGCCTTTAGAAGGATGTGAAGCTTTAAACGAAAACTACTTTAATGGTTATAATGCAAATGGAAGCCCCATCAATTATGCAGGGCAAACTATTGTAATGAATGCCTCTACAAGTGTAATTCCGAACAGAACATACCATCTAAAATTGGTCGTTGCCGATGATGCAACCAGACAATACAACTCTGCTGTTTTTATAGAAGCGGGCAGTTTTGTAACTAAAATAAATTTTGGAGAAAACAGAACTGTAGCCAATAACAATCCTGTTTGTTATGGCGAAACTTATGTTTTGAACACCAACTTGAGTGCTACAGGCTATACTTTTAAATGGTTTAAAAAAGATGCGTCTAACACTTATTCTGAACTTCCAGGTGTTACATCTCCTTCTTACAACGTAACATCATCGGGAACGTATAAAGTGGAGGCAACCTTGGGCAATACAACTTGTGTTTCTGTTGGAGAAATCACTGTTGAATTTGCTCCCGAAATCCCATCTACGGATACTTCTTTGCTTCAATGTGATGATGATACTGATGGTATTTCAATTTTTGATTTGACTAAAGCTGGCAATTTCATCAAAAACAATGATTCTCAAATTATTAATCAGGGATATTATGAAACTTTGGCAGATGCTCAAGCAAAAACAAATCCAATTTCAAATCCGGAACGATACACCAATAAAGGCGCAGATCAAATTATTTTTGCCCGAATTGAAAACACGTTTGGCTGTAGTAAAATAGCTGAAATTACACTAAACATCTCTAATTCTACTATTCCAGACCAATCTCCAGTAGAAACTTGCGATGGAGACAATATGCAAGACGGTTTGTATCAATTTGATTTAAATGCAGAAGTGACTCCTCAAATTTTAACAGGTTTACCTACAGGCTTGGCAATTAATTATTTTTTAACTGCTTCTGATGCCCTTACCGAAACCAATCTGCTGCCTAATATTTTCAAAAATACAACTCCAAACAGCCAGACGATTTATGCTCGTGTTGTAAATGGTCCAAGTTGTTACGATATTACTTCAATAGAATTAATTGTACACACATTTGATCCTCCTAATTTTGAAGATGAAACGCATTATTTATGTAAAGGAGATGAAATGACGCTAACCGTTGCAACTGGCTTTAGCAGTTATACATGGTCTAATGGAAGCAGTACAAATTCTACCTTAATTAATAGCGCTGGTGATTATTCGGTAACTGTAAAAGATGCGAATGGTTGCGAAAAAACTAAAAAATTTAAAATAATTTTATCTGAACCCGCTTTAATTACTGGAGCAGATGTAAAAGATTTTTCTGGAACTGACAATACTATTCAAGTTCAGTACACGGGTGTTGGAAATTATGAATTTTCTCTAGACGGAACTGTTTTTCAAGATAGCCCTACTTTCACACAAGTAAACCCAGGTATATATAATGTAAAGGCTCGGGACAAAAATGGCTGTGGTTTGTCGAATTCTTTTTTAGTATATGTTTTGGATTATCCGCGTTTCTTTACTCCAAATGGAGACGGATTCAATGATTTATGGGTTATTAAAAATATTGATCAAATGCCAGATTACACCATTTCTATTTTTGATCGTTACGGAAATCTGCTAAAACAAATGAATCAAAATGGAGCTGGCTGGAACGGAATTTTTAACGGGAGACAAATGCCTTCAGACGATTATTGGTTTACGCTCTTTTTTGCTAATGGAAAAAATGTCAAAGGACACTTTAGCCTGAAAAGGTAATATCTTAAATTCTTTCTTTTTTAACATCAATACCTATTTAGCTATTTAATTTAACATCCTTGAAAATAAATTCAACAAAAAACAAAAAACAGCCAACCAACAACAGTTCAGTATTTTAAGATTTCAATTACATTATTCTTACTTTTACATCTTACTTTATTAAGATGAATCGAGTTAAAATATTTCTGTTCCTTTTAATTATCTCCTTAAACCTTTACGGACAAAATGACTGTAAAGATGCTATTTTTGTTTGTGGCAATTCGGGTTTTCAAGGCATAAGTGCTACAGGTGCGGGTCAAATTGCGGAATATTCTCCTTCAGAAGGCAGCTGTTTTTCAGCTGAAAATAACAGCTTATGGCTAAAACTCTATATTAAAACATCTGGAACTTTAGGCTTTATACTAAGACCAGAGAACACTAGTTTAGATGTAGACTTTGATTTTCTCGTATTTGGGCCTACTGCAACATGTAATTCGTTAGGACAATCCATACGGTGCTCATCAACAAATCCCGCTTTGGCTAAACTCCAAAATAACACAACAGGAATGACGGGTCAAGATTATGACACTAGTGAAGGGCCTGGAGAAAAAGGAAATGGCTTTGTAAGTTGGCTTACAGTTACTGCAGGTCAAAGCTATTACATTGTTATTGACAGGTTTTCAGGAAACACTAATTTTTCAATACAATGGACAGGAACCGCAACTTTTGATGATCCTCCACGAATAAACGTTCAACCTTACTCAGATGTACTAGATTTAGAAAAAGTAGACTATAGTGGCGAAACTAATCCTTCTGTAAGTTTTGATCTAACAAAAAATACATCTATTATAGTAGATAATCAAACCGATATGGCTGTTACCTACCATACTACCTCTAATGATGCTATATTAAATTTAAATGCAATCCAAAATCCAGCAGATTTTAAAAATACTACAAGTCCGCAAACCCTTTATCCCCGAATAACCAACACTAAAACGGGCTGTTACAATTGGATCTCATTTAACATCAAAGTAAGCGATAAATTAAACTTCCCAAAAACAACTATAAATATATGCGACGATCAAGATTCTAATTCAACCGATGGAAAAGCTCAAATTAATTTAGACGACATAACCGCAAGTATTTTTGAGAATCAAAATCTACAGAATCTAACCCTAAAATATTATTTATCCAGAAATGATGCTGAAACAGAAACTAATCCGCTATCAGGTACATTTTCTAATAGCATACCTTTTCAGCAATCTATTTTTATAAAAGCTTCAAATAAAACCGCAAGTGTTGCAATACAAGAAATTAAAGTCTTTATAAATCCTCTTCCTGAGATAAAAAGTGCAATTTTAGTACAATGCGACACTGACCAAAACAGCAATGGTTTAGTTTTGTTTAATCTAAAAGAAGCAAATTCTGTTTTAACCAATAACAATCCAGATCTTGAAACTTTATTTTTTTTAAGCAACAACGATGCCTTAAACAATCTTAATGCACTTAATACGGAGTTTAAAAACACGAGTAATCCTCAACAACTATTCGCTCGTGTTACGAATGCAAAAACAAATTGCTTTAGCATAAGCAACTTAACTTTAAAAACAAATATAATTCCAGAATCAACCTTCGATATTGATCCAGTTTGTGACGATGATGGCATAGAAGATGGATTTCATTTATTGGACTTAACTAAATCCAACATCCCGATTACTGGTTCTCAAAACATAGCCTATTTCTCAACCGAAAATGATGCCTTGTTAGAACAGAATTCGATTTTAAATCCAACAGCTTATCAAAATGAAATACCTTATGATCAATTTATTTTTGCACGAATTGAAGAAGGAAATGACTGTTATGGAATCAGTAAAATAAAACTACATATTAATAAACTGCCAAACATTGAAACAAGTGCAGTTACGAATATTTGCGAAAACCTTCCGTTCTATAAAGCACATTTAGATGCTGGAATAATAGAACTTTCTACCATAAATAATTTTATTTATTCCTGGTTCAAAGATGGTGTAAAAGTACCTGATGCCACTTCTTATTCACTAGATGTTAATGAAAGCGGAACGTATACTGCCAATATAACAAACAGCAACAACTGTACAAAAACCAGAACAATAGAAGTTTCTGGATCTAATACCGCAAACATCGAGAGTATAGATGTCGTAGATCTAATAGATGGCTCTTCCAATAAAATAACAATAATTGTATCTGGAAAAGGCGATTACGAATATAGTTTAAACGCGCCATATGGACCTTTTCAAGACTCCAACACATTTGATAATCTCAGCGCTGGCATATATGAGGTATATGTAAACGACAAAAAAAATTGTGGCGTTGTGCATAAAACCGCGGCTGTTGTTGGGGCACCAAAATTTTTTACGCCAAACGATGACGGATACAATGATTACTGGAATATTGTAGGTTTAAATACTACCGAAAACAGAAATGCCACTATTTACATCTTTGATCGATATGGAAAACTTATAAAACAAATTCATCCTTTTGACTTAGGATGGGATGGAACTTTTGCCAACAATCCACTTCCATCTGATGATTATTGGTACACCTTAAAATTAGCAGATAATCGAGAAGCAAAAGGGCATTTTAGTTTAAAAAGATAATATTTAAAATTCCAACTTTTTTAAATTCCAAAATCCAAAAAAAATACAAATCCAAAAATTGCAAACAAAAAAAATCCCAAACTCCAGAATTGGAATTTGGGATTTTATATTGAAATTTAAAATATAATTAGATTTTAAATCTTTTTCTATCAGTTTCTGTCAAATAGATTTTTCTCAAACGAATAGATTTTGGTGTAACCTCTACATATTCATCTTTTTGAATGTACTCTAAAGCTTCTTCAAGAGAGAAAATAATCGGAGGAATAATTCTCGCTTTTTCATCAGCTCCAGACGAACGAACGTTAGATTGTTTTTTCTCTTTAGTTACGTTCACACACATATCATCGCTACGAGAGTTTTCACCAATTACTTGTCCTTCGTAAATTTCAGCATTTGGTTCAACGAAAAACTTACCACGATCTTGTAATTTATCGATAGAATAAGGAATCGCTTTTCCTTTTTCCATAGAAATTAATGACCCTTTGTTACGTCCAGAAATTTCTCCTTTGTAAGGCTCATATCCAATGAAACGGTGAGACATAATAGCTTCACCAGCTGTAGCAGTAAGTAATTGGTTACGTAATCCAATAATTCCACGTGATGGAATATTAAATTTGATGATCATACGTTCACCTTTAGTTTCCATACTTAACATTTCACCTTTACGAACTGTTACGAACTCAACCGCTCTACCTGAAAGATTTTCTGGCAAGTCGATTGTTAATTCTTCAATTGGCTCACATTTCACACCATCAACTTCTTTGATGATAACTTGTGGCTGACCAATTTGCAACTCATAACCTTCTCTTCTCATTGTTTCAATAAGAACAGATAAGTGAAGTACACCACGGCCAAAAACCATAAATTTATCAGCAGAATCAGTTTCACCTAACTTCATAGCTAAGTTTTTCTCTAATTCTTTTGTCAATCTTTCTCTAATATGACGAGAAGTTACAAATTTACCTTCTTTACCAAAGAAAGGTGAGTCATTGATCGTAAACAACATACTCATTGTAGGCTCATCAATAGCAATAGAAGCTAAACCTTCAGGATTTTCATGATCTGCAATAGTGTCACCAATTTCAAAACCTTCAACACCAACTACAGCACAAATATCACCTGCAATTACTTCTGCCACTTTTTTACGTCCAAGACCTTCAAAAGTGTGTAATTCTTTGATTCTCGATTTTGTTACAGAACCATCTCTTTTTACTAAAGATATTGGCATACCTTCTTTTAATACACCTCTTTCAAGACGACCGATAGCGATACGACCTGTAAATGCAGAGAAATCTAAAGATGTGATCAACATTTGTGGAGTTCCTTCAGAAACTTTAGGAGCTGGAACATTAGCAATTACCATATCTAGTAAAGGCTCGATGTTTTCTGTTTGGTTTTTCCAATCATCAGACATCCAGTTGTTTTTAGCAGAACCATAAACAGTTGGGAAATCCAATTGCTCTTCAGTAGCACCTAATTCAAACATCAAATCAAAAACTTTTTCGTGAACTTCTTCAGGAGTACAGTTTTCTTTGTCAACTTTATTAATAACAACACAAGGTTTCAAACCTAAGTCAATAGCTTTTTGTAATACAAAACGAGTTTGCGGCATAGGACCTTCAAAAGCATCCACTAGCAAACATACACCATCGGCCATGTTCAATACACGTTCTACTTCACCTCCAAAATCCGCGTGGCCAGGAGTGTCAATAATATTGATTTTTGTTCCTTTGTACTGAACAGAAACGTTTTTAGAAGTAATAGTAATACCTCTCTCACGCTCTAAATCGTTATTATCAAGAATTAAATCACCTGTATTTTCGTTGTCACGAAATAATTGACAGTGATACATAATTTTATCAACCAAAGTGGTTTTACCGTGATCGACGTGGGCAATAATTGCAATATTTCTAATAGATTCCATTTGTGATTTTTAATGGGCGCAAAGGTACACTTTATTTTTTAAAAAAAAATGTTTATACCATAGTTTGCGTATATACAATCAATTAGTTAATATAAATCCTAAAAATATCGGTTTCAAAATGACATTAACATACGTTTAGTTATAGTTAATTTAACTATATTTGAAGTGATGAAAAGTAAAACTCTCCAAATTACTCTTATTTATACCATCATCTCGATAATTATGGCGGTCCTATGTCATAAATTACTCATAACCTACTTTTCCTCATCAGAATATCTATATCTATCCTTAGTAAAAGACGTTATATTTATTCTAATTACAGTATTGGTTTTTAGCTTTATCCTTTCAAAAAACGAAAAAAGAAACATAACCATTTTTGAAAAGTTAAACAAAACCAACGAAGAAATAAAAGAATCTAATGAGAAATATGACATTGTAGCAAAAGCGACAAGCGATACTATTTGGGATTGGAAAATTCAAGAGGACAGTATTAATTGGAATAAAGGAATTGAAGGTGTTTTTGGTTATGACCCAAAAGAAGTAGGAAAAACTTCTAAATGGTGGTTTGACAAAATTCACCCAGAAGACAGTATCCGAATGTCAATAAAACTATATTCTTTTATAGAGCAAAAAACTGAAAAATGGCAAGATCAATACCGTTTTAGATGCGCAGACGGATCCTACAAATATGTTTTGGATAGAGGTTTTTTATTAAAAGATGAAAACGGAAGAGCCATCAGAATGATTGGAGCCATTCAAGATATTACAAAACAAAAGGAAGAAGAACAGCGATTAAAACTTTTAGAAACCGTAATTACACAATCTAAAGATTCTATTTTAATTACCGAAGCCAATTCTTCTGAAAGAAAAATACCAAAAATAGTATATGTAAATCCAGCATTTTCTCAAATGTCGGGTTATCAGTCAAATGAAATTATCGGAAAATCGCCGAACATTTTTAAAGGACCAAAATCGGATTCTGATGAATTAAAAAAACTTCTGAGAGCCATAAAAAATGAAGAGGAATGTTTAATCGAAACCATTACATACACTAAAAGCAAAGAAGAATATTGGGTACGCTTTTCTATGATTCCTATTTTTAATAACGAAGGCGTTATCTCGCATTGGATTTCGATACAAAGAGATATTACAGATGAGAAAAAACTAGAAACAGAAAAAGAACATCTTATTCGAGAATTAACACAAAACAATAAAGACTTAAAACAGTTTTCTTACATCACATCGCACAACCTTAGAGCTCCACTTTCTAACTTAATCGGACTATTAAATTTAATAGAAGATATTCCGATCGAAAATGAAGAGCTAGAAGAAATATTAGCTGGATTTACAAAATCGACTCATTTACTAAACGAAACCATCAATGATTTAGTAAAGGTTATTATTATAAAAGACAATCCTTCGATGCAAAAAGAGGAAGTGTCTCTAAAAGAAGTTTTTGAAAATGTATTCAGCCAGCTTTCATTTCAGATTGAATTACACAAACCTATAATTAAGCTTAAATTTGATAAAGTCCCTGAACTCATTACCAATAAAGCCTATATAGAAAGCATTCTATTAAATCTGCTTACTAATTCTATAAAATACAAATCGGAAAATAGAAAATTAAAAATATCAATAATAGCAGAACAAATAGAACAAAAAACAATCTTAACCTTTAAAGACAACGGAATCGGAATTGACTTAGAAAGAAATCGCGACAAAGTATTTGGGCTTTATCAAAGATTCCACAATTATCCCGACAGCAAAGGATTAGGATTATACCTTGTAAAATCGCAGGTAGAAACCATGGGAGGAACAATCTCTATCGAAAGCGAAGTCAATAAAGGAACCACATTTACAATAACATTTAAAAATTAATTATTATGCTTGAGCAGATTTTATGCATCGATGATGACCCTATCACACTGATGCTATGCAAAAAGGTAATTTCAAAATCTTCATTCTCACACGAAGTTATTACAGCTCAAAACGGCGAAGAAGCTCTTCATCATTTTAATGTTTTAAAATACACCAACGATCAAGCTAAGAAAAGACCAGAATTAATTTTTTTAGATTTAAATATGCCAATTATGGGAGGATGGGAATTTCTGGATCATTTCACTTCTTCAGATTACAAAGAATTTAATACCGTTCCAGTAATCGTATTATCTTCCACTATTGATCCCGAAGATCTTGCTAAAGCAAAAAAATATCCCATTATAATAGATTTCCTTTCCAAACCTATTACACAGCCAATGCTGGAATATCTTAAAAAGAAGATTGATTTAGAGTGAAAATTAAAATTCCAATATCTTAAATTCCAAATACCAAAGTCTTCGGTACAAAATCAAATTAAGGTTTATAAAACTCCAATATTTTAAATTTTAAATTCCAAATTCCAATTATTCATAAAGATTGGAATTTGGAATTTATTTTTTATTGGAATTTCATTTACATGCAATTTAAAACAAAAAAAAGTCCTCTGAGAAGAGGACTTTTATATATCTTACAAATTGTATTAATTACAATTTAGCAACGTGTTTCGTTAATTTAGACTTCAAGTTAGAAGCTTTATTATCGTGAATGATGTTCTTTTTAGCTAATTTATCAATCATAGAGATTACAGTTGATAATTTTGCAGTAGCATCAGCTTTATCAGTAGCTAATCTTAACGCTTTAATAGCATTACGAGTAGTTTTATGCTGGTATCTGTTAAGAACTCTTCTTTTTTCGTTACTTCTGATTCTTTTTAATGCTGACTTATGATTTGCCATTTTCTTTTAATTTTAGATGTAATAATTATTATAAATACTAGTTAAAAAAGAAAAACCTCCCACAACTGTAAAACAATCACTTTGGTTTTAACTAATAAAACAAAAACCGAGACACCAATTTTTGTTTTACAAAACTTATTTACAACTAATTTGTAGTCCGTAGGGGAATCGAACCCCTGTTACCAGGATGAAAACCTGGCGTCCTAACCCCTAGACGAACGGACCAATATTCTCCTAAGTTGGAAACTTTTCAATATGTAATATAACTTGTAGTCCGTGGGGGAATCGAACCCCCCTTACCAGGATGAAAACCTGGCGTCCTAACCGATAGACGAACGGACCGCGCTTCTGTATTGCGGATGCAAAGATACATCTATTTTTTATTTGCGCAATACCTAATGCAAAAAAAACTATATTTTTTTAATATGCCTTAGCAAAAAGCACTCTTTTAGACGAAGGTTTCCCAGTAAACACACAGCTTCCCGCTTCTTCTACAGCATCCAAAGGAATGCAACGAATCGTCGCTTTTGTCAATTCTTTTATCTTCTCTTCTGTCTCAGCAGTTCCATCCCAATGAGCAGATAAAAAGCCTCCTTTTCCTTCTAAAACTTCCTTAAATTCCTCAAAATTATTTACTTCCGTAATATGAGTATTACGGTAATCTAATGCTTTTGCAAATAAGTCCCTTTGAATCTGTTCTAAAAGATCATTTACGTGTTCCACGATTTTTTCGTTAGAAACAACTTCTTTTGTCAAATTATCACGTCTTGCCACCTCAAAAGTTCCGTTCTCTAAATCTTTTGGACCAACCGCAATTCTAACAGGCACTCCTTTAAGTTCCCATTCTGCAAATTTAAATCCTGGCTTTTGCGTTGTTCTATCGTCAAATTTGACAGTGATTTTCAATTTTCTCAATTTAGCAGTCAAATCCTTAACTGCCTCTGTAATTTGAGCCAATTGTTCATCTGTCTTATATATAGGAACAATTACTACTTGAATTGGAGCCAAATTAGGAGGCAATACCAATCCTTGATCGTCAGAATGCGTCATAATTAACGCCCCCATTAAACGAGTAGACACTCCCCAAGAAGTTCCCCAAACATGCTCTTGCTTTCCTTCAGCATTAGCAAACTTAACATCAAATGCTTTTGCAAAGTTCTGCCCTAAGAAGTGAGATGTTCCTGCTTGCAATGCTTTTCCGTCTTGCATTAATGCTTCAATACAATACGTTTCATCTGCTCCAGCAAAACGTTCTGTTTCAGTTTTAAAACCTTTTACAACCGGAATCGCCATGAAGTTTTCTGCAAAATCAGCATAAACATTCATCATTTTCTCTGATTCCTCAATTGCTTCATCTTTTGTAGCGTGAGCTGTATGCCCTTCCTGCCATAAAAACTCAGCAGTTCTTAGAAATAAACGCGTACGCATTTCCCATCGAACCACATTAGCCCATTGATTAATTAACAAAGGCAAATCTCTATAAGATTGCACCCATCCTTTATATGTAGACCAAATAATAGCTTCACTTGTAGGTCGAACAATAAGCTCCTCCTCTAATTTTGCATTTGGATCAACCATTAGTTTCCCAGGTCTATCCTCATCATTTTTCAACCTATAATGCGTTACAACAGCGCATTCTTTCGCAAATCCCTCAGCATTTTTCTCCTCTGCCTCAAACATGCTTTTCGGTACAAACAAAGGAAAATATGCGTTTTGATGTCCAGTTTCCTTGAACATACGATCCAACTCAGCTTGCATTTTTTCCCAAATAGCATATCCGTATGGTTTTATTACCATACATCCTCTAACTCCTGAATTTTCAGCTAGATCTGCTTTTACAACCAGTTCGTTATACCATTTCGAATAATCTTCTGATCTTGTAGTAAGGTTCTTACTCATATTATATTTTTTGGCACAAATTTTGTTTTATACAATTTTAACTAAATAGTTTGACAAAACTAACTAATTTTGTAATGTGCAACAATAAAAAACACCACAGATATGAAAACTTACCTTTCACTCCGCCAAAACTCTAATCATTTTTACTTAATCGGATTACTGAGTTTACTGCTTGCATCATGTGGTTCTTACCAAAATTCATCTTATTACGATAATGATGGAGTATATGGTGGTACATCAGTTAAATACGTACAAACAGGTACAAACAACCAATACAAAGAATATTTCAGATCGTTACAAGATGACAATCAGCCGACTGAGATATTTACAGACGTTGACAATTACACTAATTATTCAGACAGCACCCAAACTGCCTCTGTAGGTTATCCTGCATGGGGAAGCAGCAGTTCTGAAGTTTCTGTAAATGTCTACTCTAATCCATCATGGTCATTCGGAATTGGATGGGGCTACCCTTATTACGGCTACGGTTATGGATATGGATGGGGTTACCCTTATTACGGATGGGGCTACCCTGGCTGGGGATATCCAGGATGGGGCTATCCAAGTTGGGGATATCCATACTACGGCTACAATTACTCTTATAACTATGGAAGAAGAGGCTCTGCAGGCTATTATGGCGATAGAAACTATGCTTATAACAGAAATTACAGCACCAATAGAGGCTATAACACTAGCAGAAACTACACTACAAATAGAGGAAACTACACAACAAATAGAAATTATACCACAAACAGATCAAACGGATACACTGACTTTAGACGTTCTAATATGAATGGAAGAACAAGCAGTCCTACGTTTACAAACAGAAGATCTTACGACAACAGCTCAAACTACAACAATAGCAATTACAGCAACAGAAGATCTTATAATAATAGCGGAAATACCACAACAAATAGAACTTACGCACCTAGCAACAGCAGTGGCTCATCAAGAACCTATGCTCCTAGCAATAGTGGTTCATCAAGAAGCTACGCTCCTAGCAATAGCGGTGGAGGATCTAGATCATACAGCGGCGGTGGCGGCGGTGGCGGAATGAGATCTGGTGGCGGTGGCGGTGGAGGCAGAAGATAATTCTTCCTCAACCCTCTCAATTTCTAACTTAAACTTATCAAAATGAAAAAAATATTTTTCCTATTTATAACAGGACTAACTGTCAGCGCGTCATATTCACAAGAAGTTTCAGATGCTTTACGTTATTCTCAAGAGAACCTTACCGGAACTGCACGCTATAGAGCCATGAGCGGTGCCTTTGGAGCAGTTGGAGGAGACATTTCTTCTTTAAGTGTTAACCCAGCTGGATCTGCAATTTTTAATAGCAATCAAGTTGGAGTAACATTTAGCAATCAGAATATTAAAAACAATTCTAATTACTTCGGAACTGAAACATCAGATAAAGAGAACTCTTTTATCTTAAATCAAGCAGGAGGCGTTTTTGTATTTAAAAATAACAATCCAAATGTTGGATGGAATAAGATTGCGATTGGCGCAACTTATGAAAATACTAATAATTTCAACAATCAAGTTTTTTCTGCAGGAACGAATCCAACTAATTCAATAGATGGCTATTTTTTAAACTATGCAAACGGACTTGAATTGGGCAATGTCACTAAAATCCCATTCAGAAACCTTACATATTCTGAACAACAAGCTTTTTTTGGTCTTGAAGGATATGTAATCAACCCTGTTACAGGCAATGACAACAATACACAATACTACACAAATGTGCCTGCTGGAGGAAATTATCACCAAGAAAATGATGTTTACACTAGAGGATATAATAGCAAAATAGGCTTTAATATTGCAACTTCATACAAAGACAGACTCTATTTTGGAGCCAATTTAAATGCTCACATAACCGACTACAGAAGATCTTCAAGCTTTTACGAATACAATAACAACCCTTTAGAAACATACGAAACAATATCTAATGTGCGTTTCAACAACGAACTTTACACATATGGAAATGGTTTTTCTTTCCAGCTTGGAGCAATTGGAAAAGTAACAGACAATTTCAGACTGGGGATAGCTTACGAATCAAATACATGGTACGAACTTTATGATGAACTTTCACAAAGTTTATATTCTACTACTGAAACTAGCTCAGGCGAAACTTTCAGCAACCCAGTAAACCCAAACATAGTTAACGTATACGAATCGTATACTTTACAAACACCAGACAAATGGACTTTTAGCGCTGCTTATGTTTTCGGAAAATCTGGTTTATTAAGCGTTGATTACGGCATAAGAAATTATGGCAACAGCAAATTTAAACCTACAAATGATCCGGGATTTAGAGGAATCAATAATGATATCAGCAATACTTTAACGAGCACAGGCGAACTTCGAATTGGTGCTGAGTACAAAATAAAACAATTGAGCTTAAGAGGTGGATACCGTTATGAAGGAAGCCCTTATAAAAACGGAATTACAGTTGGTGAATTAAACAGCTATTCTGCTGGTTTAGGTTATAATTTTGGATCTACAAAGCTTGATTTAGCTTATTCTTATTTAGAAAGAGATTCAAATCAAGGTTTCTTTACAAGAGGATTCACAGATGGAGCTAACATTACATCAAAATTGAACAATGTTACCATGACTTTATTATTTGAATTGTAATTAAAAATCAAAATAGATGATTGAAAATTTCCATCAGGTTTTTACTTGGTGGATTTTTTTTTGCCGTTTGAAAGACCTTTCTTTTTAGTTTAATTTAAAATGAACAGTCAAGAAGTCAGGACTACTTCATAAAAAACAGCTAAAACAAACTGGAAACTAGTGTTGTTTGAATAAAAAAAGTGTAATTTTGCACTCCAATTTATAAAAGTATGAGAACCAAGTCTTTAAAAAAGAACAAAATTAACGTAATCACTCTTGGGTGTTCAAAAAATGTTTATGACAGTGAAGTCCTTATGGGACAGCTGCGTGCAAATGGAAAAGAAGTTGAACATGAAGCTCCTGCAGAAAAAGAAGGAAACATTATTGTAATCAATACTTGCGGATTTATTGATAATGCAAAAGCAGAATCGGTAAATATGATTTTGGAATATGCAGACAAAAAAGATAGAGGACTTGTAGACAAAGTTTTCGTAACAGGATGTTTATCTGAGCGTTATAGACCAGATTTAGAAAAAGAAATTCCGAACGTTGACCAGTATTTTGGAACAACAGAATTACCTCAATTGCTAAAAGCTTTAGGTGCAGATTATAAACATGAATTACTTGGAGAGCGTTTAACTACAACTCCGAAAAATTATGCTTATTTAAAAATTGCTGAAGGATGCGATAGACCTTGTAGTTTTTGCGCAATTCCTTTAATGAGAGGTTCTCATGTTTCTCAACCAATTGAAAAATTAGTCAAAGAAGCTCAAGGTCTTGCTAAAAATGGAGTTAAAGAATTAATATTAATTGCTCAAGATTTAACTTACTACGGACTTGATCTTTATAAAAAAAGAAATTTAGCAGAACTATTAGAAGCTCTAGCAGCTGTTGAAGGAATCGAATGGATTCGTTTACATTATGCTTACCCTACTGGTTTCCCTATGGACGTTTTAGAATTAATGAAACGTGAGCCAAAAATCTGTAACTATATAGATATCCCATTGCAACACATTTCAGATTCTATTCTAAAATCGATGCGCCGTGGTACAACTCAAGCTAAAACTACTCAGTTATTAAAAGATTTCCGCGCAGCAGTTCCTGGAATGGCAATTAGAACAACATTAATTGTTGGTTACCCTGGTGAGACTCAAGAAGATTTTGAAATTTTGAAAGATTTTGTTCAGGAAATGAAATTTGACAGAATGGGATGTTTTGCTTATTCTCACGAAGAAAATACTCATGCTTATTTATTGGAAGACAATGTTCCAGATGATGTAAAACAAGCTAGAGCAAATGAAATTATGGAACTTCAATCTCAAATTTCTTGGGATTTGAATCAGGAGAAAGTTGGTCAAGTTTTCAGATGTATTATTGACAGAAAAGAAGGCGCTCATTTTGTGGGACGTACAGAGTTTGACAGTCCAGATGTTGACAACGAAGTTCTAATTGATGCCTCTAAACATTATGTAAAAACTGGAGAATTTGTTAATATAAAAATAATTGAAGCGACAGAATTTGATTTATACGGAGAACCTGCTTAAATTTACACATAACTATTGCTAACATTAGACAAAATACTTTTATGAAACCTACTCTCAACTTAATTATTTTCGTTTTCACTTTATTCTGTTTCAGTACTGTTTCTGCTCAATACGGAAACGGATACTACAATAATGGCTATGGCAACGGTTATGGTCGAGGTGGCGGAATGGGCATGGATAGAAGTATGATGGCTGGTCCGCAAAGTACACCAAGCAAACCTAAGGAGACTCCTCCAGAGCAAACGGCAGCATTGATTGTCGATCAGATGAAACAGCAAATTAATCTAGATGAGTTGCAGTCAATTGCAATTTCAAATGTTTTGGCTGATAGTATACGTGAGCAAGGTATTTTATTAAAAAACGAAAGCAGTAATCAAGATCAAAAAATTGAGCAGATAAAAGCTTTACGCGAAAGTACCGATAAGAAAATTAGTGCTTTTTTAAATCCAGACCAAGTTGAAAAGTATAAAACTTTTATGGATTCTTTAAAAGAAATAAAAAAGACCAAATCAAAAAAGAAAAAAGATAAAGATTCTAAAGAAGATTCAAAAGAAGTAAAAGACGCCCCAGATACGAAAATTTCAGAATAATCGTTATTAACTATAAAACAACGAATTATGACAAAAAAGCATTTTTGTTATCTGATACTAGCTATTGTAATTAGTTCTTGCTCTACAAATCCGTACAAGACTACTGAAAAAGCTTACGATCAGCAACTGAAAACTTTAGAAAACCAGATTACAAGCAAAGAATCCAAAACAATTCCTGCGGTTCCACCATTAGCAATTGACACTTCTTATGCACAACAACTGGGAATCGTAAAAGACACTTTATCTAAAACCGGCTCTACTTATTTGGTAAACGGAATAAATACAGAATGGGTTGGTACTGTAAATTTTAATTTAAGAAAACCAAGTTTTGTTATTATTCATCATACTGCACAAGATTCGCTGCAGCAGACGATTAATACTTTTACCAAAACCAAAACTCAAGTAAGTGCCCATTATATCATTTCTGAAAACGGAAAGGTGGTTCAAATGCTTAATGATTATCTAAGAGCTTGGCATGCCGGAAATTCTACTTGGGGGAAAACAACAGATTTAAACTCTTGTTCGATTGGTATTGAATTAGACAATAATGGTTTTAAACCCTTTACTGAGGCACAAATTAGCAGTTTAGTAGCTTTATTAACTAAACTAAAAAAGGATTATAACATTCCGACGCAAAACTTTTTAGGCCATGCTGATATTGCACCAGGAAGAAAACAAGATCCGAGCGCATTGTTTCCGTGGAAAATTTTAGCAGAAAAAGGATTCGGAATTTGGCCAGACGAAGTCTTAGAACCTGCTCCTTTTGATTTTAAAATTGAACCCGCACTTAGAATAATAGGCTATAATACTAAAAACTTAAGTGCCGCAATTCAAGCTTTTAAACTGCATTATATTCAAACTGATGCAACCTCAGTCTTAGACAGAAAAACAATAGACACTATTTATTCTATTTACAAAAAACAAATCCAATAAATAAAAATTATTTTTTTAAAATATACAACGCATTTCTAGATTTTAGAAATGCGTTTTTTTATTCCATAATAATATACTCATAATACAGTTAACGATTCATATTATCAAAAAAAATGTGTTGCGGCGCGTCTCTACGATCATATTAATCGATTCACTATTTACTATTTGCAAAAAGACGTTCTGCGGTGCGTTTCCACAATATAAATCATATTAATCAATTCGCCATTACGATTCGAAAAAAGACGCACTACGTCGCATCTCTACAATCATATAAATAAAACACACAGCAATTTTAAACAATCATTAAGCAGTATTCATAATTTAAAACTCATCATAATGTAAAAAAGCTGCCAAAACATTAGAATGTTTCGACAGCTCCAAAAAAAAAAAAAAATATCAATCTTTATCTCTAGAAAGAGTATGTTGTTGCAATTAAACCATAGAAGCTTCCACCTGTTGGCAATGCATTTTTGTCTAAAAATATATCCTCAGAAGCCGCATCGTATCTTAACTCAGGAATTATGGTAAGTTTTCCAACTTTGTAATTTAAAGAAACTGTGTTGGCAAATACACTTGATCCTGCTAAAGTTCCTAAACTTGGAGCGGCATCTTTAGCATCAAAATATTCTATTCTGTAAGCTAAAAGCAATGCTGGATTAAAAGTATAATTAGCATATCCTACTACAGAAAACCAATCTCCATCTAAATTGCTATCAAAATCATTTGTTGTTTTTGCATAAGTTGCATTTAATCCAAGAGCGAAACTATCACTAATTGTTTTAGATGCTGTTAAATCAAACTGCGTTTTATTTTCGTCTGAAACTGGAATTGTACTTCCTGGAATTGGATTACTACTTCCTGTTGTAAAATTTAAATAAGCACTTCCTGTATCCCCAATATATCCTACTTGCCCGATGAATGTTTTTTGGTAAGAACCTGCATCCATAGCCGATTTAAAATCTGTCGGGTTGGTTAATCCTAACATCGCAGTAAATTGACCTGAAGTATATTGTGCTTTAACCCCAGTATTGAAAAATGGCCCATAAGAAAACGCATACGACATACTGTAATTTTTATTATCTACTGCATCTAACACTTCATATCCGATGTGGGTTCCGAAACTACCCGCCACTACCTTAAACTCTTCAGTTAAATTGTATGTAAAAAATAATTGTTTAATCATAAATTTTGCGCTTGCATCTTTATCTGGCGTTTCATTATATGAAAATTCTGCTGCTCTTTTTCCGAAACCTAAGTCTACAAAAACAGAAGCTTTTCCAAAAGTATGACCTGCTTCAATCGACGCCATTCCTAATTCGAATGAATTCTGTGAGTTGGTAAAGCTCGTTAATCCATTCATTTGTTTTGAAAAATCATATTTATAGTACGCATCTGCAGAACCTCCCCATGTGGTTGCTGGAGCGGTAGCGGCTGCTTCCTCTTCTTGGGCAAAGGCAAAAGAACTTGTTAACATCGCGGCTAAAATGTGAAATGCTTTTTTCATGTTTTAATTTGGTTTTTAGTTATTAATTGATTCTGGTTAGTTAATCTTTTTATATATCTATTTTAATAGTATAAGTCATTTCTAAAACCTTTCATGCGCCCTTCAAATCATCATCATTTTCATTAGCGAATTTATTAACTTTTGTATGAGTAGAATAATTCGAAACGGCTTTTTTGACGTTTTAGGCGAAGAATTACGGATTACAAAAATTAAATCTCCAATAATCGTGATTTGACATTTATCGATAATTGTTTTTGAAAATTCAACAACAGATTTTAGACATAATTTTAATTTTTAAAGGGGTATTTTAAAAATAAAACAGATAAAAACTACAAAATACCACCGACAAAAACAACAAAAAACAATAGAACCCCTAAAATTTTAGGGGTTAAGTCTAAAAACAAAACAAATAAGATTTCAAAAAGACAAATAACCAAACTCAAAAACACAATTGCAATCAAGAAAATTATTCCTACAAAAACAACATCAATTAAATTACCTTCTAAATACTAATTACAACTGTATTTTTAGTAAAAAACAGAAGACCTAAAAACAAAAAAGTCTGCTCTAACACGAGCAGACTTTCTTTATTTAAACTATAAAAACAGATTATTCTTCTTTATTGTATTTCTTTAAATATTCTCGGACTTTGATTCCTGAATCCTTCAAATCTTCATCTTTCCACTTTCCTTCCGATTTTGCCGATTTTTGCAAAATAGAACACGTTTCATCTTTATCTGAAACAGACCACGTAATCCAGCTTAATTTTCGAGCTTCCATCCAATCAATATAATCTTGCCAAGCAGTATAGTTTAGAGGTCCGTCGCCAGAAGCTTCCATTCCTGCCGATTCCGAAATAAAAACTGGTAAACCACTTTTTATCGCCTTATCTGTTCTATCTCTTAATTCCTTACCGTGCGTTGCCGCGTAGAAGTGCATAGTATACATTAAATTAGTGTAACCTCCTATCGGATCTTCTGCAGGAAGATCAATATCTTGATCCCAATGCGGGCAGCCTACTAATATTATATTATTAGGATCGTTCTCCCTAATAACTTTAATAACTTCTTCTGCATAGTTTTTTACTTCCCACCAAGTCTCATAATCTGGTTCGTTGAATACTTCATAGATTATATTTGGATACTTAGCATACTTTTTTGATATCTCCGCAAAAAATTCTTTTGCTTCTTTCAAGTTTACATTATGGCTGTGCCAGTCTATAATGACATATATATCTGATTTTATAGCGCCGTTTATAACAGCCTCGATTTTCTCTTTAGAAAACTGCGGATCTTTTATATAAGAGTAATCTCCTAACTCGATTCCCATTGCGGCGCGAACTACATTACAATTAAAATCCTTTTTTAACCAACTTACTGCTTTTTCATTATAAAATCTCGGCCACATACTATGCCATCCAAAACTTAAGCCGCGTAGCACAATTGGATTATTTTCTTTATCTACAAGCTGAGTACCGAGAACACTCAATTGCCCGTGTTTTTTCACAAATTGTGCTTTTGAAAAATTTACAAATAATAAAAGAAAAAAAGCAGCATACCAAACCTTCGATTTCATATTATATAGTTTTAAGGAGTTAATTTTAAGGTAACAACATCATGAGAAGCTATTTCTGCCGTAAAAGCCTTTTTCGTATTTCCGCTTTCTTTGTTTTTCCAAAGGTCTTTTATTTTGAAGATTGTCTTGCTAAAATCGGCTTCATAACCAAAATCAGCATCTTTGATATTGTTTTTCTTCCAATCGAAATTTACTTTTTTTGAAGTTGCGGTTCTATTGACATAGCTTATCGCCCAAGCTCCATCAGCAAGCGGTTTTACCCATACTTCCACTCCATCTAAAATTGCATATTTGAAACCTTGAATTCCCAATTTATCTTGATTTACAGAAAGCAATTCTTTGTTGGTTAAAATTGCCAAAGTTTCTTTAGACATTTTACGATAATCGTTTCCTGTAAATAAAGGAGAAGAAAGCATGCACCACATTGCAAAATGCGTTTTATCTTCGGTATCGTTCATTTCATTTCCAACCTCCATCATATCAAAATCGTTCCAATGATCAGGACCTGAATATTCACGAATATCTTTTCGCATATCAGCAATTTTCATGAATCCCCAAGACGACCAATTTTCTGGGTGTTTGAATTCGCAGTCAAAACAAGGGTAAATATCCCCAGATATTCTCCAAAGATTTCCAATTGGTTTTCCCCACTCCCACGGCTGATTATCTCCCCATTCGCAAAGGCTGAAAACAATTGGTCTTCCAGCTGTTTTTAAGGCATTACTCATTGTGGTATAAGCTTCTTTTGCCGTGATCCCTTCTGTATTACACCAATCGTATTTTAAGAAATCGATTCCGAGTTTTGCATAAAATCTCGCATCTTGATATTCGTAACCTCTTGTTCCAGGATAACCTGCGCAAGTTTTTGTTCCTGCACAATTATATAAACCGAATTTCAGACCTTTATTATGAACATAATCTATAAGCGCTTTCATTCCGCTTGGAAATTTTTCTGGATCAGGCACCAAATCACCGTTTGCATCACGCTCGTGCGTCATCCATCCGTCGTCTAAAACAATATAATTATAACCTGCCGCTGCCAAACCGGAAGAAACCATGATGTCAGCGGTTTCTTTTACTAACTTTTCGTCAATATTAGTTGCAAACGTATTCCATGAATTCCACCCCATTGGTGGTGTCATTGTAAGACCATCAAATTTTCCGCCTTGCTGTTTATGCGTATTTCCTTGGCTGAAAGCAAAACTCGAAATACTGAGAAGAAACCCTAAAATTATTTTTTTCATTCTTTATCTTTTTTAAAAAAGATATTCCCTAATTTCTCAATTAGGGAATACCTCAAACTAACTCATAACATATTATTTTTTTATAAAAATCCGATATCGTCTATATAAAATACGCTAGACGGAGTAATTGTTCCTCCAGAAAATTCTTGAATAAACACGCTATCAAAATTTCCATCCGTTAAAAGTTCCGGATGCAAAGCTGAAATAGGAATTGAAATATTATTCCATTGCCCTGGCACTAAGACAACAGTCGTACCTTTAGCAGAATCGCCCGTGTCGCTATTTATGGTCACCATAATTTTAGTGCTTTCTGTTGGGAATATTGACATTTTGACAAATTGATAATCTGTCGCTTTTAGAAGAAGATCTGAGTGCATGAAAAGTCCGCTCCAAGCTTCTGCAACTTTTTTGATTGCATGTGTACCTCTGCTTACTTTTTCTGTGCTTTCCCAGGTAATGTCTCCTCCCCAGCCCCAGCCCCATCCTTTCAATGAGTCTTCGTATAATAAATATTTAAGTCCGATTCCGCTTGGAGCAGAAACTCCAAACTCCGTTTCTACAACAATAAGTGCATACGAATCAAAATCAGCTGGAACGGTTGCTTTTATTTCTGTTTTAGAAACCGCAGTAAATGTCGCTTCAGTAGATCCGAATTTTACACTTTTTACTTTTACAAAATTTTGTCCTGTAATTGTTATAACATCTCCCGGAGAAGCCAAAACTTGCGACAATCCTGAAATCGCTGGAGCTGGCGGAGTTAATTCGATAACATTGCTTAAAATATTTACGAAACCATTTGTACCGTAATAATCTAATCCTGGCGCTTCTTTATCGGATCCGTTTACCTTTAAAACACCGTTGGTTACATTAATGCTTAACAAGTATAAATCTGCATTTACTGCATTTGCCATTGTAGCATAATCTCCCGTTTCTAAATAATCGGCTTCAACCCCTGCAAGTTTGCCCACTCTTTTTTTGACACCTTTAATAACATGACTTAAAACAAGTTGTTTTAAATCTTCAACTGGAACCAGTGTTATATCTGGATATCCCAGATCATTTACATAGCCATTGGCTACCAAATAAGCATCGAAAGTGGCATCGTTAGGAACAAAATACGTGTAATTATCAGGTGTATTTAATGTTGATTCTAAACCCGCTAATTTTATTGCTTTTGTAAACGTAGTTAAATTACTATTTGCCTGAATTAAGCCATACGCTGTATTATAATTTTGCTGCGCTCCACCAATATCTTCAATTTCGTTATCGCAGGAAGAAGCTGCAACAACCAAAAAGACACTTAGAGCAATATGTTTTATTTTACTATATATATTTTTCATAAATTCTCTTTTAGTTTTTTAATTATGGATTCTGATTAATAGACTGGACTTTTGTCGAAATCTTTATTTGAATCCTAACAATTATTTTAACACCAATCCGATATCATCTAGATAGATCACATTTCCGCCAAAACCGCCAAATTCTTGATATCCAATTTGAGATAATTCAGTTGGATTACCTAGCGAACTATATGGCACCTCAACATAAGTCCAAGATGTTCTGACATCAACGATCACGATGTTTTTCTCAGCATCTCCATTAGCAAAAAACTTCACTTTTCCAGCTTTTTCACCTTTAACCCAAAATCTTACTGCTTTGAATTTATCTGTATCATGATAAGACCAGTTGTTAATACCAATAACATATCCATCCCATTCACCCGCCTTCCATTGAACACACTTCGTTCCTTGATAAACATCTTTAGCGTAGGCTGCATCAAACTCATTAGTTCCATCCCACAGCGATTGCCAGCCCCAAATATTAGTGAAAGCATCATCATATATTTCTGAACCTATTACTTGTGGAGCCACTGTTGTTCCAGATACATTTGTTACAGATAAATTTTTCAAATAACTTCCTTCAGGAACTTTAACTACAATTTCTGTTAACGTAGAAGACACTGGCTCAACTTGGATATCGCCAAAATTAACGACAGGACGCAAGAAATATTCTCCTGTAATGGTAATGACATCTCCTGGATTTGCATTGACAGGAAATCCTGTAATATTAGGACTTGGAGGTCTAATAGCCACTTTATAATTCAGAGTACCCAAATTGGTTACGATCTTCATTTCATCCATTTCATTATAGTATGGCGTTTTTGAATCTACCATAACCACAATTGCATTATCTGTTACGAATGTCGGATTAAAATAAGACTCTAATCCGTTAAACGAAATTGATCTTAATGTCGCAAAACCAGATCCTCTAATGATATAATAATTTCCTGCATTAATAACATCTGTAGGAACATCAACTTTTCTATCTCCTTCAACCAAAGGGTCGTCAACAACAGATCTGCTAATTCCAGTTACTTCCAGTTTTCCAGATGAACCTACTGAATCATCATTGGAACAAGAAGCGAATAGGAAAATTGAAATCGAAGCTAAAAAATACAACTTCAATAACATTCTATTTTTTATATTTTTCATAGTGATTTACTTTTAAAAAATTATTTGAAAGTGTAAGGAACTGGTGCCTCTTTCAATTTTGGATTTTTTCTAACTTCGACATCTGGTTTTGGATAAATAAAATCAGTTGGCGTTGGCGTATAATGTATTACCCCTTGCGAATCGAAACCTCTATCTTGCTGAGAAATAATATTGATTGCTTCTTGACGTGGCAATCTTCCTAAATCGAACCAAAATTCACCTTCAAAAGCAAATTCAACTCTACGCTCATGAAACAAAGCTGCTTTTGTTAAAGGCACATTATTTCCTAAAGTTCCAAGACCCGCTCTAAGTCTCACTTTGTTATATGATTCTTTTGCTGCTGCATTAGTAGTTTCATCAGCTCCAGCCATAGTTGCCTCAGCATGTATTAATAAAAGATCGGCATAACGCATAATGTAATTGCAGTTACTCATTCCGCCCCATCCATCAGCTGGACCTGTCTCGCTCGTAACTTGCCCTACAACATATTTCTTAACCGCTGCTCCTGTATTGGCCAATACATCTGGATATTTAGTTTTATCCATAACAAAACCTACAACACCATCTCCTTTAATGTTAGGATACGAATCTCCATAAATCATAAAAGATTCTTTTCTTCTTAAATCTCCAATTTCAAAAGCATCTTGAACGTCATTACTAGGAACATAAGTAGCCCCGTATGAAGCATTATCATTCAAAATATCTAAACCATATTGGATATTAGAGAAATTTCCTCCTCCATAAGTATTGATAGCACCAGACCATTGCCAAGAATAAATAGATTCTTCGTTGTTATTTTTACTAGTCAAAAACAAATCTGCAAAATTTGGCAGTAATCCAAACTCACCTGAGTTAATCACTTTTTCAGCCATTGTTTTAGAATCAGCATATTTCTTCTCATATAAATATACTTTAGCTAAAAATGCTTCAGCAGAACCTTGCGACACAAAAATATTTTCTCCGCTAGCAGATCTAGATCTAATTTTTGATTTTAGATTGGCTGCCGCAAATTTTAAGTCGTTTTCGATGAATGTATAAACATCTTCAACTCTATTGGTATTCACCATCGGATCTTTTGCCAAAGCCAAATTATCTTCAATAATAGGCACTGGTCCGTACAAACGAACCAAATAAAAATAGGCTATGGCTCTAAAAAAATGCGCTTCTGCAATAGTGTTTTTAATAACTGCCTTATTCACCTCTGCAGTAGCATTTTTTTCAATATTATTAATTAAATTATTGGCTTGCGCTACGATTGCAAAACAAGCTCTCCATGGATCTAACAATATTGGACTATCAGAAGTCAATTTAA
The DNA here is from genome assembly GCF_034044945.1 of Flavobacterium sp. CFBP9031. Taxonomy (NCBI): domain Bacteria; kingdom Pseudomonadati; phylum Bacteroidota; class Flavobacteriia; order Flavobacteriales; family Flavobacteriaceae; genus Flavobacterium; species Flavobacterium sp. CFBP9031. Next base: position 654,196 of record NZ_JAXCWF010000001.1, read on the forward strand.
ACTGAATCAGCTCTGGCCCATCGGCATAAGCCAAACAATTCCCTGATGACAGTTCTGATAATGCGTAAAAGTTTTTAGTATAATAAGGAGCCCACATTGCACCATACATTCCGTAAGTGGTTCTTGCAACCTGCTCATCGGTATTATAAAACTGGTCACTGCTGTAACTATCTTCAGAAGGGCGATCTAAGAAATCTTCGCTGCAAGAAGTAGTTGCCAAACCTAGCGTTAAGAATAAAACTAAGGTCTTTATATTGATATATTTTTTCATAAGAGTAGTAATTAAAATTCTAAATTCATTCCAAAAGTAAAACTACGATTGGTTGGGTAACGCCCTGAATCGATTCCTGATAATAATGGATCTTGGTTATATGACCCAATTTCAGGATCATAGCCCGTATATTTGGTAAATGTGTAAAGATTTTGAATACCAAAATAAAATCTTAATTTACTAATGTTCGCTTTTGAGATCACATCTGAAGGCATGTTATACCCTAAAGTAACTTGCTGAATTCTTAAATACGACCCATCTTCTACATAACGATCAGAGATTGCAATATTTGGATGTCCGTCTCCGCCATCAGGTCTTGGATATTTTGCATCGGTATTTTCTGGTGTCCAAAAATCTGCTGCTTCTGCCAATTGATTTTCATACAGACGTTGGTTTTTAGTCCCTGCACGTCTTGTTAAGTTCATTACTTTGTTACCATACGATCCTTGCAAAAAGACCCCTAAATCGATATTTTTATACTTAAAAGTATTATTGAAACCGTAAGTAAATTTTGGTGCGGGATTGCCAATATAGGTTAAGTCCTTATCATCAATCAGACCGTCTTTGTTTTGATCTACATACTCAACATCTCCCAACTGGCTTTTTACTGCTTTATTTCCTGTAAAAGGAATTGGTGCATTGGCCAACTGTTCGTTCGTTCTGATAATACCAACTGCTTGATATCCATAAAACTGACCTACTGGCTGACCTACTATAGTTTTAGTTACCGCTTTTGTCGTATAATCATTAAGCAATACATCTTTTGTCAAATCGAAATTATCTTGTAAGCTCAACAATTTATTTTTGTTTGTAGAAAAAATTACTTTTGAATTCCATGAAAAATCTTTTCCAAACTTCTCATTATAATCTAAAGTCATCTCAAAACCTTGATTTCTTAAGCTTCCTAGATTTACACTTGGCGCTCCTAAACCTCCTTGATACGCATCTGTACCAGTAACGTAGTAAGGCAATGGCAACACAAATAAAAATCCTTCAGATTCTTTTTTGTATACATCAAATGTTGCTTGAAGTTTTGATTTGAAAAGTGTAAAATCTAAACCTAAATTGGTTTGTTTAGAAGTTTCCCAAGTTAAGTCAGGATTTGCAATATTATTAACCGTAAAGAAGTTCCCCATTGCCGATTTGATTGCACGAACTGTGCTCATGTAACCGCCACCGCCAATGTTTTGGTTTCCAGTCTCTCCATATCCACCTCTAAACTTGATATTATCAATATATTCTCTAGTTCCTTCCATAAACTTTTCGTTCGAAAGTTTCCAATAACCAGAAACTGAAGGAAAGTAACCCCACTTTTCACCTGGGCCAAAATTAGAACTTCCGTCTGCTCTCATGGTTGCCTGTAAACCATATCGATTATCATAATCATAATTAAAAGATCCGAAGAAAGAATACAAAGCAGAACTTCCTTTATATTCTGAAGCGATAACTGAATCAGGGTCTCCTAAACTAATAGAATGAATATCATTACTTAATAACCCAGAAACAGATTGCGAATTACCAAACCAATGATTATCATTTGCCTCTTGACCTGCTAATACATTAAAATGATGATTTCCTACATCGGCCTTATAAGTTAAAACGTTTTTAACATTAAGCTGATACCAATTGTTTGCTCTCTCTGTTAGCATATTGGTTTCTCTAACCGCTGAACCCCATTTATAAGTAGGCTGAAAACCTTCGAAATTATCTACATTTGTAGAGCCTCCAAAATCAAATCGATACTCTAATCCTTTTGCAATTCTAAAACTAGCATAAAAATTTCCTAAGAAATTCTTCTTGATCAATTTATTGGTATTCATTAAAGCTGAAGCTACAGGATTGATCCAAACCCCAATTGATCCATCTGCTGGCGGACCAGAGTAATTACCATTAGTATCTTTTACCGCAACATCTGGAGTAGACAAAATAGAAGTACTGATAATACCATTACTAGCACCATTTATTGTAATATCTTCATTTGTTATTCCCGCACCAACAGACACTCCGACAGTTAACCAATCTTTTATTTTACTATCAACGTTTGTTTTAAAATTATATCTTTTAAAAGCAGAACCAATTACAATACCTTCCTGATTAGTGTAACCTCCAGAAATATAGTAGTTAGTACCATCTTTTGCACCAGAAAACGAAACCTGATAATTATTCATTATAGCCGTTTTATAAATCTCATCTTGCCAATTTGTTCCTTTACCCAGAACAGACGGAACAGCAAATTCATCTCGCGGCGTTACACCATAAACACCTGCCAAAGCATTTTGCTGTGCAGCATATTGACTCAAAGTCATAGTATCTAACAAACGAGTTACATTTTGAATAGAGAAATAAGAATCAAAAGTGATTTTTCCTGTTCCTTTTTTACCTCTTTTTGTAGTAATAATAACAACTCCATTCGACGCTCTAGAACCATAGATAGCAGTTGCAGAAGCATCTTTCAAAATATCCATTGTTTCGATATCGTTCGGATTTAAAAAAGCTATAGGGCTCGAAGTTACGTTTCCTGTATTGGATCCTAAATAACCCGTAACGATTGAACCTCCAGTTGCCGTATTGGCAGCATCTCCAGAAATCGGAATACCGTCTACAATATACAATGGCTCATTGGTTCCAGAAATAGAAGTAGTTCCACGAATTTTAACCGAGACACTACTTCCTGGCTGTCCAGAGTTGTTCGTAACTGTTACCCCAGCAGCACGTCCTTGCAATAATTGATCTACAGATACTTGTGGAGAGTCTGCAATATCCTTAGAACTAACAGTAGAAATAGCCCCTGTTAAATCCTTTTTCTTTACACTTCTATATCCTACGTTTACCAAAACTTCACGCAGATCTTCGGCGCTAAGTTTTAAAATAACGTTTACTGTTCCGCCATTTTTAACATTGATAGTTTGTGCAACATATCCAATAAATGAAACAGAAATAGTAGAGTTTGCAGGTGCTTCGATAGAATATTTTCCATCGAAATCTGTGGAAACCGTCTTCTTTGTCGCTGTAACTATGATATTGGCGCCTGGTATAGATAACCCCTTTTCATCAGATACAGTTCCCGAAACCTTTACCTGAGCCGTAATAAAATTACTAGTCAGTAACAAAAATAATATCAAAGGAACGGCTTTGTGGTCAGCCCTCCAATGAATGAAGCTAGTCATTAGTTTTTTCATAATAAGTGTTTGGTTAGTTAAATTTGTTTATTGCATAATCCAAAAGTAAATGCCTGGGTAATTTTTACTTTTAAATTATTTAACAAATCTATAACAGAGAGGATTATCAAATCGATAGTATTATATCATTTAATGATAATATTTTTACTATAAGCGATTAAAAAAACACATATAAAAATAAAAGCGCATAAATTTTAAATTATTCGCAATCATATCTCTCTCGAGAACACAAACGATGCATAAAAACCAATGAAATCTTAAAAATCAAACGTTTTCGTTAAAAATAATATTTATTTGTGATAAAAAAGTATCACTATAAAATTCGTTTTAAACCAGAAAACTCTTCACGATATTGGCTTGGTGTACAATTTTTTGTAGCTTTAAAACTACGATTGAAATTTGCTATATTATTAAAACCAGATTTAAAAGCAACTTCAGAAACACTCATATCTTTTTCTACCAGCCAACGCGCCGCATAACCAATACGAATGTCATTTATATAATTCACAAAAGTTTTTCCAGTCCTCTTTTTAATGAATCGGTTAAAAGAAATTATAGACATACTCGCCACATTTGCCACGTCTTCTAAAGTGATTTTTTCAGCAAAATGTTTTTGCACATATTCGTAAACTAACTTCATTTTATCATAATCATCAAAAGTATCATAGTCTACTGTATAAGTCGAAAGCAAACGCTGATTTCTGGAATTGGCCAGATCATACAATAAAGAAGTAATCTCTAAAAAATAATCCATACCATCCAGCTTAGAAAGCCTTACGAGTCTTGGCATCAATTCTTCGGCTGTTTTTTTAGAAAAAAGAATTCCATGAATTGATCTATTAAACATATCTCGAATCGGATTCATGATACGTCTTGCAAGCAAAGATTCATGAAATAAATCATTATGAAATTGAATCGTAATTTCGTGTATTTTTTTATTTGTGCATTTATTCAATTCCCAGCCGTGATATAAATTGGGACCAATCAAAACCAGCTCGACATTATCAATTTCTTCAATATTATCTCCTACAACCCTTTTAACCCCTTTTCCATTCTGAATAAAATTGATCTCAAATTCTGGATGATAATGAACAGGAAAATCAAAACTATCTTTTACACGATCAAAAACCAAAAAGCTGTCACTCGCAGCAAGCGGTGCTATTTCTCTATAAAAATTCTTCGTATTACTCATCTTAAAAACTATTTCAGGAAAACAAATGTTCTTTTTTTGATGCAATAATATGATATATAATTGATAAAATAATATTAATTACACTATAATCATCCGTTTATCTTTGAAAAAATTAATTTATCATTTCTTTAAAAAGAACATTAATAATAAACATTAATCATTTTTTATTAAATAACTTTTTATAGTTTTAATAATTTTAACGCTAATCGCATAGAGAATTTTCGACAGAAGAAATGCTATTATTTAAAAACCGTAAACCCTTGTTTAGTTAGCATTTAGCTAAACAGCCAACTCTTATTTTTCGATGAAAAAACATTTTTTAACGCTTTTAACTGTAACTGCACTAAGCAGTTCGTGTTGGTCTCAAAAAAGCACTAGTAATATTAATTTGTCACTTTCAGATAAAAAAGCAACAATAGAAACTAAAACTTTATACAAAGAACTTAATACTTTAACTCAAAAAGGTTTCTTATTCGGACATCAAGACGACTTGGCTTATGGTGTAAAATGGAAATACGAAAAGGGACGCAGTGACATAAAAGATGTTGTTGGAGATTATCCTGCGGTTTATGGCTGGGATATTGCGGGTTTAGAAAATGACAGTCCGAATAATATTGATGGAGTTCCTTTTGCTAAAATGAAACAATATATTATTGAGGCAGATTCTAGAGGCGGAATTTCGACTATCAGCTGGCATTTTGACAATCCTGCAACAGGAAAAAATGCTTGGGATAATGTTCCAAATTCTTTAAAAACGATTCTCCCTGGAGCCGAAAATCATAAAAAATTTACTTCTTGGCTAGACAAAGCAGCTGTTTTCTTTTTGTCTTTAAAGGATAAAAATGGCAAAAATATTCCGATACTTTTCAGGCCTTTCCATGAACTTACTGGCGGATGGTTTTGGTGGGGAAAAGGAAATTGCACTCCAGAGGAATTCAAAACCGCTTGGAAATTCACTTTTGATTACCTTCAGAAAAAAGGGGTTCACAACTTGATTTATGTTTATAACACAGGGAGTTTTGGAAGCGAAAACGACTTTCTAGCCAATTATCCTGGAGATAATTATACTGACATGTTGAGTTTTGATACCTACCAAAACAGTAATGATCCAAATGGCGAAAAATTCGTTGCTGAAGTTCAAAATCAATTTAAAATATTAAACGAAATCAGCTCAAAAAAACACAAATTAATGGCACTCGCTGAAGCTGGTTATGAAGCCGTTCCAGACCCAAAATGGTGGACGGGAACTTTACTGAAAGCAATTGGAGATTATAAAATTTCTTATGTATTGCTTTGGAGAAATCACGGATGGCAGGAAAAAGAGCAAAAAATGCATTATTATGCGCCATTTTCAGGCCAAGTAAGCGAAAAAGATTTTATCGATTTTTACAATCTCGACCAGACTATCTTTGAAAAAGACATTCAGAAAAAATTAAAATAATTGCCCCAAATAAATTACAACCTTAAAAAATAACCAATGCACGACAAAATTAGTTTAAAAGAAAAAATCGGTTACGGACTTGGAGACGCTGCTTCTTCTATGTTCTGGAAAATCTTTAGCATGTATCTGCTATTTTTCTACACCGACGTTTTCGGATTGGCGCCTGCTGTAGTAGGAACTATGTTTTTAATTACTAGAATCTGGGACTCATGTTTTGACCCAATTGTTGGAATTCTGGCTGACAGAACCAAAAGCAAATGGGGAAAATTTAGACCTTATTTACTTTGGGTAGCGATACCTTTTGCCGTGATTGGAGTTTTAACTTTTTACACTCCAGATTTTGATGAAAAAGGAAAAATTATTTACGCCTATGTGACCTATTCCTTAATGATGATGATTTATTCTTTAATCAACGTTCCTTACGCTTCACTTTTGGGCGTAATGTCATCTGATAGAAAAGAAAGAAACACACTTTCGTCTTATCGAATGGTTTTTGCTTTTGGAGGAAGTCTTTTAGCGCTTTGGCTAATTGAACCTTTGGTAAATTATTTTGGAGGAAATTTAAATTCTAAAACGGGCTGGCTGGCAACAATTGCCGTCTTCGGATTAATTACAACTGTCTTTTTCTGGGCTTGTTTTGCCTTCACTAAAGAAAGAATCAAACCTATTGCAGATGAACAGAATAACTTGAAAGAAGATTTAAAAGATCTTTGGAAAAATAAACCTTGGTGGATTTTATTGGGAGCCGGAATCGGAGCTTTGGTATTCAATTCAATTCGTGACGGGGCTGCCGTTTACTACTTCAAATATTATGTAAGCAGTTCTGTAAATTTTGATTTTTCGCTTTTCGGAACCGATTTCCACATGACGCCAACTTCAATTTATTTGGTTTTAGGACAAGCAGCAAACATTATCGGAGTAATCATTGCAACACCAATTGCCAATAAAATTGGTAAAAAGAAAACCTTTTTTGGTGCAATGGCTTTGGCAGCCATTTTAAGTCTTATTTTCTATTTATTCGGAAAAGAAGATGTTTTCTTAATTATGAGTTTTCAAGTTTTAATCAGCATTTGTGCGGGCTGTATTTTTCCTTTAATCTGGTCCATGTACGCCGACAGTGCCGATTATTCTGAATGGAAACAAGGACGTAGAGCAACAGGATTAGTTTTCTCTGCTTCATCTATGTCGCAAAAATTTGGATGGACGATTGGTGGCGCAGGAGCTGGATGGCTTTTAGGATATTACGGTTTTCAAGCCAATGTTGAGCAAAACGCAACAGCTCAAAACGGAATTCAATTAATGCTAAGTATTTTACCTGCAATTGCGGCCGCAATTTCAGTAGCTTTTATAGCATTTTACCCTTTATCAGAAGAGAAATTACAGATTATAGAACAAGATTTAAACGAAAAAAGAGATCAAAATCATTAAAAACAAAAGACATAGAAAATCAATTGATATGACAACGATAACATCTTCAGCCACTTTTCAAGAAAGAAAATCGGCATTAGAAAAACAACATAAAACATTGCTTGAGCAAAAAAACGAACCTCAAGAAATAGTTGGAAACGGCATATATGAACGTTACAAAAGCCCTGTCGTTACTGCGGCACATATCCCATTAAACTGGCGTTTTGATTTTAACGAAAATACAAATCCGTTTTTACAGGAAAGAATTGGCGTGAATGCCGCTTTCAACGCTGGAGCAATAAAATGGAATGGAAAATATTTATTGGCAGTTCGAGTAGAAGGAATTGACCGAAAATCTTTTTTTGCTATCGCCGAAAGTCCAAACGGAATTGACAATTTCAAATTTTGGGATAAACCGTGTGTGATTCCACAAACTGAAGAACCGGATACAAACGTGTACGATATGCGTCTTATTAATCACGAAGATGGTTACGTTTACGGGATTTTCTGTACCGAAAGAAAAGATCCGAAAGCTCCAAAAGGCGATACCAGTTCGGCTGTAGCCAATGCGGGAATTGTGCGTTCTAAAGATTTAGTAAACTGGGAAAGACTTCCAGATTTGATTTCGAACACAGGACAACAGCGAAATGTAGTTTTACACCCAGAATTTGTAAACGGAAAATACGCTTTATATACACGTCCACAAGATGGTTTTATTGATGTTGGAAATGGTGGAGGAATTGGTTTAGGTTACGTTGAAGACATGACCAATCCTGTTGTAAAAGACGAAAAAATCATTTTTGGAAAACAATATCATACGATTTACGAACTGAAAAACGGTTTGGGCCCAGCTCCAATTAAAACATCAAAAGGTTGGTTGCATTTAGCGCACGGAGTTCGAAATACTGCAGCAGGATTACGCTATACTTTGTATATGTTCATGACCGATTTGAATGATATTACAAAAGTAACACACGTTCCCGCAGGGCATTTTATGGGACCTGAAGGAATTGAAAGAGTTGGAGACGTATCGAATGTTTTATTTTCTAACGGATGGATCGAAGACGAAGATGGAACGGTTTACGTTTATTACGCTTCTTCAGACACTAGAATGCACGTGGCAGTTTCATCTGTAGATAAACTTGTCGATTATGTAATAAATACTCCAGCAGATACTTTTATTTCGGCAGGTTCAGTGCAAACCATCATCAATCAAATCGAAAAAAATAACGCAATTTAAAATATCGTGTCATTACAAAGAAAGCTTTTAAAATCGGAACTAACCGCAGAACTGGATTCTATCCTAAACTATTGGTCGGAACGTACTATTGACGATCAAAATGGAGGTTTTGTTGGGCAAATCGATTTTAACGATCTTCAAATTGCTCATGCAGAAAAAGGTTCGGTTCTGAATGCCCGAATTCTTTGGACGTTCTCTGCCAGTTACAAAACCACTAGAAACGAAAACCACAAAAGACTGGCAAAAAGAGCATTCGAATTTCTTGCTTCTTATTTTTATGACACACAATTTGGAGGTCTTTTTTGGAGTATAAATGAGGATAAAACTCCAAAAGACACCAAAAACCAGATTTACGCATTGGCTTTTGCGATTTATGGATTGTCTGAATATTATGCCATTTCAAAAGAAGAAAGAGCTTTAGAAATTGCTAAAAACTTATATGCAAAAATTCAAGAGCATAGCTATGATAAGATAAACAAAGGCTATTTTGAAGCTTTCACCAGAGATTGGCAACCTATTGACGATTTGCGTTTAAGCGAAAAAGATGCCAACGAAAAGAAAACCATGAATACGCATCTTCATATTATTGAAGGCTATGTGAATTTATATAAAGTCTGGAAAGACGAAAAATTGCTCGTAGATATTGTTGAATTATTAGAAACCATCGAGAAGTATTTTATCAATACTGAAACGGGACATTTACGCTTATTTTTTGACGAAAACTGGAAAGAAAAACCAGATGTCATATCGTACGGACATGATATTGAAGCAGCTTGGCTTTTGCAGCAATGTGCCGAAATTTCGGGAAATGAAACTTTGATTGCCAATTATAAAAAACATGCCATTCAAATTGCAGAAGTAACCAAAGAAGGTCTAGATGCTGATGGCGGTTTATGGTACGAATATGATCCTGAAAAAAAGGAGTTGATTGCAGAAAAACATTGGTGGCCACAAGCTGAGGCCTTAATTGGTTTTTATAATGCTTATCAATTAACCGGAAAAGAAGAATATTTGGATATTGTTTACAGAAACTGGAAATTCATAAAAAAGTATATGATCGATCAGAAAAATGGAGAATGGTATTGGGGAGTTTATGACGATTATAGCCTAATGAAAAAAGACAAAGCCGGATTCTGGAAATGTCCTTATCATAATGGCCGAGCTTGCCTAGAGCTTATTCATCGAATCGGAAATTGAGGTTTCAAATAAAAATCAAAACGTCTTACAGAACGTAAAGTCCTAGCCCCGATAGAAGCGTAAATCCTTTTTGTACCGGGGTTCGGTACAAAAAGATTGTAGCGGATAGCGGGATTAGCTCCTTAAAATATAAATTATGAAAAACAGATTTTTTAAAACCCTTTCATTGGCCCTAATTTTTACTGCAATTGCTTGTCAGGCGCAGGAAAAAATCACCGTAAAAGGAAACCAGTTTTATAAAGGCGATAAACCGTACGCTTATATTGGAACCAATTATTGGTACGGGAGTATGTTGGCTTCTAAAAAAATAGGAGATCGTAAAAGGCTCTTGCGCGAGTTGGATTTAATGAAGAAAAACGGAATCGATAATTTACGTGTTTTAGTGGGTGCCGATGGCGGAAAATATGATTTTACCGTTCGTCCCGCACTGCAATATGAGCAGGGAAAATATGATGAAGATTTATTGGACGGATTGGATTTCTTGATTAACGAAATGAGTAAACGAAACATGTACGCCGTTTTGTACTTAACCAATAACTGGGAATGGTCGGGCGGAATGTCGCAATACTTGGAATGGAATGGCAAAGGAGCAATTCCAGTTCCGAATATTCCGCCGAATACTTGGCCTCAGTTTATGTCGTATACAGAACAGTTTCACAGTTGTGAACCTTGCATGGAAGCTTTAAATAATCATGTGAAGTTTATTATTGGCAGAACTAATGCGTATTCTAAAAAGAAATACAACGAAGACAACACGATTATGTCTTGGCAGGTTGGAAACGAACCGAGACTTTTTACGGTAGAAAATGAAGTTAAATTCACGAAATGGCTCAATAACATTGTTGATTTAATTGACAGTTTAGATAAAAATCATCTGGTTTCTACAGGTTCTGAAGGGAAAAATAGTTCGAACGATAGCATGGAAATCTTCGAAAGAACGCATCAAAATCCGAACATCGATTATTTGACGATGCATATCTGGCCTAAAAACTGGAATTGGTTTAAGGCTGATAATGCCGAAGCTACAATGCCAAAAACTATTGAAAACGCTGGTAAATACATTGACGATCATATTAAGGTTGCCAACAATCTGAAAAGACCTATTATTATTGAAGAATTTGGACTTCCGAGAGAAAATGAAAACCTGAATGCGGGAGCCTCTTCTGTTTACAGAAATCAATTTTATAGCTATATTTTTGGAAGAGTTGCAGAAAGCGTTAAAAATAATGGTCCGTTACGAGCGGCCAATTTCTGGGGTTATGGCGGTGAAGGAAAAGCAATAAACGAAACCGGAAAATGGAACCCTGGAGATCCTTTAACTACAGATCCTCCGCAAGAGCCGCAAGGTTTAAATTCTGTTTTTAATGGAGATAAATCAACATTAGAAATTGTAAAAAAATACAATTCAGAATTAAAGAAAAAGTAAAATTAATTTTCCACCATATAAGTTATATAAGTTCGTTTAAAAGTGTGATTAAAATGAACTTATATAACTTATATGGTTTAAAAAATATCCAGATGAAAAATACATTTATTCTTTTTTGTTTATTATTCTTTAATCTTTCTTTTTCGCAACAAAAACAGAATTTTAATATTAGCTCTCCTAATGGAAAAATCGAAGTTAAAATTGCTGTAAATGATAAAATCTCTTGGTCAATTTCGCATGAAAAGGATTTGATTTTGGCTCCCTCTGAAATGTCTTTGACTTTAGATCAAAATGAAGTTTTAGGAAAAAATCCAGCAGTTTTAAATTCAAAAAAAGAAAGCAAAAATACTTCTTTCGAAACGCCCTTATACAAAAAGAAAACGGTTAAAGATCAATACAACAAACTGATTCTAAATTTTAAAAATGATTTTGCTCTCGAATTTCGTGTTTTTGATGATGGTGCCGCGTATCGTTTCGTCACAAAAAAGAAAAAAGAGATTACGGTTAAAGACGAAGAAGTCGTTCTCAATTTCGATCAGGATTACAATACTTTGATGCCGTATGTACGAGATTTAAGAAATCCGAAAGATCAGTTTATTTCTTCGTTTGAATCGCATTATGAAAACAAAAAAATAAGTGAATTTGCTAAAGATACTTTGGCGTTTTTACCTTTTCTAATTGATTACAAAAAAAACAAAAAAGCCGTTTTTCTAGAAGCTGATCTCGAAGATTATGCGGGATTATTTGTCACAAATAATAAAAACAAAACAGGTTTTGAATCCCGCTTTTCTAAATATCCAACCCAAGAAACCAATGGCGGATTTAATTACCTCAACAAACTGATTACCGAAAGAGCTGATTATTTGGTAAAAACAAAAGGAACGAGAACTTTTCCGTGGAGAGCGATTGTCATTTCTGAAAATGATGCTGCTTTAGCCAATAATGATATGGTTCAGAAATTAGCCGAGCCTTCCAAAATAAAGGATGTCTCGTGGATAAAACCTGGAAAAGTCGCTTGGGATTGGTGGAACGATTGGAATATTTACAATGTAGATTTTAAAGCGGGAATTAATACACAGACTTATAAATATTATATTGATTTTGCTTCTAAAAACAAAGTTGAATATGTGGTTTTGGACGAAGGATGGAGCGTAGAAACCGACATTATGAAACACAATCCGAATGTGGATCTGGAAGCTTTAATCGCTTACGCGAAAGAACGAAACGTGGGCATTATTTTATGGGCTTCGTGGATGGCAATAAATGATAAAACAGAAGCCGTTTTTGACAATTATGCAAAACTTGGCGTAAAAGGTTTTAAAGTCGATTTTATTGACCGCGACGATGCAAAAATGGTCAATTCGGTTTATGATATTGCCCAAAAAGCAGCCAATCGTAAACTGATTATTGATTTTCACGGAATGTACAAACCAACTGGAATTCAGAGAACGTATCCAAATATTTTAAATTTTGAAGGCGTAAAAGGTTTAGAAAATAATAAATGGACACCAAATGATGATGTTCCACTTTACGATACCACAATTCCGTTTATCAGAATGATGGCTGGACCAATGGACTACACTCCAGGCGCGATGCGAAATGCTACCAAAAGCGAATTCAAACCAAGTCATTCTACTCCAATGAGTCAAGGAACGAGGTGCCATCAATTGGCTTTGTACACTATTTTTGAAGCGCCTTTGCAAATGATGGCCGACAGTCCAACTGCTTTTATGAAGGAACAAGAAAGCACCGATTTTATAGCTAAAGTTCCGACTACTTTTGATGAAACTGTTGCCTTAGACGGAGAAGTTGGAAAATTCGTTTCTATCGCTAGAAGAAAAGGAAATACTTGGTACTTAGGCGCGATTACAAATTGGGATTCTAGAGATATTACAATTGATTTTTCTTTCCTTGAAAAAGGCAAAAAATTCCAAGCCGAAATTTTCTCTGATGGTGTAAATGCTGATAAAGCTGCTACCGATTATAAAAAAGAGATTATTACTGTTGACTCGACAACCAAGTTAAAATATCGTTTGGCAAGCGGTGGAGGACTGGCAATGACTATTAAATAAAAATAACATCCATTTTATATAACAAACCCGACAGGTTTTTGAAACCTGTCGGGTTTTAACTATTTAGAATCTAAACTGGACGTAGACGCACTACGGTACATCTCTACAATCCCGTGCATTAACAATTCACAATTAAGCTAATATCTTTTCAATCGCATTCAATTCATCCTGCGAAAATTCCTTATTTTGAAGACAATCAATATTATTACACAATTGTTTTACAGAGCTAGCTCCAATTAAAACAGAAGTAATTCGTTTATCTTTTTGAAGCCAAGCCAAAGCCATTTGCGCCAAAGACTGATTTCTATTCTGGGCAATTTCATTCAGCTGAATTAATTTTTGAATACGTTCCTGTGTCACCTCATCTTCTTTCAAATGTCCGTTCGGATTATGTGCTCTTGAATTTTCAGGAATTCCATTTAAATATTTATCTGTTAATAATCCTTGAGCCAAAGGTGAAAACGCAATACAACCTACTCCTTTTTCTTCCAAAACATCTAATAAGCCATTTTCAACCCAACGTTCCAACATCGAGTATTTTGCTTGATGAATCAAACAAGGCGTTCCCAATTGTTTTAAAACATCAACAGCAACTCGAGTCTGTTCTGCGGAATAATTACTGATTCCGACATACAAAGCTTTTCCGCTTCTAACAGCGTGATCCAAAGCCATCATCGTTTCTTCAATAGGAGTTTCTGGATCTGGACGATGTGAGTAAAAAATATCGACATAATCAATGCTCATTCGTTTTAAACTCTGGTCTAAACTAGATAAAAGATATTTTCTAGAGCCCCAATCTCCATAAGGGCCTTTCCACATTGTATAACCAGCTTTTGTAGAAATCACGATTTCATCACGCAGATTTCCCTGAAAATTATGCCATAAGATTTTACCAAAATTCTCTTCAGCAGAACCTGGAACTGGCCCGTAATTATTCGCTAAATCAAAATGAGTAATTCCTTTATCAAAAGCTTCAATGGCAATACTTTCGGCATTATCAAAATTATCAACCGAACCGAAGTTATGCCATAATCCTAAAGAAATTTCTGGAAGCAGCAATCCGCTTTTCCCGCATCTGTTATATTTCATTGTTTTAATTTAAAAGTTGGAGTTTTAATAGATTTTAAAAATACAAAAAACTCCCGCAGATTTTGCAGATTTAGGAGATTAAAAAAATCCATTTGATCTGCTAAATCTGCGAGCGAAAATTAAAAACCAATCTTTATTTTTTAATCTAAATCGTGTATTCTTTTCAACTTGAAAGAGAAATAAATATAAAAAATACCCAGTGCGATAAAAGCAAAAGCAGTCCAATACACAAGCGAAAGACCTGCAAAAATAGGATTCCATAATAAGACAAACGAAAACACTGTCCCAAGTATTCCCAATATTAAAAGATTTGCCCAATCAGAAACAGCGTAACTCTTTAAATTAAAAGCAATAACTATTGCCATTATTGAACGGAATAAAACCACAAATCCAACATAAAGAGGCAGTAAAGTAATTGAAATTAATGGATTAATAATCAACAATATTCCTACTACAAAACCTAAAATTCCAGATGCTAATGTCCATCCCCAATTGTCAATTTTCTTTCTATTTGAAAGTGCAAAAATGATTTCAAAAATTCCGCTTCCTAAAAACGAAACACTAAAGAGAAATGCAAGAGTTAAATAAGCCGCTACGGGTGTGATAAAAGACCAAATTCCGATTCCAACAAACAGCAATCCCACCAATAATGGAATATACCAGTAATCAATAGCTTTTTTTACTTTTTTAAATAAAGAATTTTCCATAATTATACTTTTAAAATCATGCCTACTCTATAAAGTTTTCAGCTTACCTTAACTGCCAATAAAAAACATTTAAATGTCTGTCTATCAAAGATAAGACAAAAGCGTAAGCCAGAATATTTTTTACATAATAAAATACTGATATATAAACACTTACCATCACAAAAAATTCAATTGCGTCCAGCTTTAGAAAACATAAACACAATCAAAAAGGGCTTTAGCCAAACCTATAAAGTTTGGCTAAAGCCCTTTCCTTATTCAAATCTTATTCCCCTAGCTGAAGCTAGGGGCTATTCAAAAATCTTTGCGACTCTGTGCCTTTGCGAGATTAAAAAATTTGTTACTTTGTTACTTTTCTCCTAAAAAACCTATTCTTTAATTTCAAAACCACTCTGCAAACCTTTATCAGAGCTTCCTCCAACCATGATTTTAAAAGTTCCTGGTTCTACTAAATAAGCTCCTTCATTGTTATAAAAACCAAGTTCTTTATCTGTCAAAGTAAACTTTACCGTTTTAGTTTCACCTTTTTTCAGATTAACCAATTCAAAACCTTTTAATTCTTTTATTGGACGAACGATACTTGCGAATTCATCATGAATGTACAATTGCACTACTTCTTTTCCGTCATAATTTCCTGAATTCGTTACCTCAATACTTACCTCAACTTTTTCTCCTTTTGCGAAAGCCGTTTTATTTACTTTCAGGTTTTTATAATCGAATTTCGTGTAACTCAATCCAAAACCGAACGGAAATTGAGGCGTTTTCTCTACATCCATGTAATGCGACCAAAAAACATTTTTATCACTGTCTATTGGTCTTCCTGTGCTGTATTTGTTGTAATAAATTGGCACCTGACCTACATTTCTAGGAAACGACATTGGCAATTTTCCACTCGGATTGTAATCTCCATATAAAACCTGAGCAACTGCATTTCCAGTCTGAGTTCCCAAATGCCAAGCTTCTACAATTGCTGGAACATTCTCTGCTGCCCAAGGAATACTCAACGGACGACCATTATTTAGAACCAAAACCACATTCGGATTCACTTTATAAATTTCTTCTAGCAATTCTTGCTGTAATCCAGGGAGGTTCAAATCAGTTCTACTTCTTCCTTCACCGCTTTGAAAACCATATTCACCTAAAACCATTACCACAACATCGGCATTTTTTGCTGCTTTTTTCGCTGCTTCAAATCCGCTTTTATCAGTTGTATTGAAAACGGTTTCCGTTAAAAACGTTGCTTTTTGTTTTAACAAATCAACCCCTTTTTCAAAAGTTAGTTGATTGTCTTTATATTGTTGCATTCCTTCTAAAACCGAAACCGCTGTATCATCAGAAGCAGCAATTCTCCAACTTCCTAGCGGACTGTTTTTATCATTTGCCAAAGCGCCAATTAAAGCAATTTTCTGTCCAGATTTCTTTAGCGGAAGCAAATTCTTTTCGTTCTTCAGTAAAACGATAGATTTTTTTGCCATGTCTAAAACACCTTCGTTGTTGGCTTTACTTCCAACAACTTCTTTTTCGCGTTTTTCATCACAATATCTGTACGGATCATCAAATAATCCTAATTCAAATTTTACGCGCAAAATTCTACGAACGGCATCATCAACCAGAGCTTCTTTTACCTTCCCAGATTTTACCAAATCAACCAATTTTGCCACATACAAATACGATTCCATATCCATATCAGAACCTGCAATAACTGCTTTTGCTGTTGCATCGGCTTCGTCTTTTGCATATCCATGCGCAATCATTTCGCGAATCGAAGCATAATCCGAAATTACAAATCCGTCAAACTTCCATTTTCCTTTTAAAATATCTCTTTGTAAAAAAGCATTTCCAGTTGCAGGAACACCATTCAAAGTATTAAACGAATTCATAAACGTACGAACTCCCGCTTCAACCGTTGCTTCAAAAGGAGGCAAAACCGAATTGTACAATTTCGAATTACTGATATCCACGATATTATATTCCAAACCTGCTTCAACATAGCCATAAGCAGCAAAGTGTTTCGCGCAAGCTGCAATCGTATTTACTTTGGCCAAATCTGCAATGGTTTCTCCTTGAAAACCTTTCACACGCGCATAACCAATTTTACTTCCCAAATAAGGATCTTCTCCTGCACCCTCCATCACACGTCCCCAGCGCGCATCGTTTGCCACGTCAACATTTGGTCCGAATGTCCAGTTAATTCCAGATGCCGAAGCTTCATCTGCCGCAATCGCCGCCGATTTTTTAATCGCTTCCAAATCCCAGCTTGCTGCTTCTGCCAACGGAATCGGACTTAACGTTTTATAACCATGTATTACGTCAAAACCAATTATTAACGGAATTCCTAATCTCGTTTCTTCCACCGCAATTTTCTGCACCGCACGAACTTCCTTTACACCGCGAACGGTCAGCATCGATCCGACCAATCCTTTTCTTAAATGTTCGTATTTTAATTCGGCTGTTCCGCCTTTTGGCGCAGGTCCAGTAACATCCCAAAAACCATTATATTGATTCATCTGTCCCACTTTTTCCTCCAGCGTCATTAACGGTAAAAGCAAATCGATACGCTGCTCAACAGTTTTATTCTTATCCAGATACGGCTTTTTTTGTGCATTCATATTTCCAACAGTAAACAGGGAAAATACCCCAATAATTAGTATTTGTTTATTTTTCATATGTGGTTTAGTTAGTTCTTTTTTAGTTTCTAAGGTTCTGAGACGCTAAGATTCTAAGCTTTTTTTGGGCGTGTCCCGCCGAAAAAGGCGGGTCGGGCTTTCGGCTTTATCTTTTGTTCCGTTTCTCTCCACAAAAGGATACCGCCTCTATCCCTCACGCAAATCGTTTTCAAAAGAGCGTTTTGGTCATTTTGTCATCCTGAGGAACGAAGGATCACACTAGAAACTCCGTACAGAACTTCGCCAAACTTTGTCGAGTTACGTGTGTGATGCTTACTTCCTCAGAATGACAAACTTTGTGTCTCACTTCACGGGGCTTCGACTTCGCTCAGCCTAACAAGCAGATCTACAATCAAAAATCTATATTCTATGTTCTATATTCTAAAATCTATTTTCTAAAATCTAAAATTCACTCGTAAAACAAGAAGCAGGCAGATTCGCTTTATTAAACAAATCAGACTGTGTTGTATTTCCCCATGCAAATCTCACTTTTGCTGGAGAAGCTACTTTTTTACTTGTCATAATCACTTCGTTATTTTTAATCGAAGCTTCCGCTGGATAGAAAACTCCATCACTTCCAGCTACTTCAAATTGATTCGATTTTTTATCTTTAAAATAAAGTCCGTCAGCATAATCGAAAGAAACAATTACTTTGTTTTTTTCAATCTTAACCTCTTTAAACAAGGGACCATTTACCAAATTAGAATTGGTTTTATACATTTCCTTCAAAGCCAGATTCGCTAAACGAATTCCAACTGATTTTTTATTTTTGGGATGAATATCAATCGTATCCGAAATATCGCTAATCACTACCATTCCTGTCTTTGGAACTTCTTTCAATAATTTTCTTTGAGAATTTCTTACCGTTACATTTGAGAAATTATTAGAACCCGTTTTAAACGGCGCAATCTGAACATAATAAAACGGAAAATTATCATTCCATTCCTTTCTCCAAGACGTAATTAACGCTCCAAGAGTTTTATCATAAACCAAAGAACCCACATTTGATTCTCCCTGATACCAAAGCGTTCCTGCAATTTTAAATCCTACAATCGGGTAAATCATGGCATTGTAAGCACGTCCTGGCTGTCTTGGTCCGTATTCCTGTTCGTTTAGTTTTTTAGCATTTTCTAATAAAAGCGGATCATTATTTACCACATCTTCTGGCATCCAGATTTCTGCAGGAGTTCCTCCCCAATTCGAAGAAATTAATCCGATTGGAACATTTTTCAAATCTTCGCGAAGGCGTTTGGCAAAAAAGTAACCAATAGCGCTAAAATATTTCATGGTTTCCGGAGTCGATTCTGTCCAGTTTCCAAGTAAATTATTCTGCGGACTTGTAGCCGTTAATTTCGGAACCGTAAAAAATCGAATGTTTGGATTTGTTGCGTTTTTCATTTCTTCTTCGCCATCATCAATTCCCCAACTTACCGACATTTCCATATTCGATTGTCCAGAGCAAAGCCAGACTTCGCCAATTAGAATATTTTTTAAAATGACTTCATTGTAGCCTTTTATCGAAATAGTAAAAGGTCCGCCAGCCTCTGGAGTTTTAATCGTTAATTCCCATTTTGCCTGATTACTGGCCACGGTTTTATATTCCTGATTGTTCCAACTCGAAACCAGTTTAATTTCTTCTTTTGGATTTGCCCAACCCCAAATTTTCACTTCAGAGTTGCGCTGTAAAACCATATTATCACTAAAAATATTCGGAAGCGAAACGTTTGCCATCATAGTACTGGAAATCAATAAAAAGAAAACAAACTTATAGATATTATTTTTCATTTAGTAACTTCTTTAAAAATGGAGCATATTCGTCTGCCAAAACCTTATGATCTGCCACATCTGGATGTCCCATACATCCGTTCGGCGTCATCGGTTTGAATTTAAAAATCTGAATAGGCTTATGCGCTTTATCATTCGCGAAAGCGTTTTTAACTTTATTTAGGCAATCTTCAAAAACAACTCCTCTTTCTCCTCCAACCATTGGACTATTCGTAATTACAATCTGCACTTTCGGATTATGTTTGTAGAGCATTTTGATGAAGTTTACATAATTAGAAACATACTTTTCAGCGTTAAATGGAAGACGTTCTTTTTTACCGTCTCCGCCAGAAAAGTCATTTGTTCCTAAAGCAATGCTGATAATATCTGGCTGAAAAGCGAAATCATATTTAGGTTTCGAAGCATCTTTCGTCAAATACAAATTTGGATAAGCATCAGGCATTATAACTTCGTCTTTATTCTCGTCATTCCAATTTCTGTACATTCCAATTCCAGAAACACAGCTCATTAAATAATCGGCACTAATCTCTCTAGAAAGTGTTGGACCGTAAGCATAATAACTATTGTGGTGATCGTAATATTCTCCTTTATCGCAAGGAATTTCAGAACCATCGCTTGCTGCACCGCAAGTAATCGAATCTCCGATAAACTCGATTTTCTTTTTCTTTTTAAACGAAATTGACGTCAGCTTTGCCGTTGTTCCAGCGAACAAAACTCCGCCTGTATGTGCTTCTGTATTTTTATAAATTTCTAAACGATGTTCTTTTTGATTTGAAGTAATCTTTATTGGAAAAGATTGAACCGTACCTTTTTCAATTCTAATTTTCCCAATATATTTTCCATCCAAAACCAATTGAACATAATTATGATGTTCGTAAGCATCTACATTTTGAAGTAAAATCGAACATTCATTTCCAGTAAAATTGAAAGAAACAGAAGAAGCTGTTCCAATTAAAATGATAGTATCATGCTGCAATTTTTCTATGCGACCTTGATAGAGGAAAGTTTTATTTGAATTTAGTGTTTGTGAGTTCGAAATGATCGAAATCAGCAAAAACGAAATTAAAAGTGCTATTTTTTTGGGAAACATAATTTATTTGTTAAAATCTAAATACGATTCACAAATATATTGGAAAGAGATTATCTAAAAAGATACTAAAATGTCAAAAAGTAATAAAAAAACACCACATAAACACATCAATTTTTGTCGATAGAACGTTAATTCTTACAATTGAAACAAATGGTATTCTATTGAAATTCTAGATTTAAGGCTTATCTTTACCGTTTAACCCTTTTTGTATATAAAATGAGATCACATTTTTTTATTTTTCTATCAGCCTTTATTTTATTTTCCTCTTTTAATTTAAAAAAGAAGGAAAAGGAAAACCTACCTCAAACTGCAACCGAAATTAATCGTGATTCTATAATTGTTTATGCAAAAAAATATTTAGGAACGCCTTATGTATACGCGAGCAGTAATCCGCAAAAAGGTTTTGACTGTTCGGGTTTTGTGAGTTATGTGTTTAAAAATTTTGGAATGACGCTTCCTAGAAGTTCAAGCGGCTATAAAAACATCGGTAAAACTTTAAAACCAGAAGAATTTAAAGTTGGAGATATTTTGGTTTTCTACGGATATAAAAACAGAAATGTTGTGGGGCACGTCGGCATTATTTGTGAAGCCAACGGAATGCAGTCGAAATTTATTCACGCTTCGTCAGGAAAAGCGCAGCAAGTAACTATAACATCACTTGATACAGAACACTACACCAAACGTTTTTATAAATGTGTGGATGTTTTGAGTAAATAGTTTTTTTTCTGTTGACACTAAATTTATTTTCACGCAGATTTAAAAAGATTTAAGCAGATACACGCAGATTTATTTATTTTCAAAGTGTAAAAAATCTAATTAAATCTGCTTTAATCTGCTAAATCTGCGTGAAATTCATTTTCTATTCTTCAGTCAATAATTTGATAAGACTTTCATCTCTTCCGTAAATATCTTTATAGAAGTTTAGATTTCCTTCGCGGTCTACCCAAGCGGTAAAATAGCCAATGTAAACTGGAACTTTTTTCTTTAAAGTATACCAGCTTTCTTTTCCAGCGTGCATTGCTTTATCAATTCTTGCAGGATTCCATTGCGGATCGACTTTTAATAATTCTATTGCCAATTCACGAGGTTTTGCGACACGCACGCAACCATGGCTAAAAGCTCGGCTCTCTCTTTCAAACAAACTTTTTGAAGGTGTATCATGCAAGTAAATATTGCTTGAATTTGGAAATAAAAACTTCACCAAACCTAAAGAATTATTTTTTCCCGGAAGCTGACGAACTGCACCGTTATTCCATTCTAGATTTTTCTTCTGCAAATAGTTTTTATCTTTTGCCATTCCAGGTTTAATCTCCGATTTAATAATGCTTGGTGGCACATTCCAATACGGACTAAAAACAATATTGCTCATCATTCCGCTAAAAACAACCGTTTTTGTCATCGCCCTTCCCACCACAACTGGCGACACAAAAGCGATTTTTCCGTCTTCAACTATATATAATTTAAATTCAGGAATATTGACTTCAATGTATTTTTGACCTTTTTCTAATTCAGGATCAATCCAACGACAACGCTCCATATTAACAATAATCGTTTTAATGCGTTCCGAAACTGGAATATTCAAGTCATTAATATGTTCTAATAAAATGGTGTTTTTGGGAGTGTAGCCATGGCGCACTTCATAGTTTTTAATAGCTTTCATTAAAGTCGTATCGCAAACCACGCTTTTATTGTCTTCTTTAAGGTCTTTGGTCACAAAAAGCCTTTCTCTTATCTGAGCCACAACATTTGATGAGTCTCCAACTTTTAGAGCTTTATAATCTTCATCTGTTTCGATCGTTTTCCAACCACCATTTTTTTCAATTTCTCTATATTCTTTTAGAGCATCACGAAGTTTATAATATTGGCTGAACATCTTTCTTTTCTTATCATCCAAAATGGTTGATTTTTTAAAGATAGAATCAGAAAGCACTTGGTAATTGAACTTTTTGCGAGGCAAAAGCCATTCTAAAGAAATACTAGTTTTCTCATCAAAACCTGCATATACTTTTTCTGCATAGTAGTAATACAAATTTGACAGCAGTAAATCAGTATCTTCTTTGGATAATTTCTTGGTTGGATTACTTTCAAAAACAGAATTTAGTTCTTCTTTATAAGGATAATTAGCTTTCAATCCTTCTTGATCTAAATTTTTGTATTGATTGAATAGTGTATTTCCAAACTCCACTACTCCTTTATTATCCTGCCATAATTGAGTCGATTTGTTTTTTTGATACAAAGAAGTTACATCGCCTTTAAATTTCTCCAGTTTTGGATAATTTTCATAAAACTTTGCGATTCGCACAGTATCAATAGTAAGTTTTAATTCTGGAATTTTTTCAACAGTTTTTATTGAATTTTCCTCTTTCTTATCTGCTTTCGAATTACACGAAAAAACAACAAAAAAAACAACTGCAACTATAGGCGTATACCAAATTTTCATAGCTTAAAATTTTTGAATAAAAGTAGAAAAAATTCTATTAAAACAAAGTTCTCGGCAATAATTCTTAATCCTTATTTTTTTGAAGTTTAAACGATTAATAAAAAATAAAAGCTCCAAACAATTTACATGTCTGGAGCTTTCGCCATATAACCAACCTATTAAAATTCTTAGATAACTGTACCTTTTAAAGTAAGTACTTTTGGTGTTGTTTCTGCACTAGTTGTTACAGTAACTGTTTTTGTAAAAGCACCTTTGTTTGCAGCATTGTAAGTTGCAGTAACTTTTGCAGATTTACCTGGCTGAATTGGTTCTTTTGTGTAATCTGTCGCTGTACATCCGCAAGATCCTTGAACATTTGTAATAACTACAGCTGTTTTTCCTGTATTTTTAAATTCGTAAACAATTGCTTTTGGAGTTCCCTGAGGAATTTGTCCAACATCAATTGTTTCTGCTTTCCAAACAATTGTAGAAGCAGCTGTAGTTTCTGAAATTTCATTCTCTGAAACTAAAGATTGTACTGGTGCAATTGCAGAAAAAGACATAAGGCCTAAAGCCAAAGCTAACATCGAAATTTTGATCATTTTCATAACTGATATATTTAAAATGGTTTGTAGTTCATTTTGATATTACAAAGGTAATTCAGACAAAATCAAATTGCTGTTAACCGCTTTCAAACGTTTGTTAATGACTTGTTAATCGCTTATTTTCAGGCTAAAATTGATTAATATTACACTCTCAAAATTTGTTATTCTTGAAAATTAATAAACTCAACAGCATCATTCTCTTAGGATTGGTAGCCATCATTAGTATTTTGGTTGCACAATTGTTATGGACAAAAGAAGCTTTTACAATTGAACAAAAAAAGCTTAGCCAGAAAGCCCATATTGCTTTGTTGGAAGTGGCTAAAAAATTATACGAAGGAACTAACCACGAACTGCCGGTTCAAAATCCGGTTCAGAAAATTGCCAACGATTATTATATAGTAAATGTCGATAACGAGTTTGAACCTGATATTTTAGAATTTTATCTAAAAACAGAATTCAAAAAAATGAACATCACGACCGATTTCGAATACGCGATGTACAATTGTCAAAGCGACGAAATGATTTATGGTGATTACATTTCGCTTTATAAGAAAAAAGCAGAATGCAAAAAGACCGTTTATTTTCCTAAACATAAAAATCTAGTCTATTATTTTGCCGTTCGTTTTCCAAATGAAACTACTTATTTATTTAGTTCGATGCGTTTTTGGTTTGTACTTTCAACGGCATTGATCCTGATTTTACTGATTTACGTTTATTCGATTTTTAAGCTTTTACAGCATAAAAAATATTCGGAACTGCAGCGTGATTTCATTAATAATATGACGCATGAATTTAAAACACCTCTGGCTTCAATTCTTATCGCTTCTAAATATTTAATTGAACAAAAACCAATTAAAGAAGACAAAAAACTATATACCTACACCGATATTATTATCAATCAAGGAAATAAATTAAACGGCCATATCGAAAAGATTTTAAACATCGCAAAATCCGATTATGCTCCTTTAGAACTTAAAAAAGAAAGTATTTTAATTGTGCCCATAATTGAAGAAGCAATTGAAAACATCCAATTAAAATATCCTGAAGCTTCTATTAAAATCGAAACTTCTTCAAAAGAATATTTGCTGGAAACCGATATTTTTCATTTTGGTAATTTAGTTTATAATTTACTGGATAATGCAGTGAAATATTGTAATGAAAAGCCAGAAATTACGATTAAATTCACAGAAGAAAACAATTGTTTAAAACTAGAATTTATAGATAACGGAATTGGAATTAATCCTAAAAAAATATCTTTTATCTTTGATAAGTTTTATAGAGTTCAAAATGAAAAGAGCAATGAAGTTAACGGATTTGGACTCGGTTTATATTATGTAAAAGAAATCTGCAGTCTGCAAAACTGGAAAATAAAAGCCGAAAACAATAAAGAAAAAGGTGTTACTATAACTTTATCAATTCCTAACAAAAAATGAGAAACTTCAAAATACTATATGCCGAAGACGACGAAACCCTTGCGTTTTTAACCAAAGATAATTTGGAGCAAAATAATTATGAAGTTATTCATTGTTCTGATGGAAAATCTGCGCTTAAAATTTTTGAAGAAGAAGAGTTTGATGTTTGCATTTTTGATATTATGATGCCAAAAATGGATGGTTTTGAGCTGGCTGAAGCAGTTAGAAAAATAGACGTTGATGTTCCGATTATTTTCCTTTCAGCTAAAACTTTAAAAGAAGACCGCATTAAAGGTCTTCGTATCGGTGCAGATGATTATTTGGTAAAACCTTTCAGCATTGAAGAATTACTGCTGAAAATTGAAATTTTCTTGAAACGTTCACAGAAAAATATTTCTCCTGCAAAAACAATTTATGAAGTAGGAAAATATCATTTTGACACCAAAAATTTCATTCTTTTTAATGATGAAGAAAAGGTTGGTTTAACTCAGCGGGAAGCCGAATTATTAAAACTTTTTCTAGATCATAAAAATTCTGTTTTGAAAAGAGAACAGATTTTAACGTCTCTATGGGGAACCGACGACTATTTTATGGGAAGAAGTTTGGATGTTTTCATTTCCCGTCTTCGTAAAATCCTTGCCAATGAAGAAGGAATTTCGATTGAAAACCTTCATGGAATTGGGTTTAGGTTTTCAATAGGATAAATCACAATTCTGTTAAAAATAAAGAAAAATCTGTAAGTAGTTTCTCGAAAAACTTTGTATTTTTAATATCTAATTTTCTTGGATATGAAATTACATCATTTGCGAAATGCCTCTTTGGTAATTGAAACAGAAAAGCATGTCATTTTAGTTGACCCAATGTTAGGTAAAAGAAAAACAATTCCGCCTTTTACTATTTTCAGATACAAACCGAAACGAAATCCTTTGGTGGCTTTGCCAAAAAACAGTCGTGAAATTTTAAGTCGAGTGACGCATTGTTTGATCACACATTTGCATCCTGATCATATAGACAAAGCTGGTGAAGTTTTTTTAAGAAGAAAAAGCATTCCTGTAATTTGCAGTTCTAAAGATGAAAAAGCTCTTGTGCAAAGAGGTCTTAGTGTAATTCAGACTCTTGAATATTGGGAACCGCAAAAATTTCTGGATGGAAAAATTACCGGGATTCCAGCCATTCACGGTTATGGTTTCATTGCCAAATTAATGGGAAATGTAATGGGTTTTCTTATTGAACTGGCAGATCAAAAATCGATTTACATCAGTTCCGACACTGTTTTTACAGAACATGTAAATAAAGTTTTAACGCAATTAAAACCAGACATTTCGATTATAGCATGCGGAACCGCAAGATTAGATATCGGCCAACCTTTGCTAATGCGAATGGACGACATTTTAAAGTTCGTAACACTAGCACCAGGAAAAGTCCTTGCCAATCATTTAGAAGCTTTAAATCATTGCCCAACCACCCGATTACAATTAAGAACTGCTCTTTCAGATCATGGTCTTTTAAGCAAAACTTCTATTCCGAATGACGGAGAATGTATAGAATACTAATCCTAAACTATTTTTTTGAAAACAAGAATCATTTAGATGATGTTTTATTTCCAGTTCTTCTAGAAATATTATATTTGGCTCGCTAACCAAATCAAAATAAATGGAGGATTTTTTAAGGAAGATAAATTTAGTTCAAGACATTTCTATACAATTACCCATTTCAAAAATAGATTTCATTCAAAAATTCAGAACTAACGTTGATGAATCTGATTTAAGTTTTGTTCCATTTGAAGTGTTTGAATCAAGCAAAAATGAATATAAAGGCAACATCCTTAATAATAGTTTCGAATTTAAAAAAAGGAGGAAATTCTTTAACAATAATTATTCGTTTGCAAAAGTAACCGGCACATTCAAAGAAGATCATAACCTATTAATTGTAAATGCCGAAATTAATGGCTTTAAGAAGAGAATGCTTTTATTTTTAGGAATAATGATTCTGTTTTATTTGATCTCGATTTTCAGTTCTATTTTCCTACCTGGTGAAAATCCCCCTTTCATTTTTTTTCCCTTTCATTTTTTTCCCTTTCTTTTATTCCATATGTCTTTAATGATCGGAATTCCTTATTTCGTAATCAGGCGAAGTGTTAAAAGAATGGTTTACGATGTAGAAAGAGACTTACATTACTGGGTAACAAAAAATTAATTATTCGAATTGTTTAAAGTACCAATAACCCAAATTCACGCAAAGTGTTTATCGGTTTAGAATACCAGAACAATTCGAAATCTTCTAGCGAAGTTTCAAAATCATTTTTGACTTCCTGAAAAGTATAATTTTTAGAACCTGAAACCGCTATTTTGGATAAAATTGAAGTCAGCCACTCGCCTTCTTCTTTTCCGGTTTGAATATTGAAACTTTCTTTTTTATCATGAAAAGTTAGCGACATCATTTCCCAACTTCTTCCCTTTTTTGATTTTGCGAAGATTTCTGCTGCAGGTTTTCCTCCAAGCCAAACCACTTTTGCATTTGGTTTAGTATTGAAATCGTTTTGTTCTTCTAAAGCATTAAAAATAAAATCAGGGTGAATTTTGGTTTTAGGAATTTTGAAATCGAACCAATCCTGAAGTTCATAATCGAAACAGATTCCGTGCATGAAATTAAAAAGTGATTTCTTTAATCCGAAACTAAATTTGTCATGATTAATTCCTGTTGCATCAGTGTACTCAATGTCGTTATTTGCAAAAGTTCCAATTGTTTCTGTTTTTTTTGTTACACCAAATTGTTCTGGATATAAGCCAACCGGACTATGAGCCGTCAATGCAAATTGATGCCAGAATCCAGATTGTAAAACGCCCGCTTCAAACAATTGGCGAACCATTTCTAGACTATCGACCGTTTCCTGAATGGTTTGGGTAGGATATCCGTACATTAAATACGCATGAACCATAATTCCTGCTTCGGTAAAATTACGAGTTACTTTTGCGACTTGCTCAACAGTTACTCCTTTATCTATCAGTTTCAATAATCGATCTGAAGCAACTTCTAAACCTCCTGAAACAGCAATGCAGCCTGAAGCCTTCAGTAACAAACATAAATCTTTTGAAAAACTTTTCTCAAAACGAATATTGGTCCACCAAGTTACGGCTAGTTTTCTTTTTAGAATTTCAAGCGCCAACGCACGCATTAAAGCTGGCGGTGCGGCTTCATCAACAAAATGAAATCCGTTCTGACCTGTTTTATCGATCAATTCTTCTATTCGGTCACAAAGCAGACTTGCCGCAACGGGTTCATATACTTTGATGTAATCTAAAGAAATATCACAGAAAGTACATTTTCCCCAATAACAGCCGTGTGCCATGGTGAGTTTGTTCCATCTTCCGTCGCTCCACATTCGGTGCATCGGATTAACAATTTCGATCACCGAAATATATTTATCCAAAGGCAGATCTGAATAATCTGGTGTTCCAACTTGAGATTGCTTGTAGTCGTGTTTTAAAGAATTGTTTTTATAGACTACTTCTCCGTTTTCTAATAAAAATGTTCTTTTGAAAGAATTCGAATCTGGGTTTTCTAAATGAAAAATTAATTCTTCAATTGGGACTTCTCCATCATCTAAAGTGATAAAATTGAAAAATTCGAAAACACGTTTATCAGAAAGCGAACGCAATTCGGTATTTGGAAAACCTCCACCCATTGAAATTTTAATTTCAGGATAATTTTCTTTTACCCATTGCGCACATCTAAATGCGCTATACAAATTCCCTGGAAAAGGAACAGAAATTAGAAATAAAGTTGGTCTTACCGCTTCGATTTTAGCTTTTAAAAGTGAAATTAAAATCGAATCGATATATGTCGGCTCTTGCTGCAAGGCTTCATACAATTCATCAAAAGAATTGGCGCTTCGCCCTAAACGTTCGGCATAGCGACTGAAACCAAAATTCTCGTCAACACATTCTACAATAAAATCTGAAATATCTTCGAGATATAAAGTTGCCAAGTGTTTTGCTTTGTCTTGTGTTCCCATTGTTCCAAAAGCCCAATCGAGTTCTTCTAGTTGCGCAAAACGAGAAGCTTCTGGCAGAAAATCTTCCTGACAAATCTGTAGAGCCAAAGTTGGATTTTTACCTTGCAAAAACTGAATTACAGAATCGATCGTTTTAATATATTCGTCTTGAAGAGCAAAAATTCGCTTAGAATTATCAGAGACTTCAGAGCCAACTTCAAACTTCAGGCTTGAAACTTCAAACAAATCAATAAGTCCTTTCTTCGAAAACAATTCTAAAATCACATCAATACCCAAATCAGCCTGAACTGATTCTATATTTTTAGTATTCAGAAAACCTTTTATATACGCCGTTGCCGGATACGGGGTATTCAGTTGTGTAAATGGCGGCGTAATTACAAAAAGTTTTGTTTTCAAAAGAGAATTATTTTTTTGCAAAAATACGGGATATTTTGAGACTTTTTAGCGTTTCAATTTTTGATTTGAATTTGTAAACATTTAATTACATTTGTCGCAATCCAAATTACTCTAATGAAACATAGATTACTTTTACTTTTTTTCTTATTAACGCTACAATTGTTTTCACAAAACAAAAATCAATCAATTGGTTTTAAAGAAAATAAAGGTCAAATTATCGATCAGAATGGCAAACCTAATACCGACGTTAAGTATTTACTGAATTCGGGAGGTTTAAATGTTCAGTTAAAGAAAAATGGATTTTCTTATGATATCTATGAAGTAAAAAAGACGCCAATTGTTCGTTCGGCAACACCAAAACTATTTCCAGAAAAAGATAACAAAGAAAAAGACGATTTCAATCTAGAATATATTTTTCATAGGGTAGACATTGATTTTGTCAATTCAAATTCTAAAGTTGAATTAATTACGGAACAAAAATCAGCTGATTTTGATAATTATTATAACGTTCCAAATCAACCAGAAGGCGTTCTGGGAGTTCATCAGTATAAACAAATTACCTACAAAAATATATATCCTAATATTGATGCTGTTTTTACAATTCCCGAAGATCCCAAAAAAGCTGTTGAATATAATTTTGTTATTCATCCAAAGGGAAAAATCTCTGATATTCAATTAAAATTTAACGGTGCCAAAACCGATTTGGTAGATAATAAAATCCAAATGAATGTTCGTTTTGGAAAAATGGAAGAAACAATTCCTGCTAGCTGGATTGAAGAAAAAGGACGTAAAAAAGAAATAATTATTGGATATCAAAAGCTAAAAAAAGATGTTTATGGATTTCGTTCTGCAAACTTCTTAGCGGGTAAAACAGTTGTTATTGATCCTACTCCGGTAAGATTGTGGGGAACTTATTATGGTGAAGGCGAATCAAATTACTTTGGAGATATAGACACTGATAGTTTTGGCAATATCTATTTTACGGGCTACACGAGCAGTACATCAGGAATTTATGCTACATCTGGAGCCCATCAGACCACTGCTTTCGATTCTAGAAATATGCAATCTGACGCAATAATTGTAAAATTTGATCCTTCAGGAAAAAGAGTTTGGGGTACTTTTTATGGTGGAGAAAGTTGGGATCGAGCATTTGGCCTAAAGATTGACAAGCAAAATAATGTTGTAATTACTGGAAGTACAGATAGCAAAAGAAACATATCTACAACTGGAGCTTATATTCAAACTACAACAAGTAACACCACTTATGCATTTCTTGCAAAATTTAACTCCTCTGGAACGAGATTGTGGGCAACATACATGGGTAATTCTGGTACAGATTCTGCCGAAGATGTAGATATTGATAGTAATGATAATATCTATATTGTAGGAAGCACAAACAGTTACATTGGATTTTCTACAAACAATAATTTTCAGACTTTATTAAATCACTCTGGTATGCCTGGAAATAGTTCGTTCGATGGTTTTTTGACTAAGTTTAACCCTAGTGGCGATCTTGTGTGGAGTACCTATGTAGGCGGGGAAAGCAATGATTATTTACATACTATAAAAGTCGCATCTGACTATCTTATTTTAGGAGGAAAAACTTTTAGTTTAAATTATATTTCTACTCCTGGAACATTTCAAGAGACCAATTATAAAAATGGCGTTAATGGTACGGTTTATAAATTCAGTTTAGATGGAAATAGAATTTGGAGCACTTATTATGGTTCTGGCAATAGAATAAAAGCTGTTGTAAATGATGACGAAAACAATGTTTACATTGGAGGAGATTTATTCGGAAGTGACAATGATGATAATATTACCTCGCCAGGAAGTTTTGATGATTACAACAGTTGGACTCAAACTGGTTTTTTAGCAAAATTAAATAAAGACGGCCAGCGAATTTGGGGAACCTATCTAGGAACATCATCGGCTGTATATTCATTAATTTTTAAAAACAATCACATTTACATTGGTGGCGAAGGTGGCGATCAATCGATAACTACTCCATGCGCCTATAAAAGAAAAGGATTTGCAGAGGGTTATATTGGTAAGTTTACTAAATCTGGAAGCTTAGTTTTTGGAACTTATGTAAATGGATTCGATCAGTATTCTGAAAACAAAATTTGCTTTGAAAATAATAATATTGTTATTGGAGGAACTACAGCCCAAGATGCTGTCTTTGCAGATACACCTGTTGAAAATAACAAAATAACAGATTCGAATTCTTATCAGCAAAATCTTAACGGAAGAAAGAATTTTTATTTAATCAATTTTTCTGAAGAAAAAAGCTGTAACATTGATGTGCATCCGTCAACAAATTCGCCTGTATGTTTTGGCGAAACATTATCTTTTAAAGCTGATTCTAATTCTGGATATAATTATTTATGGACTGGTCCAAATGGTTTTACAAGTACTCTGTCTAATCCAACCATTACAAATCCATCAAGTGCAAATAATGGACAATACCATTTAGTGGTAAGCGATGATTGCAACTGTGAAAAAACATACACTTTTGATGTGGTTATTGGAGATGTACAAGCTCCAGTTGCAAACATTCCGGATCTTCCAACTATATCGGGAGATTGTCATACTGAAGTGAAAATATTTCCCAAAGCAACAGATAAATGTGCTGGAACAATTACTGCCACAACCGCGGATCCTTTATCATATTCTGTTCCTGGAACTTATACCATAAAATGGAATTATGATGATGGAAACGGAAATAGATCATCTCAAAATCAAACCGTTATTATTACAAATCAACTTCCTGAAGTAAATTCTTCACATACATTTTGCGTACAGCAAAACGCAACTTTAAGTGACATTCCAATCATTGGGCAAAATATAAAATGGTTTGATACTTTTTTTTCAGCATCTATTTTGCCAGAAACAACTTTATTGGAAAGTCGTATTTATTATGTTTCGCAAGCACAAAACGATTGCGAAAGTGAAAGATTACCAATTACAGTAAAAATACAAGACACACCGAGTCCGATTGCAAATTCTCCACAGGAATTCTGTATTCAAAAAAATGCAAAAATTAGTGATATCATAATTGATGCTCAAAACGTCAAATGGTATGAAAGCTATTCTTCTACAAGTAATTTAGCAGAATCAACTGCACTTGAAAACGGAATTACCTATTATGCTTCTCAAACCATAAGTGGTTGTGAAAGTGATCGAATTCCTGTAGCAATAGACATTCTAGAAGCAAAAAATAGAGATTGCGTCAATTTGACTGAGGAGCTTCCTTTCCCAAAATTCTTTACTCCAAATGGAGATGGTTATAATGATACATGGACAATCGACCCAGCTTATTTAGCTCCTAATTCGTCTATTAGAATATTTGATCGCTACGGAAGATTAGTTAAAGAATTGGCATTAAACACTTCTTGGAACGGAACTTATCTCGGAAATCAACTACCTGCATCAGACTATTGGTTTACGGTTACGAGAATGAATGGGGCAGAATATAGAGGGCATTTTTCTTTAAAACGATAAAAATAAAATCGCAAAGATTTATACGGAAAAGAACTTCTTTGAACTGTATACATCTTTGCGATTACATAATTTTATTTCGTTTGCATTAAAACCCAACTCGAAATTTCTTCTAAAGCTATTGGCGAAAAAGTTTGTTCAATAGTGGCATATTCAGTTGGAGAACCTGTCTTACATTCTTGAAACAAGTGATTTAAATTTGGTAATTCTTTAATGGTTACTTTCTTATTTCCCGCTTCTGTCAAAACTTTTTTAATATTTTCAAGATTAACTTGGGCTGGAACCTGCAAATCTTTACTTCCGTTAAGTGCCAAAACTGGACATTTTACTTTTTCTAAAAAAGGCTTTGGATCAAGTTTTAAAAGAGCATAATACCACGGACTTGTAATTTGATCTGTAGTGGTTTTAGCCATATCATCATTCCCTAATTTTGATTTAAAATACGAATTGACTTTGGCTTTCAAATCGTCATCATTAACAGTACTTTGAATAATAAGATCATAAGCGCCTTTAAAATTTTCTTTACTCTGCTCTACCACCGCATCTGGAACTCCCATTTGTTTTTCTAATAATTCTCTTTGCAGTAGCAACAATTTATCGCCGCGAATTCCTGGTCCGGCAAGTAGAACTATAAATTTAACATCTTTAGAATTTCCAGCTATAATTGGAGCAATTATGCCGCCTTCGCTATGTCCGATTAAACCAATTTTATTTTTATCGATTTCTTTTCTCGTTTTCAAATAGTCTACTCCAGCTTGTACATCTTTTGCAAAATCCATAGTAGTTGCTTTTTTAAAATCACCTGTGGATTGACTAAAACCACGATCATCAAAACGTAAAACAGCAATTCCTTTTTTGGTAAGATAATCTGCTAAAACTAAAAATGATTTGTGCCCTAGCATTTCTTCATCTCGATTTTGCGCGCCACTTCCAGAAATCAAAATAACTACAGGAAAATTACCTTCTTTTTTAGGCATTGATAACGTTCCTGCTAGAGTCACTTTATCTGTTTTATTTTCAAATTTTACATCCTCTGTATAATAAGGAAATGGCTGTTTAGGTTCCTGAGGTTTTGCAACTTCCATATTTCCTTTAGATAAATTAAGATCTAATGTATGTCCGTTTTGAATCAATTTCCCAACAAAAACATTATCAGCACCTAACCTTCCTTCGTATAAACCACCGATAGTTGCAATATCTAATTTCAATACCGAATTTTCAAAAGTAGTAGATGTAACAGGAATTCCCTTTGCATTTTGATCCGGACTATCCACCGTAGAACTATACCCTTTTTCTGTTTTAGTAATATTAAATAGAACTCTTAGCTCATTATTTTGAATTTTTAAAATACCATTCCATTGTCCTGAAATATCTTGTCCAAACGATTTTGAAGAACTAAAAATTATCAATATAAAAAGTATTATTTTTTCATTTCGATGCTTAATTACTTAAAGGTTATTTTCTTTTTTTTCTAAAC
The DNA here is from genome assembly GCF_034044945.1 of Flavobacterium sp. CFBP9031. NCBI lineage: Bacteria > Pseudomonadati > Bacteroidota > Flavobacteriia > Flavobacteriales > Flavobacteriaceae > Flavobacterium > Flavobacterium sp. CFBP9031. The sequence goes on from NZ_JAXCWF010000001.1 coordinate 688,780, forward strand.
TTTTAAACTTAAAATAAGAATAAATAATAGGAACAAAAGCAATGGTAACGCCAATACCTACAAAAATTTTAGAAAAATTAAATCCCGAAAACAACAAGCCTCCCAAGATGAAAATAAAGCCAGCCGCAAGCCATAATTTTCCTGCAAAGGAATGAGTAGCTTTCCACACCTGCTGATTTTCTAGTGTCCACGGTGTGCGAATTCCAATAAAATAATTCGGTTGAATAACTTTAAAATAATTTCCGAAAATTATTAGTAAAATTCCAACTGCAACATACATTAAACCCGGACTCGAAAAAGATTGATTTTTGGTTATATAAACAATAAATGTAGCCAGCAAAGACATAAATAAAACCAAGAAAAATTTAAGCTGATAAAACTTTCTCCCCATTAATGAAATTCTTTTTTTAGGATCAATTTTAGATGCTGCCGTCATTAAAGCATACATTAAAACTGGAAGCATAAAAACTAGAAACAGTAAACTAATCTTATCTCCCAAATTGTCAATTTGCCCTTCGTAATTCCAATGTATAGGAACTCTCTCGGGAAGACTATTCCAAACTGTTCCCAAATAAATAAAAGGAATCGAAACAATTCCAATTATAGGGAGTTCTTTTCTTAATTCTAGATTCATATTATTATTGTTTAAAGGTTAGTATCCATTGTAAAACATCTTCCAATATGGTGGTATTAATGGAGTAAATGATGAATTGTCCGTTTTTTTCAGATGTAATTAAATCCGCCCGTTTTAAAATATCCAAATGATGTGAAATACTCGGTTTAGAAATATTAAAAGCGTCTGCAATCTCTCCTGCAGATAAATCCTTCTCTTTTAAAAGATCGAGAATCTCTCTTCTAGTGGCATCATTTAATGCTTTAAAAATATCATTCATTACATTTATATATTTAGACAAATATCTAAATACTTTTCTAACAAACAAAAAAAAGCAGTAATTTTTTACATTACTGCTTTTAAAATATTTTAAATCTATAACTTAAAATTTATGTTCGTCTTTGCTAATGACCAAAAATGAAACTAAAGATATAAGTGCAGCGGTTACTAAATAGAAACCTACATAACTCACATCATAGGTCTTAGCCAACCAAATTGCTATCATTGGTGCAAAGGCAGCGCCTAAAATTCCAGCCATATTAAAAGTCAAAGAGGCTCCAGAATAACGAACATTTGTTGGAAATAATTCAGACAGAAAAGTTCCCAAAGGTCCGTAAGTAAAGCCCATTAACGACATTCCGATGCAGGCAAAAATGGTAACCAAAACGATATTTCCAGAACTTAAAAAGTAAGAAAAGAAAAATCCGAAAACGGCAATAGCCGCAGTTGCCACGATAAGCATTTTGCGGCGACCAATCTTGTCGGCCACAACAGCAGAAACCGGAATAAAAAGCGCAAAAAACAATACGGAAAATAATTGAATCAATAATCCGTCTCTTTTTACAATTCCTAAATCTGAAGTAGCCCAGCTAAGTGTAAATACAGTCATTAAATAGAAAACCAAAAATGTTGTTATTGCCGCGAATGTTCCAAAAATCAACTGATTTTTATATGATTTTACTAATTCCAGAAAAGGAACTTTTACCTCTTCTTCCTCTTTTTTAGCATTTTCAAACGAAGGCGTTTCTGTAATTTTAGTTCTAATATAAAAACCAACTATCACTAAAAATGCACTTGCAATAAAAGGAATTCTCCAACCATAATTCATAAAATCTTCATTGCTCATAGAATCTGTCAACAACAAGAAAGTTCCACCAGAAAGCAATAATCCTATTGGAGCGCCTAATTGCGGAAACATTCCGTACCAAGCACGTTTATTTGGTGGTGCATTTTCTATCGCCAATAAAACAGCGCCTCCCCACTCGCCTCCTAAACCAACACCTTGTCCGAATCGGCAAAGCATTAATAATAACGGAGCGGCTACACCAATACTCGCATAACTTGGCAAAAATCCTATTGTTACTGTCGAAATTCCCATTGTCAATAAAGCTGCAACAAGAGTAAACTTACGTCCGATCTTATCACCATAATGGCCAAAAAATGCCGAACCTAAAGGGCGCGACAAAAAGGCAATAGAAAAAGTGGCTAAAGATTCCAGAGTCGCCATTGTCGAATCTGAACTAGGAAAAAATAATTGAGGAAAAACCAACACTGCTGCATTGGCATAAATATAAAAATCAAAAAATTCAATTGTGGTACCAATAAGGCTTCCAAAAAGAACATGTTTTAGAGAGTTCTTTTTATTCTCGTTAGTTTTCATGTAAAATAGATATAACTTTTTTTTTGATTACAAAAATATAGTTTCATTATTAATAATTCATGTTTCAAAGAATTAGTTTTAAAACATCATACGTTTTTTAACAAATCTGATGTTTTTTCCATTTTAAAAACACGAATTTTATTTCAATTTAAAAACTTGATTTAAGGTACTTTAAAACAAAAATTAAAAATCAAATCTTAAGCATTCGTTAAAAGCGTTTTTACCTGTATATTTTCATTAAATTTACAGCTGTCAAAAATAAATTTAAAATTATGCCAACCGACTGTATCAGCTTTCAATCTTCTGGATATTTCTCTAAATTAATGCAAGATTACTTAGATCAGAAACCAGAGTTAAAACCGCTGTACAACCATTTTCCAAGCCTAGAAAATTTTGAAAAACAAATAGCTGAAAAATCAGCCAATTTTGATCATAACAATAGAAATGCATTGGTTGAAACGCTGGAAAAACAATATCAAAATATTGAAATTTCGGAGTCAACTCAACATAATATTGCGCTTTTAAAACTCGAAAATACATTTACCATTACAACTGGACATCAGCTAAATCTATTTAGCGGACCATTGTATTTTTTATATAAAATTATTTCTACGATTAATTTAACTAAAGAATTAAAATCGAAATATCCTTCGTACAATTTTGTTCCCGTTTATTGGATGGCGACCGAAGATCACGATTTTGAAGAAATCAATTATTTTAATTTTAAAGGGAAAAAAATCCGTTGGAATGCAGAAAGCACTGGTCCAGTTGGAAGACTTTCAACTGAAGGCTTAGAGAATTTATTTGAAATTTACTCTCAAGAATTAGGTTCAAGCACCAATGCAAATGCACTTAAGAAGCTTTTTGAAAATGCGTATTTAAAACACGAAAATCTAGCCGATGCAACTCGCTTTTTGGCCAATGCGCTTTTTTCAAGCTATGGCTTAGTAATTATAGATGCAGACGATACCAATTTAAAACGTGCTTTTATTCCGTTTGTAAAAGAAGAATTAGAACATCAGACTTCATTTAAAGCCGTTCAAAAATCAATTGAAGCACTTTCTGACTATACTGTTCAAGTAAATCCTCGTGAAATAAATTTATTTTACATTGAAGATAAACTGCGCGAAAGAATCATTTTTGAAAATGATAAATACCTAGTTAACAACACTAGAATTTCATTTTCTAAAGAAGAAATTCTAAAACTATTAGAAAGCAATCCTGAAAAATTCAGTCCCAATGTAATTATGCGTCCGCTATATCAGGAAATTATTCTTCCTAATCTTTGCTACATTGGCGGAGGCGGGGAAATTGCTTATTGGTTAGAATTAAAAGCTTTCTTTGAGGCAGTAAACATTACCTTCCCAATATTATTAGTTCGAAATTCAGTTCTTTTAGCAACCGAAAAACAAGTTAAAAAAGCCGATAATTTAAATTTAACTTGGAAAGATTTATTCAATAAATCAGAGAATTTAGTCAATCAGATTACGCATAAACTATCTCCGTTTCCAATTGATTTAACTCCTCAAAAAGAAGCGCTTGAAAAACAGTTTGCTTATCTTTTTGAATTGGCCGAAAAGACCGATAAATCTTTTTCTGGAGCAGTTAAAGCTCAAGAAGTAAAACAAAAGAAAGGTTTAGAAAATCTAGAAAAACGTTTGTTAAAAGCACAAAAAAGAAAACTAGCCGATCAATTGGAGCGTGTTACCGATTTGCAGTGCGAATTATTTCCAAATAACAGCCTTCAAGAGCGCCAAGCCAATTTTTCTGAATTTTATTTAGAAAAAGGAGAGCAATTGATTCCGCTTTTAATTCAGAAATTAAAACCTTTAGAACATAATTTTGACATCATAATAATCTAAAATAATTATCTTTAGAAATTAAAAAGTACAGATTTAGAAACAAATAACCAGCACATTTTCTAAATCTTTACTCTCTCAAACCAAATAGAATTATATTTTATAACCTATTAACTAACTAACCTAATGGTAAGAGATCGATTAATTTCGCTTGATGTCTTTCGCGGACTGACAATTCTATTGATGACTATTGTAAACAATCCAGGAGATTGGGGAAATGTTTATCCTCCGCTTTTACACGCGCACTGGAATGGCTGTACACCAACCGACCTTGTATTTCCGTTTTTTATTTTTATAATGGGAGTTGCTGTACCGCTTGCAATGCCAGAGAAAAAGTATGACGAAACAACGTTTAACAAAATCCTGATTCGTTCTTTAAGAATGTTCTGTTTGGGGATTTTCTTTAATTTCTTCGGAAAAATTCAGCTTTTTGGATTAGACGGAATTCCGCTTCTAATTGGAAGATTGGTCATTACTTTTGCAGTTGGTTATGCTTTGATGGGAAGTTTTAGCACGCGACTAAAAAACATTTTTGCATTTGGCATATTGGCTATTTATCTCATTTTAGCCTACGGCGGATTTGAAAATTATCAAGATGTTCGACTTCCTGGAGTTTTACAGCGTATTGCAGTAGTCTATTTTGTCGTTTCACTTTTATATTTAAAGACATCTCGAAAAACTCAAATTATTACGGGAGCAATTTTACTTCTAGGGTATTGGGCAGTTATGACTTTAATTCCTGTTCCTGGTTTTGGAGAAGCAAATTTAGAGAGAGGCACTAATTTAGCCGCTTGGGTTGATAGCATTTTCTTGAAAGGACATATGTACCATGAAACCAATACTTGGGATCCAGAAGGAATCTTAAGTACTTTGCCATCAATTGTAAACGGCATTATTGGTTTATTCATCGGACAAATTCTATTGCTTAATGTAACTAAAATCCAAAAAGCCCAAAGAATGGGAACGATCGGCACTGCGTTAGTTTTTTTCGGTTTAATCTGGGATTTAGTTTTTCCAATAAACAAATCAATCTGGACAAGCAGTTACGTTTTATATACAACAGGATTGGCAACAATTTGTCTTACAGCATTATATTATATAATTGACATAAGAGAATTCAAAAAAGGCTTTAAACTATTTGTTATTTGGGGAGTAAATCCAATGATTGTTTTCTTTGCTTCACAAATTATTCCTCAAGCTTTGGTACTCATTCGTTTTCAGCATCCATCACTTTCTGGCGAACAAATTAACCTTTTAGACTATCTATACCGTTTCGGAATTGCACCATTTTTTAGCAATCCAATGACTGCTTCTTTGGCAGGCGCATTAACATACGTTGCAATCTGGACATTTATTTTGTGGGTATTCTACAGAAACAAATTAATCTTTAAAGTCTAATTTTTACACGATATATAGAGAGAAACATAATTGTAGAGACGCACAGCAGTGCGTCTTTTTTCATTAAACATTTACTTTTTGTTAGATGTACTGCAGTGCATCTCTACATAATGACTCAAAAAAAAGCCTATTCTTGGTTAAAACATTATTCTACTATGTTTTAATTACGAATTAATTAAAATCAATTCATAAAAAAAGTATACTTTTGCACAAAATTTAATAAAATATAAAATGGCAACAAATAGAACTTTTACAATGATTAAACCAGATGCTGTTGCAAACGGACACATCGGGAATATCTTAGCAATGATTACTAATGGTGGTTTCAAAATCGTTTCATTAAAATTAACTCAATTAACTGTAGCAGATGCAAAAGCATTTTACGCAGTTCACGCAGAAAGACCTTTCTACGGAGAATTAGTTGAATTCATGTCTCGCGGACCAATTGTTGCTGCTATTTTAGAGAAAGATAACGCAGTAGAAGATTTCAGAACTTTAATTGGAGCTACAAATCCAGCTGAAGCTGCTGAAGGAACTATTCGTAAAGCATACGCTACTTCAATTGGAGAAAATGCAGTTCACGGATCTGACAGCGACGAAAACGCTGCTATCGAAAGCGCATTCCACTTTGCAGGAAGAGAGCAATTCTAATAAGAATTACAAATCAAACAAAAAAACCCGCTTCAAATTGAAGCGGGTTTTTTATTTTTATTACGAACTGATTATAGAGTATTAGCAGTCTTTTTTACCATTTTCTCAATTCTTCCATCTAAATCTTTCAAAAGCTCATCTAATGCACTCTCACACATTGGCAATACTTTATCAAAAGATAAAACAGGAATACCTCCTACAATTGTTCCAGTTTTCTTAGATGTTGCTCCTTCATTGAAAGCAAACAATTTTTTTCCATTTTTGTCATACAAAGCAATTCTTGCATAAGCTTTCATTTTAATAGTTCCTGTTCCACCAACAGCGAATCCTTTTACTACAGCAAAATGAATTTCAGTAAACAAAACACCATCAGCATTATCTTTAAACATAGTTGCTGTAGCCACTTCGTTTGCAGAACCATTTATTCCTTCATAAATATATTTGTATCCAGGATAGTTGATAATATATTTTCCAGCATCTCCTTCTTTATCAAAATGAGGAACGTAATCAATATATTCTTGTTTTTGAGTTACTTCCGTTTCAGGAATTAAATCAAAAGGAAATTTTTTCGAATAATCATTAAAAAATGCATTATGATATTTCTCCAAAATTGGCAATAAGTTAAAATTCGGATTACTTCCTAAATCTGTCACTGCAGCCAAACCATTTAAACCAAGCTCAGAAAGATCTATTGTTTTATCTGTATAAAAAGAGACAACAGCAACTTTTTTCTTTTGTGCAGAGCTAGTTAAAGCAAATAATACGGTTAAAATAAGTAAAATTTTTTTCATTGTTTTTTTTAATTGTTTTTGGGTTACTAAAAGATGCTACTTACAAAAAATAACGCTCAAATGTATCGCAAAAAAAAACACTTCACAATAGAAGTGTTACTTATTTTTAAAGTTAATCTTATTAAAAAAAATCAAATGAAATCAGCGTAAAACAACATCTTTTACTACCTCGCGTCCCAATTCTTCGTTAATCATTTTAACAATTTTATATTTTCCATGAGTTAATTCTTCGCGCAGAACAGACGAACCTAATTCTACATAAAGTGTACTGCCTTTCAGTACAACATTTCGAGTATAAGTATTGACCCCGCTCCCCATAAGATTTTTCCAAGCGTCACGAACATCAATTTGATCCATACCTGGCTGCAATTTATTCACTTGAATAATCTGCTGTAATACAGCACTAATCGTGCTTTCGTTATTTAGTCTTTTCGCCATCGTTCAAAAGGTTTACTGGTCCAGCTTTTTTATAATGATATTCAATTTTTTGTGGATTTTTAACCACCAATTTGTCATCAGAGAGCGAAATAATTTCCTCGCTCCATTTTGCATAATCCGTTTTATAATCTAAGAAAACTTGTTCTCCAGTAAAACGAACCGAAACATTCTCAAAAGTGTCTGTTGTCAAAAATGTACCATCAAATTGTGGCATCACTTTCGTTCGAACTCCTTTATTGTTTTTAATTTGAAAAAAATCAAAAGTCTCGTTCATTTTATATTCCTTCTCCTCGCCTTTCTCAAAAACCACTTTTTCAATTTCCCAATAACCATTTAATTTAGCGAGGTCTGCAGGTTTTATTTCCTGTTTACAGCTCACAAATAAAAGTGAACAAAACAAAACTATAAAAGTGTTTTTCATAAATAAAAATATTAAAATTTATTCTTTTTTAATCTGAATGAAGTTGAAGAATTAGGAGCTATTTCCTGCTGTCCGCTGTATCTTTTGCGCCGAACCCAGGCACAAAAGGATACCGCTCCCATCATGGCTAGGCTTCCGGTTTCAAAAGAAGATTTTCTCAGACTACAAAGATAACCTTATAATCCTCAAAAGAAATAAAAATCGAAAACACATTCAACTATTTTTCAAAACAGGCATTACCAATAAAAAAGAATCCTTAAATAGAAACGCCTAAACGAATCCTATTTAAAGACTCAATAAATTTTCAATTATATTTATCGATTAGAACGTATTCTTTTAAGAACACCTAAAAAGAATAAAACTATCCCTAGAACCAATAAAACATAATATACCGAAAGATTTTTATCCTTTAAAACATTTGCCAGAACAAAAGATATTACACTAGCAAAATAAAAAGTTAAAGCTGATATATTTTTCATTATTAATTATTTAAAAAAGCTATCTACAAATTCATATTTATTGAAGACTTGCAAATCTTCAATTCCTTCGCCAACACCAATATATTTCACAGGAATTTGAAATTGATCTGAAATTCCAATTACCACACCGCCTTTTGCTGTTCCATCCAATTTTGTAACAGCTAATGAAGTAACCTCTGTAGCTGCCGTAAATTGTTTAGCTTGTTCAAAAGCATTTTGTCCTGTAGAGCCATCCAAAACCAAAAGCACATCATGAGGCGCATCAGCAACCACTTTCTGCATTACACGTTTTACTTTTGTCAACTCATTCATTAAGTTGATTTTATTATGAAGACGTCCAGCTGTGTCAATAATTACAACATCAGCATTTTGAGCAACTGCAGATTGTAAAGTATCAAAAGCTACAGAAGCAGGATCGCTTCCCATTTGCTGTCTTACAATAGGCACATTTACACGATCTGCCCAAACTTGCAATTGATCAATCGCAGCAGCACGAAATGTATCTGCAGCACCTAAAACAACATTATGCCCCGCTTTTTTAAATTGATAAGCCAATTTACCAATTGTTGTAGTCTTTCCAACTCCATTTACTCCAACAACCATTAAAACGTAAGGCTTTTTATCTTTCGGAATTTCAAATTCTGTTGCCTCACCTGTATTCGTTTCAGATAATAAAGCACCAATTTCATCACGAAGAATTTGATTCAATTCTTCTGTTCCTAGATATTTATCTTCAGCAACACGCTTTTCAATTCTTGTAATAATTTTCAAAGTAGTATCTACCCCAACATCAGAAGCCACAAGAACTTCCTCCAGATTATCTAAAACATCATCATCAACTTTAGATTTCCCTGCAACGGCTTTACTTAACTTCGAGAAAAAAGTAGTTTTCGTTTTTTCAAGACCTTTGTCTAAAGTCTCTTTTTTTTCGGTAGAGAATAATTTTTTAAAAAAACTCATTTTTTGTAGATTATTTAGATTTACTAGATTTCTTGATTTTCATGCAAGAAATCCAAATCTTTAAAGAAAGCGCAATTGTTTTACCAAAAAAGGCCAATTGTTACGATTCTTTAAATTTTTAGACAAATATAGGTAATAAAAAAGCTACTTCCGAAAGAAAGTAGCTTTTCTATATAATGTAATTGTAATTATTTCTTTTTCAAGAACTCATCAACTTCTTCAGGAGCCATAATAGATTCTACGAATGTATACGCACCAGTTTTAGGAGATTTTACCATTTTGATGGCTTTTGATAATCTCTTAGAAGATGTTTGTAACGATGCTACGGTTTTCTTTGCCATGATTCAAATGTTATTTGAAATTCATTAAATCTTCAAATGAAAAACCATTTGAGATTTAATCAAAATCTCTAATTATTACTTAATTTCTTTGTGAACAGTTACTCTTTTTAAAACTGGATTAAATTTTTTAATCTCTAATCTGTCTGGAGTATTTTTTTTGTTCTTAGTTGTAATATATCTAGAAGTTCCTGCAACACCAGAAGCTTTGTGTTCAGTACATTCTAAAATTACTTGGATTCTATTACCTTTCTTTGCCATCTTGCTATATATTTATTTAGGAAAAGATTATTTGATAAATCCTTCTGACTGTGCTTTTTTCAAAACAGCAGTGATTCCATTTTTATTAATTGTTTTTATCGTAGATGCTGCTACTCTAAGAGTAATCCATCTATCTTCTTCTGGAAGATAAAAACGCTTTTTAACTAAGTTTACAGAAAACTTTCTCTTAGTTTTGTTCATAGCGTGAGAAACGTTATTTCCTACCATCGCTCTTTTACCTGTAAGGTCACAAACTCTTGACATTATACTTATCTTTTATCGTTATTCAAAATCAGGGTGCAAAGAAAAGAAAAATAAACCATTGTAGCAAAAAATTATTGCACAAATTTTAAAATTTCTTTCTGTAATATTTCCAAACTCTTGACAGACGCCCTATCTATCACTTTTTCACGAGGTTGTCCGAAGTTAAATTCCTCGACAATTACCCCGTCTGGTGTTGCCAAAGCAATAAAAACAGTGCCTATTTCAGCATCAGAATCGCCTTTTGATGGACCTGCATTGCCCGTCGTTGCTAGCGCATAGTCGGTTTTTAGCAAATCTTTAGCACTCAAAGCCATAGCCGATGCAACCTCAGCACTAACGACCGAAAATTGATCAATTAAATTTTTCGGTATTCCCAAAACATTTATTTTAACTTCTGTCGCATAAGAAACAATACTTCCTTTAAAATAGCTTGACGAACCTGGAACAGCCGACAATAATGATGCAATTCTTCCACCTGTGCAACTTTCTGCTGTTGAGATGGTTTTATTTTGTTTCAAAAGCAACTTACCAATTACTGTTTCAATTGTTTCATTCTCTTCGTAACCTACAATTATATCATGAATGATGGCATCCAAGGACTGCACATTACTTTCTATCGCTTCTTCTAATTCCTCTTTATTAGTCCCGCGAGCAGTTAAACGCAAACGAACTCGCCCTGGATTGGGCAAATAAGCCAATTTTATAAATTCAGGAAGGTTGTTTTCCCATTGCTCAATACGTTCTGCAACTAAACTTTCTCCTTGCCCATACGTCAAAATGGTTTTATGAATGATATAAGGACGTTTGTATTCGCGGACAATTTTAGGAATTATTTCTTCTTCTACCAGATATTTCATTTCGTACGGAACTCCCGGAAGCGAAATAAATACGGTATTTTCTTTCTTCATCCACATTCCTGGCGCAGTTCCAACTTTATTATGCAAAACAGTACAGGTTGACGGAACAAGAGCTTGATCTTTGTTCAATTGAGAAATGGGTCTTTTATAAAATCCTTCAATTAATTCCGTCACATGCGCCAAAACTTTTTGATCTACAATTAACTCATCATCAAAGTATTCACAGAAAGTTTTCTTTGTTACATCATCTTTGGTTGGCCCTAATCCACCTGTCACAATCACAACATCTACTTTGTTTTGTAGTTGCGTAAAAGTGCCTAAAATATGTTTTTTGTCATCGCTTATTGACAGCATTTCTGCCACCTCAACTCCAATTCTATCAAGTGATTTGGCAATAAAAGCCGAATTTGTATCTACGATTTGACCAATTAAGATTTCATCTCCAATAGTAATAATTGCTGCTTTCATAATCAGTGAAATATTTGTGTCTCTTAAATAAATAAGCTAATAATTTATAAGTAGAAAATTAAATTTTGTCTAGGAGGAAGGTATTAACGGCTTTTACAAACTATAAGCCCGTTTACAAAATTTAAAAAATGTTTTGACTTATTCCTTTTATAAAAACAGGAATAAGTCAAATTTTATATTAAAGATCAAAATCTTTTTTAATTTCTTTAATCGCTTCTTTTACTTGCACTTTAATACTTTTAAAAGTTTCGATAATATCTTTTTTCTTGCCTTCAGCTTTTGTCCAAGCTTCTACCTGCAAAATTTCTTCAAAAGCCACATTTAACCCCATCAAATCAAGTGTAGGCTTTATTTTATGAGCATAGGAATAGGCGTATTTATGATCCTTCTTTTTTATTCCTTCTTTAATTTGTTTTAAATCTTCTGGAACTTCTGTAACAAATAAGGTTAAAATTTGATTTACAAATTCAGGGTCATTATCTGAAAGCGCATAAACTTTCGAAAGGTTGTACTTTAAAGCCATTATTTTACTTGTATTCTGAATAATTTTTTATCTTCTAAAAAGCCTTCTAAAACATCATTTGGTTTTACAGCCGCAACACCTGCAGGCGTTCCTGTAAAAATAATATCTCCAATTTTTAAGGTAAAAAACTGAGACACGTGAGAAATCAATTCATCAATTTTCCAAAGCATCATATTTGAGTTTCCTTTTTGAACTGTTTCTGAATTGCTTCTTAATTCAAAATTAAGATTTTCCATAGAAACAAAATCAGTTTTTGGCAAAAAATCTCCAATAACTGCAGAACCGTCAAATGCCTTGGCTTTTTCCCACGGAAGTCCTTTTTCTTTCAATTTACTTTGCAGGTCTCGAGCAGTAAAATCGATTCCAACACTTATTTCATCATAATATTTATGAGCAAATTTTGGCTCAATATATTTCCCTACCTTATTAATCTTTACGATTATTTCAACTTCATGATGAACATCTTCAGAAAACTCCGGAATAACAAAAGGATGCTGCTTCAACAAAACCGCCGAATCTGGCTTCATAAAAACAACTGGCTCGCTTGGGCGTTCGTTTTTCAACTCTTCTATATGATTGGCATAATTCCTGCCGACACAGATAATTTTCATTCTTTTTTAAGTTGCTGAGATACTGAGATGCTAAGATACTAAGAATCTAAAAAAATTAGAATCTCAGAATCTTAGCATCTTAGAAACTTATTTAGTATTTAATTTTCTTAATTTAATTGCTGTCAAGACTTTTTTGGTGTACAACGGAAAATCAGCATTTTGAATCCAGCTGAAATACCCTGGTTCTGTTTCTAGAACCTTCTCCACTTTAGCTCCTTTATGTTTTCCAAAAGTAAAAATTTCTTCGTCATCTTGATCAAAAGCAATCATTCCTGCAAAATCGGCGATTTTTTTACGTGTCGTAAATTCAGACAAAGATTTCATATCGTTCTCTAATTCTGGATAACGATCTAATTGCGCTTTCAAGATTTCGTAAGTTGCCATTGTATCCGCTTCTGCCGAATGCGCATTGTCTAAACTTTTTCCACAATAAAATTTCAAAGCAGCACTTAAAGTACGCTCTTCCATTTTATGAAAAATAGTCTGCACATCTACAGAAACTTTGTTCTTCATATCAAAATCAACTCCTGCGCGAAGTAATTCTTCTGCTAAAAGCGGAATATCGAAACGATCTGAATTAAATCCGCCAAGATCACTGTCTTTTATCATATTATGAATATGCGGAGCCAGTTCTGCAAAAGTGGGTTCATTGGCTACTTTTTCGTCTGTTATGCCATGAACTGCAGTTGTTTGTGGAGGAATTGGAATTGTTGGATTAACCAACCAGGTTTTACTTTCTTTGTTTCCGTTTGGAAAAACTTTGAATATTGAAATTTCTACGATTCTATCTTTACCGATATCAATTCCCGTTGTTTCGAGATCAAAAAAGCAAATTGGCTTGTTAAGTTTTAATTCCATTTCTAATTTTTATAAGTTTACAAATGTAATTTTTAAAGCGGAATATCTCTCTTTATTCTGATTTTTTTTGTCGAAAAATGCTTTCAATTAATCAATTTTAACTTTTCAAAAACAAGCTTTTAGTAAGTCTGCGTAGTACTGCTTAATTCTTTTCTTACAAAACAAAAAATCCGCCAAGTTTTAAACCTGTCGGATTTGAATTTATTTGTACTTTATTTTTAGAAATCTCTATCTACATCAAAAGCTTCTAAATATTCTGCTACTCTTTTCACAAAACTTCCTCCTAATGCACCATCTACAACTCTATGATCGTAAGAGTGCGATAAGAACATTTTCTGACGAATTCCGATAAAGTCACCTTCTGGAGTTTCAATTACCGCAGGCACTTTGCGAATAGCACCAAGCGCTAGAATTCCAACTTGAGGCTGATTGATAATTGGCGTTCCGAAAACACTTCCAAAAGTACCAACGTTTGTTACTGTGTAAGTTCCACCTTGCGTATCGTCTGGTTTTAGTTTTCCAGCTTTTGCACGGTTTCCTAAATCGTTAACCGCTTTAGCCATTCCAACAAGATTCAACTGATCTGCATTTTTAATTACAGGAACAATTAAATTTCCGTTTGGCAATGCTGCTGCCATTCCTAAATTGATATTTTTCTTTTTAATGATATAATCTCCGTCAACAGAAATGTTCATTCCTGGAAAATCTTTTAAAGCTTTTGCAACTGCTTCCATCATAATTGGAGTAAAAGTCAGTTTCTCGCCTTCTCTTTTTTCAAAAGCTGCTTTTACTTTATCTCTCCATTTTACAATATTCGTTACATCTACTTCAATGAAAGATTGCACGTGAGCCGAAGTCTGAACCGATGCTACCATGTAACCCGAAATCAGTTTACGCATTCTGTCCATCTCAACAATTTCGTCACCACCATTTACAGAAACCGGCACTGCCTGCTGGCTTTTTTGAACAACTGGCTCAACTGCTTTTGGAGCTTCAGCTTTTGGAGTTTCTGCAACAACTTTTGGAGCAACTTCAATTGTTTGCGGAGCTTGAATAGATCCCGATTTACGAGCTTCTACATATTTTAGAATATCTTCTTTAGTCACACGTCCATCTTTTCCAGAACCTGGAATGTTTTCGAGTTCGTTTAAAGAAAGACCTTCTTCTTTTGCAATATTTTTTACTAATGGAGAAAAGAATTTATCTGATCCTGAGAAATCTTGAGAAGTTACCGTTTCTTTAACCGATTCGATTGTTTTTTCGATTTCTGCAGCTTCTGCAGGAGCGGCAGTTTCTTGAACCGTATTTGCAGCTTCTGGAGTTGCTGTTTCTCCGCCTTCAGTTTCAATAATAGCAATAGTTTGCCCTACCTGCACTAAATCATCTTTACCAAACAATTGCTCAACTAAAATTCCTGATACTTCGCTAGGCACTTCGCTGTCAACTTTATCTGTTGCAATTTCGAGTACAGCTTCATCAGCCTCAATTTTGTCTCCAACTTCTTTCAACCAATTTGTAATAGTTGCTTCAGCGACACTTTCTCCCATTTTAGGAAGCTTTAATTCAAATCTTGCCATATTGTTAATCTAAAAGATGTTTTTGATTTTCAGATTGCGAAATTAATGAATATTTTAAACATAAATTTCATTTAATATAATTTTTTACTCGATTTTTACAATTTGCCCTCTGTCATTTCTGGAATTACTTCCAATAATAAAATGGGTATTTTTAGGCAAAACTTTAAAAGTAATACTCTTATCTTTAATAGTTTCTATGATTTCGATACATTTTTTGAATGAAATGTACTGATTATCCAAAATTATTTCGACGTTTTTTCCCTTAAAAATCAGGCACGAATTTACCATTTTTTCTTTCGGGATTTTTAAAAACTGGACTTTATTTTTTAAAATTAGGGCCATTTTGTAAGACAAATCTTCATTTAAAGAATAAAAAACATGCAATTCTGGATTTGGTTTTATTCTTGTTTTGCCTTGAAACATTTTTACAAAAGAGAAAAACCAAGTTCCGATTTGGATGAAGAAACTAAAAAACAGTGATTTCTTAAAATGCTTCTGATAAAAGAAATTCATAGCTTCCTGAAAACGTTTCATATATTTTTCGTCTTTTATGGTGCTTTCTCCTTTATAGTGCAAAACTGTAGTTTCGTGAAAGTAAAAATTTACCTTTTGTTTTTGCAATGCTCTATACGATAAATCGATATCATCAGCATACATAAAACAATCTTCATCAAAACCTTTTAAATCTTCATAAAGCTCTTTTTTCAAAAGCATAAAAGCGCCAACGAGAATATCTACTTCCCCCGTTTCGTCTTCATCTAAATGCTGTGCGTAATATTGATTGAAGAGTTTGATTTTAGGAAAAACTTTATACAATCCGAAAATTTTGGTAAAAGCAACCCAAGGCGAAGGAATTCCGCGTTTGCTTTCTGGAAGAAACTCCCCTGTTCCATCAATTAATTTACAGCCAACAATTCCGAGTTTTTTTTGCCCTTCGGCGAAAGCCAAAATCTTCGTAAAAGTATCTTCTGCAACAATGGTGTCCGGATTTAAAATGCAAATGTACTTTCCTTTCGCTTGACGAACACCAATATTATTGCCTTTTGGGAATCCAAAATTTTCTTTGTTTTCAATCAATTTAACGTCTGGAAATTTTTCTTTCATCATCAAAACACTTTCGTCTGATGAATTATTATCAATCACAATAATTTCTGCATCGATTAC
The DNA here is from genome assembly GCF_034044945.1 of Flavobacterium sp. CFBP9031. Classification (NCBI taxonomy): domain Bacteria; kingdom Pseudomonadati; phylum Bacteroidota; class Flavobacteriia; order Flavobacteriales; family Flavobacteriaceae; genus Flavobacterium; species Flavobacterium sp. CFBP9031. The sequence goes on from NZ_JAXCWF010000001.1 coordinate 704,971, forward strand.
CACAATTGCCTCCTGAACACTTAAAACACATTGTTCTAGAAAGTAACGCACATTATAATTTAAAATGACAACCGATAACTGCATGAAAAATTGAGTCTGTAGATTTTGGCCGAAGTTAGAAATTTTCTGATAACCCCAAACGCAATGACCAATCGTTTTTACTAATTCCGTAATCTAATGCCAAATTACTGCCATTGCGTTTATTCCATTTAATACGAATTCCTGTTCCAACCGCAGGATTCCATTTTTTAAATTGATAGGTATCTAACTTAGAAACCGAAGAAATATTAGTAAAAAAAACAGCACCAAAAAATCCGTTTCGACTTATGTCGGTCCTGTATTCGGTTTCAAAATAAATAAGAGCATTGCTTCGGTATCTATTTTTGGTAAATCCACGTCCTGTTTTGCCTTCACGATCCCAACCAATACTTGGCAAATCTAAGTAATGCGGTTTTCCGCCAAACGTTGACCAGTAAAAAGCTCTTGAAGCCCAAACTCGATGTTTGGTTTTACTGAAAGAATGATATTTTCGAGCATCAAAATACAAAGATTGCCATTTGTCTCCTTCTACTCCACTGGTATTTATTCTAAAATCGGCTTCTATATACAAACCTTTTTCGGGATTAATAATGTTTTCCCTCGAATCGTAAAGTCCCTGCAAGGCAAAACCAAACGAAGTCTCGTTAGAGTAATCGCCATTCATATATTTGAAATAATCGGTTTCTCCCTCTATATATGATTCTTCCGAAATATTTTTATAATTATCTAAAAGAAAGCCAACTCCCAAACGATAATTTCCAATAACCTGCCTGGTAATAAACTGATAAAAACGCCATTGCTGGTAATCGAGCGTTGACATTTCTTTATCTGAATTGTCTTCGCCCAATCCATAAGTATCTTGGGGATAAATCATGTAGCGATAATCTCCAATAAGACTCCATTTATTATCTTTTGAATAGATGTAAGACTGAATTGGAAATACAAATTGCTTAGTAAAACTAAAATAAGGCGAAAAAGTAACCTGAGACATTCTGGTTGTTTTGGGATCTCCTAAATAAAATGTTGTCAGAAAAGAAACCACCAAACCTGTGCTGGAATTAACACCAACTGGAACCGGCAATAAGGAAAAAGCTAGTTTTTTATTTCTTTCTGGACGAATGGTGTCCTGCTTATCAAAAACTCGATGAATAACATCCAAAATATCTCGTGTACCCACATTTGTGCTATCATTTTGAGCTTGACAAAACGATCCAATTAAAAATAAAACTACAATGTATTTATTTTTTAAACCATTCACACACAATATTTTAAAAACACCCTCTTACAAATTTAGAATTTTATTAAGAATATCAATCATTTTTTTATGCTAATCTGAATTACATAAAAAGTTATATTTGAAATGCTAAATTATTTGATTTTGAAAATCTTTGCTATGTTTCGCTATTGTCTTTTTCTTCCGTTGATTATGCTCTTTGGCTTTTCAGCAACCTATCAGAAAAATGAAATAAATCTTGTAAAAACAAACAAATGGTTCATTGCTGGGCCTTCTGTAGAAAATGAAGACATGCTGAATAAATTCCGCCTACAAAATGGAATGGTTAGCGTTACAACAAATGACAACCCTAAGGGTGAAATAGAATTGAATGTCACGATTACTCCCTCTGAAACCAATGACGGAATTCCCGCAAATCTTTCAGACGATTCTAAATACCTCAAAATTACTTATCAATCTACACAAATTATAAAACTGCAAGCGAGAGAGGGCAATCAAGAAGGCACCGGTTGTGCGCACGGAGGTTCACATCCAAGAGTTTCTATACCTGCTTCTCCTAAACGCTTTTCTACAATAAAAATTCTATGGTCAGATTTCAGACAAGATGAACTCCCTGACGGAAAACTTTTAAACATTCATAATTTATGCAAGCTTAATTTTGTCAATTACAATCCTACTTCAGGTTCTGTTCTGAAGATAAAATCGGTGAGTTTTTAGTTTTTTTGTTTCAGGTTTCAGGTTTCAAGTTTTATCCGGAACTTGAAACATTGTGTTTTTTTCTGCAAAATACGCAAGTTTTTGTTCTATGTTCCACTCACTACAAACACAAAGTTCACAAAGCTTTAAAAACTTTGCGAACCTTGTGTATATCTTTGCGCTCTTTGCGGTTAAGTTCAACAACATGAAACTTGAAACTTGAAACTTGAAACCTGAAACTTGAAACCTGAAACTTGAAAAATTAAAGGTGCAGCTGAATTTTATATCGATTCAAGATTTTCATAACATAAAGCATAATGATAGAAAATACTAAAGACCAAATAATTCCAGGAACTCCTTCTCTAAAATATCCGGGAATAATATGAAGATTAAACGCTTTACAGAAATAATAAATCACGCCTGGCAAAATATAAATCAATAACGGATTTGCCGCTGCAGGCATAAAAAATTCACTCCATTTGGTTTGTTTTTTAACTTCCATCAACCAATACAACAAATAGAACAAAACGGTACATATTGCTGCCGAAAACATTGTCCACGATGGTGTTCCTTTAATTTTTGAAATTCCAAAGTAAGGACGAAGCAAAATAGCCGTGATTGTAAATAGCGCAACAAAACCAATTACAGACCAGTTGATTTTGGAACTGATTTTTCGATCAAAAAACAATAACGAAACTATTATTCCTGCTGAAGCTAAAGAAGCATGCGTTAAATGTCCAGCTATAAAACTCAACCAAGAAGTATTTTGTACAAAAGAATTTTCTGTTAGATTAAGCGAATTCATTGCAACAGAAAAAACTAAAAATGCAATCATTGCCCATAAATTTCCAGAAACTAACCAATAATAAACTACTGTAAAAAGATACGCCCAACCGATTAATCCGAGTATTCCCCACCATTTTGGAGTCATTCCTCGATCTCCAGTTTCTTGAACATATAAAAAATACAGTGTTACTAGAACTAAAATCCCTCCGTATTGAAGTATGCTTTTTAACCATAAAGGAAAATCTTTTGGATATTTATTCCAAATCGGAATTGGCATCGCATAGGCTAAAAGCCCCCAAAACGCAGGTGCGATTATCATTTTAGAAGCGTCGTAGCCATATTCGGCATTGACCATAAAAACGCCAATTACAATAAGAGCAATGGCTCTTTTAAGAGTATGTGTCCAAATTGTTTTCGGGCTGTCACCTTTTATCAATCTGGCATTAAAAGCAAACGGAATAGACATTCCGACAATGAATAAAAAAGCAGGGAAAACTAAATCAACAAAAGTCATTGCATCTGCATCTGCAGGCATATGTTTTAACCATTGTGGCACATTTTGAATACTCGCAAGCTCATTTACAAAAATCATTACAAAAATGGTAATTCCACGCAAAGCATCAATAGAAATAATACGCTGATCAAACAAATTCTCTTTTATTTTCATAATTTTTTACTTTTTTACTAAAAATCAAATATAACATAAATCTAAAATGTCTTATTACAAATTCTAGATTATTTTTGCAGCATAATGAATTGAGCTAAACCTTTTTTGTACTATGTTATCATTTTTCAAATCGAAACCTTTTTTAAGAGATCTGCTAGGCGGTAACTTTGTCGATATTCACTCTCACCTGTTACCAGGAATTGACGATGGCGCAAAAACTATTGACAATACTAAAATGCTTATTAAATCTTTAAAGGGATTGGGAGTATCTCAATTTATTACAACTCCACATATTAGCCACTATCTTTGGGATAACTCTCCTTTGACTATTATCAATTCTTATATAGAAACTAAACAGATTATAACAAATGAAAATATAAATATTCCTCTTAAAGCAGCTGCAGAATATTTTATGGACGACTGGTTTGAGAATCACTTTAAAAGTGAAAAGCTTTTAACTTTAAAAGATAATTATGTATTGGTAGAAATGTCTTATATGAATGCTCCAATACAGCTTTATAAAACGCTTTTTGACCTACAAGTAGCAGGATATATTCCTGTTTTGGCTCATCCTGAAAGATATTTATTTTATCATAAAAACTTTAATGAATATGATAAATTAAAAAAAGCGGGATGCCGATTTCAGTTAAACTTACTTTCAGTTGTCGGTTATTACGGAAGTGAAATTAACAAAATAGCCGAACAAATTCTCAAAAAAGGAATGTATGATTTTGCAGGAACTGATGTCCATCACAATAAGCATGTTAAATCTTTTGAGCAAAAGGTAAATATTAGGGATGTTTCCATTTTGAAAGAAGTAATTGCAAACAATTCCTTTTTCAAATTTTAAAAAAAAATACAACGATATAGAACTTGCTAATAAGCATTTTCTTCGCCTTTAATAATGTTCATAATTGTTCTAATTATAATCTTAACATCTAATAGCAAACTCCAATTTTCTATATACCAAATATCGGATTCTACTCTATTTTGCATATCAGAAAGCTTTTTTGTTTCTCCTCGATAACCATTTACTTGTGCCCAACCTGTAATTCCTGGTTTAGCATAATGGCGAACCGAATAATTATCTATTAGTTCTCCATATTCTTTGGCTAAATTGATCATATGAGGCCGTGGACCTACTACAGACATATTTCCGAAAAGGACATTAAAAAATTGTGGTAACTCATCAATACTTGTTTTACGCATAAAGGCTCCAAATTTTGTTATACGCAAATCTCCTTTTTTAGCTTGTTTATCATGTGCCAAATCATTTAGGTACATGCTTCTAAATTTAATACATGAAAATGATTTGTTGTCTCGACCAGAACGATCTTGCCTAAAAAACACAGGCCCTGTTGATTCCAATTTTATAATTATCATCACTATTGGAAAGAGCCAGGGAAAGATCAAAATTATAACTAGTGCAGAAAAACAAAGATCAAAGATTTTTTTTATAAGTCTGTTTATTGCTAATTCTAAAGGTTCAGGGCGTAGCATTAAGACAGGTGTATTTTCATAAAAAGCTACTTCAACCTTACTAGATTTTGTATACAACTGAAAATCAGGAATAAATTTAATTCTGACCAAGTTTTGCTCACATACTTTTGTTAACTCATTTATTACTTTAATATTATCTATATGCAAAGCTACATACACTTCTTCTACTTTTTCTCTAATAATAAAGTCTTGTACATCATCAAATCCTCCGATAATTGGAATAGATTGATTTTCTAATTCATTCTTTTGATCAAAAAAACCTAAAAATTTGTATCCATATGTTAGATCTTTAGCTAGTATTTTCCGCATCTTTTCTCCTGTTTCATTAGCTCCTACAATAATGATTTTTTTAAAATTATATCCTTTAGCTCTAACATACTTTAAGAGTTTCATTAGTATATAGCGGGAGATCATTAGTAAAGTAAAAAAAAGCAGGTAAAAATATAACAACCTAAGCCTTGAAATGTCTGTATATTTTAAAAAAACAACAAAAAAGACTATTAAGGCGACATGTATAAGAATCTTTTTAATTGTTCTTTTTAAAATTGATTCAATATATTCTATCCTTATAATTCTATGAGAGTCTTTTTGCATCAGTAAAACAATCCAGATCAAGTTAGCTAATAGTGAAATCGTTTTTTCGTCTTTTAAAAAAAGCTTCTCTGTATCTCCAAATCTTGTCATAGCAGATAGATATACAGCAAAATTTAATAATAAAAGATCCCAGCACACAAATAATAGTTTAGAGTAACGCGAAAAACGATATTGTGATAGGTTTTGTAAAAAGTTCATTTTTAAGCTTTTTGTCTGAATAAGATTTGTTTTTAGTCTAAATGACGAAAATAGTATTTTAATTATTGCTATATACTATTTTTACGTCAATTCTTGTGAAACATTAAATTAACAACATAGATACAATTGTTTTGCAAAAAAAAACGGCTCAAAATATTTTGAGCCGTTTTTTTTATTTTAGCTGATAATTTTTTTAAGCCACCCCCTTTTCTCCAATTTCTCTCCATAACCGTAACTATACATTCCTTTCGGATTTGTATCATTTAGAACAATGCACATATTAGGAAGTTTTTTATCTCTAAAAAATCTGTTTGCAATAGATATCATTCGTTTTTCTAAAAATCTGGCACGCATTACATAAACAAAAGTGTCAGCATTTTTTGCTATAAGCAATGTATCCGTTACGAGACTAACCGGAGCAGTATCTACTATTATATAATCATATTCTGCTTTTAGTTTTTCAAATAGCTGATCTACTTTTTTGTTCGTCAACAATTCAGGTGGATTTGGTGGAACTATTCCTCCAGGCAAAATATAAAAATTCTCATATTTATCATGCTTTACGATATAATCCTCAATTTCTTTATTGCTTGAAGACAAATAATTTGTCAGCCCTTCAGAGGGAAGATTAATATATTCATTCAGTTTTGGACTTCTAATATCCATACCTATAAGCAAAACCTTTTCTTCTAACAATGCAAAACTGGCTGCTAAATTTGTCGAAATAAATGTTTTACCTTCAGAAGCAAAAGTTGAAGTTACAAATATCGTTTTTGCTTTACCTACTTCATCTTTATTCAGCATAAATCCAAGATTGGTTCTAACAATACGAAGCGCTTCTGCAGAGCTACTCCTGCTATTAGGCTGGATTAATTCTGACACATCCTCGCAATTAGGTACATCGCCTATAAATGGAATTTGCGTTTTCCCTTCTAAATCATCTCTGCTTTTAATTTTAGAATTTAACAAATCATCTGCATAAATAATACCCAACGGAAACAATATCCCAAATAAAATTCCTGCTAGATAAATTATCTTTTTCTTTGGACTAACTGGATTCTTTTCTGCTTTTGCCGTATCAATTATTCGAGCATTCGGTTCAGTTGCGGCTAACGAAATTGCCGCTTCTTCTCTCTTTTGCAATAAGTATAAATAAAGCTCTTCTTTTACTTTTTGCTGCCTCGCTATCACTCTAAATTGACGCTCTTGAACTGGAATTTTTCCAATTTTACTATTCAAAACCCCTTCTTTGGTTTTTAGATCACGATTTTGAATTTGCAAATTAGACTGCATCCGATTCAAACTTTCTGCAACATTAAGTTTTAAAGAACTTATTTGTTGATCTAATTTTACAACCGTTGGATTCTCATTTGTTGCCGATTTTAAAACTCGATTACGATCTAAAACCAGTTGATTGTAGGAACTAATCAAATTAGATGCATCTCCTTTATCTAAAATTAGATTAGAAGGTAACAAATCTGAGTTTGAACTTTTTTTAATAAAATCAAGCAACGAAGAAACTATGTTAAACTGAATTTCAGTTTCAACTCCTTTTTTATCATATTCATTTGAACTTTCAACATACAGCTTTGCATCAGATTCAATATCAGTTAGTCGATTTGATTTTTTGAAGCTCTCAACATTTTGTTCTACTCCATCAAGTTCTTGTGTAATCAGAGCAAGTCTGTTTGCAATAAAATTAGAGGTGTTTTCTGAAATGAAATTTTTATCTTGTTTTGAACTCTCATTATAAATCTCAACCATATTGTTTAAAAACTCCTCAGCCTTTTTAGCGACTGGATCTGAAACTGAAATACTAACCACACTACTGGTTTTACTAATAGGTTCTACTTTGAGTTTTTTCCTAAAATCTTCTGTTAAATCATCTAATGGTTTTATCAAAATGGAGATAGATTTCTCCCCATTTGAATAAAAATCAGAAAAAAAAGATGTTTTGTTTACTACTAAAGTTCCTATTTTCGTAAAAATTTTTTCTCCAAATCTAAATTCTTTCTTAGGCGATTCTATAAAGCTTTCCTTGTTTTCAGTTTTCTCTACCAATAAAAAAGTTTCAGCAGTTCTTAGTTCGCAATTAAGATTAATATTTGCCTCTCTAAACGATTGCATTTTATTTACAAAATGAATTTCTATTGGAGCTTCGTCATATATATCACGTTCGATAAAATTTTTCTCATGTAACAAAGCAACATTTAAATTAAGTTTCAAAATGGTACTTTCTACTAAAGTTCTTGATTTTAAAATTTCAATTTCATTATCAAGATTACTTTTCATACTTGATCCCAAACCTAAATCTGAAAAAACGGAAAGTTCTGAAAGCATCCCACCTTTTTTCTCATCCTTAACAAGTATTGTAGTTGAAGCCTCATAATAAGCTGTTGAAAATCTTAAATATAAAAAAGCCAACAGTAGGCCTATTATAATACTCAGTAAAAACCAACGCCAATGAACTAAATATTTTTCTAATTGTTGTTTAAGATCAAGATCTTCAGCATCATCTTCAACATCATTGTAAAACTCTTTCATTATACTTTATTATTTCGATTTTATTTAAAAATTAGGACTGAAAGCGAAACTAAAATAGAGATCGCAGAAATGATTACAGAGGTATTTGGACCGACTGCCGAGGAATTCACTCTAGTTTTATTAGGCTCAACATATACTACATCATTTTGAGCCAAATAGTAAAAAGGAGAATTAATAAAATCTGATTTTGTTAAATCTACTGTATTGTATGATTTTACTCCATTAACTTCCCGAATGACTAAAATATTATCTCTTTTTCCATATATAGTCAAATCCTTGGCCATACTCAAAGCCTCAATTAACGTAATTCTTTCTGAAGCAACAGGATAAGTTCCTGGTTGATTCACCTCTCCTTGCAATGAGACTTTGAAATTTGTTATACGGAGATTGATTATTGGGTTTTTAATGTAGTTCCCAATTTTATTCTGCAATAATTCCAACACTTCTGTACGGCTATATCCACCAACTTTTATTTTCCCAACTACAGGAAACTCAATATTTCCGTTATGATCTACCAAATATAATTGCAACGTTTCTTGACCACGAGCAACATCCAGTTTATTGTTACCGGCAATACTGTATGTTTTTAAATTAAAAGGAATAGCAACCTCAGGGTCATCAGCAGAAACAATAATCATTAGTAAATCATCAGGCTGAATTTTAACTTCATAAGAAGTTACATTTTGCTTGGTTTGAAGAGAATCAATGTTTTGGTAATAGACGAGATCTTTCTTAGAAGCACAAGAAAAAAACAAGAAAAAAACTGACAAAAAAACGAAAGTTTTTATCAAAAAGACAAATTGAAATTTCATTAGGTTTGATTTTAAATCATAAAACATTTACAACAAAATAGAAAGCCTATCCTGCAAACATACTTTTATAAAAAGGGGGTATTTTTTAAATTTGGAAGAAATCTAATACGCATTTTTTTCTCCTCGAAAAACATTAATAATTGTTTTTATAATGATTTTCACATCAAGAAGTAAACTCCAGTTTTCAATGTACCAAATATCGCATTCTACTCTATTTTCCATATCAACCAGTGCTTTGGTTTCACCGCGATAGCCATTAACCTGTGCCCAACCAGTTATCCCTGGTTTGGCATATTGCCGAACTAAATAATTATTGATTAACTCACTATATTCTTGCGTATGATACAACATGTGGGGGCGTGGTCCAACTACCGACATATTGCCCAAAAAAACATTAAAAAATTGTGGCAATTCATCAATACTTGTTTTACGAATAAAAGCACCAAATTTTGTAACTCGTGAATCCCCTTTCTGAGCCTGCTTCTCATCTGCAGAAGCATTAACACTCATACTTCTAAATTTAAAACATGTAAAAGATTTGTTATCCCGCCCAGATCTATCTTGTTTAAAAAAAACAGGACCCGGAGATTCTACTTTTATAATTAGCATTATAATTGGAAACAACCACGGAAATATTAATAAAATAACCAATCCTGAAAAGCAAATATCAAAAGCTTTTTTCAATAATCTATTTACTGCATATTCTAAAGGCTCACGGCGAGACATTAATACAGGCATATTCTCATAAAAAGAAATTTCAACTCTACTTGATTTAGTATACAACTGAAAATCAGGTATAAATTTCACGCGAACCATATGCTGCTCGCAAATATCTATTAAGTAATTAATGATATTAACATTATCGATATGCAATGCGATATACATTTCATCAACATGAACTTTTGCCATGTAGTTCTGAATATCATTAAACCCACCCAAAATAACATCGTTTGCTAAATGACGGCTATTTTCATTTTCATCAAAAAAACCTAAAAATCTATAACCATAATTTAAATTTTTGGCTAATATTTTGCGTATGCTCCTACCCTTGTCGTTAGCTCCAACAATAACAAAGTTTCTATAATTATATCCCTTAGATCTAACATATTTTAAAAATCGCATCAAAAAAAACCTTGATAGCATCAATAACACAAAGAAAAACACATAAAAACAAAATAATTGCATCCTAGAAATATTTGAATATTCTAGAAAAACCACAAAAACTGCAACAATAGAAGCGTGAATAATAACTTTTTTAATTGTTCTGCTTAAAATTGACTCTAAGGTTTCTATCCTAATAATTTTATATGAATTCTTATAAAGCAATAATCCAATCCATATTAAATTACCCAACAAAGAAATAGTTTGTGTCTCTTTTATGGATATGACATCAAGATCATCAGACTTAATCAAACCAGAAACAAAGACTGAGACATTTAACAAAATCATATCCCAAACAATAAATAGAATTTGATAGTATCTCGAGAAACTATATTCAGATAGTTTTTTTAAAATTTTCATAATTGAAAAGAACTCTATTTGAAAAAACTTTTGATTTTTTTTTCTAAAATTAGTTTAACAAAAACTGGCCCATAATATAAATATCTTTTCCACATTCTTTTGGGTTCTTTTATTAATCTCACAGACCATTCTAAACCTAAATTTATCCATACTTTATGTGGTCTTACCACTGTTCCTGCATAGAAATCGAAAACTGCTCCGATTGAGCAAATAACTTTTACATCTAAAATTTCTTTAAACTTATAAGCCCATTTCTCCTGTTTTGGCGCTGTCATTCCAATGAACAATACATCAGGTTTGAAATCATTTATTATCTTTATTATTTGTTGATTATCATTATCTGAAAATTCATTTTTAAAAGGAGGTGAAAAGGATTCTACTTCCACATCAGGAAATTCGTTTGAAATTCGCTGAGTAATTTTATCAAGTGTATTTTGAGAAGAACCCAAATAAAAACATTTTCCTTTTTTTTTATTTAAATCGTTTAATAAATAGTGATGAAGATCAGCTCCAGCTATCTTAGAAATTTTTTTATTATTCAACAATTTTACAGCAGCTACAATTCCAATTCCATCCGGCAAAAGAATGTCAGATTCCTGAAGGGCTTTTTTAAATGTTAAATCTATTTCTGCGATACAATAAGAATATTGATTAATAGTATTAATCAATGTTTTTTTGTCTAAAAAACAATTAGACAAATCATCCTTAAATATTTTATAACTAAGGCATGGTTCAAATAACATTTCATTAATCATTTCACTTCATTTCTTTTATTAATAATTGACATATAGATATCGTTGAAATATGATAATTGGGAGTTTACCGAATATTTCTCTTTATAAGTTTGATAGGCATTATTTTGAATTTCTTTTCTAACTTCTTGTGATAGTTTATCAAATGATTGTAGTGTTTTTATTAAGTCCTCTGCATTACCTTGCTCAAAATGAAAACCATTTAAATTATTAGAAACCATAGAAGACATCGCTCCTAAATTTGATGCTATAACTGGCGTCCTGCATGAAAAAGCTTCTATTATTGTCATTGGCATTCCTTCATACCATATTGATGAAAAAATAAGGGCTTGAGCTTTTTTCAATTCTAATCTAACTTCTTTATTTTGTATGCTTCCTAAGTAGCAGATATTCTTATTATCTAAACTTGCATTTACAACAAGCTGTTTTAATATACCATCTCCTGCTATCTTGAGTTCATATGAGGAATTCCTAAAAGCATCTATTAATACTTTTACCCCTTTCTCATCTGACAATCTTCCTACAAATAAAAAATGATTTCCCCTTTTAACTTCCAACTTAGTTTTGTTGGTCATTACAAAATTTGGCTTAACTGCAAATTTTTCGACAGGAACATTAAAATTAGATTTTTGAAAAAGTTCAACTGCAAATGAAGTAAGGCACAAATATTTTTCAATTTTTGACCAAGTACCTATTTTTTTATGAAACCAGATAATAAACGAAAGCCAAAACGTTTGGAAAAACGAGGATCTATAAACTTTCTTAAATATTGCTGTATAAGGAAATCTTTGATATAGGCTATGACTAAATAATTGCCCTTTGTTGAGTAAAATACCAGAAGGGCATAATAAACGATAATTATGAATTGTATGAACAACTGGAATTTTTAATTGACTTATTTTTCTAAAAACCAAGGGGCCTAAAGCAAAGTGCCAATTGTGTATATGAACCAAATCAGGTTTAAATTCCCTAATTTTTTTTTTTACTTTTCTCGCAGAAGAGACGTTCCAAATTGAGCCCAAAAATTGCATTGCTCCCCTCCATCCTAGATGATTTTGAAAATATATAACCTCAACAGTATGATGTTGTTTTAATAAATTCAATTCTTGATCTACAACAATATCTTCGCCACCAAACATTTGATAGCGCGTATGAATTATGAGAATTTTCAATTTTACTGAAACAAATTAATCACTTTGTACTTAATTCTAGAAAGAATAGAAAATGGTTTAGTGAATTGCTTTATTATTTTTGGATCTAAACGAATGTCTGAAGAAAAAAGGAAGTTTGTTTTTAACCCACTGTCTAGAATTGTTTGAAATCTATTATATGTTTCTGTTGTATTGCTTGCATCTTTTGTAAAACCAACATTTTCAATTTTTGAAACAAAAGCGTGCGCAGAAAACAAATCATATTTAAATTGATGATAACACCAACGAATAGCCCAAGAATTTATCTTTCCTTGCATCTGACGATCCAGCATGTTTGACATATCAGAACCCATCTTATTAAAATTATTTCTTGCTTTCCTGTTTTCTTTAAATTCATTGTAATCACTAACATTCCAGTCAATTTTTAACCAACGATTTCGCCATGTTGCCCAGCCTGTTGAACTTGATCTTTGAGTAAAGTAATTATCAAATTCTGTATTAACTTTAATTGGCATACTAAATCCTGCAATTGAAAACACTTTTGATTCGTCCTTATAAAAGAGAAGAGCTTCATTCATAAAATTTAAAAAATTTGCACTGCTCACAAGATCATCTTCTAATACGATGACTGTTTCATGAGTTTTCAAAACTTGGCTTACACCATCTCGAATTGAATTTGCTAATCCTTTATTTATTGATGCTTCATAGATCGTAATACTTTTAAAACCATTAATAGAATGCAAATATTTTCGAACTGCAGTTACAGCTGTCTTATCTAAAGATGTTTTTGCTTCATCCGAAAAAATATAAAGGTCCGATTTCTCAGCCAGGTAATTTTTTTGAAGTGATTGTACTGTTTTTTGTAAAGTCCCTAGACGCTTATATGCGAAAAGGACTACTGGAGAAAAATTATTCATTTGTTTTTTTTTAAATCATTCTTTTTGCAAAAGCATAATACTGACCCACTAATTATAGAATTGTAAAAAATTTACTTTATAAAGGAGGATAAATTCATAGAAGACCTATCAATTTTGAACTTTTATTGAGGTAAGAAATTTCTTTTTCATTGGTAAATCCAAAACCATGTCTAAAAAAATCAAGCCTACAATCAGTATTAATTATTTAATAATCTTTAATTTGAAAACGAAAGGCATATCCAATTTTCCCTAATTGATTGCCTAGTTTTGCCAACATTTTAATAAAATATTTATTTGGACTAAAAATCATTCTGATAATTAACAAGAAACTCACCATAAAACCTCCAAAAACACTGTATAGCCATTTTATACAGCCAATAAAAAAATGATTGTTTTTAAAAAGATGATTTGAATAATTATATCCTGAACGATATCCTCTTTTATAAAACCAAGATGCTTTTAATCTTTTAAAATCTTGTGTTTCGTATATAATAGCTTCATTTGAAAATATAATTTTTGCTTGTCTTGATAATAAAAAATTAAAAAAATCAGAGTCCTCTCCACCTGTGTGATTAAATTCTTCAAGAAAAGCAGGGGTTCTCAAATTAAAAATTTCTTTACGAACTAAAGTATTTCCCGTATATCCTTCATTTATTCCTGCACTTTCACCAGTAATTCTGTTCTTACGAAGAAAAAATGAACTCTTTTTAATATAAGAAGGAAAATAGTCGGGAATTTCATAAATCACTTTACCTAAAACAACATCAGCTGAATATTTTTCCTGACAACTAACCATGTTATTCAGCCAATCACGATCGGCATATTCATCATCATCAATAAAAAGAAGAAATTCTCCATTTGATTTTGATACTGCCATATTTCTTGCATAAGACAATCCTTTTAAGGGTTGGAAATAATATTGAACTCTTGTCCTATACTTGTAAACTATTTCCTGAGCAGTTTTTCTGGCGTCATTATCTACAACAATAATTTCATATTCATAACTCGTGTCTTGTATCAAAACAGATTCAATACATTTTTCCAATAATAAAGGTCTATTATAAGTACATATAGCAACCGTAATCTTTTTATTTATCATCAGTTTTTACATTTAATTGATATTCTTCTTTAGTCCACTTTGCACAAATCCCTGTGAGGGCACTGAATTAAGAATAGATACAATAATTAAAAAGAATATGATATTTAAAAAATTTTTGGGCTGAAGGTAACTGGATTCTACTAAGTTGTTAAAAAGAAACAAAACAAAAAAGAAATTAAAAAAAATGACGTACGAAGAATTAGATTTCATTTTGGATAATTTGTTCAAAATACTAGACAAAAAACATATAAATAAAGAAACACCTATTAGCCCATATTGAACATATAAATCTATTAATCCATTATGCGACTGGCCTATTTCTGCAAAAAGCGCATTATCAATTTTAGATGAGGGTGCGCCTGTTTTACCCCAGAAACCTCCAATTCCATAACCACATAGTGTTTTATTCTCCAATTGAACCTTATCTAAAACATCCCTCCAAATTTGTGTTCTCCCTGTTAAAGTTAAATCTCTTTTAAAATTTGATGCTGATACATTAACATTTGAAAAGGACAAAACCGACAGATCTTTTGAATTTGTAAAAAAGAAAAAAGAAAAAAGAATTATTGAAATAAGTAATAATACCTGCAATATTCTATTACTTAGGCTATAAAAAAAATAAATCAATAAAATCAATGTAATCAATAACAAGTTTGTAAAACTTTGACTCATGAAAACAAATACTATCCCAATTGACAAAAAAAAGAAAAAAGAAAGATTATTATTAGCACGTTTACATCTCGTGGAAAAATACAATCTATCAGAAAATAAAGCAACAATTGTCAAAGAAGAAAACTGTCCCAAAGTATTAGGTTGGTTAAAAATGCTTTGATATCGACCAATTAATGTTGTTGAAAAACCATTTGCAAAAAAAATCACAAGATATAACAACATTAATATCATTAGTATTTTTAATACTTTAAGCAATGTTGCAGAAAATTCTATGTTATATTTATCAAACAAAACGATTAGGCTACAAACTTTAATAAAATAGCCAATAGTTAAAAAAATCAAATTAATTGATTGACTAAACATATTATCTAGAACTAAAACACTCGAAAAGAAAGTTAAAACCAAAATAATGATGATTTTTTTTGCTTTTGTAACGAGTTGTAAACTTGCTTTTTTATTATTCAAAAGAACCAATGCAGAAAGTAGAACAAAAATAAAATTTACAGAAGTTGTAAACCACCCGAGCCCAATTTCTGCAACATCACCATATTTAAAACCTAAAAATTTCAAAACAAGATCAGGTCCAGTAATAATATTAGTAAGTTGTAAATAAACAAATAGCAAGATACGTGAACTAGGTTTCTTCGTCTTTAATTGTCTTTTAAAATTTCTTCTAGTAGATGCTAATTCCACAATGCTATTTTATTTGCTCCATATATTTTTATCTGTATGTGCTAAAACCTTATTAGTTTGAATCCAAAGAATGATGCTCATTCCTACAAACATTAATAAATTAGAAATTACTATTCCGTTTATTCCGATTTTTTTTGCCAAAAAACAACATAATGGAATATTCACAATGCAGACAATTAAATAAATATATAGTTGTAATCTTATCTTACCTACTCCATTTAAAAAGTAACTATTTAAATTTAAGCACATATAGGCGATTACATATAAACTTAACAAAAGTGATAACTTAAATGGTATTTGTATTGAATCGCCTAACCAAAACTTATATATAAAATTTGAAAACACCAAGATCAGGGGAACAATAACAATCGAAATAAAAAACCATATTTGCCTTATTTTTTTAACGCTATTTTTTATCCACTCATAATCTCTTTTTGCATTTGCATCTGTAAAAGCACTCCAGTAAGGGTTCATTATAATTGAAAAAAGCATAATTACTGTTGAAAACAATTTAAGAGCTACATTAAATTTTGTAACAGATTCTGGCCCTATAAATTTTGAAATAATAATATTATCTGTCTGAAGCAGTATTATTGAACCTATTTGAATAATAAAAAAGTGTCCTCCAACTTGAAATATTTTTTTTGAATAGCTAAAATCTACGTGAGAAAATGCCGGAGCAATATTTTTAAATTTAGTTTTATAAAAATATAAGCTGGCCAATGTCAGGATTATAACAGGATTCATTGTTAAAGCTAATACTAGAACCGTAAGATTTCCCTGAATCGTTTTTTTCATAATGTAAATAGTGATTAAAACACATAATTGTCCAATTAATAATAATAATCCAGCGATAGCAGGCTTATGGACCGCAGTAAGTACTGTGTTGATTAATTGAACTACAAATTGCACACAAAAAGAGCCGAAAATTATTAGAACTGCTAATGAAATATCATCTTTTACAGATTCAGGAATATTTAAAAAAGTTTGCCAATCGATATAAGGATTTAAAAAACAGAAAAATACAAATAAGCCAAGAGAAATTATTAGCAAACAGGCATAGGTTGTACTTACATATATTTTAGCAAGCTGAAACTCATTTAAAGCTAATGATTCTGCTAATTTATTTCGAAGACCATTACCCATTCCTATATCAAAAAAGCTCATCCATCCTATCAGCGAACTAATAGTCAACCAAATACCATATTGCATAGAACTTACGTAATTTATAGTCATAGGGACCAATAATAATCCTATAACGATGCTGGCCCCTTTAATAAAAAAAGAAATTGCTATATTCTTTTTTGCTAAAATGGTTCTGCTATGTCCGTCTGAAAAAAAAGAGTAAATTTTTTGCTTAATTTTTTTTATCACTACGATTTAAATGCTTTAAACTTTACACAAAAGAGTTATAAAACTAATTTTGAATTGTTCTTTAGTTTGCATGTTAGATACTATTTAAAATTCTTGTTTCGTAATTTTAATATTCTCTGGTTTGTCTTCTCATTTTTAACTGTTTTGTCTACTGCAGACAACACTATTCAAAATAATTTAAAGTTTTATACCCAACTTCATTTAAGTATTGCTCTTTTTGCATAAGTTCCAAATCGCTTTGCATCATATCTGTGACTAAAGCCTGTAAATCATAATTACATTCCCAGCCTAATTTGCTCTTTGCTTTAGCTGGATCACCAATTAGTATGTCAACTTCTGTAGGCCTAAAATACTTTGGATCAACTGCCAATACTTCTTTACCAATCTCTATTTGAAAATTAGGATTATTACTAGCTTTTACATACCCTTTTTCATCAACTCCATTGCCAATAAATTCTAACTCAATTCCGACTTCGGCAAAGCTCATGCGTACAAAATCTCTAACAGCAGCTGTCTTACCTGTTGCAATTACCCAGTCTTCAGGTTTATCTGCTTGCAAAATCATCCACATCATCCTAACATAATCTTTAGCGTGTCCCCAATCTCGTTTAGCATCTAAATTTCCCAGATACAATTTATTTTGCAATCCGAGTGCAATTCTAACGGTTGCTCTTGTAATTTTCCTGGTTACAAAAGTTTCACCACGTCTTGGAGATTCGTGATTGAACAAAATACCATTACAGGCAAACATATTATAAGCTTCCCGGTAATTTTTTGTTATCCAAAAACCATAAATTTTAGCAGCACCATATGGAGAACGCGGGTAAAATGGAGAGTTCTCATCATAAAAACCTTTTTCGTTCTTATTTTCTGGCAAACCTCCATATAGTTCAGAAGTTGAAGCCTGATAAATTCTTGTTTTTTTCTCAAACCCTAATATCCTAACTGCTTCTAAAATGCGTAAAGTACCAATTCCATCAACATTTGCTACATATTCTGGAGAATCAAAAGACACTTTTACATGAGACATTGCACCTAAATTATAAATTTCGTCAGGCTGTACTTCTTGAATAATTCTAATAATATTAGTTGAATCTGTCAAATCTCCATAATGCAATTTGAAATTTACATGCTGATCATGCTGATCCTGATAAAGATGATCTATTCGCTGTGTATTAAAAGACGACGCACGCCTTTTAACCCCATGCACCTGATATCCTTTTTCTAATAATAATTCAGCCAAATAAGATCCATCTTGACCTGTGATTCCCGTTATAAGTGCTACTTTCATACTTTATTCAACTTTGGACAGTGTAGTTCCTTTATAATTTTATCTGTTTAAAATTTTCAATGTTTTTTGAAAACCAATCGTAAGTTATTTTAATCCCTTCGTAAAGCTCTACTTCGTGCTTCCATCCAAGTTTATGCATTTTTGAGACATCCATAAGTTTCTTTGGTGTACCATCAGGCTTATCAGCGTCCCAAATAATCTTACCAGTATGGCCAGTAACTTGCTGCACAATTGCGGCAAGTTTTTCTATTGTTAAATCTTGACCTGTTCCTATATTGTATAAATAGTGAGGTAGCCTGTTCTCTAAAGCAAAAACAACCGCTTTAGCCATATCATCGACATACAAAAACTCTCTCATTGGCTTTCCGCTCCCCCAAAGAGTTACTGTGGCGTTATTATTTATTCTAGCTTCATGAAATTTTCGAATCATAGCTGGTAAAACATGTGAAGTATGTAAATCAAAATTGTCATGCGGACCATACAAATTTGTTGGCATTAGGCTTACAAAGTCTTTTCCAAACTGTTTTCTAATAGCTTGACAAGCTTTTATACCCGCAATTTTTGCAATAGCATACCATTCATTAGTTGGCTCTAGAACATCCGTTAACAGATAATGCTCTTTTAGTGGTTGTGGAGCTAATTTTGGATAAATACAAGAACTTCCCAAAAAAATAAACTTTTCTACTCCACTTCGCAAGGCAGTATCAATTAGATTATTTTGAATTTGCATATTCTCCATTATAAACTGATAAGGAAAATCATTATTAGCTAAGATTCCCCCAACACGAGCAGCTGCATCAATCACAATCTCAGGCTGCATGTCAGCAAAAAAATCACAAACTGATTTTTGGTCTCTTAGATCTAATTCTGCACTAGGAAGTCCAACTAAATTTGTAAATCCTCTAGCAATCAAAATTTTCCAAATGGCACTACCTACCATTCCATTATGACCAGCTATGTAAATTCTGCTATCCTTTTTCATAATCTCCACTTTTATTTTACCTTCGACAACTCTCTAACCGCTACCTCTTTCCTCAACCCACTACTTGAAAAACGATGATCACGTTTGTTAAAATAAAGGTCAATACCTTTTTCTTCACAATATAATCTACCTGTAAAATTTTTATGTTGATATTCATCGCCTATTATGCGGACATCTATTTTAAAAGATCTTAGAATGTCTTCTAAATCTTGTTCTGTCGAATACGGAACAATTTCATCTACAAACTTGCACCCTTTAAGCTGGATGTATCTTTCAACCACTGTTTGTGTAGGACTATTTTTTTCAGGACGATCTAATGCCGGATCTATCTGTAATCCAACAATTAAATAATCACACTGTCTTTTCGCCTCTTCCAACATCTTTACATGACCTGCATGTAGTAAATCAAAAGCGCTAAATGTTATTCCTATCTTCATATATTATTGAATAGTTAGTAAAAAAATATCCAAAGAGCATAGCTTCGCTTCTCCGAGTCACATAACTCGGATCCAAATTCTTATTTCAGTAAAAAACTTCCAGAAAATGCTTTATTTTACAAGAGGGAGCTTTTTAATTTTTGCAAAAGTAGTGTAGTAAAAGTATAATCAAAAGACAAAAAGAAAGAAATGTCTTATTTTAATATAAAAAAGTCTAGTTTTCCTCTTACAAAAAAATTAGGTTATAAAAAATATTAGAAATGCGGATATAACGTATCTTTAGCTATTAAAAGCTACTTTTACAGAGACATTCAACGAAATCTTCAAATGAAAAGAGCGATATTACTTTTTGCATTGTTTACCTCCTCAGCCTATAGTCAAATTTCGGGTTGCACAGATTCACTGTCCAAAAATTACAATCCAAACGCAAAACTAAATGATGGAAGCTGTATCTATCAAAAAGTAGATTTAAAACCAGAATATTCTAGACAACTGAGTGATTCAATAAAAGAAACCTCTGGCTTAATTGCTTTTAAAAATTTACTCTGGACACATAATGACGATCATGACGCTACGATTTATGGTTTGGATACTTTAGGAAAAATCAAGAAGAAAATCATTCTTCCTGAAACTGTCAATCATGATTGGGAAGAAATCTCACAAGACAGCACACATCTTTATATCGGCGATTTTGGCAATAATTATTCTGGAAATAGAACCGATTTGAAAATTCTTAAAATTGAAAAAAAATCTTTTTTAGAGGAAAATCCGAAAATTGAAACTATTCTCTATTCTTATTCTGACCAAACTGATTTTTCTCCATCAAAACCAAACAAAACCGATTTTGATTGTGAAGCATTTATTGTTTCTAAAGACAGTATCTATCTGTTTACCAAACAATGGAAATCGTCTAAGACCAATATTTACGCTTTATCAAAGCAAGAAGGGACACAAATTGCAAAACTTAAGGCAACACTTGACACCAAGGGTCTGGTTACTGGTGCCACTTATTTAGAAGACAAAAAACTAATTGCTTTGTGTGGCTATACCAAAGTGGGAAAACCTTTTTTATACCTGCTCTACGATTTTAAAGATCAAGATTTTTTATCTGGAAATAAAAGACGAATCGATTTAAAACTTTCTTTTCATCAAATTGAAGGAATTGCAACAAAAGATGGTTTACATTATTTTTTAACAAACGAATCTCTTGTTCGAAAACCTGTAATAAATGTTCCTCAGCAAATTCATTATTTCGATTTAAGCTCCGTTCTAAAGCTGTATCTACATAAATAATTCGCAAATGCAAGATAATAGTTTACTTTTGCAGAAAGTTATGTTTTAGAAAACATTCATAACTCATAATTTATAACTTATAATTACAAAGTGAATTACTTATCAGTCGAAAATATATCAAAGTCATTTGGAGAAAGAGTCCTTTTTGACAACATTTCTTTTGGAATTAATAAAGATCAAAAAATCGCTTTTATTGCAAAAAATGGTTCTGGAAAAACAACCATAATGAGCATTATTAATGGTTTGGAAGAACCAGATACTGGACAAGTTGTTTTGAGAAAAGGAATCAGAATGGCATTTCTGTCACAAGACAATAATCTTCAAGATGAACTTACGATTGAAGAAAGTATTTTCGCTTCAGATAACGAAACGCTTAAAGTTATTGAAGCTTATGAAAAAGCTTTAGAAAATCCTGCTGACGAAGAAGCTTACCAAAAAGCTTTTGACGCTATGGATCAGCATAATGCTTGGGATTTTGAAACGCAATACAAACAAATTTTATTCAAATTAAAGCTGGAAGATTTCAAACTTAAAGTTAAGAATCTTTCTGGAGGACAGAAAAAACGTCTTTCGTTAGCCATAATTCTAATCAATCGTCCCGATTTATTGATTCTAGATGAGCCAACCAACCACTTAGACCTAGAAATGATCGAATGGCTTGAAAGTTACTTCGCTAAAGAAAATATTACGTTGTTTATGGTAACGCACGACCGTTTCTTTTTGGAGCGTGTTTGTAATGAAATTATAGAATTAGACAACGGAAAACTATACCAATACAAAGGAAATTATTCTTACTACTTACAGAAAAAAGAAGAAAGAATCACTTCTGAAAATGCTAGTGTTGACAAGGCTAAAAACTTGTTTGTAAAAGAATTAGAATGGATGCGACGCCAGCCAAAAGCGAGAACAACCAAATCTAAATCACGTCAGGATGATTTCTATGTTATTAAAGAAAAAGCACAAAGCCGACGTAAAGAAAATAAAGTTGAGCTTGAAATTAATATGGAAAGAATGGGAAGCAAAATCATTGAGCTTCATAAACTTTCTAAAAAATTCAAAGACCGCGTTATTCTCGACAATTTCAGTTTTGATTTTCAACGTGGGGAAAGAATCGGAATTATCGGTAAAAACGGAACTGGAAAATCGACCTTCTTAAATCTTTTGACAGGAACAATTCCGCCAGACAGCGGACGTGTTGTTAAAGGAGATACCATAAAAATTGGTTATTACACACAGTCTGGAATCAATCCAAAACCGGGCCAACGTGTTATTGATATTATAAAAGAGTATGGAGAGTATATCCCGTTGACAAAAGGAAAAATTATTTCGGCTTCGCAACTATTGGAGCGTTTTCTTTTTGATGCCAAAAAACAATATGATTATGTTGAGAAATTAAGTGGTGGAGAATTAAAGCGTTTATACTTGTGTACGGTTTTAATTCAGAATCCGAACTTCTTGATTCTAGATGAGCCTACAAACGATTTGGACATTGTAACACTTAACGTTTTAGAAAGTTTCCTTTTGGATTATCCAGGATGTTTATTGGTAGTTTCTCACGACCGTTACTTTATGGATAAAATTGTCGATTATTTATTTGTCTTTAGAGGTCAAGGCGAAATAGAAAATTTCCCAGGAAACTATTCTGATTTTAGAGCTTACGAAGACAGTGCTGATGTTGCTCAAAAAGAAGAAAACAAAGCAGAAAAGAAAGACTGGAAACAAAACAATCCAACTGGAAATCTAAGCTTTAACGAACAAAAAGAATATCAGAAAATCGAAAGAGAAATTAAAGATTTAGAAGCTGAAAAAGCCAAAATCGAACAATTATTCTCTGACGGAAAAATTGCAGATGCCGATATCGAGAAAAAAGCAAACGAACTTCAAAACATAATTAATAAAATCGAAGCAAAAGAAGAACGCTGGTTTGAACTTTCTGCTAAACTTGAAGGATAGATTTTTTGTTTCAAGTTTCAGGTTTAAAGTTTCAAGTTTTACTTTTTAAAAGAATTACTAGACTGAAAACCGTGACTGAGACTAAAAACTAATTTTACTATATTAAATATTAAAAAATACCACAATGAAAAAACTATTAGCCGCAGTATTTGCTTTAACCCTTTTTATTTCTTGTAACAGCACAGAGAAAGACACGCCTGAACCAGCAAAAGATTTCACAGAACAAAACGAAAAGGACATTAAAGATTATTTAGCCAAAAATAATTTAACTGCAACCAGAACCGATTCAGGTCTTTATTATATCATTACAGAACCAGGTAATGGCGCTCAGCCAACTTCTACTTCTAATGTAACTGTCGCTTATAAAGGTTATTATACCAACGGAAAAGTTTTTGATCAAAGTAAAGACACAGGAATTTCATTTGGTTTAAATCAAGTAATTAAAGGATGGACAGAAGGCATTCCTTATTTTAAAGAAGGAGGATCTGGAGTTCTTTTAATACCATCTCGTTTGGGTTACGGAAGTTATGATTATATGACAATACCAGGAGGGTCTGTACTTATTTTCGACGTAAAATTGATTAAAGTAAATTAATCTTTCATTCTAAATTTCTAGATGCTTTTTCAAATAAAATCTTATCTGAGCTTTCTTTGGCATTCTAAGAACGAACATGCCGTTCACTCGCCGTTTGTTTTTAATTTACTGACAAAATGTTTTTATGATAAGAAAACAAAACCTGAATATGCAATTCTAAAAAAATATAGAAAATCGCTTTTAGAAAATAAAAACTTTATTGAAGTAACCGATTTTGGAGCGGGATCGAGAGTTTTCAAATCAAATAGAAGACAAATTTCTAAAATTGCACAAACAGCAGGAATTTCGCCAAAACGAGCAGAATTATTGTTTCGTGTTACCAATTATTTTAAGCCAGAGAATATTTTAGAAATAGGAACTTCTTTGGGTTTGGCAACTTCAGCCCTAGCTTTGGGAAACCCGAAAGCGAAAGTTGTTACTATTGAAGGCTGTCCAAATACGGCAAATGTTGCCCAAAATCAATTGGCTGAATTTGATTGTAATAATGTTGAAAATGTAATTTCTGAGTTTGAATCTTTTTTAATTTCTGAGAACATTCAAGCAACAAATTACAACCTCATATATTTTGACGGAAATCATTCTAAAAAAGCAACTTTAGCTTATTTTGACCTTTTACTACCAACAATCGACAATGATTCTGTATGGATTTTCGACGATATTCATTGGTCAGAAGATATGGAAGAAGCTTGGGAAATCATCAAAAATCATCCTCAAGTAAAAGTTACGATTGATACTTTTCAATGGGGATTTGTATTCTTTAGACGAGAACAACCGAAAGAGCATTTTATTATTCGAGCATAAAAAAAGACGATCATTTCTGATCGTCTTTTTCATTTTCTAATTCAAAATTTTAAAATCTTATTTTTTTGCGTCTTTGTTTTCTTCAGATTTAGCTCCCATTCTATTTACAGTATACATTGGTGCAAATTTTACTTTCAAACCAGCAATTTTACGATTATCTTCAGCTGTTAAACCTTCTTTTTCAACTGTATTTTTACGGCTGTCAAGAGCTTCATACATTAATTTGATTTCATCCCAGTCTTCTCTAGAATATTTATCTTTATTATTTTCTACAGTATGAACAAACTGCTGATAAACGCTATGAATGTTTTGGGCATTAACCCAATTAAAACTCATATCATCACCAATTTTTCCTGCACCAAACAACGCATCTCTTAACTGTTGTTTCGGACTAGGAGCTGGAGGGGCAAATTGGGCGGTCATTTCATTTTTAAATTCCTCGTACTTAATTTTACTTGCATTTATTTTTTCTGTTGCGGCAGCATTATCTTTAATATCAGCCAACGCAGCTTGCGCTTCGGTAGATCTTCTATCATATTCTGCTTCTACACTTTTCCAATTGTCTTTTAAGTCAGCAGCTGCCACATTTTTAACAGAGTCAACATAGATTACATAGTTCTCTACTGTTTTTTGAGCTCTTTCTTGTTTTTCATCTTTACACGATGTTAACCCTAATACTAATAAAGCAATTCCTGTAGCTATTTTGATATTTTTCATAATCTTGATTATTTAATTAATTGATTAATCAAATTTACCAAACGCTTTTCTTAATAAATTACATTATTATCATGTTTTTAAAATTAAAAACATCTTAAAACTATAAAAAACACAAAACAATGATAATATTGCAAAATATTTTAAAAAAGATATAACATTATTCTCTTTTAAAAATATATTATATAAAAACGTATTTACGAAAGAGCTTTTGTAACAAAAACCAATTCTGAACTACTTATCCTTTTTATTGAAAAGTGTTTTGTACTTTTAAATCCAAAATTGTAAAAAAAATGGCTGAACCATTAATTAAAATAACCGACATCAAACGAAATTTTACTTTAGGAAATGAAATCGTTTATGTTTTAAAAGGAATAGATCTAGAAATACAAAAAGGCGAATACGTTGCTTTAATGGGACCTTCCGGATCAGGAAAATCTACATTAATGAATTTATTAGGCTGTTTAGACACTCCAACTTCAGGTCGTTATATTTTAAATGGAAAAGATGTAAGCAAAATGAAAGATGATGAACTGGCAGAAATCAGAAATAAAGAAATTGGTTTCGTATTTCAGACTTTCAATCTTTTGCCAAGAACTACAGCTTTAGACAATGTTGCCTTACCCATGATTTATGCTGGTTACGGAAAATCTGAAAGAATTGCTCGTGCCACAGAAGTTTTAAAACAGGTTAATCTTGCCGACAGAATGGATCACCAGCCGAATCAGCTTTCTGGAGGACAGCGTCAGCGTGTTGCGGTTGCGAGAGCATTAGTCAACAGACCCTCTATTATTCTAGCCGATGAGCCAACTGGAAACTTAGACAGTAAAACCTCTGTAGAAATTATGAAGCTTTTTGGAGATATTCATGCACAAGGAAATACTGTAATACTAGTAACTCACGAAGAAGATATTGCCGCTTATGCACATAGAATTATTCGTTTGCGAGATGGTCTAATTGAAAGCGACACGAGAAAAACTGTTTAATCGTTTATTTGGTTAATCGTTTAATCGGAAAAAGAAAAACTTATAATTTCAGTTCAATCCAGATAAATTCTAGGGATAGAATCTAGAAAAATAAGCTCAAAGAGGAAAACTTAGCATCTCAGAATCTCAGAACCTTAGCATCTTTAAAAAAAATGAAAGTATATACCAAAACAGGCGATAAAGGCACAACGGCTCTTTTTGGAGGAACGCGTGTACCAAAAGACCATATTAGAATTGACAGTTATGGAACTGTTGACGAATTGAATTCTTATATCGGATTGATTCGAGATCAGGAAATGGATTCTCATTATAAAACTATTTTAATAGAGATTCAAGACCGTCTTTTTACCGTTGGTGCCATTTTGGCAACTCCACAAGAAAAAGAAGTTTTGAAAAACGGAAAACTTCGTTTAGAAAATCTCGGCATAATTGATTCGGATATCGAATTACTGGAAAACGAAATAGATAAAATGGACGAAAGCCTTCCGCCAATGACTCATTTTGTTTTACCCGGTGGCCATCCAACCGTGTCACATTGTCATATAGCGCGCTGTATTTGTCGTCGCGCAGAACGTTTAGCAGTGCACTTAAGCCATAATGAACACGTTCCTGAAATAGCAATCACGTACTTAAACCGACTTTCTGACTACCTTTTTGTCTTGGCACGAAAGTTGTCCTCAGACTTAAAAGCGGAGGAAGTGAAATGGATACCCAGAAAATGAATTTTCTGAAAATTCCAAATTTTTGAAATCCCAAATTCCAAGAGAAAAATTTAAATTCTTTTGAATTTATAAAAAACAAAAAAAGCCTTCCAACATTGGGATTTGGAATTTAAATATTGGTTTTTAAACTTCTTTTTTGAAGTTTGGAATTTAAAAATTGGAATTTAATAATCGACGTTCTTAAATTTTATTAAAATAAATCAAAATTTACTTGTCTTTTTCAGTAAAAAATTTATTTTTGCACAAACTAAACAGATAACAGATGTATTGGACATTAGAATTAGCATCTTATTTAAGTGATGCGCCATGGCCTGCTAACAAAGATGAACTTATAGACTACGCTATCAGAGCAGGTGCTCCATTAGAAGTAGTAGAAAACCTTCAATCAATCGAAGACGAAGGTGAGATATATGAATCAATGGAAGAAATTTGGCCTGATTATCCAACAGACGAAGATTATCTTTGGAATGAGGATGAATATTAAAAAATAAACCAAAGGAAAAAGTCTCTCATCATAGAGACTTTTTTTTTGGTTCAAATACATATATATAATAAAGAAATACAATAAATCATGAGTTTCATAAACAGTATTATTAAAGTCTTTGTCGGCGATAAGTCGCAGAAAGATGTCAAAGCTTTACAACCTTACTTAAACAAAATTAAAACATTCGAAGCTCCTTTAATGAGTCTATCAAACGACGAGTTAAGAGGAAGAACCGTTTATTTTAAAGACAGAATAAAAGAAGCTAGAGCTGATAAAGATGCTAAAATTGCTTCGCTTAAAGCAGAAGTAGAAAACATCGAAGACATCGATAAAAGAGAAGACATTTATGATGCAATAGATGCTCTTGAAAAAGAGGCTTACGAAATCTCTGAAAAAACTTTATTGGAAATTCTTCCAGAAGCGTTTTCTGTAGTAAAAGAAACGGCTCGTCGTTTTAAAGAGAACTCTCATATTGAAGTTACTGCAACTCCAAAAGACCGCGAATTCTCAGCAACAAAATCATACATTACTATTGATGGCGAAAAAGCGATCTGGGCAAACAAATGGAATGCTGCTGGAAAAGACATCACTTGGGACATGATTCACTATGATGTTCAGTTAATTGGTGGTATGGTATTACACGAAGGTAAAGTTGCTGAAATGCAAACGGGAGAAGGTAAAACTTTGGTTGCTACTCTTCCACTTTATTTAAATGCTTTGACTGGAAATGGAGTTCACTTAGTAACAGTGAATGACTACTTGGCAAAACGTGATAGTACTTGGAAAGCTCCTTTATTCGAATTCCACGGTTTATCTGTTGATTGTATCGATAATCACCAGCCAAGTACAGAGCAAAGAAAAAAAGCTTACGATGCTGATATTACTTACGGAACTAACAATGAGTTTGGTTTTGATTACTTAAGAGATAATATGGCGCACTCTCCAAGCGATTTAGTGCAGAGAAAACACAATTTTGCAATTGTCGACGAGGTTGACTCTGTATTAATTGATGATGCTAGAACACCTCTTATTATCTCTGGACCAGTTCCTCAAGGAGATCGTCACGAATTCAACGAATTGAAACCAAAAATCGAAAACTTAGTTGCACAACAACGTCAGTTAGCGAATGGTTTCTTGGCTGAAGCTAAAAAATTAATTAAAGAAGGTAATACTAAAGATGGAGGTTTCCAATTATTAAGAGCTTACAGAAGTTTACCTAAAAATAAAGCATTAATTAAATTTTTAAGTGAAGAAGGAATTAAACAATTGCTTCAAAAAACTGAAAATCAATACATGCAAGATAACAATCGCGAAATGCACAAAGTAGACGAAGCTTTGTATTTTGTGATTGAAGAGAAAAACAATCAAGTAGAATTAACAGACAATGGTATTAAATACCTTTCTGGAGATACTGATGCAGATTTCTTCGTTTTACCAGACATTGGAACAGAAATCGCTGCAATTGAAAAACAAAAATTAGATAAAGACGCTGAAGCTGAAGCCAAAGAAAGATTATTCCAAGATTTTGGAGTAAAAAGCGAGCGTATTCATACTCTTACTCAGCTTTTAAAAGCATATGCTTTATTTGAAAAAGATGTAGAGTACGTTATCATGGACAACAAAATTATGATTGTCGATGAGCAAACAGGTCGTATCATGGACGGGCGTCGTTATTCAGACGGTCTTCACCAAGCGATCGAAGCAAAAGAAAACGTAAAAATCGAAGCTGCAACTCAAACTTTTGCAACTGTTACATTACAGAATTACTTCAGAATGTACAACAAACTGGCTGGTATGACTGGTACAGCTGTTACAGAAGCAGGAGAGTTATGGCAGATTTATAAATTGGATGTTGTTGAAATTCCAACAAACCGTGGAATTGCAAGAATTGACAAGGAAGATTATATCTACAAAACAACACGTGAGAAATTCAACGCTGTAATCGAAGATGTTACTGAACTATCTCAAGCTGGAAGACCAGTATTAATAGGAACAACTTCTGTAGAGATTTCAGAATTATTAAGCCGTATGCTTAAAATGAGAGGAATCACACACAACGTATTGAACGCTAAAATGCACAAGCAAGAGGCACAAATCGTTGAAGAAGCGGGTAAAGCTGGAGTTGTAACTATTGCAACAAACATGGCTGGTCGTGGTACCGATATTAAATTATCTCCAGAAGTAAAAGCTGCAGGAGGTTTAGCAATTGTTGGTACAGAGCGTCATGATTCTCGTCGTGTAGACAGACAGTTACGTGGTCGTTCTGGTCGTCAAGGAGATCCAGGAAGTTCTCAATTCTATGTTTCTCTTGAAGACAACTTAATGCGTTTATTCGGTTCTGAAAGAGTTGCAAAAGTAATGGACAGAATGGGATTGAAAGAAGGTGAAGTTATTCAGCATTCTATGATGACTAAATCTATCGAACGTGCTCAGAAAAAAGTAGAAGAAAACAACTTTGGTGTTCGTAAACGTTTATTAGAATATGATGACGTAATGAACTCTCAACGTGAAGTAGTTTACAAACGTCGTCGTCACGCATTGTTCGGAGAGCGTTTGAAACTGGATATCGCGAATATGCTTTACGATACTTGCGAATTAATCGTAAGCAACAGTAAAGTAACAAATGATTTTAAAGGATATGAGTTTGATTTAATTCGTTATTTCGGAATCACTTCTCCAATCTCTGAAGCAGATTTCTTAAAATTATCTGATATTGAAGTTACTGGAAAAGTGTACAAAGAAGCTTTAGCTTTCTATACTGAAAAAACAGAAAGAAGCGCTAGAGAAGCTTTCCCAATTATCAAAGGAGTTTACGAAGAGCCAAACAATCATTTTGAAAGAATCGTAGTTCCATTTACAGACGGAATCAAAACTTTGAATGTGGTAACTGACTTGAAAAAAGCTTATGATAGCCAAGGTGCTCAATTAATTGCTGATTTCGAGAAAAACATCACACTTTCTATTGTGGATGAAGCTTGGAAAAAACACTTACGTAAAATGGACGAATTGAAACAATCTGTTCAATTGGCTGTTCACGAACAAAAAGATCCATTGCTTATTTACAAATTAGAAGCTTTCAACTTGTTTAGAGGAATGTTGGATAACGTTAACAAAGAAGTTATTTCATTCTTATTCAAAGGTGATTTACCAGCTCAAAACGCTCCTGAAATTCACGAAGCAAGAGAAGTCGCTCGTCCAAAAGAAAATTTACAATTAAGTAAAGACGAAATCCCAAATAGCGAAAGCATCAACCGTGAAGCTGGAGAAACTCAACAACGTCAAGTTACAGAAACTATCGTTAGAGATATGCCAAAAATCAACAGAAATGATACGGTTGTAGTTCAAGAAGTTGCTACTGGTAAAACAGAAACAATGAAGTACAAAAAAGCTGAAGCTTTAATAGCAGCTGGAACTTGGGTTTTAATTAACTAATAATATTTTAAGTATTCAGTCGCAGGCACAGTTTACAGTATAGGCTGATACTTATAAATTCCATAAAAAAAGACCGATAGTTGAAACTATCGGTCTTTTTTTATGGAAAATTATCTTTATTTCCAATTCACTCCCTCGTCCTAAAACTGAGACTGATCACTAAATACTGAACACTAATCCCTCGGGTTATCCTGATAATAACGTTCTTCAATTCGTTTTATATCTTTGATAGAGTTTTTCGCCCAAAGTAAGCGTTTTACTAAAATTTCTTCCTCTGTCAATTTCCAATTAATATCAGATCTGCGAAGTCTATTGGTTAAACTTTGAATGATAATGGCAGCCGACACAGAAATATTTAAACTTTCTGTAAAACCAACCATAGGTATTTTTAAGAAACCATCGGCGTTGTCCATAATTTCTTGTGACAATCCTTCTTTTTCTGTTCCAAAGAATAAAGCACTTGGTTTTGTAATATCGAAATCTTCCAACATGCAATCTTTCTCGTGCGGAGTAGTCGCAATAATTTGATATCCTTTACTTTTTAAATCGGAAAGGCATCCTGAAACCGAATCAAATCGATTGATGTCAACCCATTTTTGCGCACCCAAAGCAATTTCTTTGTCGATTCTTTTTCCAAAACGCTGTTCAATTACATTTAATTCCTGAATTCCAAAAACTTCACAGCTTCGCATTACTGCGCTTGTATTGTGCATTTGATAAACATCTTCTACTGCAACTGTAAAATGCTTTGTTCTATTTTCTAGTACTTTTAAAAAATTAGCTTTTCTGTTTTCTGTCAATATATTTTCTAAGAATGCGAGGTAATCTAAATCAATCATTTTATTTATGTTTGGCGCAAAAATAATAAATAAAAGAGAAAGAAGACTTCACCTTATTTTTCAGCCTGTCAAATCTGCAATAAAATTGACATTAAGTTTTTCGTGCAAAGCATGAAGCTGAGCCAAATTCACAGACAAAATATCGTCTTTATATGAATCTCCCGTAAAAACTGCTTGTTCATTTTTAGAATGTTTTTTAAGACGTTCCAGCATAGCGTTCAATTCACTTTCAGAAAAATCAACATTAATAAAAGCTATGAATCGCTCTATTACATTCTTCATTCCATCATTGTAATTAAGCATTATTATATTTTGGTCTCTTTCGTAAAAATCTAGAAAACTTTGAAAATACTTCTCTAAAACCAAAACTTGATATTGCTGAAAACTTACTTCTTCAACTTCTTTAGAAGTGATTCCGAAAACACTTGAAGGAATTAAATTTGGAATCATGTGCATGCCTGCCATTTTTTGATGCGATCTCAAAACTTCTCCTGGATTTCGGTACAATAATGCAAACGGAATTTCAGGAAAAACAGATCTTAAATAAGAAGCTTTAAAAATACTCCAAGCATCTAGTTTTATAATCAAATGTTTTTGTTCAGAAAATCTTTTTTGCCCTAAGAATCTCAAAACCGATTTCAGCAAAGTGGTTTTCATGGCGGAATCAAAAGCATTACTTCTTAAAATCTGATCGATGATAGGAGCTTCAGAAACCATTATATTTTCAGATGAAGTGGCAAGAGACTGACTCAACATGGTAGATCCGCATCTTGACACATGAAAAACCAATCCTTTTAATTCTACAAAATCGAGTTCTTTAGACCAGTCAATAATATTCTCTGCTGTACTTATTAATTTAAATGATTTTGAATTGTAGTCATGGCTTTGGCATTTTACAATGGTTTCTTCAAAAAAAGGTTCTGCAAATGGTATATCAGCAAAATAAGTCCATTCGAAATAAACCTCATTATCTTTTTCGATCAATTTAATCGGAATCCAATTTGAAATAAAATCTTTTACCTTTTCCATTTTATTATTTCATTTGAGATTGAAGTTCGGCAATAATCTTATCATTTGTCTCCGATGGATTTCTAGAAAGCTCCGCAATAACTTGTCTTTTCACTTCGTCTGAACATTCATATTTTGGCACATAATTCAGATCAAAACCCATTTTAGAAAATAATTCATCAGACCATTCATTTCTAATGCAATCTAACGTTAAATGAATTCTAGGTTCTGCGCTTTTGTTCAGCACGCTATGTGGCAACTGAAAATTGGCGTACCAGCACTCTCCCTTTTTCATTGGAACCTGCTGATGATTGACATAAAAATAAACTTCAGAATTGGTAATAATTGGAACATGAATTCTAAAAAATCCATCTTCGTATGAAGTGTCATTATCAACATGTTCTTTAATTTCGCTATTAGGCCCGAGTCTTAATAATCTTACGGCTTCTTTTTCGCATTCAAACCAATCCATTATTTCTTTAAAATAAAAACAACTGTCAAGCAAAGGCGTATTTTTATACTTTTTGTCTGGAAAAGAATAAATATCATTCTCTAAGCCCGATTGCGATCGCAAAGAAACACTTGTCCATTTTCCTTCATATCGATCGGTATTAAAATGTGGTGTCCACAAATTGGTTTCGCAAATCAATAAATCATTTTGCAGTTTTTCTATCGAGAAAGAAATCGGAAGCTGACAAGAAGAAGGATTCATAACCTTAAAAATTTAAATTGCTAAGTATAAAATGGTAGAGTTTATGGGTAGAATCAGAAACGGTTTCAGAATCTGTTTTTAATACTAAATCGGCTTTTTTCGGAATTTCAAAAACATCGCTTATTCCTGTAAAGCTTTTAATTTTATTTTGATCACTGTCTGGCAACAAAGCTCTTTTATACAATCCTTTTGGATCTCTTTCGATCAAATTAGAAATGGCGCAATCCAGAAATACCGTTTTTACAAATTCAAAAGACCTTAATTCATTTCTAAGATTTTCATATGGATTAATAACCGACATGAGAACAATTTTCTTTTCCTCAATTAGATTTCGCCCAACATTAAAAAGACGTCTTACATTTTCGCAACGATCCTCTTTAGAAAACCCCAAATCTTTACAGATCGTTTGTCGGTACACATCACCATCTACAATTTCGGCTTCATAATTATTTTGAAGCAAAAGATGTCTGACATTTTCTGCCAAAGTCGTTTTTCCCGAACCAGATAATCCTGTAAATTGAATTAAAATCATTTTAGCTTCACTTTTATAAAACGCGACATTAAAACTAAATAATTTAGGACGAGAGACAAAGAGTATAAATACCCTTTATTTACTAGACATTTGAACAAAGAAATCACTATTTTTATCTTTTAATTAAACTAAAAATGAAAAAGAAACTTGTTGTTTTAACAGGAGCAGGAATAAGTGCTGAGAGCGGAATTAAAACTTTTCGAGACAGTGATGGTTTATGGGAAGGTCATGATGTAATGGAAGTTGCCACTCCAGAAGGCTGGCATAAAAATCAAGAATTGGTTCTGGATTTTTACAACAAAAGACGTCAGCAGTTAAAAGAAGTCAATCCAAATCTTGGGCATATCATTTTGGCTGAATTGGAAAAAGATTTTGACGTACAAATTATCACTCAAAATGTTGACGATCTTCATGAACGTGCAGGAAGCACAAATGTTTTGCATTTGCATGGCGAATTATTAAAAGTACGTAGCACACAAAATAAAAATCTAATTTTAGACTGGACCGAAGATTTGCAAACTGGAGATTTAGATACAAACGGGCATCAATTGCGTCCGCATATTGTTTGGTTTGGTGAAGAAGTTCCTGCACTTGAAGAAGCTATTGACATTACAGAAACCGCAGATTATTTTGCCGTAATTGGAACTTCGCTTCAGGTTTATCCAGCTGCTGGATTAATTGCTTATACTCCAAGTACAACACCGGTTTTTTATATTGATCCGAAACCAATTTCGATTCCGAACCTTCGAAACAAAGTCGAAACCATTGCCAAATTTGCTTCTGAAGGAGTCGCCGATTTAAGAGAAAAATTACTGAACTTAGAAAAAACAACATGATTTTTGAAAGCTGGTTACAACAGTTATTTCAGTTTAATATATTCTGGCTCTTTGTTTTCTTTTTAATAGAAAATGCAGCGTTAGTAGGTTTATCTGTTTTAATTGGAAAAGTAATCGAATCTGAGAACACCGTTTTAAAGAATAAAGATCGAAAATGGGTATTTTCTACACTGCTTTGTAACACATTCATCACTTTAATAGGTTTTGAATTATATCGCTACGGAATACTGAAAGTAGATTTTTCTGGGTCCTTAAAACTTATCATTTTTGATACACTTTTATTGATTCTTTTAATGGATCTTTTTATGTTTATTTTTCATTTTCTGGTTCATCATTTAAAATGGCTTTACCCCATTCATAAACTGCATCATACACATGTTGAAACGAATGTTTATAGTTTATATGTGCTTCATCCGATAGAAACTCTAGGTTTCGGTTTTATATGGCTGTTTTTAATTACGATTTTTAATTTTAATTATCTGAGCATCATTATTTATTTGATTCTCAATCTTTCTTATGGAATATTTGGACATTTAAAAAAAGACATATTTCCATCTTTCTGGTACAACAATTACTTCACAAAATGGATATCGACTACTAAATTTCATAATGATCATCATAAAAATGAATCTCACAATTACGGTTTTTACTTTACAATCTGGGATAAAATTTTCAAAACCATAATTTAAGCATCAATATAGCTTTCAGAAGTTTTAACAATAGCTTATATTTGCACCTTTCGAAAAAACAACATCACAATGACTACTCTAAACGAATTGAATGCTATATCGCCAATTGACGGAAGATATAGAAATAAAACTCAAAATTTAGCACCTTTCTTCTCTGAAGAAGCTTTAATAAAATACCGCGTTCTGGTTGAAGTGGAATACTTCATTTCTTTATGCCAAATTCCATTACCTCAGTTACAAGGTATTGACTCTAGTTTATTTGAAAGCTTGAGAAATATCTACAAAAACTTCTCAACAGAAGATGCACTTTGGATTAAAGAAACAGAAAAAGTAACCAACCACGACGTAAAAGCAGTTGAATACTTTATTAAAGATGCTTTTGAGAAATTAGGTTTATCTCAGTACAAAGAGTTCATTCACTTCGGATTAACATCTCAAGATATTAACAACACTGCTATTCCGCTTTCTACAAAAGAAGCGTTTGAGCAAGTTTACATGCCAACCTTAATCGCAGTAATTGCAAAATTAAAAGAATTGAGTGTTGAATGGAAAGACATCCCGATGTTGGCACGTACACACGGACAACCAGCCTCTCCTACTCGTTTAGGAAAAGAGATTTTGGTTTTTGTAGAACGTTTAGAAGAGCAAATGCGATTGCTATTCAATATTCCGTTTGCTGCTAAATTTGGAGGAGCAACAGGAAACTTTAATGCACATCACGTAGCTTACCCGCAAATTGACTGGAAACAATTCGGAAATAAATTTGTTGAAACCGATCTTGGTTTAAAACATTCTTTCCCAACAACTCAAATCGAGCATTACGATCATTTTGCAGCTTTCTTCGATGCTTTAAAAAGAATCAATACGATCATCATCGATTTAGATCGTGATATTTGGACATATGTATCAATGGATTACTTTAAGCAAAAAATTAAAGCTGGAGAAATTGGTTCGTCTGCAATGCCTCATAAAGTAAATCCAATTGATTTTGAAAATTCTGAAGGAAACTTAGGAATTGCAAATGCAATTTTCGAACACTTGGCTGCAAAACTTCCAATTTCGAGATTACAGCGTGATTTAACTGACAGTACTGTTTTACGTAATGTTGGTGTTCCTTTCGGACATACTATTATTGCTTTTGAAGCAACTTTGAAAGGTTTAAACAAATTACTTTTAAACGAAAACAAATTTGCTGAAGATTTAGAGAGAAACTGGGCAGTTGTGGCTGAAGCTATTCAGACAATTTTACGTCGCGAAGCTTATCCAAATCCGTATGAAGCTTTAAAAGGTTTGACTAGAACGAATGAAGCAATTGACAAAAATGCAATTCATACCTTCATTGCAACTTTGGAAGTTTCAGATGCAGTTAGAGCAGAATTATTAGCGATAACACCTAGTAACTACACAGGAATTTAAGAAAAACACCAAATATTTTATCAAAAAAAGCTATCTTTATCGAGATAGCTTTTTTTATTTAACCCGGGGTAGTCCAGATTACTTCACTTAACTTTATTTTAGTTGGAGTTCAGTGAATTACATTAAAAAAGTCGTTTTGTTCAGAAAGCCAGAGTTTGAACAAAAAACTTTAAATAAAAAGCTGGATCAAGCTCACTGAAACTAAAATACCACCTATGATTGCACTAAGCGCCGCTGCTGAAACTACACACCACTTACAACCTTTAATTAGTGATTTAGGTTTAATCCTAATGACTGCCGCAATTGCCGTTCTATTATTTAGAAGATTGAAACAACCTTTGGTTTTAGGCTACCTGATTGCAGGTTTTTTGGCTGGAAACCATTTTGATTTTTTCCCATCCATAACCGACATGAAAAGTGTTGAAGTCTGGGCCGAAATCGGGGTTATATTTTTACTTTTCAGTTTAGGACTCGAATTCAGCTTTAAGAAACTAATGAAGGTTGGAGGGACTTCGTCTGTCACCGCCATAACCCAGATTCTATTTATGACCGTAATCGGTTATTGTGTTGGGCAATGGATGGGCTGGGGAAAAATGGATAGTATTTTCTTAGGAGCCACACTTTCTATTTCATCCACAACCATTATCATTAGAGCTTTTGACGAATTGGGAGTTAAAGGAAAAAAATTCGTCGGGATTGTTTTCGGAGCTTTAATTGTAGAAGATATCGTTGCCATCTTAATGCTTGTTTTATTATCAACTATTGCCGTAAGCGATCAGGTTTCTGGAACCGCATTATTGCAATCAGTTTTCAAACTTGTTTTCTTTTTAATCATCTGGTTCTTAGGAGGAATTTTTATTATTCCAACCATCTTCAAAAAAGCAAAACATTTGCTAACAGACGAAATGCTGCTCATTATCTCATTAGCCTTATGTTTAATGATGGTGATTTTTGCTTCAAATGTTGGTTTCTCTCCAGCATTAGGCGCTTTCATTATGGGATCTATTATTGCTGAAACTACAATGGCAGAAAAAATCGAACATTTAATTCAGCCGGTAAAAGATTTCTTTGGTGCTGTTTTCTTTGTATCAGTAGGAATGTTAATCAATCCGATTACCTTGGTAAATTATGCTCTTCCTGTGGCTATAATCACTTTATTGACCATCTTCGGAAAAGCATTCAGTTCTTCTATAGGAGCTTTAATTTCTGGCCAACCTTTAAAACAATCTGTTCAAACTGGGATGAGTTTGGCTCAAATTGGAGAGTTCTCTTTTATTATTGCTACTCTTGGAATGACTTTAAAAGTTACCAGCGATTTCTTATATCCTATTATCGTGGCAGTATCTGCAATTACTACATTTACTACTCCTTTCTTAATTAAATATTCAGAGCGGTTTGCTTTCTTTTTAGAAGCAAAAATGCCTAAAAGATGGGTTAAAAATATTAACCGTTATAGTGTGAATGCGCAAGCGATTAAATCTGTCAGTACTTGGCAGATTGTTCTTCGTTCTTCGATTACTCAAATTGTTCTTCATACGATCATTATTACTGCTATCATATTATTGTCATCTAAATTTGTAGCGCCTTTAGTAGCCGATACACGATTCGGAAATACCTTGGCCGCTTTACTAACTTTGGTTGTAATTGCACCGTTTTTATGGGCGCTTTCGCTTCGTCGTGTAAAAGTAGATGAAGTTGAAGCTCTTTGGGAAGAACGTAAATATCGAGGCGCACTGTTAATGCTTATTTTGATTAGAATGAGCCTTGGTTTATTCTTTGTCGGATTTTTATTGAATATTTTCTTCTCTCCTTTGGTTGCTTTCGTCGCCCTGATTATTGCAATTGGAGCTTATCAACTTTTTCCTAAAAAATTAAACGAGCAATACCACAGAATTGAAAGTCACTTTTTGAAGAATCTTAACGATCGTGAAAACAAAAAGATCGACAGAAGATATGCTAATTTAATGCCATGGGACGGACACATGTCTTTCTTCGAAATTAAAAAGGAATCTAATCTGGTCGGACAAACTTTACAAGAACTTAAAATTCGTGAGCAATTAGGAATTAATATCGCTTACATTAAGCGAGGAGAAGTCACAATTCCGATTCCTACTAAAACCGAACGCTTATTTCCAGGCGACGAAATTTGCGTAATCGGAACTGATGCTCAAATTACAGAATTTACAAAATTCTTAACTCAAAACGAAACAGAACCGCCTGCAAAAGTAGAAGAAACCGATATTGTTTTACGTCAGCTTGAAGTTTCTCAAGACGAATTTATTCAAAAAAGCATCGGACAATTCAGAGCCAAAACAGATGGGATGGTTGTAGGAATTGAACGAAACGGAAATCGTATCTTAAATCCTGAATCTAGTTTGATCTTGGAGAAAAATGACATTCTGTGGGTTGTAGGAGACAAGAAAAGAATGAATGCTTTGTTGGCAGCCAAGTAAGGTTCTGAGATGCTAAGCTACTAAGGTTCTAAGCCTTTATATATAAAGTGTTGAACTTTTCATAAATTGAAAGTCTCAACACTTTTTAATTTTCTTTGCTTTCATAAAAACAAAAATGCTAAAATTCTAAGAAAAAAAAACTTAGAACCTTAGCACCTTAGTATCTTAGGACCTCAAAAAAACTATTTATTCGGCTGCGGTGTCAAACGCAAATAAGGTTTGATTGGTGTGTGTCCTTTCG
The DNA here is from genome assembly GCF_034044945.1 of Flavobacterium sp. CFBP9031. Classification (NCBI taxonomy): domain Bacteria; kingdom Pseudomonadati; phylum Bacteroidota; class Flavobacteriia; order Flavobacteriales; family Flavobacteriaceae; genus Flavobacterium; species Flavobacterium sp. CFBP9031. The sequence goes on from NZ_JAXCWF010000001.1 coordinate 744,636, forward strand.
GGAATTTTGCTGGAATATCACTATCTGGAATTGCTGGTGCAATTACAACATCTTCTCCATCTTTCCAGTTTGCTGGTGTTGCAACGCTGTAATTCGCTGTCAATTGTAAGCTGTCAATTACACGGAGTAATTCATCAAAATTTCTTCCTGTAGAAGCTGGATATGTCAAAGTCAATTTGATTTTTTTATCTGGACCGATAACAAAAACAGAACGTACTGTGAATTTATCACTTGCATTGGGATGAAGCATATCATATAGATTTGCTACTTTTTTATCCTCATCGGCAATAATTGGGAAATTTACTTCTGTATTTTGAGTTTCGTTAATATCTTTAATCCATTCTTTATGCGAGTCTAAACCGTCTACACTCAAAGCAATAACCTTAGTATTTCTTTTTTGAAATTCTGGAACATAGTTCGCTACAGTTCCTAATTCAGTAGTACAAACAGGAGTAAAATCTGCTGGATGAGAAAATAAAACACCCCAAGAATCTCCTAACCATTCGTGAAAATTAATTGGTCCTTGTGTGGTTTCTGCCTGAAAATCTGGAGCTATATCGCCTAATCTTAATGTTGACATAATTTATATTTTTTTAGTTCATCTAAAATTAACTAAAAAATGCATTTAGAAAACATTCAAAAGGTAAAAAAAAGTTAAAATTCTACTTTATCGATATAATTAGTATTTTACTCCTAGATAAAACTTAGAATGAAGTACCAAAAAGCAAGCGTTACAAAAGAAATCGGGATTCCGAAACCAATCATCATACTGCTTAATTTTGGCTTTAATCCGTATGTTGAAGCTAAGATTGCACCGGTTATCATTGGTGCCATAGCAGTTTCCATTATAGTGATTTTTATGACTTCAGAATGCTGGTCAAAAATAAATACATACAGCACAAAAATCACAAAAGGAATTAAAAGCAGTTTAAAGAAAAGCCCCAATCGCAAAAATTTCCAATGCTGGCTTTTTCTATCAAAAGTTAACTGCAAACCAACCGAAAGCAAAGCTAAAGGCGTTACCAAACTTCCAATTTTTAATAATGCTGATTGAAAATTTTCATTTAAATCAACTCGAAAAATATTCATTATACAAGCGATAACAAACATTATGAAAGGAGGAAACAAAATAATCTTTTTAAAAATACCGAAAGCATCTGGGCTTCCTTTAGAATAAAAAGCGGCTGTAAAAACACCAAGTGTTGAAACCACAACAAAAGTTCCGGGCTGATCTACCAAAACTGCCGTTTCTAGGCCTTTCTTACCAAACAAGGCTTCAATAATTGGGTATCCGAGAAATGAACTGTTACTTAATCCTGCCGTCAAAATCAAACATCCAATCAGTTTATTCGACCAGCCATTTCTTCTTCCCAAAAAATGAAAAAAAATAAAAGCCAGAATATAAGTAATCCACCCCGCTCCTATCGGAAACAGTAATTCGCTACTCCATTTTATCTTCGGAATATGGTATAAAGTAACCGCTGGAAGACAGAAATAAATAACAATTTTATTGAGCGTTTTGTAAATATGAGTCGGGAATTGTTTTACTCGCTGTAAAATCAATCCGAGTGAAAGAAAGAGAAATATTAGAATGAAGTTGTTCATATAGTAAGATCAAGACAAAAATAAGTATTTCTAATTTAGTGATTAGTGAAAAGTAAATAGTAATTCGCTTTTTGACTGAATCGTAACTACTGATTTTCTTTTGTTAAACATATAACATTTCAATGAAAATCAATCGCTTCTTACTGAATATCAGTCATTTTTTACCAATCACTCATCATACATTTCAAAAAAAATAGCTAAATTAGTATTTTGTGTTACAAAAAGATGTAAATTTGTAACATATTTTATTACAGTATGATTTCAGGTAAATTTGCCATCACTATTCACATTCTTACTCTGCTGCATAAATTCCCTAATGATTATTTATCATCGGAGTTTATTGCGGGAAGTATTAATTTAAATCCTGTTTTGGTTCGAAAAGAAATTGCCAACCTAAAAGCGCATCATGTTGTAGAAAGTAAAGAAGGAAAAAATGGCGGTACAAAATTGGCGGTTAATGCTGCCGAACTGACTTTAAAACAAATATTCGAAATGACCTTTGAAACTATTGGTTTAGGTTTTGCTAAAAACCAACCCAATCCTGATTGTCCTGTTGGAAAAAACATCAATCAGCATTTGGAGAATTTATACAGCGAAATGAATCAGAAAGTTAGCTTACAGCTGGAAGGTATTTCATTGGAAGATTTTTCGAATCAATTTTAAAACTATTTTTTTAACCTAAACTGTAACATTTTTTATTACTAAATAAATTTATATATTATGAAAATCGCACTTATTGGAGCTACAGGATTTGTTGGCTCAGCAATTTTAAACGAATTAGCAGACAGAAAACACGAAATCACTGCTATCGCAAGAACTCCAAAAGACACAGCAAACGCTACTTGGGTTGCTGCAGATATCTTTAATGTTGATGCTTTGGCAGAGATCTTAAAAGGTCATGATGTTGTGGTTAATGCTTATAATCCGGGATGGACTAACCCGAATATTTACGATGACTTTTTAGCGGGATCTAAAGCTATTCAGGAAGCGGTTAAAAAATCGGGGGTTAAACGTTTTATCACTATCGGTGGTGCAGGAAGTTTATATGTTGCTCCAGATTTACAAGCGGTTGATACTCCAGATTTTCCAAAAGAGATTTTCCCAGGTGCAAACGCTGCAAGACATTATTTAAATATCATTAAAGAAGAAAAAGATTTAGACTGGGCATTTTTTAGCCCTGCTTTTGAAATGCATGCTGGAACTAAAACAGGTAGAACTGGAAAATACCGTTTAGGTTTAGAAAATCCGGTTTTCAATGATGAGCAAAGAAGTATCTTATCTGTAGAAGATTTAGCGGTTGTAATTGCTGATGAAGTAGAAACTCCAAAACATCATCAAGTACGCTTTACAGCTGGATATTAATTTTCTTCAGCCACGAATTCACGAATTTTCTTTTTAAAATCTTTGAGATTATTTTTTTCGAATTAATTCGAATAATATTAGATAAAGATTTTAAAAAGAAAATTCGTGAATTCGTGGCAAACTTTTTTTTACTCCTTTTGAGAATAACAAATTAGCGGAAATTCGTGTAATTGCTTCGCCTGTTCGCTATCGCTCGGGTCGTGGCAAACTAACTTTTTGAAACTGTCTTTGTTTTCTGTACTTTTACATTTCTAAAAAGTGCGTTTTGTCAAATTCTAATAAACAAACTGGTAGCATATCTGAAAAAGCTGGAATTTCACCTCCCGAAATCACCAATATTTTGGCTATCAATCAAATTAAAAATAAACGCAGACAGCAACCCTCTTCGCAAGAATTAATTAATGGTATTTTAGGCGGCAATAGAACTTCTTTAAGCCGTGCTATTACTTTAATCGAAAGCACTAATCCAGATCATTTTGAAAAAGCTGGCGAAGTCATTCAAGGCTGTTTGGCTCATGCCAATAAATCAATTCGAATTGGAATTACTGGAGTTCCCGGTGTTGGAAAAAGTACTTTTATTGAAGCTTTTGGAAAACATCTAACTGAACTTGGAAAAAAAGTAGCGGTCTTGGCCGTTGATCCAAGCAGTTCGCTTTCACACGGAAGTATTTTGGGTGACAAAACCAGAATGGAAGAATTGGTTAAAGATGAAAATGCTTTTATTAGGCCAAGTGCATCTGGAGAAACTTTAGGAGGAGTGGCTCGAAAAACCCGAGAAACGATTATTCTTTGTGAAGCCGCAGGTTTTGATACTATAATTATCGAAACAGTCGGTGTTGGCCAAAGTGAAACTGCTGTTCACAGTATGGTCGATTTCTTTTTACTTTTAAAAATTTCTGGTGCAGGCGATGAACTCCAAGGTATCAAACGAGGTATAATGGAAATGGCTGATGCAATTGTAATCAACAAAGCAGACGGCGACAATGTAAAAAAAGCCAATCAGGCGAAATTAGAGTTTAATCGTGCTTTACATTTATTTCCTCCAAAAAAATCAAATTGGCAGCCTAAAGTAACCACTTGCAGTTCGCTAACAAAAGATGGAATTCCCGAAGTTTGGAGTACGATTTCTAATTATTTAGAATTGACAAAAGAATCAGGATTTTTCCAAGACAAAAGAAACGAACAAAACCATTTCTGGATGATGGAAACCATCAATGAGCAATTGAAACAGAATTTTTATAACCGCCCTGAAATTATTTCATTATTGGAAGAAAACAAAAAAGCAGTGCAAAACAATGAAATTTCATCTTTTGCAGCTGCTTATGAGTTATTAAAACTATATTTTAATAAAGGTGTAAAGTAACAAAGGTTCAAGTGGCAAAGTTTTTCTCTGCTTCTTTGAACCTTTGTTACTTTGTTACTTTGTTACTCTGAACCTTTGAACCTATTTTTTAGGTCTAAGCTTATACTTACTCTCTTTATACAAATTCCCTGCTGTAATAACATGCGCTAAGGCATCTTTTGCTAAATCTTCGTTTAATTTAACTGGAATTAAAGTTGTATCATTTTTGATTTCAAATTGTAATGGTTTCAAATTGGGCTGCATGATCACAACTTGATTCTCAACTCTAAATGCATTAATGTCATTAAACTGCATAATAGATCTTCCTTGCACTTTTGAATCTAATTTTGTCAAGTTGCGTCCTACCATTGGGGTTTCAAAAGGCATTCCTAAATACCCTAACAATGTTGGCGGAATATCAATTTGACTTGCTAGTCTGTCATAAACTGCTCCTTTTGGAACTCCCGGCCCCATAATAAATGCTGGAATATGGAATTTATTTATTGGAACTAAATTTTTGCCGTATGTTCTAGTATTATGATCTGCGATTACAATGAAAATTGTGTTTTTAAAATAATCCTCTTTTTTTGCCATTTCAAAGAATTTTCCAATAGAGAAATCGGCATATTTCATGGCATTATTTACCGTGTTAGGTTTTTTATCATAAGGTTTAATTCTTCCTGCCGGATATTCAAAAGGTTCGTGATTAGAAGTCGAAAACATTAAGGAAAAGAACGGTTTATCTCCTTTTGATTTAAAATACTGATTGGCTTTGGTTACCAAATCTTCATCAGAATATCCCCAAGTTCCTTTAAAAGCATATTTATTCCCATCAGATTCAAAATCGGTTTGATCAACAATATCTTGAAAACCATTTCCATTAAAAAATGAAGCCATATTATCAAAATTGGCCATTCCTCCGTAAATGAAACTGGTGTCGTACCCTTTTTGTTTTAAAGCATCTGCTAAGGTAAAAAAGCCTTGCTGTGAATTTCCTAATCTTACGACACTTTCAGATGGCGAAGGCAAAAATCCAGTCACTACTGCTTCAATTCCGCGAACACTTCTGGTTCCTGTGCAATACAAATTAGTAAATAATGTTCCTTCTTTAGATAATTTATCAAATTCTGGCGTTAATGGTTTTCCGCCTAAAATTCCAACGTACTCTGCGCCTAAACTTTCTTGCAAAAAGATTACTAAATTGTAAGGTTTCTTCAATAAAGAATCTGGTTGCTGGACATGCAAAAACGGAATTTCAGCATCGGTAAAATCCTTCGGCCCTGCGATCATGTATTTTTTTACACGAGCAATAGCTTCGGCTTCATCCATTTTTCCATACATTTTTGTATTTCCTTCATTTTTGATTGAATAGGCAGCAAAAGCAACCGTATAAAATGAATTTAATCCAAGAGCATTTGTTAATTGATCGGTAGAAAAAACAGCATTACTCGCATTAATAGGACGTTTTGAAGTTAGACTAGAACGTGCTCCAAAAAACAATAAAAAAGCTACTAATGGAAATATCATTAACTTGAATTTATATTCTGCACTTGAAGTATAGAATAATTGTTTTCCTTTTTTGAAAGCAAAATAAAGCGCAACTCCTAAAATTAAAAATGTTACGATTATAGAAGTCAGATAACTTTTTAAAAGCATTCCTACTACTTCCTTTGGATAAATAAGATAATCTAAGAAAATCTTATTGGGACGTGTATCATATTGTTTTACAAAATCTGGCGAAGCTAATTCTACAAAAAGAATTAAAAACAGAAACAGAAAACTATATATTACCAGAAACTTATTGGTAAATTTTATCCATTTATTCGGCAAAAAGGTAATTAGTAATGCTGGAAGAAACGACAAATAACAAAGTAATATCAAATCCATTCGAAGACCGATTGGAAAAATATACCAGAAATCTGGCGTTTGAACTACTCTTTCTTTAAAAAGAAAAAATAAAAATACTCGACTTAGAGTGGTAATCAATAATCCGATTGCGATGAAACTAAAAATCGGTTTTAAGAAACGTAAGTTTTTCATTAAGATAGTTATAAGAACGTAAAATTAGAGAAACAAATTACTCTTCGTAACGGTTTATTTCTCTATCATAAAACTCATTTGCTTTTTCAATTAAATCTTCCATTTCGGCATTTAATTCTGCTTCGTCAAGATCTTCAGCTTCTTCTAAAAACTCCACCTCATCATCTTTCAAATTGATTATAAATCTTGGATAATCTAAGTGAATGATAAAAATATCGTCTGGAAAATCTGTGTTATCTCCAAGTAAAAATTTAGGTAATTCCATATGTGTTTATTTTTTTAGTAATTGATTATTATTTTTTTAACCGATTTCTCTTGTTTTAATCTTCAAAATCAGTGAAATATATTTTTCAAATTTAATTATTCTATATCTGATTTCGCAATTAATCTCTTTGTCAAGTAATGAAAACGAATATAAAGACAAATTGCCGCTGCAGTCAAACCTGCCAAAAGTCCGACCCAAACTCCTTGCGCCTTCAGTTCTGTGTGTTCTCCTAAATAATAGGAAATCGGAAAACCAATAACCCAATAGGCTACAAAAGTAATGTACATTGGAACTTTTACGTCTTGTAATCCGCGTAAAGCGCCTAAAACAACAACTTGAATTCCGTCAGAAATCTGGAAAACAGCTGCAATTAAAAGCAGTTTTGAAGCAATGCCAATAACTTCTTCGTTATCTAAAATCTGCCCTGTATTTTCCATATTTAAGAAAATGTATGGAAGATAATCGTGGAAAATAATAAAGAAAATTGCAAATACGGTCTCTAATATTATAGCAAGCAAAAAGATAGAACGGGCAACAACAATCAGTTTTTTATAATCCATCAGTCCTCTTTGGTTACTTACACGCACCATAGAAGTTACACTTAATCCCATTGCAAACATAAAAGTCATCGAAGCCAAACTCAAAGCAATCTGATTGGCAGCCTGACTTGTTTTTCCGATGTTCCCGCAAAGCCAGATCGAAGCGGTAAACAAAACCACTTCAAAAAGCATCTGCATTGCAGAAGGAAATCCGATACTGATAATTTTTTTGATCATAGTTTTTTTGATTTCATTAAAACTAAAACCTTTAAAAAATCGCTTTAAATCATCTCTTCGCGAAAGCATAATATGCATGAACATTACCAAAAATATTCTCGAAATTACGGTTCCTAATGCTGCGCCAATAATTCCCATTTTTGGAAAAATCCAGATTCCGTAAATCAAAACATAATTTATACCTACGTGAAGCACATTTGCCATTACCATCGCATACATAGAATATTTGGTCAAAGACATTCCGTCTGCAAATTGCTTATACCCCTGATACATTACAAGCGGAATCAAAGAAAAAGCTACCCATCCTAAATAAGGTTTTGCAAGAACAATAACATCTTCTGGCTGTTTTAACAATTCCATAATTGGTTTAGCAAACATGATAACGGTAAAAAGTACCAATCCTAGAATTGTACATAGAAATAATCCATGATGAAAGGCAGAACGAATTTTGGTATCGTTTTTCTCCGCATCACCTTCGGCAACGATTGGCGTAATAGCTGTAGAAAATCCAATTCCTAAAGACATCGCAATAAAAATCATACTGTTACCCAGTGAAACTGCCGCCAATTCTGTACTTCCAATTTTACCAACCATTATATTATCGACAATACCAATTAAAGTATGTCCGACCATACCCAAAATTATGGGATAAGCTAGTCTTAAATTATACGAAAACTCTTTGGTGTACTGCTTTAAATTCACTTTTATTCTATTTTGTGCGCAAAGATAGTCAGAAGCTTCGAATTCTATCCTATCAATAAAAATATATCCCAATTTTAAGACAAAAATAAGACGAACTCAATATTATGTAACGATTTTTAAAAATTGTATAACAAAGTCCAAACGCCTCCAATATAATTTTACAACATAGAAATTTCAAAAATATAAGCCATGAAAAAATTACAGATGTTATGTCTAGCTGCGTTCACGTTTTTATTTGCCAACACAACTTTTGCTCAAGAGAGCGGAGTAGAAAATTACGATCAGGGTTTTAGATTAGGAGTCGGATTAAATGGAGGATTACCTACCGACGGTGATTACGACTGGGCTCTTGGGGGAGACGTTCGTTTACAATATGATCTTTCTAAGAAAACATCTTTGACTTTAACAACGGGATTTACAAACCTATTTATGGGAAAAGATGACCTTGGAAACAACATAAAAGATCTTGGATTTATTCCGGCCAAAGCAGGTTTTAAAGCTTTTGTCTTAAAAGATCAATTTTATGTTTTAGGAGAACTGGGTGCTGGTTTTGCGGTAACAAATGGTTACGATAAAACAACTTTTTTATGGGCTCCAGGAATTGGTTATGCCAACAAGTACATCGACTTAAGTGTTCGTTACGAAGATTATCATGATTTTAGAACCAATCAAGTAGCATTGCGTGTTGCTTATGGTTTTAAACTATAAAAAATAGGTTTAATTTATTATTTTGTTTTTGGTAAAAACCCGACGGTCTCAAGAGTCTGTCGGGTTTTTTATTTTTACAACATACCATTGGTCAAAACAAAAGTGCAAGTAGTCAAATGATTTTTCAGGATTGATTTGGAACGCGGTAATTCGCAGAAAAATTAATCAAATCATGAACAAAACAATCTTTTATCTATCGCAACTTTTACTTTTTTTACTTGCCACAGTTGCTGCACGCTCACAATCGGGAATTTCAGGCGAATTTAAACTCGATTTTGTCCCTTTTTCTAAATATGTAAGGCCATTGGACAGTACGAAAACAAATGCCGAAAGCAATTTTAAAAGATCACAGATCGCTTTTGAAGTACCATTATCTTTAAAAATGGATAAATACAATCATCCAAAACTCTGGTCTGTATTTTTTAATAGCAGTTACGCCAAAATGGAAAACAGAAATTACAATATTCAAGATCTACCAGTAGAATTTCAAGGCGGATTTCCGAATGAATTACTCAATACGCAAATTGGAGTTAAGCATTTACGTTCCATTTCTTCTTCATGGTCTTTATTAATAATGGCTTCCCTTGGTGTTTATACTGACATGGTCGAAATTAATAAAGATGATTTCCTTATTCAAGGGGGAATTCTTTTTATTAAACAATTTAACCCTAAACTGGCTTTGGGTGCAGGTCCTGTTTTGACTAATAGTTTTGGTGTTCCAATGGTGCTTCCTGGAATTTATTTTAACTGGGAATCTACTGGAGCTTTACATTTTAAGGTTGCTTTTCCGGAAGGCGTAGAAATAGGCTATCGAATGTCTGATCATTTTGACTTAAAAGCAGTAGCTGAATTAAGCGGAATGACAGCTGAAACCAAAATTGGAAATAAATCTACATTACTCGGATATCAGCAGATAATTGCAGGCTTAAGACCTCAGATGAAATTTGGAAAACATTGGATTTTAGAACCAACTGGCGGAACTACTCTTGTTCGAAGTTTTTCGACGACGAACCGAAAAATTAAAGAAATCTTTAAAGAAAAAAATATTGCAGATCCAAGATTCACTACTACTTTTTATGGAGCAATAGCTCTAAAATGGAAATTCTAGAGCTATCTGCTTAACAAGTTTTTATACACTACCTCTTTCAATAATACTTCTCTTCGAGTTCTTGAAATAGGTAGTTCTTGTCCTTTTATAAATAATCGCCCGCCAGAAATAGAATCTATATGTGTAACATTTACCAGAAATGATTTATGGATTCTAAAGAAAATTTCTGCAGGGAGTGTTTCTTCTAATGATATCATCGTTTGATGAATAATTAGCACTTTATCTTTAAAATGAAGCTTAGCATAATTTTGCATTCCTTCGATATATAAAATATCGATCCAAGAAATTTTCTGAAATCCTTCCTCCTGACGCACATATAAAAAAGGATCTAATTGACTTTGTTTTGGAGAATTCATCATTTGATGCCATTGCTTTGCTTTTAACGAAGCCTGATAAAAACGCTGAAATGTAATGGGCTTTAATAAATAATCTACAACCTGAAGTCTGTATCCGTCTAAAGCATGTTCTGAATAAGCAGTTGTAAAAATTACTAAAGGTGGATTCTCTAAAGATTCTAAAAACTCCAATCCCGATAAATAAGGCATATTGATATCCAGAAATAATAAATCGATCTCTCTTTCCTCAAGATATGAAGTCGCTTCTAGAGCCGAAGCACAAGTCGCTACGGTTTCTAGAAAATCAATTTTAGAAACAAAATCTGCTATTCCGTTTCTTGCTATGGGTTCATCATCGATAATGAGACATTTCATGTTCATAGTTTATTGTTTCTGGTTTGGTGTTTTTTTCACGCAGATTTGTTTTTTAACCGCAAAGAGCGCAAAGATTTACGCAAAGTTCGCAAAGTTTTAGTTTTATAAAAGGACGCTAATAACTAAAGCAATATGTTGAGATTTTCAAGATTAAAAATTCGCGTTAATTCGTGCAATTGCTTCGCCTGTCGCTATCGCTCGAGTTGTGGCAAAAAAATATAATCTGTGGCAAAAAATCATTTCAAATCTAGAGTCACTTCAACAGTAAAATCAGAATCGGTTTTATGGATGTTTAAATTGTGTTTTCCTGGATATTGTATTTCCAGCCTTTTCTTTACATTTTCCAAACCTAATCCTTGATTTTTTGAAGATATTTTATATTGCTCTGTATAAGAGTTTTCGATTTTAAAACTCAATTGATTGTTGAGCTGTTTGCAGGACAAATGCACATATCTTTTTTGGTTCGGAAGCCTTGAAACATGTTTAAAAGCATTTTCAATTAGCGGAACCAAAAGCAAAGGCACAATCTGAAGCTGTCCATTTTCAATACTCCATTTACTTTTAACCTCTAGCTCATTTCCCCATCTGGTTTCTTCAACAGCAATTAAATCTTTTAAATATTTAATTTCAAGATGCAGAGGCACATATTCCTTATTGCATTCGTACAATTGATACCTCAAAATATCCGAAAACTGAACCAATAAATCTGAAGCCAACTTTACATTGCTTTGCATCAGAATATGAATATGGTTTAATACATTAAACATTAAGTGCGGATTAATCTGATCTTGCAAAATCTTAATTTGCGCTTCTAAATGAACCTGCTGTAATTGCGCATGATTTCTTTCGATGACATTATGTTCCTGATAAAATCGAAGTCCGCAAGCAGTACCGCAAATTAAAATCGCTGACGGAATGTTGCCATAAAATCGTGCCCACAAAAATTGCAGAGAATCTACATCTGCTGCTTCAGGATATGCTTTCCTTCTCAAAACCGAATCAGAAAAAACAATATAAATCAATGACAGGCAAAATCCCAAAAGCAGCACAACAATAACGCTTTGTACCGCAAACCAGCTCATTTTATTTTGTTTTAGCGCTTTGGGCAGTATAACATCACTTAAAATATGAGCTAAAACAGCAGAACAAAACAAAACTAAAACAGCCTGAATCGTAGCGGTAAAGAAATCGTAATCTTCGATCATCTGCGCCCAAATCGTGATACCCAACAAGCTCCAAAAAAAGACTAAAAATATCCAATGCCTATTTTTACTGATTGCAATCATTTATAGTTAATTTATTGAGAAAATTTGACTTCAAAAATAGTCCTATATTTTTTGAAACAAATAACAAAGGAGCATAAACCACAAACACTATTAAAATTAGTTTGACGAACTGCGTTTTTGTTTTGACCAATGGTATTTACAAAACAGTTAAAAATTTTCTCAGATATAAATATAAATAACCCCGACAGGTTTTTAAAAACTTATCGGGGTTCAAAAAATTATAAAATTGACTAATTATCTCAATTGTTCAATTATTTCTCTCCTAATTCTTTCTTATACAATTCAATATTGGAAGCCGTTTTTTCGTCTAGTTCAGGTTCTTTAATATCGGTATGTTTTTTCATTTCTTCCCAAATAATTTTTGCTACAATATAGCGTGACATTTCTTTGTCATCTGCAGGGATAATATACCATGGTGCATGCGAAGTCGATGTTTTATTGATTGCTTCTTCATAATATTTCATGTATTCATCCCAATAACCGCGCTCTTTTAAATCGCCTGGAGAAAATTTCCAATTGTGTTTTTCTTCCTCCAAACGACGCAATAAACGCTGACGCTGTTCTTCTTTGCTCAAATGCAGATAGAATTTCATTACGATTGTTCCGTTTTGAGAAATATGCTTTTCAAAATTATTAATCTGTTTAATTCTATTTTCCCAAAAATCAGACGTAATATCGTCTACAGAATTAATATCTGGTAAGTTTTCGGCCAAGACGTATTCAGGATGCACACGGGTTACCAAAACATTTTCATAATGGGTTCTATTAAAAATGGCAAACTTCCCTTTTTCGGGCAATGCAATATAATGACGCCATAAATAATCATGTTCCAGTTCTGTTGAAGTGGGCGTTTTAAAACTATGCACCACTACTCCACGCGGATTAAACTCCTTAAAAACTTCTCGAATCAAACTATCTTTCCCCGAAGTATCCATTCCTTGCAGACAAATCAAAACACTGTATTTGTTGTGTGCGTACATTACGTCTTGCAAATCGCTTAATTTGGCTTGTACCTTATCTAATTTTTCTTCTTTTTCGTCATCATCTGCTTTGACATTCAAAACAGTTGGAATTTCTTTAAGCTTTATTTTATCTACAACTTTAAAATCTTTCGGATCTATTGATTTCATATCTTTTTCAATTTTTGTCTTATAAATATAGTAATTTTACGAAGCATATTCCTGCTATTCATTGCAATACTTTTCAATAAACTGCTTTTTTCCAAAGCCATAACAAGAGCTTCCGTTGGTCGCTTTCTTATGTCAGGAAAAAATGCAATTTCTTTTCAAAGTATTTCCATTTCTATCAGGGCTAGACATTCATTTTCAAAATAACAATTCAAGTATTTCAAATTCATAATGAAAAAGATATTTCTAATTGTATTTTTACTTTTCTTAAATAAGTCTTACTGTCAAGATGGAAATTACTCAAATCCTGAAAAAGCTTTAATTAAAGTATATGGAAAATGTTACGAGGATTTAAAGTCAATTGAAGGAACAAGAGGTCTTATTCCTGAAAAGAAAAATGTAAAATTCTGTTCCCTATACCAATGTGTTTCAAGAATTGAATATGCAGAGAAACAGAAAGATATCGAAAAAGCAATTATCAAAAGAGCTGTAGAAATAACTGTTAGACTTTATAGCGAAGGAACTCCTGTATATTTAATCTACGGGATGAACAGTTCAAGCCAAGCCGATTGGGATAATCAAATTTTGACAGACGACGATAATTTAGTCTATATAAGTGTTGCAGAATGTATTGTTTCAAACTCTTTAATAAAAATAAGTGAAGCTGTAAATAAAGCGACAATGGAGTTAGTTAATAACTCAAAATCAGTAAAACAAAAAAAATAAAATAACAGAAGCTCTCAAAACAACATTTCATGGAAAAATTCACCTTAGAAATATTATTTCAAATTATCGGAATCGGTTCTGCATCAGGATTATTTTACAATAACGATGCACTTTATGTAATTGGCGACAACAGCGGATTCCTTTACGAATACAATATGCAGAATCAGCAATTAAATCAACACGCTTTAATTGACAATCCGACGCAAAATATTCCGAAAAATCTAAAACCTGATTTTGAATCCCTAACGCATCATAACGACACATTGTATGTTTTTGGTTCTGGTTCAACCGAAAACCGAAATAAAATGATTGAATTTGATATTAAATCGAAAACGGTTTTACAAAAGAATAATTTAGTCGATTTATATGCCGTAATGCAGAATTTCGGAGAAATAAAACCCGAAGATTTTAATCTGGAAGGTGCTATTTTTGATGGAGAAAATTGGTATTTATTCAATCGAGGAAATGGGGCCACTAACAAAAACACCATTTTTACCATTCACGCTAAAAATCTCGGAGAAGAATTTGCTCTGATTTCGGTCAATTACAAACTGCCAAAAATAAAAGGCGTCCGTTCCAGTTTTACCGATGCTGTGTTGGTCGATGATAAAATTTATTTCCTTTCAACTGCCGAAGATACCAAATCAACTTATGATGACGGAGACATTTTAGGAAGTTTCATTGGAAGAATAGACGTTAAAACTATGAAAATAGATTTCACTCAAAAAATTACGGCAACCAATAAATTTGAAGGTCTAACTTTATACAAAAAAGAAAATAATAAAATCGAGTTTTTGCTTTGCGAAGACAATGACACAGAGCTTTTAGAAACGAAAATCTATAAATTGACATTACCGATTAAGTAAAAGCTATTCGATTACAATAAAACCTTTGAACCTTTGAACCCAAAAAAAATATTTTAATATTTTTTTCACCCCCATCCCAACCTTTTTATCTTTTTATCTCTCTATATAAGAAAGACAACAATTGTGATAAACGAGACTCAAATAGCAAACTGTAAAAAAATGCATCGCGACGCCCAGCGTGAGGTGTACGAATACATGGCGCCTAAGTTGTACCGCCTATGCAAAAGATATTTAAAAAAGGAAGAAGAAATTGAAGAAGCATTAGCCGATTCTTTCTTTACTATTTTCACCAAACTGGATCAATTAAAAGAAGCGTATGCTTTTGAAGCTTGGGCTAGACGAATAACTGTAAATCATTGTTTGGCGACTATTAGAAAAGCAACCAACTTCAATATGTATTTAGACGACATAAAGCTGATTTCTCAGCCTTCTGTCGATGAACTGAATACGTTGGAAGAAGAAGATCTACTTAATTTATTAAACCACATTCCTGACGGCTGTAAAACTGTTTTTAACCTTTTTGTTATTGAAGGTTTCTCTCATAAAGAAATAGCCGAAATGCTAAAGATTTCTGAAGGCACCTCAAAATCACAATTGAATGCCGCTAAGACCAAACTGAAAGAACTGGTTAATAAACTTTATTATCAAAAAGCAAAATAGTCATGGACAATCAAGATAAATTATTCGATAAAATAAAAGAAGCTTCGCAAAAAGCCGAGTTTCAAGACTTTCCAGGAATGGAAAAAGTCTGGTCGCGTGTTGAAGAAAAACTGGACAAAAAAGAAGATAAAAAAACAATCGCTTTATGGAAGAAAATTGCAATTGCGGCTTCTCTTCTTTTACTTATTTCTTTAGGATATCAATTTTTACATTCAGATAAAGAAACTGTAACAGAAACACCAAAAGTCGTTTTTGATGCAAAAGAAACCAAACAATCGGAAAAACCAATTTTAGATAAAAAAGTGGCAACTCCAACCTCAGATTCAGAAATAGTTTCTAATGAAGAAGCGGTTAAAATTTTAGAAAATCAAACTAAAAATAAAGAGCGAGTTGCAATTCAAGAAACAATAATTCCTAAAGCAGAACCAATTCAAGCTGTTGCAACACCAAAAATTGAAGCAGAAGCTACTATTCCTGCAAAAGTCGCAATAAGTGAAAGTTTTGAAGAAGAAGATGCTAGTTCTTCAAAAAAAGATGCTTTTGAAGAAAGAAGTTATCTAGACACAAAAAACAGACAATCTGCTAAAGTTGCTTACGCAGCCGCACCCGCTCAAAAAGCTAAGAAAAATGCTCCTCTGGTAATTCTTAACGGAAATGCGATGGCACACAGTGACGATGCTAAAAGAGATAAAATGATGCAAGCAGAAATGTCTAATTTACAGCCTGAAAATGTTGAGTCTCTAGTAGTTCTAGACGATCCTCTATACATTATCGACGGCATCTATTACTCTGAAGAAGATTTATTTGGCAAAAACCCAACAAGTCCTTATGCGCCTTTAGACAAACAGGAAATTAAAACTATAACTATTTTACAAGACCTTGAAGCTACTTCTAAATATGGCGAACGAGGAAAAAAGGGAGTTCTTATTATCACTACTAAAAACGGAAAACCAGCTCCGAAAAAATAATCTTATGCTTTGTCAAAGTCTGCAGCTTTGACAAAGCAAAATCAAAACATTAATCCTAAAACTTATTATCATGAAAAGTCTAAAACTTATTTCATCAGCCATTGCTATGCTTATATGTTTCGTAACCATGGCACAAGAAAGAACCATTACAGGAACAGTTACAGATGAATCTAGCATAGCTCTTCCGGGGGTTCAAATAACTATTAAAGGAACTAAAAAGTATGCTCAAACCGATTTTGATGGAAAATATTCTATTCAGGCACAAAAGGGAGATGCTCTTGTTTTTAGTTATATCGGTATGGATACTCAAACCTTTTATGTACAATCGTCAAATATTATCAATGTTAGACTAAAAAGTAGTCATGCTGAATTACAAGAAGTCGTAGTTGTTGGTTATGGAACTGCCAATTCTGAATATGAAGACCGAAGTTATGCTCGTGCCGAAAGAAAGAGAGAGAAAAAAGACGCTAAGCAGGCACTTAAAGGAAAAGTTGCCGGAATTCAAGTTCAAAATTCTATGGGATATTCAGCTATTCCATCGCCAACTATTGCGATTCACGGTACTGCATCAATTTCACCCATAAACGAACCGATGTACATTATTGATGGAGTTCCTGCAAAAGCCAATCAAATGGCAAAAATTAATCCGAATGATATTGATAATGTTTCGGTTTTAAAAGACCAAGCGGCAACTTCGATTTATGGAAGCAAAGCTTCAAATGGTGTTGTAATAATTTCAACCAAAAATGAAATCTACAAAAACCTTTCAGAAAAAGAATTGGACAAAAAATTAAACATTATGCCAATTCCAACTGAACCAACTCAAGAAGATTATAATTCTTTTGTAGAAAATGCTTTTGAAAGTCCGAAAACAGCGCCACTTTCTACTTTTTCTATAGATGTCGATAATGCTTCTTATACGAATATTAGACGATTTTTAAACAACGGACAGCAAGTACCAAAAGATGCCGTTCGTGTAGAAGAAATGGTTAATTTTTTTAAATATACTTACCCACAGCCCAAAAACGAACATCCATTTTCGATCAATACCGAAGTGAGCGATTCGCCTTGGAACTCCAATAACAAAATCTTGAAAATTGGTTTACAAGGAAAAAACATTCCAACTGAAGATTTACCCGCTTCAAATCTTGTTTTCTTGATTGATGTTTCTGGATCTATGGAAGACATGAACAAATTGCCTTTGCTAAAACAATCATTAAAAATTTTGGTTAACGAATTAAGACCAAAAGATAAAGTGGCAATTGTGGTTTACGCGGGTGCTGCAGGAATGGTTTTACCGCCAACTTCTGGAGATGAGAAAAAAACAATTATTAATGCATTGGATAATTTGCAAGCTGGAGGAAGTACGGCCGGCGGAGCAGGAATTGAATTAGCCTATAAGATTGCAACTGAAAATTTCATTAAAAGCGGAAACAACAGAGTAATCTTGGCTACCGATGGAGATTTTAACGTTGGAAGTTCTTCTAATTCTGATATGGAAAAACTAATTGAAGAAAAAAGAAAAACAGGTGTTTTCTTAACTTGTTTAGGTTACGGAATGGGAAATTACAAGGACAGCAAAATGGAAATCTTGGCTGATAAAGGAAACGGAAATTATGCGTACATCGATAACATTCAAGAAGCCAATCGTTTTTTAGGAAAAGAATTCAAAGGTTCGATGTTTGCTATCGCGAAAGATGTAAAAATCCAGATTGAATTTAATCCAAAACAAGTTCAGGCGTATAGATTGATTGGTTATGAAAACAGAAAATTGCGTCCAGAAGATTTTAAAAATGACGCCATTGATGCAGGAGAATTGGGCAGCAATCATACGGTTACAGCTTTGTATGAAATTATTCCAGCTGGAGTAAAAAGCGATTATTTAGCAGAACAGCCAGATCCTTTAAAATATACTAAAACCGAAAACAGTTCTACTAATTACAGCAATGAATTGGCTACAATAAAATTCCGTTACAAAAAGCCTGACGGCGATAAAAGCATCGAAATGGTTCAGGTAATCGAAAACAAATCGGTAATTTTAGAGAAAGCAAGTGATGATATGAAATTTAGTTCTGCCGTAGCTTGGTTTGGTTTGAAATTGAGAGATTCAAAATTAATCGCTGACAAATCTTCGAAAGAAATTATAAAACTGGCCAAACAAGGAAATTCAAACGACGGCGAAGGTTACAAAGCAGAATTTATTCGTTTAGTTGAAACTTCGAAACTGCACAATTAATAAAAATTATATTACATTTGTGGCTTTATTTTTAAAACTTATTTTACACACGTATGAATCCTATTTTAAGCCAAAATCTATTTTTAGTAAAAGAACATGTTGGAATGTTCAAAGCCGCAAACAATTACGATATTTATCATCCAGAAACCAATCAAATTATAATGAACTGCCGAGAAAACAATCTTGGTTTTTTCACCAAAGTATTTCGTTTTACAGATTATAAAAGAGCAACTCCGTTTAATGTTGAAATTACAACTGCTTCTGGAGAAAAATTAATAACAGTAAGAAGAGGTGTTGCCATCTTTAGATCTACTGTTGAAGTTTTGGACGAAAAAGATCGTTTGGTTGGAACTTTCAAACAAAAATTCTTTTCTATTGGAGGAAAGTTTGATATCCTAGATAAAAACGAAAAACCAGTTGCAACGCTTCAAGGAAAATGGACCGGTTGGGATTTTAAATTCTCTCATGAAGGCAAACAATTAGCGCAAGTAAATAAAAAATGGGCTGGATTAGGAAAAGAGTTTTTTACAAGTGCCGATAATTATGTACTTCAAATTGAAGAGACAGTAGCAGCCGATAGTCCGTTGAGACAGTTAATTTTAGGAGCCGTAATGTGTATAGACATGGTTCTGAAAGAATAACAGAAAGTTGTTAAACTTAGATTAAGAATATCTTTTAAAGCATCATTTTAGTTTTCAAAACCTTATTTTTGTAAGACTTAAAATGATGCTTTTTGCATTTCTAAAAATACAATCATGACCGACTTAAAAAATAAAAATGCCTTTATTACAGGCGCAGGAAAAGGAATTGGAAAAGCTGTGGCAATTGCTTTGGCCAAAGAAGGCGTAAACCTAATTTTAGTTTCGAGAACAAAAAGCGATATTGATCAGCTGGCAGAAGAAACTGCTAAATTGGGCGTAAAAACTTTGGCTTTGTCTGCCGATGTTTCTGACATCAGCTCTATCAATTCTGCTGTTGAAAAAGCTATTGCAGAATTTAAAAGTATCGATATTTTAATCAATAGCGCTGGAATTGCTTCTTTTGGAAAATTCTTAGAATTAGAGCCAGAAGCTTGGGAAAGAATTATTCAGGTCAATTTAATGGGAACGTATTACACTACTCGTGCGATTATTCCAAATATGATCGAAAGACAAACTGGAGACATTATCAATATTTCTTCGACTGCTGGATTAAACGGAAACGCTTTGACAAGTGCTTATAGTGCTTCTAAATTTGCTGTTTTAGGCTTAACTGATTCTTTGATGCAGGAAATGAGAAAACACAATATTCGTGTTACGGCCTTAACACCAAGTACCGTTGCAACTGATATGGCAAAAGACTTAAACTTAACTGATGGAAACCCAGAAAAAGTAATGCAGTCTGAAGACATGGCAGATTTAATCATTGCTCAATTAAAACTGAACAGAAGAGTGTTTATTAAAAATAGCAGCATCTGGTCTACTAACCCATAAAGAATAAATTCTAAATTTTTGAAATTCCAAATTCCAATCTCAAAGTAATTGGAGTTTGGAATTTAAATATTGGAATTTGGAACTAAATTATTGGAATTTTAAAAAAACATGATGGAACAATATTTAAGACAATTGGTCGAAATAGAATTTCAGGATAAAAAACAGATTTTCTCCGGATTTCTTATTGATTATTCTGATGAATGGATTTTGCTTCGAAATAATCCTGTAGATTTTATTTTGGATGGTTTTGTTATTTTGAGAAATAAAAACATTGAAGCCGTAAACCGAGATCACGATTTGGCTTTCACAGAAAAAGTAATTCGGATGAAAGGATTAAAAATTAATTCGGATGATATTATCCCAATTAAAGATTTGACTTCGATTATTAAATTTATTTCTGAGAAATATGGTATTTTTCAGATTGCAAAAAAATCATCTAAATCTGCTTATCTAGGAAAATTAATCGAATTAAATGAGGAAGAATTGACTATCGATTTTTTAGATACGCAAGGTCAGTTTGGAGGAGAATTAAGTTTTAATCCCGAAAAAATTCGAGTTATAGAATTTGATACCGATTATATTAATTCTTTGAAATTGGTTGTTCAGGAAAATGAATAATTTATAAAAACAGAAAAGCCTCTAATAAGAGGCTTTTTTTTTGTCATTCCGAGGAACGAGGAATCACACTAGTAATTCCGTATGCTATAATCGTCAATCTTTGTAGAGTTTCGAGTGTGATTCCTCGTTCCTCGGAATGACAAATACTTTGAGTATATTTTTTAAGCTTCCGCCAATTTATTCAAAAACTCCAAACGTACACTTCCGTCTTCGTCTATTTTTGTTAGATTGATTTCTTGCAAAGTATTTACTAATTTTGGATTCCAAGGTGTTTTTACTTTTACGTAGTTTTCAGTAAACCCATGAATGTATCCTTCTTTATTTTCGCTTTCAAAAAGAACTGTTCTGTTTGTTCCTAACTGGCTTTCATAAAAAGCACGACGTTTTTTAACTGACAAACCGCGTAGCATTTTACTGCGTTTTGCTCTAACATTTGAAGGAACTACGCCTTCCATATCAACAGCTTCGGTATTATCTCTTTCTGAATACGTAAATACGTGCAAATACGAAATATCCAATTCATTTAAGAAATGATACGTTTCTAAAAAGTGCTCATCTGTTTCTCCAGGAAAACCAACAATCACATCGACACCAATACAAGCGTGTGGCATTACTTCGCGAATTTTATTGACACGGTCAATATAAACTTCACGTAAATAACGGCGTTTCATCAATTTCAAAATATCATTGCTTCCTGATTGCAGCGGAATATGAAAATGCGGTACAAAAGTTCTGCTTTTAGAAACAAATTCGATCGTTTCGTTTTTCAATAAATTCGGTTCGATAGACGAAATTCTTAAACGCTCAATTCCTTCTACTTTATCTAAAGCCTGAACTAAATCTAGAAAAGTATGTTCGTGTTTTTTGTTTCCGAACTCCCCTTTTCCGTAATCACCAATATTTACACCCGTTAAAACAATTTCACGGATATTTTGAGCCGAAATTTCTTTGGCATTTTTTAGTACATTTTCTAAAGCATCACTTCTAGAAATTCCTCTTGCCAACGGAATTGTGCAATAGGTACATTTATAATCGCAACCGTCTTGAACTTTTAAGAATGCTCTGGTACGGTCTCCAATAGAATAACTTCCTACGTAGAAATCGGCTTCAGCAATTTCGCATGAGTGAACTTCGCCCATATCGTTTTTGCTCAAATCATGGATATAGTCTGTGATTTTGAATTTTTCTGTTGCGCCCAAGACCAAATCAACACCATCAACCGCTGCTAATTCTTCTGGTTTTAATTGTGCATAACATCCAACAGCAGCAACAAAAGCTTTTTCATTCAGCTTCATTGCTTTTCTAACTACCTGCTTAAACTGCTTATCTGCATTTTCTGTTACAGAGCAAGTATTAATGACATAAATATCTGCTATTTCTTCAAAATCGACGCGGTCAAAACCTTCGTCATTAAAATTTCTGGCAATTGTAGAAGTCTCTGAAAAATTCAGTTTACAACCCAGCGTATAAAAGGCAACTTTTTTTCTGTTTTCCATAATCTGCTTAAATTAATGAAATCGTTGTCAAAAAATTTAAGGCTGCAAATTTACAAACAATATTCATCAAAAGAAAGCAATTAATCTACTTCGAATCAATAATTTGACACTAATGTTAATTTAGAAACATTCGAAAGCTAATTTTTTCTATTTTTATTAAAAAAAAATCTGAGCCTGATATTCTTGAAATTTTAATGCTCTGATAAGAATTAAATGACAAAATAATCGATTAAATGCAAATTTTATCGATTAAATACGTTTTTCTCGGTTTTAAATTCTAAATTTCTTACATTTACCATTGTTATGAATGTAATTCAAAATTAGTTTAGATTAAAGAATTTTGATAAGCTTTAATTAATTTAATAATAATTCGGGCATAACAATTTTGAATTTTACTCGTTATGTTGTTGTTTTGTGTTACAAAATGAAATGGGAAAGCCGAAAACCAAAGAGAGTAGGCAAAATTAAAATACAAATACCACGCTTTATGAAAGCATTTTTACCCACAATCTGCTTGATGTTCTTAACCGTATTTAGTTCGCAAGCGCAAACTAATGCTCCAGCCGCAAATGCAAATCCATTTCCTACTATTAGCACATTGACGACTTGGGCAAGCTTTAACTCACAACAGCAATTTGATGTTGCTATTCGTGCAGTTGGGTTTAAGTTTGAAGTTAAAGAACCTGGTGAAGGATCTACAGCTTATACCTACATTCGTAAAGTAACAGTTAACGAAGTAAATTATACAGATAGAATTGTATACAGAATTACAAACAACAATTCTGCAAGTATCATTTCTTTAGTAACCGCTTCTACTGATTTAGTTAGTTTATACACTCCACAATTAGCAAGCTTTAAAAACAACAACTGTAAGACAGAAATGTCTAAAGACAAAAATACGACTTGCAGCTGTTACGAAAGTGCCAATTTTGCAATCGATCTTTGCGACGAGCGTGTAAAATTAACTATGGGTGACGGAAATAAATATTTTGTTTCTGTAGCTAAAAAATAATATTTTCAAATATTACTTCTTAATTAATTCCAAATCTTTACTGACTTTTAAGTATGTAAAGATTTGGAATTCGTTTTTTATTTAAATTCTGTTTGGATTCTTAAGTTCGTACCAAACTTCTAATTCTTCATCGTATTCAAAAGAATTTACAAAATGGAAGCCTAATTTCTCCAGAATTTTTCTTGAGTTCTCGTTTCCTGCATCTGCGTAAGCATAAAGTACTTCTACTTTCATTTCATTAAAAGCATGATCAATAAAAGCTCTTCCTGCTTCGGTTGCATAACCTTTTCCCCAATGCTTTTCGATAAAACGATATCCTAACTCATAAAAATTTTTATGATTATTTATTTCGTCTGTAATAAATTTGATTCCAGACCAACCAATAAATTCGTTAGTTTCTTTAAGAACAACAGCCCATCTTCCTGTACCAAGATCTTTGTATTGTTTATGAACAAATTTGATATATTCAATGCTTTCGTCAATATGTTTTACAGGTCTATTGCCCACAAATAAATGCACATTCGGATTAGAATCCAATTCAAACATTCCTTCCGCATCAGAAAGTTCTAATTCTCGTAAAAGCAAACGCTCTGTTTCAATTGGATTTTTCATCTTTTATTTAATTTAAAATATATTTTTGTACCACTTCAGCAACACCATCATCATTATTTGAAGCCACGATTAAATCTGCTCTATCACGCAATTCAGGATTCACATTATCTACCCAAACTCCTAAACCTGCATATTCTATCATTGTCAAGTCATTTCCTGCGTTTCCAACGGCGATAATCTCACTTTGATGAATACCCAGCTTTTCTGCCAAAAGTTTCAAACTCGCAGCTTTATCAATGCCTTGTTGTGCCGCTTCTAAGAAAAATGGTTTAGACATCGAAACACTTAAATGTGGCATAGCCTCCATTAAATCTTTTTCCAAGGTTTTTAAATAAGCTGGATCTTGCAACAAAATACATTTAACCGCTGGTCTGTCTACATAATCTTTAAAGCTTGAAACTTTATGATGTGCCATTCCCGTGATTTCTTTTTCTACCTCAATATATTCAGAATCTGTTTCGCTAATGATTTGGTCGTCTAAATACGTAATGATGTGCGCATTCTTTTTTACACTATAATCGTATAACGCATGAATTTGTTCTACAGTCAACTTCTGTTCAAACAAAACTAAATCATCTTTTACACGGCTGATTATTGCGCCGTTAAACGAAATCATATACGAATCGTTTTTATCTAATTCCAACTCCTTTGCATAAGCTGTCATTGCGGTAGTTGGTCTTCCAGAAGCCAAAACAACATACACGCCTTTTGCTTGTGCTTCTAGTATTACTTTTTTATTTAAATCTGATATTCTGTGATCGTCTGTCAACAAGGTGTCATCCATGTCGAGCACTAACATTTTGTATTGCATTTTTTTAGTTTTCAGTCGCAGTTTTCAGTCGCAGTCTCAGTAACCACTGAAAACCGCAACTGAAAACTGAAAACTTTTAAAGACTCATTCTAAACTCTTCTATAACCGGATTTGCTTTTGCAAAATCTGTTTCTTGTATAAATACTTCAATCGCCAAATCTGTCTGACCAAAACCTCCTAAACGTGCAGATTGAATATTGTCTTTTTTTACTGTTTCTACCCCAGCTTCTTCTAATCTTTCCTGCAAAGCAATTGCTAATACTTCACTTCCAGAAAATACTTTCATTAATCCCATAACTTTTTATTTTTTATTCTATTAATTTAAAAATCAAAAAATCCCGCTTTCCAGTTACTGAGACTGAAAACCGGGACTGAAAACTTTATTGTAAATTATTCTTCTTCAATATCGTCTTCGTCTTCATCAAGCTCTTCTCCGTCTTCATCCATATCAAACAAATAAGGCTCAACCATGATTTTATCTGCCAAAATTTCAATACGCTCTGTCAGAGTTTCAGAAAAGATAATTCGCTGCACTTTGGCAATACTATTTGAAATACGTGTGATTTTTGGATCATGGCGTAATTTCAAAATCGGATCTGCATCATCCAAAATAAACATTTTTAAACGATTTACATTGTAACCCGCTGTACTAAACATGTCATTTAATTTAGTTGGCGTACCAATTAAAACATCAATTCCTGTAGAAACGTAGTTTTTATCATAATCCATGTCGCCTTTTTCGTTTACACCATAAATTTCCAAATTGGTGTATTTCCCATATTTCTCAAAAAGCTCAACCATTTCCAAAACCTTTGCTTTGTCTTCCACAATGATTAAAGCACGTGGCGATTCTTCAGTTTTACCAGCCAATTGCTGAATCACATTTAAAACAATCGTTGTTGTTTTCCCACTTCCTTTTGGAGAAATAATTACACAATCAGCACCGCTTTTTATGGTTGAAAAAGTTTCTAACTGCAAAGCATTCGCTTCCGTTAAACCATTTTCAACTAATCCGTCTTGTAATTTCTCGTTTATTTTTTTTAGTTTCATTTCTAAATTTTAGATTTATGATTTTAGAATTTAGATTCCAAATCATTATTTGCTTGCGAACATTTTCACATCTGATTCTGAGATTTCGTTTCCTCCCAAAATAATCAATCTTTCAACTACATTTCGAAGTTCACGAATATTTCCTGTCCAATCGTATTCTTGCAATAATTTTATGGCTTGCGCCGAAAACGACTTAACCGCATTTCCTTGCTCTAAAGCTATTTTTTCTGCAAAATGCGAAATCAAAGCCGGAATATCATCACGTCTTTCATTCAATGGCGGAACTTTAATTAAAATCACAGCCAAACGATGGTATAAATCTTCACGGAAACGGCCTTCTGCAATTTCTGTTTTCAGATCTTTATTTGTTGCTGCAACAACACGAACATCAACTTTAATATCTTTATCAGCACCAACTCTCGTAATCATACTTTCTTGCAAAGCACGCAAAACTTTGGCTTGCGCCGAAAGGCTCATATCTCCAATTTCATCTAAGAAAATAGTTCCTTTGTCTGCTGCTTCAAACTTTCCGGCACGATCTTTCACTGCCGATGTAAAAGCACCTTTTACGTGTCCGAACAATTCGCTTTCGATCAATTCGCTCGGAATTGCAGCACAGTTAACTTCAATTAACGGAAAACTAGAACGCTCGCTTTTTTCATGTAATTGATGCGCTACTAATTCTTTTCCTGTTCCGTTTGGTCCAGTAATCAAAACTCTTGCTTCTGTTTGCGCCACCTTATCAATCATCACTTTGATATGATTAATCGATTCGCTGTCACCAATCATTTCGTAGTTTTTGCTAACTTTTTTCTTTAGAATTTTATTTTCAACTACTAATTGTTTTTTATCCAAAGCATTACGAACCGTATTCAATAAACGGTTCAAATCTGGCGGTTTTGAGATATAATCAAAAGCTCCCAAACGCATGGTCTGAATCGCAGTTTCCATATCACCGTGACCCGAAATCATCACCATCGGAATTTCTGGTTTGATCTTTTTTACTTCTTCCAAAACCTCAACACCGTCCATTTTTGGCATTTTGATATCGCACAAAACCAAATCATAATCGTTGTTTTTTATTTTTTCAAGTCCCGCAACACCATCTTCAGCTTCATCAACCTGATACGCATCATTTTCTTCTGATAATATTTTTACCAGAACTCTTCTGATCGCTGCTTCGTCTTCTACAATTAGTATTTTACTCATTCTTTTCTAAGGTTCTAAGACGCTAAGATACTAAGGTTCTGAGTTTTTTTTTAGAAGCTAAAAAATAGCATCTTAGAACCTTAGTATCTTAGCATCTTTAAAATTAATATTTTAGCCACTTATACAATTCCTTCCAAGTCGGTTTTTTGCCGTACATTAAAATACCTACACGGTAGATTTTGGCTGCGAACCATACCACAAGGAAAAATGTAGCAAACAATAATGATACCGAAATTGCGATTTGCCACCACGGCACGCCAAACGGAATACGCATTAGCATTACAATTGGCGAAGTTAACGGAATCATTGAAAAGATAACTGCAACACTTCCGTGCGGATCGTTTACAACTGTAAAAAAACCGATATAAACACTCAAAATCAGAGGCATTAAAATTGGCAGCAAAAATTGCTGAGAATCGGTTTGATTGTCAACTGCTGCTCCAATTGCCGCGTAAAATGAGCTATATAAAAAATACCCTCCAATAAAATAAATCACAAATCCGATTATGATGCTTGCAATTGGCAAATTCCATAATTCAGCAATATACATTTGCGCCGATCCAGCAAGTTCGTGCTGCGCACTTTGCATTAATTCCGGTGAAATTCTTGCTGTCGGACCAACATTCACGCCGAAAAATGCCGAAGCTGCAAACATTAATCCTAATCCAATTATGGCCCAAATCATAAATTGCAAAATTCCAGCCAATGACGTTCCGACAATTTTACCAATCATCAACTGAAATGGCTTTACAGATGAAATAATGATTTCGATAATTCTGTTTGTTTTTTCTTCGATTACGCTTCGCATTACCATGTTTCCATAAATGATAATAAACATCATAATCAAATAACCAAATGCGCCTCCGATTCCGATTTTAATTTCATTTAAACCTTTCAGACTTTCTTCTCCAGAAGCTTTAACCAAATGAATATTTACATCTGACTGTGCTTTCTGAATGGCCAAAGTGTCTAGTTTTGCTTCTTCCAGATTTAGTTTTGTAATTTTACTTCCAATGATATCTTGAGTATTTTCAATAAAAGAAATGCTCGGACTATTATTAGAAATAAATTCAATTTTACGTTCTAAATCTTTAATGTTTTTTGTTTTCGGAATAACGATTAATCCGTTGAAATTTTCTTTTGTAATGCTATCTTTTAAAGCCTTTACATCAATTTCAGATAAATTTAAATATTTGAATTCGGCTCCTTTTTTATTTTCTTTTAAAAAATCAGATGCAAAAAGTCCAGTTTCGTCATGAATTGCAATTCTTTTTGTTTCTGCTTTCATCGAGCTTAAATAGCCAATAAAAACAGCAATTGCCACAAATAAAAGCGGACTCAAAAATGTCATGACAACAAAAGATTTATTGCGGACTTTGGCAATAAATTCTCTTTTTATAATCAACGAGATGATGCTCATAAATATTTTTAATTTTCAAATCTAAAACCCCAAATTCCAACTCTCGCAGTTTCAAACTTGGATTTTGGAATTTAATTATTGGAATTTAATTTTTTGTTTTCCGTTACCGTTTGGATAAAAATATCGTTTATGCTCGGAATTTTTTCTACGAAATGTGTTACTTGTCCACGTTGTGTTAAAATATTCAATAATTCGTTTGGACTTGCATTTCCAATCTGAATATTTAATTTCAAATCATCATTTAAAGATTTAAAACTCGCAGGCGAAACCGTGAACTTTTGAGTGATATCGTACATCAAACCTTCAACATTATTTGTCAAAATTCCCACTTCAAAACTATTGGTTCTAAACTGACGTTTCACATCAGCCACTTTCCCTTCGATCAATTTATTGGATTTGTGAATTAAAGCAATGTTTTCACAAAGCTCTTCTACACTTTCCATTCTGTGCGTCGAAAAAATAATAGTAGAACCTTGTTCTTTCAATGCCAGAATTTCATCTTTAATAACATTCGCATTTACAGGATCAAATCCGGAGAAGGGCTCATCTAAAATTAGCAATTTTGGTTTATGCAAAACACAAACCACAAACTGAATTTTCTGTGCCATTCCTTTAGAAAGTTCCTGAATTTTCTTGTTCCACCAGCCTTGAATTCCTAATCGGTCAAACCAATAATCCAATTGTTTTTTGGCTTCAGCCTTAGAAAGGCCTTTCATTTGAGCCAGATACAAACATTGCTCTCCCACTTTCATCGAACTATACAAACCTCTTTCTTCTGGAAGATACCCGATAGTTTGCACATGTTTGGGTTGCAATCTTTCTCCATCCAAAATTACTTCGCCACTATCTGGCAATGTAATTTGGTTTATGATTCTGATAAGGGAAGTTTTTCCGGCTCCATTGGGACCTAAAAGTCCATATATACTGCCTTTTGGCACATTTAATGAAACTTCGTTAAGTGCTACATAATCGCCGTATTTTTTTACGACTTTATGTACTTCAAGTAAGTTACTCATGCTATTTTTAAGGATTTACTGCGTCACTTTGCCTGTTACGGTTCAGCGACTGTAAAAGTAAATAATTCGAAGCGAAATTGTGGCATATTACGCAAAAAACCCATTCTAATTTATGCTAGAATGGGTTTTTAATTTTTTATAACTTTAAAAGAAGTTAAGATTATGAGAACATATCTTTTACTTTTTCAAAAAACGATTTCTCTGATTTCTCTGGACTTGGAACAAAATGTTCGTCTGCTAAAGCATTTTCAAAGAATTGTTTTTGCTCTTTATTTAATGTTTTTGGAGTCCAAACGTTTACGTGAACCAATAAATCTCCGCTTCCGTAACCATTTAAACTTGGAATTCCTTTTCCTTTCAATCTTAAGATTTTTCCAGACTGAATTCCTTCTTCCAATTTAATACGAACTTTTCCGTTGATTGCTTCAATATCTTTAGAAGCTCCCAAAACTGCTTCAGGAAAACTGATATATAAATCGAAATGGATGTTTTCTCCTTCACGCTTCAAGAATTCGTGCTCAACTTCTTCAATCGCTACAATTAAATCTCCTGGAATACTGTTTCCTGGAGCATCGTTACCTTTGTTAGCAACTTTTAACTGCATACCGTCAACAACTCCAGCAGGAATTTTGATTGATACTGTTTCGTCTTCTTGAACCATTCCTTGAGCATCTGCCTCAGAAGGTTTTTTATCTAAAATCTGACCAGAACCACCACAAGTAGGACAAGTAGATGCAGATTGCATTCTTCCTAAAATGGTATTGGTTACACGCATTACTTGTCCTTGACCATTACAAGTCGTACAAGTTTTATACGTTACGCCTTTTGCCTGAACTTTACGTTTTACTTTTACTTTTTTCTCCACTCCATTTGCAATTTCTTCTAAAGTTAACTTCACTTTAATTCGAAGATTGCTTCCTTTCGCACGACGAGGACCTCCGCCTCCGCCTCCGAAACCGCCAAATCCGCCACCAAAAATATCACCAAACTGGCTGAAAATGTCATCCATATTCATACCGCCGTGGCCACCGCCAAATCCGCCAGAACCATCAAATGCTTGATGACCATATTGATCGTATTTCGCTTTTTTCTGTGGATCACTTAAAACTTCATAAGCTTCTGCCGCCAATTTGAAGTTTTCTTCTGCCTCTTTGTCGCCTGGATTTTTATCAGGATGGTATTTAAGCGCGCTTTTTCTATACGCTTTTTTAATTTCGGCAGCATCAGCATTTTTTGAAATGCCTAGTATTTCGTAAAAATCTTTTTTCATAATTAGGTTTAAATTCCAAATTCTAAAATTCCAAAATCCAAAATTGGAGTCAGAATTTTTATTTGCTTTTTAGTTTCCAACTACAACTTTAGGGTAACGAATAATTTTGTCTCCTAATTTGTATCCTTTTTCAATAACATCAACAATTTTCCCTTTTAATTTATCAGACGGAGCTGGAATTTGGGTAATTGCCTCAGCAATATCAGCATTGAAAGCATCTCCTGCTTGAATTTCAACTTGCTCTAAACCTTTAGAAACTAAAGTGTTTTTCAGTTTTTCGTGAATCAACTCAACACCTTTTTTCAAATTCTCATCCTCAGACTTGTTGATCTCTACTGCCGCTCTGTCAAAATCATCTAAAACCGGAAGCATAGCCAATAAAACCTCTTGATTTGCTGTTTTAAATAAATCAAGACGCTCTTTTGAAGTTCTTTTTTTGTAATTTTCAAATTCAGCAAATAATCTTAAAAACTTATCTTTTTCGTGAGCCAAGTCTTTAGCTAATTGCTCCTCAACACTTAATTCTTCAACAATTAACTGTTCTCCGTTGGCATTGTTCTCTAACGTTACATCGTCTAATTCCTGATCGAATTCTGTATTTTCCGTAGTCATATTACTTTTATTTTTAAAAATATTCTTAAACTTCATTTTTATTTCTTTCTGTTGGATTGCAAAAGTACTGCCAAATCTTATAAAATGTCAAATTGTCACTTTATTAATTATGAGACATTTAAAAAACGTATTTGCGCAGAAAAAATTTATTATAATTTTAAGACTATTACGTTTTAGTTTATGTTATCTTTGAGACCAATAAACATAAATTATTACCACCAAAAATTGAATTTAAGGGTTGGCTTCGGCCTCTAAATAATTATTAATTCAAGTTTACCTTATATTAAAAAAAGCTTCGCCTATAGAGACGAAGCTTTTTTTTATGTTTAAGCTTTACATGACAAAGTTGTCATTTACTATTTTAGCACGGGCGGAGGGATTCGAACCCCCATCAACGGTTTTGGAGACCGCTATTCTACCCTTGAACTACGCCCGTAACTTTAAGGTTGGCAAATTAAAAGTTTTTTTTCTTCTCTGGCAACTATTTCAGGCAGAGATTTTAAAAGAAAACCCTTTGAATCTGCGGAATCTAAAGCAAAAACTTTTGTTCCAGATAGTTAACTTGATAAAGTTTTTTTTAATTCTTCGAATTTTATTTGCTTCTTAGAAAGAAAAATTATTTCACGCAGATTTTAAAAAAGATTTAGGGAGATTTGTACAGATTTTTTAAACAAAAAAATAAAATAAATCTGCTCTAATCTGAAAAATCTGCGTGAAACAAAATTTTATTATGCCTGTAAAGCATTTTTTAATCCTTCGAAATCAACAGAAACCTGCTCTCCTGTCACTAAATTTTTAAGCGTATAAGAATTTGAAGTAATTTCTTGATCTCCAACTAATACTGCAAACGGAATTAAACGTTTGTCTGCATATTGAAATTGTTTTCCAACTTTTACACTATCAGGATACAATTCTACTTTTATATTTTCTTTTCTCAATTTCTGAATTGCCTGTGAAGCGTAAAGCGCTTCTTTGTCTCCAAAATTCAAAAACAGTGCTTTTGAAGTAGCCGCAACAGTTTCAGGGAATAATTGTAATTCTTCTAAAACCAAATAAATTCTATCCAATCCAAAAGAGATTCCGACACCACTCATATTTTTTAAACCAAAAATACCCGTCAAATCGTCGTATCTTCCGCCACCTCCGATAGAACCCATAGCAACAGTTTTTGGAGCTGCAACTTCAAAAATAGCTCCTGTATAATAATTTAAACCACGAGCTAAAGTCACATCTAAATCTAAAATCGCAGTAGAAAGTCCTAATTCAGCAACATTGTCACATATAAATTTAAGTTCTTCAACACCTTTCATACCTTCTTCAGAAGATGACAATAATTCTGAAAGCTGTGCAATTTTGTCTGCAAAAGTTCCAGAGAAACTAAAAAGTGGCTGTACTTTTACCAAAGCCTCCTCAGAAATTCCTTTTTCAATCATTTCTTTCTTTACGCCATCTTCTCCAATTTTATCCAATTTATCAAGAGCAACCGTAAAATCGATTAATTTATCTGAAGCACCAATTACCTCAGCAATTCCAGATAAAATTTTTCGGTTATTGATTTTAATTGTAACGCCTTCTAAACCTAAAGAAGTAAAAACAGTATCATACAATTGAACTAATTCAACTTCCTGCCAAAGCGACTTCGAACCTACAACATCGGCATCACATTGAAAGAATTCTCTAAAACGCCCTTTTTGCGGATTATCTGCTCTCCAAACTGGCTGGATTTGGTATCTCTTAAAAGGAAATTCAATTTCACTTTGGTGCTGTACCACGTATCTTGCAAACGGAACTGTCAAATCGTAACGTAACGCTTTCTCAGAAATTTTTCCTGTAAATTTATTTAGCTCAATTCTTTGTTCTAAAGTAATTTTTTCAGCAGAATTTAATTGCAATTCTTCGATCGATTCTGGCAATTCAATTTTACTTTTATTGTAGAAAAAGTTACCTGAGTTTAATATTTTAAAAATAAGACGGTCTCCTTCTTCTCCATATTTCCCCATTAAGGTATCTGAATTTTCAAACGAAGGCGTTTCGATTGGTTGAAAACCAAATTTCTCGAAATTAGCTTTTATAGTCTGAATAATATATTGACGTTTTGACACCTCTGCTGGTGAAAAATCTCTTGTCCCTTTTGGTATACTTGGTTTCGAAGCCATCTTTTCTATTTTAGATTTTAGATTTCTGATTTTAGATTATTTTCCAATCTTTATCTTCAAAAATCTTTAACATTAATTTCTTATTGATTTGGATTTTATTCAAAATCTCAAATCGTCTGCAAATATCTTACTTTTTAAAATAAATAATAACACTTCGAAAACAAACTTGTAACAAAAACCGTATTTTCGTGACAAATTGGTCATGATGCTAAAATTATTTAAAGAAAATATCCGAATTGCATTTGGTTCTATCAAAACACAACTGCTGCGAACTATTCTTACTGTTTTAATTATTGCCATCGGTATTACCGCTTTGGTTGGAATCTTGACTGTAGTTTCTGCTTTAGAAAACACAATTTCCAGCGATTTTGCTTCTATGGGAGCCAATACTTTTAACATCAATCAATATGAAAATAAAGTTCGAAACCGTGGCGGAAACGAACGCGAAGTCATCAATCCGATTATTTCCTATCCAGAAGCTGTGGCTTTCAAAAGCAAATACAAATACCCATTTACAGAAACCTCTCTATCTTTTACCGCAACTACAACTGCCGAAGTAAAATACTTGAGCGAAAAAACAGATCCAGAAATTACAATTGTAGGCGTAGACGAACATTTTATTACCAATTCTGGACTAGAAACTAGTTTAGGAAGAAGTTTTAACCAATTTGATATTGAAAACAATACTTACTCTTGTATTGTTGGTTCTGATTTTGAAAAAGGACTTTTGAAAGATATTAATCCAATTGATAAAACTATTTCTATTCGAGGCGCAAGATTTAAAGTAATTGGTGTCCTAAAAGAGAAAGGTTCTACGTTTGGCAACAGCCAGGATTTAAGAGTTCTAATTCCAATTCAAGTTGCAAGATCTTTATTTACTGCACCAAATATCAATTATACCATTAGTGTAATGGTTTCTAAAAAAGAAGTTTTAGACGAAGCCATAGACAATGCTACAAGTACAATGCGAAGAGTTCGTAAATTAAGTCCGGTTCGTGACAATAATTTTGGAATAGTTCGAAGCGATGATTTGATTAATCGTATTCTAAGCATAACTCAATATCTAGGATTAGCAGCGTGGACTATTTCTGTAATTACCATTTTAGGATCATCTATTGCTTTAATGAATATTATGATTGTTTCGGTAACAGAACGTACACGCGAAATTGGTGTTCGTAAAGCGTTAGGGGCAAAAAGATCAACAGTTGCTTTTCAGTTTTTTATCGAAACTTTATTAATCGGACAAATTGGTGGTTTAGTTGGAATCTTTCTTGGAATTCTTCTTGGTTTCGGGATAGCCACAGCTATGAGTTTTTCTTTTGTGATTCCGTGGATGGCTATTTTTGCCGCTTTTGCAACTAGTTTCTGCGTGGCAATAGTTTCTGGTTTGTATCCTGCTATTAAAGCATCAAAATTAGATCCTATTGAAGCGTTGCGTTACGAATAGTTTTTAGTGTCAGTTTTCAGTTAATAATCACTTTTACTTTTTAAACGATTCTTTCTAATATTTTCTAGAATAATGGGAAAATCTTTTTTACGACATATTCCTAATTGAAGACAACCACTTGGTGCTTTGGGATGATATTCATTTTCTTCATAAAGTTCATGCAGCATTTTAGGGATCTGCCTTTCAAACTTTACAGCTATAATATGATTATTTCCTATCGAAGTGCTTTCTGCTGGAATCCACCCATTCACTAAAGAATGTACAAGTTTAAATTCCTGATAAACAAATTTTTCTGGGTTACGAAAATCAAAAATACATCCTAAATCCGTAAGTAAAGGCCAAGCGGCAGAGGCTCTAAACGTTCCTAACAGAATTTCATTTTCAGCTTTAGACCAATTTATAAAATCATTATAGAAATCTGTTTTTAATCGATTTTCAAAACGCTTTTCTACAATATCTTTAACAGATTTAATTCCATTTCCTGAAAAATAACCATCAATTACAATAAACTCATCTTTGGGGTGATTATGGTCTTCCATAAGATTTTAAACGAATTATTAAATTACTAGCCTTTCAAAACCTTACCAGAAATCATTCTGTCATTATCATAAATATCTTTTCGAAGCTCTACACTTTTAAAATCCATACTTTCTAATAAATCGGTCATTTCTTTTCCAAGATATTGATTGATTTCGAAATATAATTTTCCTTTTTCTAGAAGGGCTTTTTTTGCCAGTAAGGCAATTTTTCTATAAAAAATTAAAGCATCGTGATCTTCAACAAAAAGAGCTAAATGCGGTTCGTAGTCCAAAACATTTTTTTTGATTTCTGCTTTTTCTAAATTTCGTACATACGGCGGATTAGAAACAATAATATCAAACTGGCATCTTAATTCTTCTTCTTTTAAAATATCCAATAACACAAAAGTCACTTCGACATTATTTCTTACAGCGTTTCTTTTGGCCGTTTCAATTGCTTTTTTAGAAACGTCAATGGCAACAACTTCTGCATGTGGAAGATTACTGGCTAACGAAATCGCAATACAGCCAGTTCCTGTTCCAATATCGAGAATTCTTAATTTTTTATTTTTATCTCTACTAGTATTTTCATTGATAATCCACTCGACCAATTCTTCTGTTTCTGGCCTCGGAATCAAAACATTTTCATTTACTTCAAAATCCAAACCGTAAAAGTTTGTTTTCCCAAGCAAATATTGGATTGGAACTTCTTTTTTAAGCTGTTTCAGCAATTCATCCCATATCACAAAATCATTCTCATCAAATACCAACTCATGATTTAAAGCTAAATCAATCTGGCGAAGTTGGTGCTTATCTTCTAAAATTAAATAAAAAAAACTCTCTGCTTCGTACGCATCGTAAAAAGGAGATAATTCTTTAATAAACTGAGTACGATATTGTTTAATTTTCATTTTTATTTTTTGGGCATTTACATCAGTCCAAAACTGATATTTTATCTTTCAATAAGTCTTGCTACTTCAAATTTGTTACATTAAAATCACAATACTTTCAGCATCCATACCGGACAAGAATTATGCCCAGTACATCCCATTGGAGCATCTAAATACTCAAAACCGGATTTTTTATAAAGCTTTTGCGCTGCATGCATAAATGGCATGGTTTCGATATAACATTTTTTAAAACCAAAAGCTCTTGCTTGTTCCAAACATTTATCCATCATTTGGGTTCCAATCCCCAATCCTCTTGTTTTTGGAAGGAAATACATTTTCTGCAATTCACAAATTTCAGGATCTCCATTTTCTAAAGGAGCAATTCCAGCACAGCCTACAATTTCTCCATCATTTTCAACAACAAAATAGGCCGATTTCGTTTTACTATATTCCTCAAACATCAAATCCAAATAAGGATCTTCATATGCTGTCCCTACTTTTGGAATTTCCATTTCATCAAAAACAGATCTTATCAAACTTGCAACAGCTTGATTGTCTTCTTTTTTAATTGTCCTTATAAACCAATTTACCATTTTTTTATTCTAAATTATTATAAACACAAAGATAAATATACTTTTTTGATACCATTATAACTATCGGGATTGTTTCACAACTTAATCTTTTCGAGTTAGTGATAATCTTAAAATTAACTACTTTTGCACTGTGAATATACATGAAAAATACATACAACGCTGCATCGAACTGGCACAAAATGGACTTGGGACAACGTATCCGAATCCTATGGTTGGTAGTGTGATTGTTTACGAAGATACAATTATTGGCGAAGGTTGGCATAAAAAAGCAGGTGAACCCCATGCCGAGGTAAATGCAGTTAAATCTGTAAAAGACAAATCGTTGTTAAAAAAAGCTACAATTTATGTAAGCTTGGAACCTTGCAGTCATTTTGGGAAAACTCCTCCTTGCTGTGATTTGATTATTGCAAATGAAATTCCGAATGTTGTGGTCGGCACAGTTGATCCTAACGAAAAAGTAGCGGGAAGGGGAATTTTAAAATTAATTGAAGCCGGAGCGAATGTTACTGTTGGAGTTTTAGAAGAGGAATGCAACGAACTGAATAAACGCTTTTTTACTTTCCATCAAAAAAAGAGACCATATATTATTTTAAAATGGGCCGAAAGTCAAGACGGATTTTTAGCTCCAGAAAAAGAAATCGACCAGGCGCGCCAGCCAATTTGGATTACGAACCAATATTCAAGACAATTGGTTCACAAATGGCGAACTGAAGAACAGGCAATTTTGGTTGGAACACAGACTGTTGTTGATGACAATCCGAAATTAAATGCTCGAGATTGGAGCGGCAATAATCCCGTTCGAGTTGTTATTGATCAAAATAATAGAATTGATGAAAACAGTTTTATTTTTGATAACTCTGTAAAAACTTTTATTTTTTCTAAAGATTCGAAACCATCAAAAGAAAACACTCAATTTGAAGCAATTGACTTTGATAAAAATAGTATCCCTCAAATTTTGGATGTTTTATATCAAAATCAAATTCAATCTATAATAATTGAAGGAGGAAGACAAACACTCCAATCTTTTATTGATGAAAATCTTTGGGATGAAGCTCGAATTTTTGTTGGAAAAACGAGTTTTCTAAATGGAACGAGAGCTCCAATTATTACCAGAAAAACCACCACAAAGACTAACATATTAAGTGACGAACTAATACAAATTAGAAATCATGATTAATGCGATAATTTTTGACTTTGGAGATATTTTCATCAATTTAGATAAACCTGCCACAATTTCTGGTTTGCAAAAATTAGGAATGAAAGAATGGAATAATGAATTGGATCAATTAAATCTTTCTTTTGAAGTGGGAGCTATTTCACCAGAAGATTTTATTGGAGGTTTTCAAAAACAATTACCAAATGCTTCTAAAGATGATATTTTGAGAGCTTGGAATGCAGTTTTAGCAGACTTCCCTTTTTATCGTCTAGAGTTTCTTCAGGAACTATCAAAAAAATACCGCTTGTTTTTGTTGAGCAATACCGACTCTATTCACATTAATACATTTGAAGAAAAAAGCGGAATTTCTTTTTACAAAGATTTTTATGCTTGTTTCGAAAAAGTATATTTTTCATTTGATATAGGAATGAGAAAACCAGATCCGAAAATCTATCAATTTGTATTAGACCAAAATAATCTAGTTGCAGAAAACACTTTGTTTGTTGATGATAAAACAGAAAATACAGACAGTGCCGCAGCTTTAGGAATTAAAATTTGGAATCTTCAGGTTGGAAAAGAAGATGTGATTGACCTTTATAAAAAGAATATAATTTAGAATACTGCTTTTGGAAATTAACGATACTTATCAAACTATTGCATCTGCATCTGAAGAAATACTGTTTAAAGAAAAAGGCAGTAAATTCTTTGGCTATGCTT
Organism: Flavobacterium sp. CFBP9031; assembly: GCF_034044945.1. Taxonomy (NCBI): domain Bacteria; kingdom Pseudomonadati; phylum Bacteroidota; class Flavobacteriia; order Flavobacteriales; family Flavobacteriaceae; genus Flavobacterium; species Flavobacterium sp. CFBP9031. The sequence goes on from NZ_JAXCWF010000001.1 coordinate 783,198, forward strand.
TTCCGATAGATCATGAAGACGAAGTAAAACCAATTATCGAGGAACTTAAAAAGCAACATCCACACGCAGTACACTATTGCTACGCTTACCAAATTGGTGTTGGAAATAAAATCTCGTATCGTGCCAACGACGATGGAGAACCAAGCAATACAGCCGGAGCTCCAATTTACGGACAAATACAATCTTTTGGATTAACGAACGTTTTAGTTGTAGTCGTTCGTATTTTTGGCGGAGTAAAATTAGGCGTTGGCGGATTGATTTCTGCCTATCGAACAACTGCACAACAGACTTTGGAAGTTTGTGAAATCGTTGAAAAGACAATTGATGTTGAATTTTTAATTTCTTTTGATTACAAAAACATGAATAAAGTAATGCGAGTGATCAAAGAAAAGAAATTAGAAATCACTTCTCAGGAAATGGAAATGGATGAAATTTCTGGACTGCCAATTGGCAAAATTGTGACAAAAACACGAAAAAAAAATGCCGAAACAGTATTCAGCATTTTTGATTTAATGTTCGAAATTGATATTAAAATTATATAATTTAACACCAAAACAAAGGCTATTTTAACACTTTTCATCAAGTGCTTTGAATATGTCTAAAATGTATTCTGGAGGAGCTGTTGGTCGACCCGTTTTTAACGCTACAAATACTAAAATAAATGTCGCAGTTGTTAATAACTCATTAGCCTCATTGTAAATTGCGCAGTCAAATTCGATCTTTACAAAAGAGTGACTTTTGAAAGTCGTGTGAATTGTCAAAAGTTCGTCGTATCTCGCCGATTTTTTGTAATTGATGTTCATGTTGACAATTGGAAGACCAATACCACTTTCTTCCATGCTTTTATACGAAACCCCTTTATTTCTAAGCCATTCCACGCGTCCAATTTCAAAATAAGGAATATAATTGCCGTGATAAACGACTCCCATTTGGTCAGTTTCTGAGTAACGAACTCGTACTTGAGTCTGATGATTTTTCATTTATAAAATATTAAAAAAATTCGAATTTAAAAAGCCGCATTACAACTTTTTTTTATAAAATTAGATACCAAAATATTTTTTTTTACAGAAATTTGTTCACATATTTGTTATCCCGAAATACGGAATAAAATTGCTCCTCTTTTATTAGGAGAATCTTTATAACAATAATAAAAATTTATCTGAATCTATGACTAAAACTGCTCAATCGGTATGGGAAAACTGTTTGTCCTTTATAAAGGATAATATTCAAGACCAAGCATATAAAACTTGGTTTGAACCAATCAAATCAGTTGAGCTAACCGATAACGCATTATACATTCAGGTTCCAAGTAAATTTTTCTACGAATGGCTCGAAGAGCATTACGTAAAATTATTGAAAGTTGCGCTTACCAAAGAACTGGGAAAAAACGCAAAGTTACTCTATAAAATTAAAATGGAGAACACTTATGGCAATAAACAGCCGTTTACCGAGCAGCTGCCAAGTGCCAACAGAGTGCCAATGAAACCGCAAGAGGTTGATGCTCCGTTTAAAAACTTAAATCCTGAACTAAAAAATCCGTTTGTAATTCCTGGAATTAGAAATTTAAAAATTGAGTCTCAGTTAAATCCGAACTATAGTTTTGATAATTTCTTAGAAGGAGATTCCAACCGTTTGGCTCGTTCTGCAGGCATGGCTGTTGCCAACAAACCTGGAGGAACTTCATTTAATCCGTTATTGATTTTTGGAGGAGTTGGTTTAGGAAAAACACACTTAGCACATGCTATAGGTGTAGAGGTAAAAGATAAATATCCAGAAAAGACCGTTTTATATATTTCTGCTGAGATTTTTACGCAGCAATACATTGATTCTGTAAAAAAGAATAATCGTAATGATTTTATTCACTTTTACCAATTAATCGATGTTTTAATTATTGATGACGTTCAGTTCTTATCTGGAAAATCAGGAACACAAGATGTATTCTTCCATATTTTCAACTATTTACATCAAAACGGAAAACAAGTAATCTTAACTTCAGATAAAGCTCCTGTTGATATGCAGGATATCGAACAAAGATTATTGTCTCGTTTTAAATGGGGATTATCTGCAGAGTTGCATCAGCCTGATTACGAAACTCGTATCTCGATCTTAAAAAACATTTTATATCGTGATGGTGTTGAGATGCCTGAAGATATTTTAGAATATGTTGCTCGAAACATTAAATCAAATGTTAGAGAATTGGAAGGGGCAATTATTTCGTTAATCGCTCAATCTTCTTTCAATAAAAAAGAAGTTACGATTGAACTGGCTAAAAGTGTTGTAGAGAAATTTGTTAAAAACGTAAAGAGAGAAATCTCAATCGATTATATTCAAAAAATCGTTTCAGATTATTTCCAATTAGATATTGAAACACTTCAGTCTAAAACTCGAAAGAGGCACGTTGTACAAGCAAGGCAACTAGCGATGTTCTTTGCTAAAAAATTCACAAAAGCTTCTTTGGCAAATATTGGTTCACAAATTGGAGACCGCGATCACGCAACTGTTCTTCATGCTTGCAAAACAGTCGATAATTTAGTTTCTACAGACAAACAATTTAAAAAGTTTGTTGAAGACATCAATAAAAAACTAACGCTTTAAGACGCACCATGCCTGTAAAGATCTTAATGGTTTGTTTAGGGAATATCTGTAGATCTCCTTTAGCAGAAGGGATTTTAGCTTCTAAACTTCCCGAAGATAAATTTTTAGTTGATTCGGCTGGAACAGGTTCTTGGCATATTGGCCATTGTCCTGATAAACGTTCTATCGAAGTTGCCAAAAAAAACGGAATCAATATCGGCGAGCAAAAAGGGAGACAAATTCAAGTTTCTGATTTTGACAAATTCGATTATATCTATGTAATGGATAATTCTAATTTTCGCGATGTACTTCATTTAGCTAAAACTCCAGAACACAGAAACAAAATTCGTTTGATTTTAAACGATTTATTTCCAAACGAAAATGTCGATGTTCCAGATCCATATTATGGCTCAGCAAATGGTTTTGACAATGTTTACCAAATGCTAGACGAAGTAACCGATCTTATTGCAGATCAATTACTTAAAAAACACTCCTAATTCGATTCAATTGTTTCTAAAAAAGAGATAATTGAATTTTTTAATTTTAAAGAAAAAACACATGAAACTTCTCGGAAAATTATATTTAATTCCAACTACAATGGGCGAAAGCGATCCGATGGATGTTTTACCTCAAACCGTTAGAAGAACGATAGAAGTTATTGACCATTATATTGTTGAAAACGACAAAACGGCGAGAAAATCAATAAAAGCAGTTTATCCTGAAAAGAAACAATCTGAACTGGTTCTTTTCACTTTAAACAAAAGAACAGAAACTAGCGAACACTTAGATTTCATTAAACCTTTATTAGAAGGAAAAAACATGGGATTAATGAGCGAAGCCGGCTGTCCTGGAGTTGCAGATCCTGGGGCTGCAATTGTAAAATTGGCTCACGAAAAAGGGATTCAGGTTGTGCCTTTGGTAGGTCCCTCGTCTATTCTATTGGCCATGATGGCTTCTGGAATGAATGGTCAAAGCTTTACTTTCAACGGATATTTACCAATTGACAAAGACGAGAAAAAATCGGCAATTCGTCATTTTGAGAAATTATCTTACGATAAAAATCAATCGCAGCTATTCATTGAGACTCCATACAGAAATAATAAACTGATTGAAGATCTTCTACAGATTTTAAGTCCTGCAACTCATCTTTGCATTGCTGCAGATATTACTTTGCCGACAGAATTCATCAAAACATTGAAAGTTGCGGATTGGAAAAAGTTAAAAGTTGACTTAGATAAACGCCCTGCGATTTTTATTATTCATAAAATGTAAAAAACTCAAACACCATCATCATTATGAAAAAATTTCTAATCTTGATTTTGATTTTCGTTTCACAACAAACCTTTTCTCAAAAAGAAAATATAAAAATCTGCAAAACTCCAAAAACAAAAATTGAAGCAATTAATAATGATGAGAATAGAATTTATAATCCATTAGACATAGAAATAAAACCTGAATTTCCTAGAGGACAGCAAGCATTGGATAAATTTATTAAAGAAAATTATAAAAACCCAAAAGACACCTCACTTAAAGGAAACGTATATGTGACTTTTATAATAGAAAAAGATGGTTCTTTAAGTGACATAAAAGTATTAAAAGATATTGGTTCTGGGACTGGCACTGAAGCTATTCGAGTTTTAAAAGCATCTCCTAAATGGATTCCTGGAAAACAAAATGACAAAGAAGTTAGAACTTTATACTCGCTTGTCGTACCAGTTCAACAGTAAGTTTTAATTATCTCTTCCCTAATCAAACTTCAACATGAGTAAACTCCCAAACGTAACCACAAGCATTTTTACGGTAATGTCAAAAATGGCAACAGAATACAATGCTATAAATCTTTCCCAAGGATTTCCAAATTTTCCTGTAGATGAAAGATTAACAGATATTGTTTCCAGATTAGCAAAAGAAAACGTTCACCAATATACACCAATGGCAGGTCATCCTCCGTTGATGAACAAAATTGCCACGTTAACCCAGAGCTCTTACAACAGAACAATTAATCCTGACACAGAACTTTTGGTTACCGCTGGAGCTACACAGGGAATTTTCACTACTATTTTGGCTTTAGTAAAAGAAAACGACGAAGTAATTATTCTCGATCCGAGTTATGATTCTTATGAGTCTCCCGTTTTACTTTGCAATGCCAAACCTGTTCGAGTAGCGCTGAATGATGATTATACTCCAAATTGGGAAAGGATTGAAAAAGCATGTTCTGCAAAAACCAGAATGATGATTATCAATAATCCGCATAATCCGACAGGGAAAATTTTAACTGAAAATGATTTTGTTCAATTAAAAAATCTTCTCGAAAAATATCCAGATATTATCATTTTATCTGATGAAGTTTACGAATATATTACTTTCGAAGAAAAACATATTTCAGCACACACCAAAGATTTCCTTTTAGATCGTTGTGTGATGGTTTCTTCTTTTGGAAAATCATTTCATATAACAGGATGGAAAATTGGTTATACCATTGCTCCAGAGCATTTAATGAAAGAAATTAAAAAAGTACATCAATTTTTAGTTTTTAGTGTAAACAGTATTTCGCAGTTTGCTATCAGCGAATATTTAGATGTTGTTGACGTTAATCTTCTTGGAAAATTCTATCAAGAAAAAAGAGATTATTTTCAGAAACTGCTTCAGAATAGCCGTTTTGAATTGAAAGCTTGCGAAGGAACTTATTTTCAAGTTGCTTCTTATGCCAACATTTCAGATGAAGACGATGTTACTTTCTGCAAAAATCTTATTACCAAACACGGAGTTGCTGCAATACCTATTTCAACCTTCTATTCCGATCATAAAGATCAAAAATTAATTCGTTTTTGTTTCGCAAAGGATGACTTCACATTAGAGTCTGCAGCAAAAAAATTATCTGAAATATAATTTTTTTCAAAATTTTATAACATTATTATGCATGCATCCTATTTTATTTAACTAATATTGCAAAAAAAGAAAAAAGTATGAGCTACACAGATAAGATGTTACGTGATGATGCTTTACAAGGCAAAGTCATTGTCGTTACGGGCGGCGGAAGCGGTTTAGGCAAAGCTATGACCAAATATTTTCTCGAATTAGGAGCTCAAGTAGCCATAACTTCTAGAGACCTAGAAAAGTTAAAAACTACGGCTGCCGAACTGGAAAGTCAAACGGGAGGTAAATGTCTTCCTCTTCAATGTGATGTTCGTCATTACGAAGAAGTAGAAAATATGCTTCAAGAGACTTTAAAAGCTTTCGGAAAAGTAGATGTTCTTTTAAATAATGCAGCAGGAAATTTCATTTCTCCAACAGAAAGATTATCTGCAAATGCATTTGATACTGTGATAGATATCGTACTAAAAGGTTCTAAAAACTGTACGTTGGCTTTTGGAAAACACTGGATCGATACGAAACAAACTTCTGCTACGATTTTAAATATTGTTACAACTTACGCTTGGACAGGATCTGCTTATGTTGTTCCTAGTGCTACAGCAAAAGCGGGAGTTTTGGCCATGACAAGAAGTCTTGCAGTAGAATGGGCTAAATACGGAATCCGTTCTAACGCCATTGCTCCAGGACCATTTCCAACAAAAGGAGCTTGGGACAGATTATTACCAGGAGATCTTTCAGAAAAATTTGACATGGCGAAAAAAGTGCCATTAAAAAGAGTTGGAGATCACCAGGAATTGGCCAATTTAGCGGCTTATTTAGTTTCTGATTTTTCATCTTATATCAACGGAGATGTAATTACAATTGACGGAGGCGAATGGTTAAAAGGCGCTGGACAATTCAACTTGTTAGAAGCAATTCCAGAAGAACTTTGGGATCAACTTGAAATGATGATAAAAGCAAAAAAGAATAAATAATTACAAGTGCTTACTAAATTCAGAATATTTTTTTTAAACTATACTGATTGCACGAAATCCCGAAGGTTTACTTTCGGGATTTTTTTATATTCACCATATAAGTTCATTTAAGAGATTATAAGTTTAATGGAGATTTTTTATCAATAAATCTAAAAGCTTGTTTAAGTCCAGAAAAAAGAACTATTTATATTTAATTATATTGCTTAAATGGTTTAAAAGAAATAATTCGGTCTTTTATTAATATAACGGCAATAATTTCAGTTAAGTAACATTTTGTTTAAATATTTTCTAGCTTAATTTTACTTACATTACTTATATGGTTAAATTATATTAAATGTTTAGCTATTCAGTTAAATTATTATTTTTGCGAAACAAATTATAACATCAAATTTATGCTCATTATAGGAATTGCAGGAGGAACAGGAAGTGGAAAAACAACAGTAGTACACCAAATCATGAACGAATTGCCACATACAGAAGTTGGGGTAATTTCTCAAGATTCTTATTATAAACAAACTGATAATTTATCGTTTGACGAAAGAGCATTAATCAACTTTGATCACCCAAGAGCAATTGATTTCGAATTATTGGTTAAGCATTTAAAAGCACTAAAAGCAGGTGAAACAATTGACCAACCAGTTTATTCTTTTATTCAGCATAACAGAACAGACGATACCGTTTCGACACATCCTAGAAAAGTGATGATTGTGGAAGGAATTTTAATTCTAACAAATCCAGAATTGAGAGATATGTTTGATATTAAAGTTTTTGTTCACGCCGATTCTGATGAAAGATTAATTCGTCGTTTAAAAAGAGATATTTCAGAAAGAGGACGTGATATTGATGAAGTTTTAAACCGTTACCAAACTACTTTAAAACCTATGCATGAGCAATTTATAGAACCTTCTAAAGCTTTTGCAGACATTATTATCCCGAATGACAAATACAATACGGTAGCAATAGATGTAGTTCGCGCTGTAATTAATCAGAGAATTTCATAATTTTTATCGTAAATTTAAACCATAATAATTAGGAGCTGATTCCCGCTTTCGCCTTTATCTTTTTATGGTCTCGTTAAAGAAACGAGACCATAAAAAGGATACCGGCTCTATCGGGGCTAAAAAAAACTAATAACTCAAAAGAAATATTCGTTTAAAAATGAAATTTAAAATTCCATACAAAGACAGAAAATGGTTCAAGTACCTAGGAAACAAATACGTTTGGGTTTTGCTGTTTTTTATTGTTTGGATGTTATTTCTAGACAATTACTCCTATTTTGATCATCGCTTTTTAGATGAGCAAATTCATGAACTTGAGGATAATAAAAAGTATTATCAGGACGAGATCAAAAAAGATCAAGAGCAGATCAAACAGCTCAAAAATCCTGAACAAATTGAGAAATACGCTCGCGAAAAGTATTTCATGAAAAAAGACAGCGAGGATATTTATATCATTCAATTTGAAGGAGACACGATTCAAGAAAAAGAATAATCAAACAAAATACAATGGCCACTAACCTATTCGACGATTTTAATCCGATTTCATCCAAACAATGGAAACAAAAAATTCAGTTTGAATTAGATGGAGCCGATTACAATCAGACTGTTATTTGGAATTCTCCAGAAGATATTCAGGTAAAACCTTTTTATCACAGCGACGAATTTACAAAAGCAGCAAATGTAAATACGCAAGCCTCAGATTTTAAAATCTGCCAAAATATCTTTGTTTTCGATGTAGAAAAATCTATCGAACGTGCTTTAAACACTTTAGAAAGAGGTGCAGAAAGCCTTCGTTTTACAATTGAAAACGATAAAATTGATGTTCAAAAATTATTAGAAAATCTTCCTTTAGAAAACAAAACGGTTTACTTTAATTTCAATTTTATCTCAATCGATTTCGTTAAAAAATTAGATACTATTTCAATCCAGAAAAAAGCTAAATTCTATTGCAATTTTGATCCAATCGGACAACTCGCAAGAGAAGGAAATTGGTTTACAACTTCGGAGAAAAATAATTTTGACACTTTAGATCTACTCTTTAAAAATACGGCCAATTTAAATCTGCTTAGTGTAGATTTAGGGTTGTATCAAAATTCCGGAGCCAATATTACGCAGCAAATTGCTTATAGTTTAGCGCATGCAAACGAATATTTAAATCGTTTCTTCGATACTGCAAAATCTATTGTTTTTCAGGTTTCTGTTGGAACAAATTATTTCTTTGAAATTGCTAAACTTCGTGCGTTTCGAATGCTTTTCGATTTAATTGCTAAAGAATACAATTCAAAAATCGAATGTCATATATTGGCAACACCAACAAAACGTAATAAAACGATTTACGATTATAATGTCAATATGCTTCGCACCACAACCGAATGCATGTCGGCAATTTTGGGAGGAGCCGATGCAATTGCCAATTTACCTTATGATGCATTGTACCACAAAGACAATGAATTTGGAGACCGAATTTCCAGAAATCAGCTTTTGATTTTAAAACACGAAAGTTATTTTGACAAAGTAGACAATCCAGCCGATGGAAGTTATTATATCGAAAGTTTAACCATGCAATTGGCAGAAAAAAGTTTGGCATTATTTAAAGAAATTGAAGCCAATGGCGGTTTCATAAAACTTTTAAATGATGGAACCATCAAAAAGAAGATTCAAGAAAGTGCCAATAAAGAGCAGGAATTATTCGATTCTAAAAAAGAAATTCTTTTAGGAACGAACAAATATCCAAACAAAGAAGACCGAATGAAACAGGATTTAGAATTGTTTCCTTTTGTAAAAATAAAACCAAGAAAAACATTAATTACGCCAATTATTGAAAAAAGATTGGCTGAGAAAATGGAGCAAGAAAGATTGGAGCTTGAATAAAATTAAGAGATAAGTTTTTGAATTTAAACTAAAGTATTATGAAAAGACCTAATGAAATAATATCAGTTGAAAACGATTCAATAACTGAATTTCAATACAAAATTCCTGAGTGGCAAATTGATCAAGTTAGAAAAAGAACAAAAGATTATTTAAAAAATCCAAATGATGTCTCTAACATCGATGACTTTTTAGAAGAAATCAAAAGAGATTTAATCGCACTTAAATAACCATATTTAAATTGAGAAAAGACTTTAAACATATAAAGCTAGAAGTTAAAAGTCAGAAACCAGAAGGTAATTCTAGTTCTGACAACTTTACGACTGCCGAAGGAATCGAAATCAAAAAAAACTATTCGGAGAAAGATATCGAAGATTTAGAATTTCTTGATTTCGGAGCTGGTTTCGCACCCAATTTGCGCGGACCATACGCTACCATGTATGTGAGACGTCCATGGACCATTCGCCAGTATGCGGGATTTTCTACAGCAGAAGAAAGCAATGCTTTTTATAGAAAAAATTTAGCAGCAGGACAAAAGGGACTTTCCATTGCTTTTGACTTGCCAACTCATCGCGGTTACGATTCAGATCACGAAAGAGTAGTTGGTGATGTTGGAAAAGCAGGTGTTGCAATTGATTCTGTTGAAGACATGAAAGTGCTTTTCGATCAGATTCCATTAGACGAAATGTCGGTTTCTATGACCATGAACGGAGCTGTTTTACCTATTATGGCTTTTTACATTGTTGCTGCAGAAGAACAAGGCGTTAGTCCCGAAAAATTGACAGGAACGATCCAAAACGATATTTTAAAGGAGTTTATGGTGAGAAATACCTACATCTACCCTCCGACTCCTTCAATGAAAATAATCGCAGATATTTTTGAATTTACGAGCAAGAAAATGCCAAAATTCAATTCTATTTCCATTTCTGGCTACCACATGCAAGAAGCTGGAGCAACCGCCGATATTGAATTGGCTTATACTTTGGCCGATGGTTTAGAGTACATCAGAACTGGATTATTAACTGGGATGACAATTGACGATTTTGCTCCAAGATTATCTTTCTTCTGGGCAATCGGAATGAATCATTTTATGGAAATTGCCAAAATGAGAGCTGGCCGCATGATCTGGGCTAAATTATTAAAACAGTTCAATCCAAAAAGCGATAAATCTTTAGCCTTAAGAACACACTGCCAAACTAGTGGATGGAGCTTAACAGAACAAGATCCGTTTAATAATGTGGCGAGAACTTGTATAGAAGCTTCTGCAGCGGTTTTTGGCGGAACACAATCTTTACATACCAATGCTTTAGATGAAGCTATTGCGCTTCCAACAGATTTTTCTGCGAGAATTGCTAGAAATACACAAATATTTCTTCAAGAAGAAACCAAAATTACTAAAACAGTAGATCCTTGGGCTGGAAGTTATTATCTTGAAAGTCTGACAAACGATATTGTTGAAAAAACATGGAAGCTAATTGAAGAAGTTGAAGAACTTGGCGGAATGACAAAAGCGATCGAAGCTGGAATTCCGAAACTTCGAATTGAAGAAGCAGCTGCGAGAAAACAAGCAAGAATTGACAGCGGACAAGATATTATTGTTGGCGTAAATAAATATCGTTTAGAAAAAGAAGATCCGTTAGATATTCTCGATGTAGACAATCAATTGGTTCGTAAACAGCAAATTGAGCGTCTGGAAGAAATAAAAAGAACCAGAGATTCTGAAAAAGTAAATCAATCACTAGAAAAATTAATCCTTTGTGCACAAACTGGACAAGGCAACTTACTGGAAATTGCCGTTGAAGCTGCGAGAAACAGAGCAACATTAGGCGAAATTAGTAATGCATTGGAAACTATTTTTGGCCGTTTTAAAGCACAAATCAAATCTTTTAGCGGAGTGTATAGTGCAGCAATAAAAAATGACGAAAATTTTGAGCGAGCAAAACAACTAGCAGATGTTTTTGCTAAACAAGAAGGTAGACGTCCTAGAATTATGATTGCCAAAATGGGACAAGACGGTCACGACCGAGGTGCAAAAGTAGTTGCAACAGGTTATGCCGATGTAGGTTTTGATGTTGATATAGGTCCGTTATTTCAAACTCCAGCCGAAGCAGCAAAACAGGCGGTAGAAAATGATGTTCATATTTTGGGCGTTTCATCTCTTGCTGCTGGTCATAAAACATTAGTTCCGCAAGTAATAGAAGAACTAAAAAAACATGGACGCGAAGATATAATGGTAATTGTAGGTGGTGTTATTCCGTCTCAGGACTATCAATTCTTGTTCGATGCCGGAGCATCAGCCGTTTTTGGACCTGGAACTAAAATAAGCGAAGCAGCTATAAAAATCTTAGAAGCCTTAATAGATTAAAGTTAGCAGTCGCAGTCACAGTTCTTAGCTATTAATACTTGGGAAAATGAATAAAGATTTCGAGACAAAAGAAATAAAATAGAAAAAGAGGTTGTTTCACAATTGTGAAACAACCTCTTTTAATTTAGTCGTTTACTGTTGCGTTACTATCTGCCTCTATAAAAGAAAGATCGTAACCTGCAAAATCTTTCATGTAGCTTTTCAAAGAAGTTCCAAAAGCATCTCTAAAATGTCTGCTTCCTTTGTTTTTGAAAAAATTCTTTACAGAACCTGCACCACCTAAATGCGCTGCCGCTAAAATTCCAGATTCGGTAATTTCAATACCACTGATAATTTTACCTTGATACTTTTCGATTTCGTAACGTAAAATCCATTTGTTTTTGGCTAACAAAGCTATAAAAGCTTTTTCTTGTAGAGCAGGATCTTTTAAAAAGGCTTTATTATCATTAATTCCGATTGCTCTTAAAGCTTTAGAACCAAATTGATATTTACCCATATAGCCAAGAGAATTTACTAGTCTGTATTGCCCTTGTGATTCTTTAAAAGCTACTGCCTCTTTAAATCCTATTAGATGATTTCCTGTGTATGGGACGTTGGTGTTCGGATAATCATCCTTTTCTTTTGATGGAAAAATATATTCTGATCCATCTGTTTTTTCAATTAAAAACCAAGGTTTGGTTTCTTTTTCTGAGGGAATAAATCCCAAACTTAAAAATGTAATAATAACGACTAAACTCGCATAAAAATACCATTTCTTTATCATAAATTGTTTTTCTTCAAGACGCTGTCACCCTCTTGAAATTTCTACGGTGCAAAGATAAGTTATTTCAAAAATATACTAAAAACCAATGCTTTAGCGTTTTTTACGTAAAAACGTAAATCGCGATCATCCCAGTTATGATAGTGGTTTCCGATAGATTTGAAGCTTATTTTTTTGGCCTCAAAAACTGAAAAATGAGGTCAAAAAAAATTGTATTTTATATAAATTTTAAGCTTTTTCAGCAAAAAAGAAAGAATTACCTTACGCAAAGGTTATGATTTTTTATGCAAATCTTGAAAAGCAATTTTCGAATTTTATAAAATTCCTCATTAATAAATGTTTATTTTTTTATTACGATAAACTATAAAATCGTCAAAATAGCAATTTGATAAATTTTAGTTCTAAAGGACATTTTCACCTCAAAAAGAAAACAAAAAAACCGAAGCAAAATTGACTTCGGTTTTATAATATTATTTAGACAAGCAAAATTATCTTGTTACGCCCTGACTAGCGATCCAGTCTGAATATTTTTTTGCGTTTACATTGTGTTCTGCCAATGTCGCCGCAAACTCGTGATATCCGAAACGGTCAACACTTGCACAGAAATAAATATAATCGTTCTTTTCTGGGTTTAAAACTGCTTCTAAAGCTGTAATATCTGGCATTGCGATCGGTCCTGGAGGAAGTCCTTTGTTTACGTAAGTATTGTATGGAGATCTCATAACTAAATCATTATAAAAAACTCTTTTAATAACTTGATCAAAGTCGTTGTCTCTCAATTTTAAAGCATAAATAACTGTTGGATCCGCTTGTAATGGCATTTCTAAACGCAAACGGTTTAAATAAACACCAGCAATACGAGGTCTTTCGTCTTTTTTAACGGACTCTTTGTGTACAATTGATGCTAAAATTGTGGCTTGAACCGGAGTTAATCCTTGCGCTTTTGCTTTAGCGATTCTATCAGCCGTCCAGAAATTATTATATTCTTTAATCATTTTATCACGGAACTTCTCTGCCGATGTATTCCAATAAATTTCATATGTATTTGGAATAAACATTGCAAAGACGTTTTCTTCATTGAATCCGTTTGCGGCTAAAAATGTAGAATCTTTTATAGCTTTCATTAAGGATAAACTGTCAGCTTCGATTTCTTTTCCAATTCTTCCAGCAAAGTTTTCTAAACGTTCTTGGTTATTAAAAACTAACTTAACCGGAATATTAGAACGCATTGCACGAACTAGATCGATGTTGTTCATGTCTTTCTTTAAAAGAAAACGACCCGATTTTACATTTTGCGGATAATCTCTTTTTTCAGCAACCATTTCAAAGTTGTCAAAATTCTTAATATAAGGTGCTAATATTTTCTTTACATCGGCATAACTAGCGTCTGTAGGCACGTAAACATATATTTCTTTCTCTTCAAATTTAGTATTAGAACTAAAAATTTTACTTACTAAAATAAAACCATATATCAATAGAACTGAAATAATGGCTACGGCACTTATTGTGATTATTTTCTTTAGACTCAAAGCTTAAAATTTAAATTTGTTTATTAATTAACTGATAAATTGCTTCATCATGATAGTGGTTATGATACAAAATCCAGTCTTTTTTGATTCCGATTTTCTTAAAACCAAATTTAGTAAAAAGTGCAAGACTGGCTACATTTTGAACACCAATATTTGCATACAATTGATGGAGATTTAAATTGTAAAAAGAATACTTTATTAAAAGCTCTAAAGCCTCAGATCCAATGTTTTTTCCCTGATTTTCTTCTTTCTGAATCACAATACCTATACCTGCCCTATTATTTCTAGGATCAAAATCAAACAAATCAATCAATCCGATAGCAGGAAAATCTTCGTCTTGACAGATTGCCAAACGAAGCTGTTTTGCTTCATAAATATCTTGATGGGCATTCTCTAAATATTGTTTAATCAAAAAACGGCTATAAGGAGTTTGCGTATTGCTAACTTCCCAGATATTTTCATCATTTTCTATCGAATAAATAAACTCTAAATCTTGAGGTTCAAGAGCACGTAGATAAATGGAATCGCCTTTTAATGTTATCATTTTACAATTTTAGATTTTTGATTGTAGATTTTAGATTTAAATCTCAATTGTGCCTTTGAATACAAATTTTGCAGGTCCTGTTAAGAAAACATTTGTATAACCATCATTATCTTTATCAAAAGAAACGACAAGTTTTCCGCCTTCAACATTTAAGTTTATTGAAGTTTTATCTGTTTCTCCAATTGCATTCATAGCAATTGCAACTGCAGTTGCGCCAGTTCCACAGGCAAGAGTTTCATCTTCAACGCCTCTTTCGTATGTTCTTAAAGAAAAAGTATCGTTATCTACCTTTTTTACAAAATTGACATTACTGCCTTTTTCTCCGTACAATTCACCATAACGAATTGCGGCTCCGTTCTCCTTTACATTATAATGTTCCAAATCATCCACAATCTGAACATGATGAGGAGAACCTGTATTTAGGAACGTATAAGAATCTTTTTTCTGGATTTCATTAACATCTATCATTTGTAAGGAAACAATCGAATCATTATTTACTGAAGCATGATGCAAACCATCTGTCGCGATAAAAGTCGTTTTATCATCAATTACTCCCAATTGATTAGCGAAAGCAACAAGACAACGGCCGCCATTTCCGCACATCGAACTTTGGTTTCCATCGGAGTTATAATAGACCATTCTAAAATCGGTTTCGGTATCATTTTCTAAAAGGATTAATCCGTCAGCTCCAATTCCGAAACGTCTGTCACACAGACGCTCAATAAGTTTAACATCGTCTTTTGGAAAGAAATTAGAACGGTTATCAATCATTACAAAATCATTTCCTGTGCCTTGATATTTATAAAATTCTACTTGCATTTTTTAGTTGTTAGAAATACAAAAGTACGAACTATTAATTAATGAAATGTTAATCATTGTTAAAGAGCGTTAAACCGTTTTTACAAATAATTTTTTGAAGTAATTTTACGTTAAATAAAACATGAAACTTAAATTCTAATAACTTAATTACAAATTCTAATATGAAAAGATTTTCAGCCTTATTTTTAGTATCATTATTAAGTGGTGCTATTACTCTTGGTGCTTACAAGTTATTATTTGAAAGCAACAATTCTTTTTTTGGAAAAGGAAATTCTGTTGTAACTCTTGCCCCTAACTCTTATGGAAAAAATGTTGGTTTAGGCGCTGAAATACTAGATTTTACCGAAGCCGCAGACAAAACTGTCCACACTGTTGTTCACGTAAAAAATGTTTCGAGAAGAACCGTAAGCAATCCGATGCTTGAGTTTTTCTACGGATACGGCGGACAGCAACAACAAGAACAAGTAGGAACTGGTTCTGGTGTAATTATTTCTGAAGACGGGTACATTGTGACTAATAATCACGTAATTAAAGATGCTACAGAAATTGAAATTACTTTAAACAATAAAAAATCATACAAAGCGAAGTTAATTGGTACCGACTCTAAAATGGACATTGCTCTTTTAAAAATCAATGCCGATGAGAAACTTCCTTACACTGCTTTTGCAAATTCTGATAATGTAAAAGTTGGCGAATGGGTATTGGCAGTTGGAAATCCTTATAATTTGACATCAACAGTAACTGCTGGAATTGTTTCGGCGAAAGCCAGAAATTTAGACCAAAGCGGCATTCAATCTTTCATACAAACTGACGCTGCTGTAAACCCAGGTAATAGTGGTGGAGCGTTAGTAAATGCTAGAGGAGAATTAATTGGAATCAATACCATGATTTCTTCTATGACAGGTTCTTATGTTGGATATTCTTTTGCGGTTCCTTCTAATATTGCTCGTAAAATTATTGAGGATATTATGGAATACGGAAATGTTCAAAGAGGTATTCTTGGTGTTGAAGGAGGTGAATTAAATGCAACGGCTTCTAAAGAATTGGGAGTAACAGAAACACAAGGATTCTATATTAATAGAGTTTCTAAAAACTCAGGTGCAGAAAAAGCTGGTTTAACAAAAGGTGACATTATCGTAAAATTGGATGACCAAAATATTGCAACTTATGCAGATTTATCAGGTTATATCAATACAAAACGTCCAAACGATGTTGTAAAAGTAACTTATATTAAAGAAGGAAAAACCAAAACAGTTCCTGTAACGTTAAGCAAAAATGAGTTTTACAGTGCCGAATTTAAAGGGATTGAATTAGAAAACATTGATGCTGTTGACAAGAAAAAATTCAGAATTGATTATGGTGTTAAAATTAAAAACATCAGCAATGAAAATTTAATGCAATATCAAAACGAACTACTAGGAAATATTATTCTAAGTATTGATAATGTAAAAGCAACCAACGTTGAAACTGTTTCAAAACTTTTAAGTAAAAAAGACGAAGGACAAAGCGTAAGAATTGAAATGATCAACAGAAACGGAGAGATTTTCAGAATTATAATTTAAATCTCCCTTTTCGTCCACAGTTTTCGGTTACTAAAAACTGCAAACTCTGACTGCGACTGAAAACTTCAAAAAAGTCATCTTAAGAAAATTAAGGTGACTTTTTTATTTTCAAAAATAAATGCTAAAATAGTTTACGAAATCGATTGAAATGGATACTTTTGCGCCAAATTTTAAAATAGTGAGCATTTTATTTTTTCAATTATGAGTAACAAATCATTGTACCAAAAAGAGGTATCCTTACAAGTCGACCGAAGAAAAGCAGGTGTCGAATTAATTAAAGTCATAAGCGATTTATGGTATGACAAATCAATCGAGATGGTTTTATTCAAAAATCAATTATTGGATAAAAACGTTAGCGATATTATCAATCTTCATCAATATGCTGGTGAATTTGTTGGAAAACCAATTACAATATTCGATTCTGTCGAGATTGCAAAAGTGGTTTTATCATTAGATCTTCCGCCAGCAAAGATAGATCTAGGAAAACTAACTTACGAGTATCGTTTAGAAGATGAAAAATATCCCGATGCAAGATATTTTGTTATTGATAAACTGAAAAAAGCAAAATCTTCAAAAGAAATCAAGCCAAAAGATGTTGTTTTATACGGTTTTGGAAGAATTGGACGTTTATTGGCAAGAGAGCTAATGTCGAAAACAGGAAAAGGAAATCAGTTGCGATTAAGAGCAATTGTTACCCGTGATAAAAATGACGCATCAAGTTTAGAGAAACGAGCTTCTCTATTACGATACGACTCCATTCACGGAGATTTCCAAGGATCAGTAATAGCCGACGCTAAAAATAATGCCTTAATTATAAACGGAACAACCGTTCATATCATTACTGCCAATTCGCCAGAAGAGATTGATTATACTGCATACGGAATTAATGACGCTTTAGTTATTGATAATACTGGCGCATTTACAACAGAAGAAGCATTAAAAAGACATTTAACATCAAACGGAGCAAATAAAGTTTTGTTAACTGCTCCAGGAAAAGGTGTTCCTAATATTGTACATGGAGTTAATCATAACGATTTTAATCCTGATGAAGTAAATATTTTCTCTGCTGCATCTTGTACCACAAATGCTATTACTCCAATTCTAAAAGCCGTTGAAGAAACTCTTGGAGTTGTAAAAGGACATTTAGAAACCATTCACGCCTATACCAACGACCAGAACTTGGTTGATAATATGCACAAAAAATACCGTCGCGGAAGAGCTGCAGCTTTAAATATGGTAATTACTGAAACTGGCGCAGGAAGCGCAGTAGCAAAAGCTTTACCGTCGTTAGAAGGCAAATTAACTTCGAATGCGATTCGCGTTCCTGTTCCTAATGGATCTCTTGTTGTTTTAAACTTAGAAGTTAAGAAACCTACCTCTATTACGGCAATCAATAAAATCATGAAGAAGTACGCCCTCGAAGGAGAACTGGTAGAGCAAATAAAATATTCTTTGAATAACGAATTGGTTTCGTCTGACATAGTAGGAACTTCTGCTCCATCTATTTATGACAGTAATGCAACAATTGTTTCAAAAGATGGAAAAAACATTGTGCTGTATATTTGGTACGATAACGAATATGGTTACAGTCATCAAGTAATTCGCTTAGCAAAATATATTGCCAAAGTAAGACGTTATACTTATTATTAATTCAACCAAACTAACTTTTTTTCTTAAAACCATCAGGATTTTCTTGATGGTTTTTTGTTTTAGTTTAAATAGGAAGAACAGTAGTGCTCTTTACTTCTGAAATTACAAAAACGGTATTTATTAGTGAAACCTCAGGCAGTATTGATAATTTTTTCTGGTGAAAATGATGGTAACTTTCCATGTCTGGAATTATGATTTTCAGCATATAATCGAAGTTTCCTGAAACATAATTGCATTCTACAACCTCAGGCAAATTCAAAATCGACTGATTAAATCCTTCCGAAGTATCATAAGTCTGTTTTGTCAGCGTAACTTGACAATAAACGGTCAAATTATTTCCAAGTTTTTTCTTATCTAAAAGCGTCACATATTTTTCTATAATTCCATCTTTCTCAAGACGTTTCACCCGATCATGAACAGGTGTTAAAGACAAATTTATTTTGTTTGCGATGTCTTTTAAAGTGTAGTGCGCATCTTCCTGTAATAGACGTAGGATTTTTTTGTCAATTTCATCTAAAGCCATAACGAAAACGTTTTATTAAAATTAGTCCGATTTAGTCATTTTTTCTTTTTAAAGAATAAAATCTGCTTCTAAACAGAATATTTTTCTGTAAAAGTAAAAAATAAAATAATATTTTCTTATTTATTATGCGTTAAACCATAATTTATTCTCTATCTGTAGATTTGTAAAACAATTTCAATAAAAACAAAAAAATATAACAAAATGATAATAGGTGTTCCTAAAGAAATAAAAAATAATGAAAACAGAGTTGCCTTAACTCCTGCAGGTGTCTCTGAAATGAAAAAACACGGACATACAGTTTATGTTCAATCTACTGCTGGATTAGGAAGCGGTTTTGCTGATGCAGAATATGCTGAAGCTGGTGCAGTTGTTTTACCAACTATCGAAGAAGTTTACGCTATCGCTGAAATGATCATCAAAGTAAAAGAGCCAATTGCTTCTGAATATCCATTGATCAAAAAAGATCAATTATTATTTACTTACTTCCACTTTGCTTCTTCTGAAGAATTGACGCATGCAATGTTAGAAAAAGGAGCTGTATGTTTAGCTTATGAAACTGTAGAAAAAACAGACAGAAGCTTACCATTATTAGTTCCAATGTCTGAAGTTGCTGGTCGTATGGCAATCCAACAAGGAGCAAAATACCTTGAAAAACCATTAAAAGGAAGAGGAATTCTTTTAGGAGGTGTTCCAGGTGTTCCACCAGCAAAAGTATTAGTTTTAGGTGGAGGAATCGTAGGAACTCAAGCTGCTAAAATGGCTGCTGGATTAGGTGCTCAAGTTACTATTATGGACTTAAGCTTACCACGTTTACGTCAGTTAGATGACATCATGCCAGCAAACGTAAACACAGAAATGTCTAATCACTACAATATTACAAGAGCAATTAAAGATGCTGACTTAATTGTTGGAGCAGTTTTAATTCCAGGAGCAAAAGCACCTCACTTAATTACTCGTGATATGCTAAAATTAATGCGTCCAGGAACTGTTGTTGTTGACGTAGCGGTAGACCAAGGAGGATGTATTGAAACTTGTACTCCAACAACTCACGAAAACCCAACTTTCATTATCGACGATATCGTTCACTATTGTGTAGCTAATATGCCAGGAGCTGTACCTTACACTTCTACTTTAGCTTTAACAAACGCAACTTTGCCATATGCTGTACAATTAGCAAATAAAGGATGGGAAAAAGCTTGTGCTGAAAATGAAGAACTAAATAAAGGGTTAAACGTAGCAAATGGAAAAATCCTTTACAAAGGAGTTGCAGAAGCTTGGAATTTACCTTTTAACGAAGAAATAGTATTAGCAAACGCATAGGCTAATACTTAAACAAGTGCTTACTAAGTCACTATTACAAAAGGCTTTTCTTAATTGAAAAGCCTTTTTTTTATGCCATAAAAAAACCTGTCATGAAGACAGGTTTTCAAAGTATTTTATTTTTTTTATTTTTTACTATCTAGAACTTCAGTCATAACTTTCGCTTCTGTTCCATTTGGAAACGTAACTTTAATTTTCTGCGCTATTGTTGGAGCGATCTCTGTAATAGCTTTTTTATCGTAAGATTCTCCTTTTTTGATGTGCCAACCATAAAAAATAGCAGGAACATGTGTATCGTAGCTATAAATTGTTCCATGTGATGTTCCTGTTGGTGTATATTCTATCATTCCAGGTTTATCTACAATAACTAAATCACCGTTTTGTGTAGCATCATATCCTTTAGCCACAAAATTAAGAGCATAATCATTTCCAGCATTAGCTAAAATTTCCTCTTCAGTATAAACCTTTTTAACCTGTGGCTGAGTAATTAAAAACTTTTTAAAAGCATCTTTAACTTTATCAAGATCCAATTTCTTATCCTTAATAATTTGTTTATTGAAGAACACATTAAAGTTTGAATAATTTTGAACTAAATCTACTCCAAAAGTCTTAGTTGAAAATTCCTGTAAGCTTTTCTTAACCTCTTTAGAAGGGTAATTATCTACATTATACTTACGGTCTTTAAGATAAATTACATTTTCTGCACCAGCGTGGTCAGCTGTTAAGAAAAGCAAATAATTTCCTTTACCAACCGTTTTGTCGAGATATGCTAAAAAATCAGCAATGGTTTGATCCAATCTCAAGTAAGTATCTTGAAGTTCCATAGATCTTGGCCCTAACAAGTGCCCAACGTAGTCTGTAGAAGAAAAACTTACAGTCAAAAAGTCTGTAATATTGTCTTTACCCAATTCTTCTTTCTCAATAGCTCTTTTTGCAAATTCAGCTAGCAAATCATTTCCGAAAGGCGTCGCTCTAATAACACCAGCGTCATTTTTCTCATACATAGATTTTAAATCGTATGGAAAAACTGGTGCAGCACTTCCATATAATTTCCCTTCATACGGATTATTATCTGGAAGACTTTCATTATAAACAGAAGCTGGTTTATATAAATCCCAACCTTTATTAATATATTTTAAGTAGTTTTTTTCATTATTGAATTCGGTAACCCATTCAGGTAATTTCTCTCCATAAAAAGTACTAGAAATAAAAGAACCCGTTTTACTGTACCAAAATGCCCAATTCGCAAAATGACCAGCTGGTAATATAGCACCGCGATCTTTTAAACTCATTCCGATAACTTTTCCAGTAAAATTAGTAGCCATTCTAACTTCATCAGTAATTGTAGTGCTTTGAAGTTTTTTTGGAGACATCGCACCTTCTTCTGCCGTACCATCACCTACTGTTTTAACACCAGCATCGTCAGTACAGTACGTTTCTTTACCAAGCATTCTGCTAAACCATTCGTTACCTACAATTCCGTGAGTCGCTGGAGTTGTACCTGTGTAGATTGAAGCATGTCCAGGAGCAGTATAAGTTGGCATATAATTGTAATGCATATTCTGGAAAGTAAATCCATCATTCATTAGTCTTTTAAAGCCATTTGGAGAAAAATCATCTGAAAAACGATATAAATATTCCATTTTCATTTGATCGACAACTATACCCACGACTAACTTTGGACGTTGTTGTGCACTTAAGCCTGTTACGGCAAGAAGCGCTAACAATAAAATATTTTTCTTCATGTTTAAAAAGTAATTTAAACACAAAAATACTCATTCAAATCCAAAAAGTCTAAAGTATCAATATTTAACAGCCAACAATTGTCTATAATTTAACAATTATAGGCTCAAGCTTTCTAATGTCAATGGCGTTTCCCTGCGGGCCGTGCTGTCCGCTGTATCTTTTGCGGATGGATGTCTATGGGAAAAAGAAGCCCTTCGTGCCCCGCAAAAGGATGCCGCTCCCATCACTAACGCTCCCATCACTAACGCGGCCATCTATTGATAAGCGGCCATTATCAGCCATCAGGCAGTTTTACTAAAACATCCAAAAACAGAAAACCCCATCCGATTTGGATAGGGTTTTCAAAAGAAAGGCGACGACATACTCTCCCACAAAACTGCAGTACCATCTGCGCAGGCGGGC